>DDTJ01000035.1 GCA_002344525.1 Akkermansiaceae bacterium UBA2367
TCCAGAAATCCAGCTCACCTCAGACAACCATCCCGTATCCTCCCCATGGCCGAACTCCATCACCGCTATTCCCTGAACGCTCCCGGCACCTACTACGTCGATCGCGAATGCATCGACTGCGAGTTGTGCAGCCACCACGTCCCCGACTTCTTCGCCCGGAACGACACCGGAGCGCATTCCTTTGTCATCCGCCAGCCCGCGACCCCCGAGGAGATCGCCGCCTGCGAGGAGGCCCGCGACGCTTGCCCCGTGGAGGCGATCGGGAACGACGGGGAAGGCTGATTCCTCCTCACCGGAACGGATTCACCACCCGCACGCTGCCGTAGAGGCGACCGTTCTCGAAATCCTCCGAATACAGCGGATTCAGTCCGAAGTGCTCCGCATAAGCCCATAGATGGGCGTCGAACCAACTGAAGCGGTAGGTCGCCCAGCCGCGCAGAGCCAAACGCAGCAAGGCCGAGTCGGGAAACAACACCGGAAACTGGATCGCCAGCTCCTCCGCCTCCCGCCGCGCTTCCTCCGGCGTCAGCAGGGGGCTGCCACCGGCGACGGGGCGCGTCGTCGCCGCGACGAATTCGAGAATCGCCTGATGGGGGATGCGCAGCGTTCCCGCCACGAGCCCCTCACGCATCAAACGCGCGGCGCGCTCCTGCTTCACGGGATCGCGCGGATCGACTCGATAGACGAGGAGGTTCGTGCCAAGCAGCCCCGCCATCGCCCCGGTCGTAGAGATCCTCGCGCTTCCACCCGCGATCCGCAGCGGTGCCGAGACGAGCTTTCTGCGCCGCCTCCCGCGTGCGCTGTCTCTCCGTCGCTTCGTCGAAGAGGCGGAGGCGGAAGTCGATTCCGATTTCGGGGCTGCCATATTCGACCGCTTCCTCCTGCACTCGATGCACGCGAATGCCTTCGCCGACAGATTCGAAGACGATCTCCGTGCCTGGTCCGATCCCATGGGCTTTGGCGATCGCCTTGGGAATAGTCACTTGGAGCTTGCTCGTGACTTTGCTCATTTCCTTACTTTGACAAGGATTTTTTCCTTGTCAAACGATGCCTTATCCCGAAAAGCGACTATGTTCATCCCGGCTCTCGGCGAATCGGCCTCGCTAATGGAACTGCGTCGTGAACCGCGAAGGACAATTCATCGGGGAAAACACGGATGGGCAAGGGCTTCGTCTCCAGCTTCCGCGAACTGGATGACCTGGTCAGAAAATCCCTCGCCCTTCTTGGAGCTGGCAGCGCGGCACAGGCCATCGGGATCGAAAGGACGCTGGCGAACTGCTCCAACATCTCCCCGTGAACTGCGGCTAGACCCGGGGACGCGAACTGGAATCGATCATTGAGAGCCGGACATGAGCGGCTTGAGCCGAAACTCAAGCCCACCCCAAAAACGAGTTTTTAAATTGAATAAGGCATCCCCGCGGCAAGCCGCGGGGTATTGGCCCGGCGCAGATCGAAGGATCGATCCGCGAAAAAGTCTACTCGCTGCAAGCAGCGGGGAATTCGACCCGCTGAGATTCAACTCGTTGATTTCCAGGCTATAAACACCCTATTTTAACCTCTCGACTTCCACGCTCAGGGCGCGGTCTCGGTCGTACCGGGCTCCTTCTCCTTGCCGTCCCATGTGGGCAGGGTCAACGGATCGGGATCTTCCTTCCACTCACCGAAGTTGGCGCCTTCGGCGACCCACTTGGCGAAAAGCTCCTTCTCGGCATCGGTCCACTGCGGGGCCTTGCCCTCCGGCGGGTAGTGGTGGTCGTCCTCCAAAGGCAGTTTCACGACTTGGAGGATGCGGCTGTCGTCGGGCTTGCCGGGAGCGATGAATTTCACGCCGTCCTCAGTCGCGGCGGCGAGGAGGGATTCGGCATTGGTCATGACGTAGCCCCCCTTCGGCTTGATCTTGCGACCGGGGCGCTCGGGGTTCTCGTGCTCGGGGCGATGGCACTGGACGCAGCCCGACTTGATAAAGGGATAGATCTGCTTCCCGAAATCGATCTTGTCCTGGGCGGAGACCTTCAGGAGAGGGAGAAACAGGCCGCAAACGGCGGCGAGGAGGATGGTTTTGCGCATGGTGACAGATATTGAGAGTGACAAAATCGGGCTAAATATAGACAAGGCCGCGTCAACTTCAACGCCAAATGACGCGCATGGCCCATCCCTCTTCGTCCCCTACTCCCCGAGCATCGCCCGCCGCCTCGCCTCGCACGCGAGCTGCCACGCCTCCTCCTCCCCGTATTTCAGCACGGAGAAACGCACCATCTCCCTCCTTCCTTCCGGTGAAGTCCAACTGGCCTGCCAAAAATGATATTCCACACCCGCGCCGCTGCGCTGGACGATGCGAGCGACTCCGACGACGCCGGAGCGGTTGCGTGGCGCCGGGGCGGTGTGGGAGCGGCTCGAAGCCGAAGAGCCGGAACCGCGACGCTCCAGCCCGGCCAGAAGACGGTCGCGGTAGCGCTCGGCGCACAACAGGGCGGCCTCGCGGCCTCCCCAGGCGGAATCGGAGAAAAAGCGCCCGAAACGGACGCCTTTCCATCGCAAGCGGACCTGCCAGCCGTGGGTCGCGACGGAGGCCTGGTCGAGGCGGGTGATGCCGGGTTTGGTTGAGAGTTGAGGGTTGAGAGTCGAGAGGGCCAAGCAGACGACTTGGGCCGAAAGATCGGCTTCTTTTCTCTCAACTCCCATCGATTCACTCTCCACTGAATCACTCCTTCAAGGGGATCGCGAGGATGTCGCGCCGACCCGACGCGTAGACCTGCACGAGGAGCACGTCGCCGTCGAAGGACTCCACGATCTTCCGCGCCTCCGCGACGCTGGAGACGTCGGTCTGGTCGATCTGGGTGATGACCATGCCAGGGAACAGCCCGGCCTCGGCGGCGGCGGAATCGTCCTGCACGCTTTTCACGAGCACCCCGGTGATGGCCTCGTCGAGCTGCATGCTGGAGCGAAGGTCCTCGTTGAGGTCGTCGACGACCACGCCATCGACCAGATCCTCGTTCTGCGGGGCCGACTTGCCGGGACCGGAGGGGGTGGTCGCGCCGACTTTGATGGCGTCGAGGTCGCCGAGCTTCACGGCCACCTCTTTCCTCTCGCCTTTTCGGTCGATCTCGAAGGGCACTTCAGAACCAGGGGCGGTGTTGCTGATGTCGAGGCGGAGCTGCTGCACGCTCTCGGCCGGCTTGCCGGCGTAGCCGACGATGATGTCCCCGGCTTTCAGCCCGGCTTCCGCGGCCGGGGTTTTGTCGCCGACTTCGGCGATGAGCACGCCGCGGCGGTCGTCGCGCCCGAGGGCCTTCGCCATATTCGGGTCGAGGTCGCGGAGCAGCACGCCGATGGCGCCGCGCTTCACCACGCCGCCGCCGTCGAGGAGGCGCTGCACGATGTTGAGGGCCATGTTCGAGGGGATGGCGAAGCCGATCCCGATGTTACCGCCGGAGAACCCGGTCTGGATCGCGGTGGGGATGCCGATGAGGCGCCCGTTCGCATCGACGAGGGCACCGCCGGAGTTGCCCCGGTTGATAGCCGCGTCGGTCTGGATGAAATTCTCGTAATCGACGATATTCCTGCCGGTGCGGCCCACCGCGCTGATGATGCCGATGGTCGCGGTCTGGTCGAGTTCGTGCGGGTTGCCGACGGCGAGGGCGATGTCGCCGACCTTCAGGGCCGAGCTGTCGCCGATGGCGACGTGGGGCAGGTCCTTCGCGTCGATCTTGATGAGGGCGACATCGGTCTGCGGATCGGCCCCGACGACGGTGGCCACGTATTCCTTCTTCTTCTCCGAGGGCAGGGTCACCTTGATCTCGTCGGCTCCTCCGACGACGTGGTTGTTCGTCAGGATGTAGCCGTCGGCGGAGATGATCACGCCCGACCCGACCCCTTGCTCGCGGTTGTTGTCGGGGCCTTGCCCGCGGCGCTCGAAAAACTCCTCGGGGATGTCGGGAAACATGCGGCGGAAAAGCTCCTCCTGCTGCTGGTTGCGCTCGGGGGCCGCGACCGTCTTGGAAGAGGCGATCCTGACCACCGCCGGCATCACCTTGGCAAGGGCGGGGGCGTAGCTGACGACGACGCCTCCCTCGGAGGCGATGGGCGTCTTGTCGATGGTGATCTTCTGCTCAAGATCGGCGTATTTGATCTCGTCGGCACGGAGAGTGTGCGCCGAGGCCAGCAAAGCGCCGGCGGCAAGGAAGGCTGGGAATTTGACGATGGATTTCATTGGCAGGGATGGGGAGGGACGGATGGCCCCGGCGGGAGGGAACCCTCGGGGCGAAAGCAGGTTTGTTGGTTTGCCAGTAGAGCGATGCGCCGCTAAGTATCCGTCTAATTTTCTCCCCGACCCTCCCCTGCTTGCCCTGACTTGTCGAATGGATTCCCTCGCCTCCGCCTCGCGTACAGACGGCATCGCGTTTTCCGAGGCCGAGCGCTCGCGCTACGCCCGCCACCTCACCCTGCCGGAGGTGGGGATGGAAGGGCAGCGGAGGCTGAAGGCGTCGCGCGTGCTCTGCGTCGGAGCTGGCGGGCTGGGATCTCCCGTGACGATGCACCTCGCCGCCGCCGGGGTCGGCGAGATCGGGATCGTCGATTTCGACCGGGTCGATTTCTCGAACTTGCAGCGCCAGCTCCTCCACGGCACCGGGGATGTCGGACGCCCCAAGACGGAGTCGGCGCGCGACCGCCTCGCCGAGATCAATCCCGAGGTCCGCGTCACGACCTACGAGACGCGCCTCACCGCCGCGAACGCCGCCGCCATCGCGGAACCCTACGACCTCATCGTGGACGGCACGGACAATTTCCCGACTCGCTACCTCTCCAACGACCTCGCTGTGCTGACGAAGAAGCCGAACGTCCACGGATCGATCTTCCGCTTCGAGGGGCAGGTCTCGATCTTCGCCCCTCATCTCGGCGGCCCCTGCTACCGCTGCCTCTTCCCCGAGCCGCCCGCGCCCGGCCTCGTCCCGAGCTGCGCGGAGGGCGGCGTGCTGGGCATCCTCCCTGGCATCGTCGGGGCGATGCAGGCGAACGAGGCGGTGAAGCTGCTCCTCGGCATCGGCGAGTCGCTCGTGGGCCGTCTCGTCCATTTCGACGCGCTGGCCTTTCGCTTCCGCGAGATCAAGTTGCGCCGCGACCCTCGCTGCGTCCTCTGCGGCGACTCCCCCACCCTGACGGAACTCCAAGACATTGCATTCTCCTGCGACATGAATCCTCCCACCCTCCCCGAAATCGACGTGCATCAACTGAAATCCCGTATCGACGACGCCACTCCCTTCGCCCTCCTCGACGTGCGCGAACCCGCCGAGTTCGAGGTCGCGCGCTTGCCCGGGTCGGTCCTGATCCCCCTCGGCGAACTGCCCACGCGGCTCGGGGAACTCGATCCCGCCGCCGAGACCATCGTCCACTGCAAGGCGGGCGGGCGCAGCGCGAAGGCTCTGCAAATTCTCCTCGGCGCCGGATTTACGAACGCTTGCCACGTCCAAGGCGGAATCAACGCCTGGTCGCGCGAGATCGATCCGACCGTGCCGCTCTACTGAAAACGATGAAACTTTCCGTATCCGACGAAACCCTCGCGATACTGGTCTGCCCCGAGACCCGGCAGCCCTTGCGCGTGGCCTCGCCCGAAGAACTGAAGGAGTGGACTGCCGACGAGCCTTTCGAGGGAGCCCTCGTCACCACCGACGGATCGCGGGCCTACCCGGTGCGAGACGGCTTTCCCATCGTGGTCGCGGCGGAGGCCTTGAGGAAAGAGGGTCAGGTCGGCGAGTGAAGAGGGTTGGGGGGCCTACGGAACACTCGGAAAACACGGAAGGGCTTCACCGGGAAAGAGAATTTCCCGTGTCTTCCGCGTCTTCCGTAGGCAATCCCTTCCGCAGGCCACCCCACGCAATCCGCCTTGCGCATCGCCCCGATCCGTTGCAAGAGTCTCCGCGTTATGGGTAGAGCATTCGAATATCGGCGGGCCTCGAAGGAGGCGCGATGGGACAAAATGTCCAAGACCTTTCCTAAGATCTCCAAAGCCATCACGATGGCCGCGAAGGAGGCTGGCCCCGACCCCGCGAACAACGCCAAGCTGCGCCTCGCCATCCAGCAGGCCAAAGCGGCGAACATGCCCAAGGACAACGTCGAGAACGCGATCAAGCGCGCCTCGGGCAAGGACGCCGCCGACATCAAGGAGATCAACTACGAGGGCAAAGGCCCCCACGGCGTCATGATCTTCATCGAATGCGCCACGGACAACTCGAACCGCTCCGTCGCGAACATCAAGACCTACTTCAACAAGGCCGGAGGCCAGATCCTGCCGAGCGGCTCGCTGGAGTTCCTCTTCAAGCGCAAGGCCGTCGTGCAATTCGACGTGCCGCCGGGAATGGACGTCGAGGAGGTCGAACTGGCCCTCATCGACGCCGGGCTGGAGGAACTCGAAGTGAACGAGGGCACGGCCTACGCCTACGCGGACTTCACCGACTTCGGCAAGATCACCGCCGGGATCGAGGGGCTTGGCATCGAGATCAAGAAAGCCGGACTAGAGCGCATCCCCACCAGCCCGAAGGACTTCACCGAGGAGCAGATGAACGAGATCGAAACGCTCCTAGACAAGCTCGAAGACGACGAGGACGTGCAAGCGGTGTTCACGGATGTGAACTGACGGGTGAATAGGTCAAGAGTCATGGGTCACGAGTGGCGGACCCGTGCCTCGTCGACCCATGTCTCGTGACCCGTGACCCATTCCTCATCTCCCGCGATAGCGGCCAGTTGTCCTCTTTCCTTCTTCGCCTGGCTTGCTAGACTGCCGGGATCATGGTCAGACCCAGCATTCTCCTTTGCCTCGCTTTTTGCCTCAGCCTCAACGACCTCCGCGCCGAGGAAGCGCCCAAGGTGATCGCGCCCACGGGCGTCGTCGATCTTCTCGCCGATCCCGAGTGGAAGGATTTCGTCGTCAATCTCAACCCGAAGATCTCGCTCTCGGACGATCCGAAGAAGATCTGGGCCATCGGCGAGGATAAAATCCTGCGTGTTGGCGGCGAGGGCATGGGCTACATCCGCACGAAGCAGGCCTACCGCGACTACCACCTCGTCCTCGACTACCAGTGGGGCGAGCGCACCCACGGCTCCCGCGCCGACCGCGCCCGCGACTGCGGCCTGCTCCTCCACTCCTTCGGACCCGACGGAGCCTATGGCATCACTTGGATGAGCAGCATCGAGGCCCAGCTCATCGAGGGCGGCAGCGGCGACATCCTCGTCCTCGCGGCCAAGGCCGAGGACGGCACCATCGCCCCCACCAAGGTCACCGCCGAAGTGCAGCGCGACCGCGACGGCGAGCCGGTCTGGACGAAGGGCGCGCCGAAGGAGACCTTCCCTCCCGAGGGCAAGACCATGACCCGGATCAACTGGCGCGACCGCGACCCCGACTGGGCCGACGTGAAGGGCTACCGGGGGGCTAAGGAGATCGAGAACCCCGTCGGCGAGTGGAACCGCCTCGAAGCCATCTGCCAAGGCGACACCATCCGCCTGTTCCTCAACGGCGAACTCGTCAACGAGGTCACCGACTGCCACCCGACCTCCGGCTTCATCGGTCTGCAAAGCGAATTCGCCGCCTGCCTCATCCGGCGCTTCGAACTGCATCCCCTCGGCGCCTTCACCGAGAAATGGGCCGTCGAGGAGCGCTCCACCGACATGGGCTACGACGTCTCCGGCGACAGCATTCCTCCGCGCCGCTTCCCCCTCAGCCCGCAGGAGAGCGCGAAGCTCTGGGAGGTCGATGGCGACTACGAGATCCAGCTCGTCGCGAGCGAACCGCTCATCGGCGATCCCGTCGATGTCGCGTGGGACGAGAAAGGCCGTCTCTTCGTCGCGGAAATGGGCGACTATCCCCTGCCGGTCGGCGACGATGGCCCGTATCTTTCCCGCATCCGCCTCCTCACCGACAACGACGGCGACGGCGTGATGGACAAGGCCACGACTTGGGCAACGGACCTCGACCACGTCCAAGGGCTGCTGCCGATGCAGGGCGGCCTCCTCGTAACGACCCGCACCGCAATCCTCTTCCTCGAAGACACCGACAACGACGACATCGCCGACGTGAGGAAAACCCTCTTCACCCTGAACGAACCTGGCCACAACCAGCTCCAGGTCTCCAGCCCCCGCTACGGCCTCGACAACCGAGTCTGGCTCAGCAACGGACTCGACGGCAAGCAGATCTACCCCGGCGAGCAGCCTGACAAAACCCTCGAAATCAACAAGCTGAACCTGCGCTACGATCCCCGCAGCGGCGCGATCGAGCCCATCACCGGCACCGGGCAGTTCGGCGGCTCCCTCGACGACTACAACAGGCATTTCTACAACACCAACCGCAACCCCGTCATCTTCTCGGTGATGCCGCTCGAGGCGGTGAAGCGAAATCCCCTCGCCGGGATCACCACGGGACAGGAGGACATCCAAGCGCCCGGCGCACCGGTCTATCCCCTCGCCCTCAGCCACACCACCGCCTCCGCCCACGCCGGCACCCACACCGCCGCCTGCGGTCTCGGCATCTACCGTGGCGACCTCATGCCCGACCTCGCCGGCGAGGTCTTCGTCTGCGACCCCACCGCGCAGCTCGTGACGCGCAACCGTCTCGTCCCGAACGGCTCCAGCTTCACCGCCGAGCGCGTCGGGAAAGGGCGCGACTTCCTCGTCTCCGGCGACGAATGGACCCGCCCCGTGCAGGTCCGCACCGGTCCCGACGGCGCCCTCTATGTCGTCGACATGTATCGCCGCTTCATCGACCACGCCCGCTTCTTCCCCGAGGACTTCGTGAAGAGCCACTACATGCGGGCCGGCCTCGACCAAGGCCGCATCTGGCGCGTCGTGCCCAAGGGCGCGAAGGTCGCCCCTCCCGCTCCCCTCCCCTCCGGCGACACCGCGAAGCTCGTGGCCCTGCTGGAGAGCGGCAACGGCTGGACCCGCACCGAGGCGCAGCGGCTCCTCGTCGAAAAGCGCGACTCCGCCGCCATTCCTCTTTTGGAGAAGCTCGTCGCCTCCGAACATCCGAAGACCGCCGCCCACGCCCTCTGGACCCTCGCGGGATTCGAAGCATTGAAGTCGGAGCATCTCCGCCCCATCCTCGTCGGCTCGAACGAATCCGGCCTGCTCGAAAACGCTCTCATCGCCGCCCATGAAACCGGGCTGGCGAAGGAACTCGGCGACGCAATCACCGCTGCCTTGGAGAAGGACACACCCCGCTTCCGCTTCCTCGCCATCGCCCTGAATCCCGAACTCGCCTTCTCCGCGCCCGCCCTCGCCAAGCACGTCGCCGCCGCTCCCTCGGACGCTTGGTTGCGCAAGGCCATCTTCTCCTCGGCCCCCGGACTCTCCCTTGAGATGCTCCTCGCCCTCCTCGACGACGCGGCCTTTGTCGCGAAGCCCGCCGCCGAGACCGGCCCCGTCCTGACCGACTTCGCCCGGCTCGTCGCCGCCCGCGGCGAACTCGGCGAGATCTCCCAAGTCCTCTCCCGCCTCGACGGCGAACCCGGAGCGCGGCATTTCGCCCTCGTCACCGGCCTCTCCGAGGGCCTCGCCCGCAGCCCGCTGAAGCAACGAACCCTCGCCGCCCTCATCGCCGCGAAGCTCCCCGAACTCGGCGACGGCACCGCCCGGCTCGAATCCCTCCTCGAAAACGCCACCGTCATCGCGCTGAACCGCGAGGCCAGCGAGGAGGCCCGTGTCGCCGCCCTCGCCCTCGTCGCGCAGCGTTCCTTGGCGGAGAAGAAGGAGGTCGTCGCCTCCCTCATCACCCTCGCCGAGCCGCCCGCCATCCAGACCGCCGCCTGCCGCATCCTTTCGCGCGACAAGCGCGAGGACGTCGCCGAGTTCTTCTTCGAGCGCTGGAACACCCTCACCCCCGCCGCGCGGACCGAGGCCCTCGAACTCATCACCGGAAACCCTAACACCGGCCTCGCCCTGATGAAGAAGATGAAAGCCGGCGAGATCAGCCCCGGCCTCATGCCCGCCATGACCCGCTGGAGCTACGGACGCTCCACCAACGAGGAAATCAAAGCCCTCGCCGTGGAGCTCTTCGGCCAAGCCGACGCCGACCGCGCCGCCCTCATCTCCTCCTACCGCGAGACCCTGACAAAGCATCAAGGCGACCCGGAGAAAGGCGCCCTCGTCTTCCAGAAAGCCGCTTGCGCCACCTGCCACAAAATCGGCGGCATCGGCGCCGAGGTCGGTCCTCCACTCGACGACGTGAAGATCAAACCCGCCGAGGCTCTCCTCACCGACATCCTCGATCCCAACCGAGCCGTCGAGGAGCGCTGGGTCTCGCAGAGCCTCGAAACCACCGACGGCCGCATCCTCCCCGGCCTCGTCCACGGCGAGGACGCCGCCGCCATCACCCTCCGCGTCCCCGGCGGCGTGACCATGACCGTCCCCCGCGCCGAAGTGAAGTCCCTCACCTCCAGCGGCCTCTCCCTCATGCCTCCCGGCCTCGAAGCGGCCATCACGAAGGAGGAGATGGCGGATTTGATCGCGTTTTTGAAGAAACGGTGAGGAAGTAGGCCTACTTCGTTAAATTGAGATTTGGACCACGAATGGGCACCAATGGGCACGAATTTTCTTGATCTCTATTCGTGTGATTCGTGTAATTCGTGGTCCAAATCAAGGTTTAACCATGCAGAGTTAGAATGAACCCGCCGCCTTTCCTTCGCCTTCGGTCCTTGGCCTTCGCCGCAGCTCTGCTGTCGATGGCCTCGGGCGTCGCTCGCGGTGGGGAAGATCTCACCTTCGAATTCCGCCGCCAGAGCGAGACGGCTCCCGGCTCGGGCCGCTACCAGTCCCTCGTGCAGTCCGGCACTTGGGCTGCGTCCCGGACCGCGCTGATCGTCTACGACATGTGGGACGACCACTACTGCCGGAACGCCGCCCGCCGCGTGGCGGAGATGGCGCCGAGGATGAACGAGGTGCTCCGCGCCGCCCGCGCCCGTGGAGCGCTCATCATCCACTGTCCCAGCGGCTGCATGGACCGCTACGAGGGCACGCCCCAGCGCGAGCTGGCGAAGCAGGCGCCCCCGGTGGAGACGGCGGTGCCTCTGGAGAGCTGGTGCCACCTCGACGAAGGCCGCGAGCCTCCTTTGCCGGTGAAGATCGAACAGCCCTGCGACGACACTGGCGAACTCCGCGAGCAGGTCCGCTTCTACAGCCGGCAGATCGAGGCTCTGGAGATCGCCGAAGGGGACGCCGTCACCGATTCGGCGGAGGCCTTCTACCTGATGAGGCAGCGGGGGATCGAAAATGTCATCCTTCTCGGCGTCCACACCAACATGTGCGTGCTCGACCGGCCCTTCGGCATCCGGCAGCTCGTGCGCCAAGGCCTGAACGTCACGCTGATGCGCGACATGACCGATTCGATGTACAATCCCGCCGAGGAGCCCTTCGTCAGCCATTTCGAAGGAAACGACCTCGTCATCGCCCATATCGAACGGCACTGGTGCCCCACCGCGACCAGCGCCGATCTGCTGGGCGACGGCGTGGTCTTCCGCTTCCGTCAAGACACCCGTCCCCCGCACCGAGGAGCCAGAATAGAAGAAGCAACGAAGTAGAGAAGCAAAGAATCGAAGCGTCCGAAAGGGGACTTTTCAAGTCCCCGCCAACAATAACGGGACTTGAAAAGTCCCGCTCCTTTCCACCTTTCACCTTTTACGGCGGCTCCGCCGCCCCTTATGCGCATCTGGGACCTCCATTGCCACCTTGCCGGGCCTTCCCTGCCGGAGGCCACGCCCGAGGAACGCGCCGGGCACCTCCTCGCCGTGGCCGACCGCATGGGCATCGAGCGCCTCTGCGTCTACATGGGCATGCGCTGGGCGCTCGATCCTACGCCGGAGCAGTTCCGCCAGCAGAACGACGAGATCCTGCGCGTCCTCGCGAAATACCCGGACCGCTTTTTCGGCTTCGTCTATCTCAGCCCGAAGCACGTCGAGGCCTCCCTCGCCGAACTGGAGCGCTGCGTGGCGCAGGGGCCGATGGTCGGCGTCAAGCTATGGGTCGCGGGTCGCTGCAACGCGCCAGAACTCGACCCCATCATCCGCCGGGCCGCCGAGTTGAAGGCCGTGGTCTTCCAGCACACCTGGTTCAACCTGAGCGGCAACAAGCCCGGCGAATCCACTCCCGACGACTTCGCTGAACTCGCCGCCCGCCATCCCGACGTGCCGCTCATCTGCGGCCACAGCGGCGGCGATTGGGAGCTGGGCCTGCAAGCGGTGCGCCATTTGCCCAACGTGCGGGTCGAACTCGCGGGCAGCGATCCCGTCGCGGGCTTCACCGAGATGGCCGTGCGCGAACTGGGCGCGGAGCGGGTGATCTACGGCAGCGACGCCGCCGGTCGCAGCTTCGCCTCGCAGCTCGCCAAGGTCTTCGGCGCGGCCATTCCCGAAGAGGCCAAGCAGCTCATCCTCTGCGAGAATCTGCGGCAGCTTCTCCTTCCCATTCTCACTGACAAGGGCATTCAGGCATGAGCGATTCCGATTCCCCCGCTACCCTCTCCCGCCGCCAATTCACCCGAGCCGCCGCAACCCTCGCCGCCGCAGCGGCGCTGCGCCCGCTCTCCGCCTCCGACGCCCCCTCGGACCTGATCGACACCAACGTCTCCCTCGGACGCTGGCCCTTCCGCCGCACCGTCCTCGACGAAACGCCCGCCCTCGTCGCGAAACTCCGCGAAGGCAGCGTGACCGAGGCTTGGACGGGCAGCTTCGACGCCCTCCTCCACAAGGACATCCCCGCCGTGAACCACCGCCTCGTCGAGGAATGCGTCCGCCACGGCAAGGGCCTGCTGCGGCCCGTCGGCGCGGTGAATCCCAAGCTGCCCGGCTGGGAGGAGGAACTGCGCCGCTGCACCGAAGTCCACGGGATGCACGCCATCCGCCTGCACCCGAACTACCACGGCTACACCCTCGCCGATCCGCCCGCCGCCCGTCTCTTCGAACTCGCCGCCCGACACGGCCTGCTCGTGCAGATCGCCCTCATCATGGAGGACGAGCGCACCCTCCATCCCCTCGTGAACGTCCCGCCCGTCGATCCCGCGCCCTTGCCGGACCTGATGAAGCCCCATCCCAAGCTGCGAGTGCAGTTGCTCAACGCCTTCCGCACCCTGCGCGGCCTGCCGGTGCAGTCGCTCGCCGCAAAAGGCATCGCCTACGAGATCGCCACGCTGGAGGGCATGGAAGGCCTCTCCAACCTGCTCGCGCAGATTCCGAATGGGCGGGTTTGCTTCGGCTCCCATGCGCCCTTCTTCTATTTCGAATCGGCGAAGCTCAAGCTACGGGAGTCCGTTCTAGACGAGGCGGCTTCGCGGGCCGTGCGTTTTGGCAATGCCAGGGCGTTGTTGGCGTGAAATCAAAGAGATGAAAAGAGCCTTCCACCTTTCGAGATTCGCGCAAATTTGCGGCCATTCGCGGCCATTCGCGTCAAAAAATCAGGAACGCGAATCACCGCGAATGAAACGCGAATGGCCGCAAATAAAGAAGGCCATCCCCCTCTCCTGCCTCCTCCTCGCCACCGCCTTGCCGGCACAGGAGAAAACCATGTCCACCCCCGAGCGGGACGCCGTCACCGGCAAGCTCCCGGTCGTCCCGCCCACGCCGCCGGAGGAAGCCGCCGCGAAATTCCGTGTCCTCGACGGCTTCCGCATGGACCTCCTCGCCGCCGAGCCGCTCGTGGCCAGCCCCGTCGCCATGGCCTACGACGAGAATGGCCGCGCCTACGTCTGCGAGATGCGCGACTACCCCTACACCGACAAGGCAAACCACAAACCGAATCAGGAAAACCCCACCGACCAGCCCATCGGACGCATCCGCCTGCTCGAAGACACGGATGGAGACGGTGTCTTCGACAAGGCAACCCTCTTTGCCGAAGACCTCTCATGGCCCACGGGTGTGGCCTGCTGGAAAGGCGGCGTCTTCGTCGCCGCGACGCCCGACATCTGGTATTTCAAGGACACCGACGGCGACGGCAAGGCCGATGTGCGCGAGAAAGTCCTCACCGGCTTCCGCAAGCTCAACGTGCAGGCGGTGATGAACAACCTCGTCTGGGGCCTCGACAACCGCCTCCACGGAGCGGGCGGCAGCAACGGGGGCAGCATCCGGCCCGGCGACCAAGCGGACGCGCCGCCCGTCGCGATGGCGCGGGCGGACTACCGCATCGATCCCGTGACGCGCGAGTTCGAGCTCGTGTCCGGCGGGGCCCGCTTCGGCGGCTCCTTCGACGACTGGGGCAACCGCTTCCTCTGCAACATCCGCAATCCCGCCCAGCACATCGTCCTGCCCGGCCACTACCTCGCCCGCAACCGCTCGCTCGCCGCGCCCAGCCCCATCCACGACATGGCCGAGTCGGGCGACCAACTGCCCGTCCACCCCATCTCGCCGCCGGAGCCTTGGCGGGTCGTCCGGGCGGAGCGCTGGGCGGGCGAACGCGACATCAACATGCCGCGCAGCGAACTCGTCGGCGCAGGCGTGGTCACCTCCGCCAGCGGCATCACCCGCTACCGGGGCAGCGCCTATCCCGAGGGCTGGCGCGACCTAGTCCTCGTCGCCGAATGCGCCGGCAACCTCTTCTACCGCCTCCGGCTCACCCCCGACGGCGTCACCTTCAAGGCCGAGCGCGTCGACGAGGGGGCCGAGCTGGTCGCCTCCACCGACAACTGGTTCCGTCCCGTGAACTTCTGCAACGCGCCCGACGGCACCCTGCACGTCCTCGACATGTACCGCGAAAACATCGAGCATCCTTGGAGCATCCCCGAGGACATCCACGCCGCCGTCGATCTCGAAGCCGGACGCGACATGGGCCGCATCTGGCGGCTCACCCCGCCGAATTTCAAACCCGGCAAGGCACCCCGTCTCGGCGAAGCCGGCGGCGCGGAACTCGTCGCCACTCTGGAGCATCCCGATGCGTGGTGGCGGGAGACCGCCCAGCGCCTGTTGTTCGAACGTCAGGATGCCAGCGTCGTCCCCGCGCTGCGGAATCTGGTGAAAAAAAGCGATTTTCCCCAAGCTCGGCTGCACGCCCTCTGGACCCTCGAAGGACTCGGAGCGCTCACCCCCGACGACCTGCTCGCCGGGACGCGCGACCCCGCCGCCGGAGTGCGCGAGCACAGCGTCAAACTCGCCGAGTCCCGCCTGCAAGACCCCGCCCTCCTCGAAGCCCTGCTGCCGCTCGCGCAGGACGACGACGCCCGCGTCCGCTTCCAGACCGCCTTCACCCTCGGCGAGTCCGACGATCCTCGCACCCTCGACGCCTTGGCCGCCATCGCGAAACGCGACGCCGCCGATCCGTGGATTCGCGTTGCCGTGCTCAGCTCCGTGGCCGAAACGAGTGACCAACTGCTCGCCCGCCTGCTCGCCGACGAGGCCTCCGCCTCCACCGACCTCCTCCGCGAACTGGCCCGCCTCCTCGGCGCACGTGGGCAGACTCCCGAGATGCAGGGTGCCCTCGCCGCCGCCAGCGGCAAGGATCCCGGCAACCCCGCCCTGCGTGAAGTCGCCGCCGGCATCGGCGATGGCTTGAAACGCACCGGGAAAAGCCTGCGCCGCGCCGGATTCACCGGAGACGCCGCTCAGGTCGTGGAGCAACTCCTCGCCCAAGCCGCCAAAACCGCCGCCGATTCCGTGCAAACAGTGGAGGCGCGACGCGACGCCATCCGCCTCCTCGCCTTCGACGATTTCGCTTCGGCGCAGGCCGTCCTCGCCGACCTCCTCGACCCTGCCCAGCCGCAGGACATCCAGCTCGCCGCCATCCAGACCCTCGGCGGCTTCACCGCGCCCGAGACCGTGCCCCTGCTGCTCGCCCGCTGGAGCACGCAGACACCCGCTGTCCGAGGCGAAGTCATCGCCGCCATGACCGGGGTTCGCGCCCGCGCCCTGCCCCTGATGGAGGCGGTCGAAAGCGGTCTCATCCCCGCGAGCCAGATCCCCTTCGCCCAGCGCCGTCTGCTCGGACTCCATCCCGATCCGAAGGTGAAGGAGCTGGCCGCGAAATTCTTCAGCGCCTCCGCGCCCGGTCCCCGGCAGGAGGTCATCGAGAGATACAAGCCCGCGCTGGAGCAACAAGGCGATCCTGTAAAAGGGAAGCAAGTCTTCGAAGCCGCCTGCATCGCCTGCCATCGCGCCGGGGATGTCGGCACGCAGGATTTGGGGCCGAACCTCGCCAACATCCGCGCCTGGAGCCCTGAGCAGATTCTCATCAACACCCTCGACCCGAACCGCGAAGTCTCGTCCAACTTCCTCGCCTACACCGTCGAGACGCGGAATGGTCGCTCCATCTTCGGCATGATCGCCGAGGAGAGCGACGCCAGCCTTACCCTCAAGCGTCCCGACGGCGTCGCCGAGACCCTCCTGCGCCGCGACATCGCGACGATCACCGGCTCCGGCCTCTCCCTAATGCCGGACGGCCTCGAGGCGATCATCCCGCCCGAAAGCATGGCCGATTTGATCGCCTTCCTGCTGGCGCGGTAGCCTTCCTCGAAGCGATCCCCTATCCCCTCGCCGCAGCCTCCGCGAGTTCCGCTAGCTTCCGAACCGTGTTCCAATTCCGCGCGGTGTTGGCGACGCCGATGACCTTGTCGAATTTCCCAGCGAGCTTCGACAGGCCGAAGCCGTGCGGCGTGTGCAGGTAGGCGACACAACCGACGACGGCGAAGCGCTCCTCCCGGCCCGAGGCGGCGATCTCCTGAAGGTGCGAGACCCTCTCCTGATCGGGAACCTTCTCCAACCACGCGGCATGCAGGGATTTGCCGGACTCGGTTCCCTCGGGGAAGGGATTATGGGCTACGAGAACCTGCCACTCCTTCAGAGTCGGGGCGAAGATCGCCTTTTCAAAATCGAACTGCTCCCGGCAGATCCGCGTGACCTCGGCGACGACCTCCTTGCGCGTCCGCTCGCTCCTGACGATGGCGTTGCCGCTGTTGATGCAGGTCGCCACCCGGTCGAAGCCCGCGTCGGCCAGCTTCTCGCGGAGCGGCTTCACCGGAAGCTGCGTCGCGCCGCCGACTCCGCGGAAAAGGAGGATGTAGACCGTGGCCGACATAGGGGGCGTTCTCTTCGGGAAGCTATTGCGGAAGCGGAATCCCGTCAATGCCACGGCGTTCGGCACGCATGGAGGAGGCGTGGTGTAAGTAAAATTGAATTCATAAAAATCATTATGAACAATAAATACTAGAAAAATTCTAATTTTATGGTAATTTTAGTAATTTGACTGATGCCTTCGAACTCGAAAGCCACACCCAACTCCTTTTCCTCACCGCGTCCGACGGGTCTGTCCGACTTCGCGTGGAAGCTGATGCGGGCCGAGGACCGCCGGTTCACCCTGCGAAATCTGAAGCTCCTCGCGGTGATGACGGCGGGAATGGTCTCCTTCTTCGCCATCCTCGACCACTTCGCCTATCCCAAGTACATCGCCCTTTTCACATCGCTGCGCTGGACTTGCGCCTCCTTCACCATGATCCTGCTCTTGGTGGTGCGTTCGCGCTTCGGGAAGCGCCATTTCAAGCTTTTCACCATCATCCTGCCGCTGATCCCGGCCCTGTTCGTCGCCATCACCATTTTCGTGACGCGGGATCCCGCCACGACTTACTACGCAGGCCTCTCGCTCTGCATCGTCGCCATCGGCTTCCTCTTCCACTGGACCTACAAGGAGGCCTTCGCCGTCTCGGGGCTCGTCCTGATTCTCTATCTCCTCGCCTGCCTCCCCTCCATTCTCGAAGGCCTGAACGCGGAGGAAGCGGCGGTGCTGTTCAGCAACCTCATCTTCCTTGTCGCTACGGGGACCGTCGTGGTCGCAGGCAGTCTCGCCCACCATCGCATACGGGTGGAGGAGTTCCGCGGACGGGAGCGGCTGCGACAGAAGAAGCTCGCCTTCCGCCAGAATGCCATCGAGTTGCGGCGCACCCTCGACGAACTGGAGGAGGCCGAGAGCCAGCTCATCCAGTCGGGCAAGATGGCCTCGCTCGGGCAGCTCAGCGCCGGGGTCATCCACGAGATCGGCAATCCGTTGAACCACTCGAACCAAGCCCTTTTCCTGCTGCGCCGTCGCCTCCGCCTCATCCCCGAGGACGAGGTCATCCGCGAAGCCGTCGAGGACATCCAGGATAGCATCGACCGGATGAAGGAGATCGTGCGCGAGCTGCGCGAGTTTTCGCACAAACGCTGCGATACGCTGGCGGCGTTCCCCTTGCGCGAGGCCGTCGACGTCGCCCTGCGCATGCTCGGCAAGGGCCTCGCCGACCATGCGGTCTCCGTCGAGGTCCGCATCCCCGGCAGCCTGATGGTGAAGGGGGTCAAAAACCAGCTCGCCCAAGTCTTCGTCAACCTCGTCCACAACGCCGTCCAAGCCATGGCTAAGGCCACGACCGGGCGCGACAACCGCCTCACCATCGTCGCCGTCCACGGCATGGGAGGGGTGCTCGTCGCGGTGAGGGACAACGGTCCCGGCATCCCCGAGGAGATCCGCCGCCATATTTTCGACCCCTTCTTCACCACGAAGGAGGTGGGCGAAGGCACCGGGCTCGGGCTTAGCATCTGCTTCCGCATCGTCGAAGCGCATCGAGGCTCGATCCGGGTCGATTCCGACGGGGCGACTTGGACCGAGTTCCGCCTGCGGCTTCCCGAGCCGGAAACTACGGAGGACGTGGAGGACATCTCCCCCGAACTCCACCACTCTCCCGCCCTCCCCGCTTCCCCGCCCCCCTCC
>DDTJ01000064.1 GCA_002344525.1 Akkermansiaceae bacterium UBA2367
CTGCGGATCTGAAAGAGAGCCAATATTGTCTGGAGAACCAGTTTCCGATATTCGTCTCCACGATCGCCTTGGCGGAGTATGCGGTGCGCGACCGTATCGAAAATCTGCCGATGCGCTATTTCCGCGTGCTCCCCTTCAACATCGACCATGCCCAAGTGGCGGGCGAATTCGCCGCGGTCGCATTTCACCGAAGACAGCAAATGCCTCAGGCGATCACGCAGCGGACCATCATCCCGAACGACACGAAAATGTTCGCCCAAGCCGACGTGATGCCGTCGGTCACGCATTACCTCACGGCGGACGAGCAATGCGCAGCCCTGTTCCGCACGATCTCGACCCAAGCTCAGCCCCGGTTCCAGTTGCTCTCGTTGAGAACGTCCCCCCGCAGCGCTTTCGGCGAACTGGATTTCGGCGATTGAAATGGTGCCGGGTCCGTAGCCACCGTATCATCCCGGTGGAAACCCTCGCCAGCACGGCTACTCTACCGGGGCCATGAAGGTGGTGTTGAAGGGGCTGTTGATCTTGATTGCGATTCCGGTCGTGGTGGTGGCCGGTGCCTTTGTCTATGGAATTGTCGCCGGGTTGAGGAACCCAGAGGCATTCCAAAGTAGCGGGGAGGAGGCGGGCGACCGGACGGAGGCGGTGGCACAGGTGCTTGAAGAATCCGCCGCTCACGATTCCGGCCTCGCGCCATCGACTGCCCCTGCCGCTCCCGAGTTGCAACCCGGACAGCCGGAGCCGCTGCCAGCGGACCCCGCTGCGTTCATGGAGTGGTTGGAGTCGCAGGGGATTGTCGTGACGAAGGATGGCCGCCTGCTGGCCCATCCGGAACAGATGGCGCGAGTCGATTTCGAACTGGCGCTGAGGGCCTACCAATTCCTGAAGCCGGCGGGCAAGAGCCGCCGGGAGGAGCGTCTGCTGTGGTTTGCGCTGTGCGCACACCTGCCCGCCGAGGAACGCCGCGCTTTTCTGGAGGAGACGGACGCCATCTTACCGAAAAGCCTTCTGGAACGCTCCCGTTCCTACACGGGGGACTATGCGTTCTTGCTGAACTACATGGGCAGCGCGTTCGAAGCGCCCTATCGCGAGGCCATCCACCTTTATTGCGAGGTGATGAGCGAGCAGGATCTGCTGGACTCTTTGCGGCAGTTCCGGGCCTACGAAATCGCTGGGCGGATGGATTCGGATGGCGGATGGACCGAGCGGGTGGACGAAACGATGGGCAAGTTCGACCCGGAGACGCTGATGCTATTCTCCGACAAGATCAGCGGCTCCTACCTCAACTACAACAAGCGGACCGTGAAGATGGCGCTGAAGAAACTGGCCGAGAGGAAGCGGGTCGACGGCAGGTAGTCGGGCGTGAAGCGCGGTAGGGACGCCCCGGAGGGGCATCGGCGACGGGTGTCTGGAAAAATCTGAAATCCGCCCGCCTGCCGGACGGGCAGGAAGCTCGAAGTCCGAACTTGGGCCTTCGGCGACCGCTGATCTTCGCTGATTCCCGCTGATCCTTTTCTTGGGCTTGGAAAAATCAGCGAAGATCAGCGCCAATCAGCGGTCCCGCGAAGCGATTCCGAACTTCCTGCCCGTCCGGCAGGCGGGAGGATTTCAAGCTCCCCAAAGTTGACAAACGCCTGAATCGGGAGTCGGCTCTGCTCGTTGCGGGGATCGCTGAACACCACGAACGGACGCCCACCTTTCTCAATCTTCAGCGTGGATCAGCGCCGATCAGCGGTCCCTCCTTCCCTTCTCGGATGAAACGGTCCTTCCGCCTCGCCATCGCCGGAGCGATCCTGCTCGCCGGCTTCGCGATGTTTGCCATTCTCGCAGGGTTGCGGAGCACGCCTCTGCCCTCGAATCCGCCGAAGCCCTTTCAGGAGGTCGAGACGATCACTGCGCGGAAAGGCGACCTCGCCGTGACCATCGCGGCGCAGGGTGTGGTCGAACCGGTCACGGTGACGCGGGCCGCGGCGGAGGTCGATGGCCTCGTCGTCGCGGTCTCGCCGCAACTGGAGGCGGGCGGCGTTTTCCAGAAAGGCGACGTCCTCCTCGAAATCGACCCTTCGGACTACGAGGCCGCCATCGCCCAAGCCAAGTCCACCCTGTCCGACGCGAAGCTGGCCCTCGCCGAGGAGGAGATGCGCGCCCGCCAAGCCGAACGCGACTGGAACCGCCTCGCCACCCCCGGCCAGACGCCGAGCGATCTCGTGCGCCGCCTGCCCCAACTGGAGGCCGCCAAGGCCCGTGTCGAGGCCGCCACTGCCGCCTTGGCGCGGGCGGAGAAGGAGCTCGAACGCACCAAGCTTCGCGCCCCCTACGAGGGCCGCGTCCGCGCGAAGCTCGCCGACCTCGGCAGCCGCGTCGGACGGGGCGAGCCGCTCGCCGAATTCTACGCGACTGACCGCTTCGAGGTGCGCCTCCCCGTGCCCCGGCAGGACGCCGCCTTCCTCGAAATCGACGGGCGGGAAATCGAGCTGCGCGAACCCGGCGGACGCGGACGCACCTGGCGGGCCACGCTCCACCGCACCGAGGGCGAGATCCGCCGCGACGACCGCACCATCGTCGTCGTCGCCCGCCTTGACGGGGCCTCCCCCGACGCGCCGCTGCCGGGGCAGTTCGTCGAGACCGGACTGCCCGGACGTATCGTCCCCGGCATCGTGCGGGTGCCGCGCCGCGCCTTCGCCACGAGCGACCGCGTCATGGTCGTGGGCGACGGCCACACCGTGACGACCCGGCCCGTCGAGATCCTGCGCACCGAGCGCGACGAAGTCCTCGTCTCCTCCGGGATCGAGGACGGCGAGCAGCTCTGCGTCACCGCCCTCGCCGCCGTGATCGAGGGCATGGAGGTGAAAGTCGTCTCCCGCGACGGCGTCCCCGTCGCCGCCCCGCCCGACGCACCATGAAAAGCCTCATCTTCTTCTGGGCGCGGAACCGGGTCGCCGCGAACTTCCTCATGGTCGCCCTCATCGTGGGCGGCCTCTTCACATGGATGCGGTTGCGGAAGGAGATCTTCCCCGACATCGCCTCGAACTTCATCACCGTCCAGACGGCCTATCCGAACGCCACGCCGGAGGAGGTCGAGAAGGGCGTCTGCGTGCCCGTCGAGGAGGCGATCCAGGATCTCGACGGCATCGCGCGGCTCGCCTCCTACAGCGTCGAGGGGATGGGCATCGTGAGCGTCGAGGTCGCGGCGGGCAAGGACGTGCGCAAGGTGCTGAACGACATCAAAAGCCGCGTCGATGCGATCCAGAACTTCGCCGAGAGCGTGGAGAAACCCATCATCGCCGACGTTCTCCTCCGGAACCAGGTGATGAGCCTCGCCATCACCGCCGACACGGACGAGCGCACCCTGCGCGCCCTCGCCGACGCGGTGCGCGACGACCTCCTCGCCTTCACCGGCAAGACCCCGGAGACGGCCTTCGAAAAGCTGCGCCGCGACCTCGCCAACCTCCTCCTCGGCGAAGCCCGCATCACCCAGATCACCCTCGCCGGGGTGCGCGACCACGAGATCTCCATCGAGGTCTCGGAGAACACCCTGAAGGAGTTCGGACTCACCTTCAGCCAAGTCGCCGACGCGGTGCGGGCCACCTCCATCGACCTGCCCGGAGGCTCGGTGCGGACCGGGGCGGGCGAGATCCTCATCCGCGCGCAGAACCGCCGCTACGGGGCCGCGGAGATCGGCGACATCACCGTGGTGACGCGTCCCGACGGCGGCGTCGTGAAGGTCTCCGACCTCGCCACCGTCATCGACGGCTTCAAGGAGGAGGACCTCCACTCGCGCTACGACGGCCACCCCGCCATCGTCCTGAACATCTTCCGCACCGGCGGCGAGGACACCCTGCGCCTCGCCAAGCTGGTGCGGGAGTTCGTCGCGGAGAAGCACGCCCACGTCCCCAAGGGCGTCGATATGGAGATCTGGAACGACGAATCCGTCCTCCTCGAAGGCCGCATCAAGCTCCTCCTCGGCGACGGACTCCAGGGCTTCCTCCTCGTCTATCTCGCCCTCGCCCTCTTCCTGCGTCCGGCGCTCGCCTTCCACGTCGCCCTCGGCATCCCCATCGCCTTCGGCGGGGCCATTCTCGCGCTGCCCTACGGCGACATCTCGATCAACATGATTTCGCTGTTCGCCTTCATCCTCGTGCTCGGCATCGTCACCGACGACGCCATCGTCGTGGGCGAGCGGATCAACGAACGGATCGAACGCGGCGAGCCCGCCCACCTCGCCGCGCCGCGCGGCACTTGGGAGGTGATGAGCGTGGCCGCCTTCGGCGTCTTCACCACGATGATCGCCTTCACGCCCATGCTCGCGGTGCAGGGCGTGAGCGGGAACATCTGGCGGCAGATCCCTTGGATCGTCATTCCCGTGCTCGTCGTCTCCCTCATCGAGACGAACCTCATCCTCCCCGCCCACCTCACCCACCTGAAGCCGGTCGATCCGAACCACCCGAACCGCTTCCTCCGGCTCCAGCAGCGCATCGCGGGCACGCTGGACCGCTTCATCAAGAACTTCTACGGCCCCCTCCTCGACCGGCTCATCGTCTGGCGGCACGCCACCGTCGCGGCCTTCGCCGCCGTCCTGCTGATCACCCTCGGCCTCCTCGCGAGCGGGCGGCTCGTGAAGTTCGAGTTCTTCCCCCGCGTCGAGGCCGAGCTCATCAGCGCCAAGCTCACTTTGCCCAACGGCGTCCCCGTCGAGACGACCGAGGTCGCGGTGAAGAAAATCGAGGAGGCCGCCCTCGCGATCCAGCGCGAGGTGCAGGACGAGCAGGGCCGCCCCATCATCAAGCACCTCCTCGCCAGCGTCGGCTCGCAGCCCTACACTCCGGGGCTTTCCTTCGAGTCGAGCCGGGGGGTGAACCTCGGCGAAGTCACCGTCGAGCTGCAGGGAGCCGACTCGCGCAACCGGCCCGATCTCCTCGCCGACTCCATCATCGCCGACTGGCGTCGTCGCGTCGGACCCATTCCCGGCGCCGTCGAGCTTTCCTTCATGCTCCAGACCGCCGCCGGAGGCAACGCCATCGACCTCGAACTGACCGGACCCGACATCGGGGAACTCGCCGCCGCCGCGAACTTCGTGAAAGCCGAGCTGGCGAAGAACGAGGGCGTCATCGACATCGCCGACAGCAACCTCGACGGCAAGCGCGAGGCCAAGCTCGCCATCACCCCGCTCGGCGAATCTCTCGGCCTGCGCCTCGAGACCGTCGCCCGCCAGGTGCGGCAGGCCTTCTACGGCGAGGAGGTGCAGCGCCTCCAGCGCGGGCGCGACGAGGTGCGCGTCTATGTGCGCTACCCGCGCGAGGAGCGCCGCAGCCTGCAGAACCTCGCCGACATGCGCCTGCGCGACGCGCGCGGGGCGGAGATCCCCTTCAGCGAAGTCGTCGACGCCGAGGAGGGCCGCGGCTACGCCACGATCCGCCGGGCGAACCGCTTCCGCTCCATCAACGTCACCGCCGACATCGACCGGGCCAACCCCGAGGCCAACGCCAACGAAGTCGTCGAATGGATGAAGACGGACATCTTCCCCCGCATGACCCGCGACCACCCGAGCGTGATGTGGGATTTCCAAGGCGAGCAGAAGGACCAGCGCGAGAGCGTCTCCGATCTGTTGAAGGGCTTCGTCCTCGCCATGGCCGGCATCTACATGGTCCTCGCCCTGCCCCTGCGCAGCTACACCCAGCCCATCATCGTCATGTCGGTGATCCCCTTCGGCATGATCGGCGCGGTCGCCGGGCACATCCTGTTCGGGATGAACTTCAGCGTCATGAGCATGATCGGCGTCATCGCCCTCGCCGGCGTCGTCATCAACGAGAGCCTCGTTCTCGTCGAGTTCATGAACCGCTACCGCCGCGAAGGCCACAGCGTGGCCGAGGCCGTGGTCAAGGGCGGGCGGGAACGCTTCACGCCGATTTTCCTCACCTCGATCACCAGCTTCATCGGGCTGCTGCCGATCATCACCGAGACGAGCATTCAGGCGAAGTTCCTCATTCCGATGGCGGTGAGTTTGGCTTTTGGGGGCTTGGTCAATTTGTTCAACACGCTTCTATTGGTGCCCTGCGTCTATGCGCTGTTCGACGATGTGCGCCGGACGGTTTATACGAAGGAGGCGGTGAAGCGGCAGGACGAGGAGTTCGCCGAAGCGGAGAATGAGCATGCGATCGGGTGAGGGGCATGTAGCGGAACGCGCGAGCGTTCCGATCCCTTCGACCCCGAACCACGCTCGGAGTGCCTTCCAACGCTATGCGTCCGAAGTTCGCATATAGTTGATAGCGACGAGTATGCAGTGACTGCGCAAGAAGCGGTTCAACTCCTCCACCGCCCGCGGGGCGCTCCCTCCTCGCTCGCCTTCGGCTCGGGAGCCTACCGGCCCGGAACTGCGGCAGCTCGAAATCCAGGGATAGGGTAACGGGTCTCCGGAGAACATACTTCACGAGCGGCGGAACGACACGATCCGTGCCCCGTAACCCACGAACCGCCCCGATGAACGCGGACCGACCCCGCCTTTGGGCCAGTTGGATCCGTCACCGATCCCCTAGAATAATTCCCATGCCAGTCTCGGCACCACTCGCTCACGTTTCCGTGCATGTCATAGAGTCCCCAATTGTTTGGCTTCTTTGTGGCAACTTTCTCGGCTTTCGTTCCGCCAATATACATCAACCCCCACCAACATATCTCGTCCAAATCACCATCCAAAGCATACTTCCCATCAGCTCCCGCACGGCATGCATATTCCCACTGTGCCTCGGTTGGCAGATCCCATTTCCATCCCTCCAGCAGCGGGTGCCTCCGGTTCATCTCCGCCAGCCAACTCTGCACGTCGTCCCAACTCACCGCCTCCACCGGCAGGTCAACCCCCTCGAACGCACTCGGGTTCTCTCCCATCACGCTCTCCCACTGCCCCCGAGTCGTCTCTGTCTTCGCCAGCCAGAAGCCGCGCGTCAGCGTCACCTCGTGCTGAACCTCGTCGTCTTCTCGCCCCTCCTCATTCTCCGGACTTCCCATCATAAACTTCCCCGGCGGGCACCACACCACCTCAATGCCCCCGAACTCACGCACCTCGCCCGCGCGCGATCCCTCCATGCCCCGCGACGCCGGGAACGCGGCTGCGAGGGCCGGATCAGTCCTCGCCATCGGGGTGGCGGGAGCCGCCGGAACCGGGGACGTCTCCGCCGCCTTCTCCTGCGCCTTTCTCAATTCGCCCTGCAAGCGCCCCACCTCCGCCGCGTTCCCCTCGGCTGCGGCGAGGGCGTTCCTCAACTCAGCCATCTCCGCACGCAGCTTCTCCATCTCGGCGCTGTCGCCCGGCACCTCCACCTTCACCGCCACGGGTGCGCCGCGTGTGAAGGCAAACCGCGTCCCCGCCAGATTCAGCTTGGTGTACTCCGCCGGCTCGTGCCGCACCCCGGTCCCTGCCGCCGCCCTCGATGCCGACTCCCTCACCACCTCCTCCCGCGTCGCCGCGAAGACCTCCTGCAGGGTTACGCCGGGTTGGGCCATGTGCTTCCTTAGCACATCGGTATAGAGTCCGTCGTTCGCCTGTTGCCCGGCGTCGGCGGAATAGCTGATCAGCGTGCCGCCGGGCGCGGACACCGCCGCCAAGCCCCCGCGGCTGCCCAGCACCGAGCGCGTGCCGCGGGCGTCCACCGTCTGCAAGGGATTGTCCCGGCAGGCGTCGAGGATCACCACCTTCACGTTCGCCTGCGTGGCGTCCAGCTCGTCCATCATCTCCTGCAGCGACAGGCTGGCGCGGGCGAGGCGGCGTTTCATCGTCTCGACGCCCTCGCTCGCCGCCTCGATTCTCGTGTCCCCCGCGAGCAGGTAGTTCTGCCCGTGGAACTCGATGCCGTGCGAGGCCACGTAGATCAGGGCGCACTCCGCCCCCTTCGCCTCCTCCATCCAGCTCTCCAGCGACTCCCACACCTCGTCGCGGGTCCACGCTTTCTTCCGGCCCGTCTCGGTCACCAAGGTCACTTTGAAGGACGGGTCCAGCGACTCCAGGGTCTCCGCCATGCCGACGGCGTCGGCGACGGCCACCCGCAACTGCGCCTGAGGGGGCAAATGCTCGAAGGTGTTCAGCCCCAGCACGAAGGGGACGCGCTTGTTGTTGTCCTGCGCGAAGGCGGCGGTTGGAAGCAGCAACGCGGCGGCGAACAGAGTGGCGAGAATCGTGGCAAGCGGTCTCATGGGTGTCAAAATAGCAAAGCGGTGGGGCTATGGAAAGACGATTTGCCCAAGGGGGTGATGCGGAAATGGCGCGATTGCGGGATACGAAACGAGATGAGAGGCTCCACACCGCAAAGCGCTTCGACACACCTGAAATCCATCTTGCGATCACCGGCCCAAGCGGAACCTTGACGACATGAAACCCCTCCTCACCCTCTTCGCCACCGCCCTCCTCGCCAGCACCGCCCACGCGAAGGAGGCGGACATCTACATCGTCGCCGGCCAGTCGAACGGCTGGCGTCTCAGCGCGATCGGCCCCGGCCCGGGGCCGGAAACCAAGGCGATCCATTACTTCGGCATGGGATGCGCGACGCGGCCGGACGCGCCGACCTACACCTTCATCGAGAGGCTGCATCCGGGCGTCTCCGGCGCGGGACTCGCCAGCGCCCTCCTCGAGCGTTCGCAGAAGGAGATCGTCTTCATCCAATACTGCGTCTGTGGCTCCAGTCTGAACGATGCGATCAACTGGTATCCCGGCGACGATCCCGCCAACGGCGAGACGAACGACGACGGTCTCTACGGCAGCTTCACCCGCTACCTCTCCGAGGTGCGCCGCCAAGTCGAGGCGCTGGGCATCGAGTGGAAGGTGGACGGGCTCTTCTGGCATCAAGGCGAAGCCGACGTGAAGATCGATCCCGAACGACACCGGAGGAACCTCGCCAACCTCTTCCTACGCTTCCGCAAGGATCTCGGCGCCGACCTGCCCATCGTGGCGGGCCATATCCGCGATCTCGACGAAGGCAGCCGGGGGATCAACCGCGCTCTCGACGCGCTGGACGCCGCCGACCCGCGTTTCGCCGTCGTGAAGCTGGACGGGCTCGAATACGAGTCGCCCACGGACGTCCACATCAAGCCCGCCAGTTGCATCGTCCTCGGCCGCCAGTTGGCGGAGGCGCTTCATCAGCTTAAGGGCGAATAGAGGGCGAGGAGTTCGCATCCGTCGAGTTTCGGATTCCGCGAAATGGGAGCAGGGCTTGACAGACGCGGGTGTTCCCACGAATGTTATCACATGGCTATTCCCACGAAAGTCCGCAAGATCGGCAACTCCCTTGGCATCGTCCTTCCGAAGGAGGCGCTGCAAACGCTGCGCGTCCAGGAAGGCGACACCCTCTACCTCACCGGGTCGCCGGAACACAGTCTGCGCATCAATCCCGACAAGCCGGGTTTTGCGGAGATCATGCAGATCGCGGAACGCGGAATGCAGCGCTACCGGAACGCCCTGCGCGAACTCGCCAAATGAGCGACGAACCGGTCTGGATTCCCGAGGAGGCCCTGCTCGCGATCCACGAAGCCATGTTGGAAATGTTCGGCGGATCGTCGGGAATCCGGGACAAGGGACTCCTCGATTCGGCTTTGAACCGCCCAAAGCAAGGCCATGCCTACGGAACGGACGACCTCTTCGTCTTGGCAGGGATGCTGGCGGGCGGCATCGTGAAGAACCATCCTTTCATCGACGGAAACAAACGCACCGGATTCATGGCGGCCTACACCTTCCTCGAAGTCAACGGTCTCTCCTTCCTCGCCCCTGAGGAGGAGGTGGTCGAGCGCACCCTCGCTCTCGCGGCGGGCGCCATCGCCGAGGAGGACTATGCGGAGTGGCTGCGGCGGAGCTGTGCGCCGCGTTGAATCTGAATCGCTTTAGCCCGCCTTCGTCCGCCGGAAGCGCTTCCTCAACTCCCTGATCGAATACACCCGCAAGCCGACGACGGCGGCGAGGTAGGCGGCCAATCCGAGGGAGCAGAGCAGCCCCATCGCCCCGAAGCGCTTCGTGAAACGCCCTTCGGTCATGAGGATGCCTTGGCCGTAGCGGGCGAGGAGCCAGACGAGGAGGCCCATGACCGTGGCGGCGAGGAGGAGCCGGAGCGCCCGGCCCGTGAATCCCGGCGACAGGCCCATGAACCCGGCCCCGCGCAGCCCGAACCAGAGCAGGAGGACATTCACCCAGCCCGCCACCGAGGTCGCAAGAGCGCAGCCGACGGGTCCGAGCCAGAGGAAGAGCGGGTAGACGAGGAGCATGTTCACGACCGCCGTGGCGATGGTGAAACGCATCGGGGTCTTCGTGTCCTCCCTCGCGAAGTAGCCGGGCTGGAGGACTTTGGCGAGGATGTAGGCCGGCGTGCCGGTGGCGAAGGCCGCGAGGATCCAGCCGGCCTCGATGGCCGCGTCCCCGGCGAACTTCCCGCCCTCGAAGATCGCGTACATGATCTCGCGCGGAATCACGAGCATCGCCACGGTGGCGGGCAGGCAGAGGAAGAGGGAAAGCTCAAGCCCTTGGCTAAGACTGCGCTTCGCTGCGGCTTCGTCGCCGCCGCGCAGGCTGCGGGTGATCTCGGGCAGCAGCACGACGCTCGCGGCCATGCCGATGAGACCGAGGGGGAGCTGGTTGATGCGGTCGGCGAAGTTGATTCCGGTTTTGCCTCCCACTTGAAGGGAGGCGACGGCTCCGCCGACGAGGAGGTTGAGCTGCTGCACCCCGGCGCTGACGAGCCCCGGTCCCATGAGCAGGGCGAGGCGCTTCATGTCGTCGTCGAAATGCGGCAGCATGGGCCGGAGGTCGACGCCGCGACGCCAGCAGGAGACCGCGACGACGGCGAGCTGCAGCACCCCCGCGACGACGACGGACCAGGAGAGGACGAGGAGGGGTTCGCCCGTTTTCGGGACGACGAGGACGAGGCCGGCGACGAACACGAGGTTCAGCACCACGTAGGCGATGGCCGGGGCGGCGAAGACTTTGCGGCTGTTGAGGATGCCGCTCAGCCCGGCGACGAGGCAGATGAAGACGAGGTAGCCCACGGTGATGCGCGAGGCCTTGACCGCTGGTTCGAGACGCCCGTCGGCGGCGAAGCCGAAATTCGTGACCCGCACGATGGGCTCCATGAAGACGAAGCAGAGCGCGAAGCAGGAGACGAGGATGACGCACATCGTCGAGAGGGTGCGCCGGGCGAAGAGGTCGGCCTTGGCCGGGCCTTGCTCCTCAAGGCGGCGGCTGTACATGGGGACGAAGGCGGCGTTGAAGGCGCCTTCGCCGAAGACGCGGCGGAAGAGGTTCGGTAGTTGAAAGGCGGCGACCCAGACGTCGGCCATCGCGCCGCTGCCGAGGTGGAGGGCGATGAGCTTGTCGCGGACGAAGCCGACGACGCGGCTGACGAGGGTGAGCGTGCCGACGGTGAAGAAGGAGCGGAACATGGGGTGGGAGGATACGGGGGCGGGACCGGTTTCTTTCGTCCCGGATTCCCGGCCCCAAGATGCTCCGTCCCGCGCCCGGCGTCCACCGATCAAGCGATCAAGGCCGGGACCGACTTCACTAGTTCGACACCGGTGAGGCGTCCGTCGAGCCCTTGATGCTTGTAGGTGAAACGCTCGTGGTCGAAGCCGAGGAGTTGGAGCACGGTGGCGTGGAATTCGCTGATGTGCAGCGGATCGCGTACGATGTTGTAGCTGAACTCGTCGGTTTCGCCGTAGATCTGGCCTCCTTTCGAGCCACCGCCCGCCATCCACATGGTGAAGCAGCGGGGATGATGGTCGCGACCGTAGTTCTCCTTCGTCAGGTTGCCTTGGGTGTAGATGGTGCGCCCGAATTCGCCGCCCCAGATGACGAGGGTGTCCTCGAACATGCCGCGCTGCTTGAGATCCTGGATGAGGGCGGCGCAGGGTTGGTCCACGTCGCGGCATTGGTCGGGCATGCGTCCGGCGACGTTGGAGTGGTGGTCCCAGTTGTTGTGGTAGATCTGGGTGAAGCGCACCCCGCGCTCGGCGAGCCGCCGGGCCATGAGGACGGAGTTGGCGAAGGTGCCGGGCGTTTTCGCGGCTTCGCCGTAGAGCTTGAAGGTGTGCTCGGGCTCGGAGGCGAGGTCGGTCAGCTCGGGCACGCTCGCCTGCATGCGGAAGGCCATCTCGTATTGCTGGATGCGCACATTGGTCTCGGGATCGCCGACGGCCTCGTAGTTGAGCTGGTTCATCGAGTTGATCCCCTCGATGGTCTGGCGGCGCACGTCGCCCGGCACGCCGGGGGGATTGTTGATGAAGAGGATGGGGTCGCCCTTGCTGCGGAAGGAGACGCCGGCGTGCTCGCCGGGGAGGTAGCCGCTCGACCAGAGGCGGGCGGAGATGGCCTGCTCCTGCTCGCGGTTCGACGGGGTCGCGACGAGGACGACGAAGGTGGGCAGGTTCTCGTTCATCGAGCCGAGCCCGTAGGAGGCCCAAGCCCCGAGGCAGGGGCGTCCCGTGACCTGGTTGCCGGTCTGCATCGCGGCGATGGCGGGCTCGTGGTTGATGGCCTCGGTATGGAGCGAGCGCATCCAGCAGATGTCGTCGGCGCGCTGGCCGAGGTGGGGGAGCAGGTCGCGGTTCATCCACATGCCGCATTCGCCGTGCTGGGCGAAGTTGAATTTCGACGGAGCGATGGGGAAGCGAGCTTGGCCGCTCGTCATCGTGGTGAGGCGCTGGCCCTTCCGGATGCTGTCGGGCAGGTCCTTGTCGAACCATTTCAGCATCTCCGGCTTGTAGTCGAAGAGGTCCATCTGCGAGGGACCGCCGACCATGTGCAGGTAGATGACGCGCTTCGCCTTTGCGGGGAAGTGGGTGGTGTGCCGCCTCGGTTCGGCGCCGGAGGCGGAAAAGACCTCGCGTGGCCCGAGGAGGGAGGCCAGCGCCGCCGTGCCAAGGAGGTTTCTTCCACGGGAGAAGAAGTGGCGGCGGGTTTGGTTGAGGAGGAGGTCGGGGGGGAGGTTCATGGGACAAGGTGGTGAACCGGCTCAGAGTGGATCGAGGCGGCGGATGATGGACTCGGGGGATTGGCGCAGATCGAGGACGGCATGGACGATGATTCTCCTTGGTTCGATTTCGTAGAAGATGGCGTGGGGAAACCCTCTCACGAGACGCCGTCGCGTCTCTCCGCGGAAAACGGGGCCGATCTTGGGGTGAGCAACGATGAGGGAGAGAGTTTCCTCCACCCGCTGTTCAAACCGTTCGCCAAGCCCGTCTTGGAAGCCATCGAGTTTGACATAGGCTTCGAGGATTTCCCTTTCCGCTCCCGCGAGGATGATCAGTTCAACCATGGCGGAGGCTGGCGATTCGCTGTTTCAGCGACTCCCACGACGTGGCGGTCTCGGGATGTTCTTGGAAATGCCGTTTGCGCGCTTCGATGAGCCGTTCGATCGCGTCGTCTCGGGTTTCGATCTCGTCGGGGATCAGTTCATCCCAAAGTTCTTCGGCGAGCCGCCACTTCTCTTCGGGGCTGAGATCCCGGACTTCTGGAAGGGAATCGATGATCATGGGATAATTTGGGGTTGGGGGCGGGAATCGCCACTATTTATTCAACGCCTCATCCAAGTTCATCATCTGGCTGCAGACCATCGTCCAAGTGGCGAGCACGGCGGGATCGGCGTCCTTCCCGGCTTGGGTCTCGCCCACGGCGATGAGGGCGGCGGCGTCCTCGGGATTGGCCTGATAATGCGAGAGCAAAGTCAGTCGACTCGAATCCATCACCGCGGTCTCTGGCTCGCGCAAGGGACGCGCGAGGATGCGCCGCGCGACGAGGTCGAGGGCTTTCGCTTCGTCGCCTCCGCTTTCTTTCAAGGCGAACTCGGCGAGCCGTCGCGCGGCCTCGACGAATTGCGGATCGTTCAAGGTGACGAGGGCCTGCAAGGGGGTGTTGGTGCGGTCGCGCTTTGTGCAACTGACCTCGCGGTTCGGTGCGTTGAAGACCTCCATGCTCGCGGGCGGGGCCATCCGCTTCCAGTAGTTGTAAACGGTGCGGCGATAGAGGTTTTCGCCTTTGTCCTGCTCGTAGCGGGCGTTGCCCATGCCCACGACCTCCCACACGTTCTCGGGCTGGTAGGGCTTGGTGCCGGGACCGCCCATGCGGAGCGACAGCGTGCCGCTCGCGGCAAGGGCGGAGTCGCGGATCATCTCGCCGTCCATGCGGTAGCGGGGACCCCGGCTGAGGAGACGGTTGTCGCGGTCCTTTTCGATTTTTTCGGGGCTTGTCAGGGTGGACTGACGGTAGGTCGCGGACATCAGGATGGTCTTGAAGAGCGCCTTCACGTCCCAGCCCGATTCGATGAAGGTCAGGGCGAGCCAGTCGAGCAGTTCGGGATGGCTCGGGGTCGCGCCCATGATCCCGAAATCGTCCTGCGTGGCGACGAGGCCGATGCCGAAGATCTCCTGCCAGTGGCGGTTCACGGTGACACGGGCGGTGAGGGGATTGGCCGGATCGACGAGCCAGCGGGCGAGGCCGAGGCGGTTCGTGGGTGCGCCCTCGGGCAGGGGATGGAGCACGGAGGGCGGCGCGGCCGCGACCTCGTCGCCGACTTGGTCGTAGGCGCCGCGCATGAGGAGGTTCGCCATCGCAGGGCTGTCCTTCTTCTCCTCCTGGATGTGGGTGACGGGGCTGCGCCCCTTGATCGCGTCGCGCTCGCCTTCGAGCTTCGCGACGGCGCGGTCGAGATCCTGCCAAGGGAGGTCGCGCGAGGCGAGGTAGTGGACGAAGAGGCTCTCAAGCTGCTCGGGCTTGCGTTGCTCGCCCGCAGCCAAGGCACCGCGCAAGGCCGGCATCTGATGGATTCGCGCCACCTCGGCGGGGGCGAGGCGCTTGCCGAACAGTCTCAAGTCCTGCGCCTGACCGTCTTCGAAGAACATGCTCGCGCTGCGGCGACCGAGGCGCAGCGGGGTGGCGGCCCGGGTCTCGGCGTCGGACTGGAGCTTGTCGCTATGCGCACGGACCGGCACTTCGGCACCGTTCACGTAGATCTTCACTCCTGCGGCCTTGCGGCTGCCATCGTAGGTGACGGCGACATGCTGCCATTGGCCGGGAGCGAGGACAGGACGCTGCGTGCCGACCTTGAGTCCGTTGCCGGGCCAGGTGTCGATGAGGTGGAAGGCGAGGCTGCGGTTCTCCTGGAGGACATCCCAGCCGCGGTGCTTCGCCGCGTCGTCCATGCGGGCGACGATGGCTCCGGAGAACCCGTCTTTCGGCGAGCGCACCCAGAGCGCGACGGTGAAAGGCTCGTTCGCCGCGAAACCGCCGAGGTCGCCGAGATCGGGCGCGGTGTCCTTTTTCAAAACCGGGGCCGCCCCGAAGCGTCCGCCCTTGGCCCATTCGAGGGTCTCCGCCGCCTTGACGCGGCGGTCGGCGGGAAGACGCGCGGCGAGTTCGCCGCCTTGGCCTTCGTTCAGCGGAAAATGGGCCGAAAGCGCGGCATTCGGGCCACCCTCTTCCAGCGACTCGGGCGTGGCGGAGGCGAGCCAGGTCGTGAACTCCGGTTTCGCGGCCTCGCGACGTTCGTTGCGCTTCGCTGCCGCAGCCGTGATCTCGCCGGGCAGGGCGTCCCAGCGCGGGCGGTCGGCCTCGACCGGGACGACGAGGACGGGGCCGCTGTCCTTCACGTTGCCGTCCTTCGGACCCTGCGTCGTGTTGCGGAAGAACGCGGCCATGGCGTAGTAGTCCCGCTGGGAGAGGGGATCGAACTTGTGGTCGTGGCACTGCGAGCAGTTTAGGGTCAGCCCGAGATAGACCCAGCCGATCGTCTGGACGCGGTCGGAGGCGTAGAAGGCGAGGTTTTCCTCGTCGATCGTGCCGCCCTCGTTCGTCGTCATGTTGCAACGCTGGAAGCCGGTGGCGATGAGCTGGCTTTCTCCCGGATTCGGGAGGAGATCTCCGGCGATCTGTTCAAGGGTGAACTGGTCGAAGGGCTGGTTGCGGTTGTAGGCCCCGATGACCCAGTCGCGGTAGAGCCACATCTCGCGGTAGTTGTCGAAATGCAGCCCGTGGGTGTCGGCGTAGCGGGCCGCGTCGAGCCAGTAGCGGCCCCGGTGCTCGCCCCAACGCGGCGAGGCGAGATAGCGGTCGATGAGCTTCTCGTAGGCTTTCGGATCGGTGTCGGCGACGAAGGCCTCGACCTCCTCAGGCGTCGGGGGCAGGCCGGTGAGATCGAGGGCGACACGGCGGGCGAGGGCGCGGCGGTCGGCTTCGGGCGCGGGGGCGAGGCCGCTTTTGTCCAGTTCCGCGAGGATGAATCGGTCGATGGGGGTGGCGGTCCAGTCCGGCTTGGAGACCTCGGGTTCGGCCGCTTTCTCGGGCCGGACGAAGCTCCAATGCGGCTGCCAGTTCGCGCCTTCCGCGATCCAGCGGCGCACGATCTCGATCTGCTCGGGCTTCAGCTCCTTGTGGGAGTCCGGCGGCGGCATGATGTCGTCCGGACTGTCCGTGACGAGGCGGTCGTAGAGCGAGCTTTCCTCCGGCTTGCCCGGTACGACGACGGCTTCGGCCCCGTCCTTCCCGAAGAAGCCGGCCTCCGTGTCGAGCCGCAGATCGGCCTTGCGGGTGACCGAATCCGGGCCGTGGCAGTGGAAGCAGGCCTCCGCGAGGATGGGGCGCACGTCCCGGTTGAACGCGAGAGGAGCGTCCGCCGCGTCGAGAGAGGGGGCGAGGAGGCCGATCGCGAGAAAGAGGGGGGATTTCCAATTCATTCCGTGTGAAATAACGTCGCCGTAGGAAGCCAATGTTACGCGGAAATCGACCCGCCGGGCGGCGCGATCAGGGGAGGCGGCCATGGGGCCGATGCCCTCGTTGGCAGCGCCAAGTTCCTCTCGTCAACGGCGGTGGGCCGAGTCCGGGCGGGCTTGGCATTGGGATCGGATGGTTGGAGGTGGTCTTCCTGCTGCCCATGGGAGAGAATTCACACATCCGGAGTCATCCGGACAGGCTCTGGAAACCCTCGGAATCGAAATCCCGGGACTGCCTCCACCCATCTGCCGTAATCGCGGCAAGGAAAAGGCTTTCCGGGAGGCGGAGGATTTGGCATCCTCCACGGAGAATCAAAGGCTTGACAGGGTGCGATCAGCAAAGCAACAGGGCTGGATCAGCGCGGCGCTCTCCCTTGGGATCGCGTGGACAGCGGGGTCGTGCTTGGCGGCTTCGACGGCTGCGGATTACCTCCGCGACATCAAGCCGGTGCTGCAGGAGCGCTGCTACGCCTGCCACGGTTCGTTGAAGCAGCAGGCGGGGCTGCGCTTGGACACGGCGGAACGCTTGTTGGCCGGCGGCAAGAGCGGGCCGTCGGCGGTGCCGGGGCAGCCGGAGAAGGGCTCCTTGCTGCGCCGCCTCACCACCGACGACGAGCACGAGCGCATGCCGCTTGAAGCCGCGCCGCTCAAACCCGAGCAGATCGCCGCGATTCGGGCTTGGATTGCGGCGGGCGCTCCGGTGCCGCCGGACGAGCGGGAGGAGGACGACCCGCTGCTGCATTGGTCCTTCCAGCGGATCGAGCGCCCCGAGACGCCGCCGACACCGGAAACGGAGACGGGGAATGCCATCGACGCGTTTCTCGCCCGCCAGCACGCCGAACACGGGCTGTCGCCCCAGCCGGAGGCGGAGCGCCCTCTGTTGCTGCGCCGGCTTTACCTCAATCTCGTCGGACTCCCGCCCACGCTGGAGCAACTCGCCGATCCGCGCGACTACGGGACTATCGTGGACGAACTGCTGCTCAGTCCCCACCACGGCGAACGCTGGGGACGGCACTGGATGGACGTGTGGCGCTATTCGGATTGGTACGGCCTCGGCGCTCAACTCCGCAACAGCCAGAAGCACCTCTGGCACTGGCGCGACTGGATCGTGGAATCGCTCAACGCGGACAAAGGCTACGACCGGATGATTCTGGAGATGCTGGCGGGCGATGAACTGGCTCCCGAGGATCCCGCGACGCTGCGGGCGACGGGTTTCCTCGCGCGGAACTACTACCTCTTCAACCGCACCACTTGGCTCGACGACACTATCGAGCACACCGGCAAGGCCTTTCTCGGTCTCACCTTCAACTGCGCCAAATGCCACGACCACAAATACGATCCTATCGAGATGGTCGACTACTACGCGTTTCGCGCCATTTTCGAGCCGCACCAAGTCCGCCTCGACCCGGTGCCGGGGGTGTTGGATTTCGAGAAGAACGGTTTGCCCCGCGTTTTCGACGACCACCTCGACGCTCCGACCTATGTGCATCTGCGAGGCGACCCGGCCCAGCCCGACAAATCGGCGGTGATCGCTCCGGCGGTGCCCGCGGTGCTGGCGTCTTTCGCTCCTCCCATCGAAGCGGTGGCCCTGCCGATGGAGGCGTGGGCGCCGACGACGCGCGAGCACGTGCTGAAGGACCATCGCACCGAAGCCCGCCGCCAAGTCGAAACGGCGGAACGCGAACTCGCCGAAGCCCAGCACGCTCGCGATACCGGGGCAGCGGTTGAAAAAGCCGGGGGCGAATCCTCTGAGGCTCTCGAAAAGGCCGTCCACATCGCTCTGGCGAAGCTCGACCTCGCCAAGGCGGAGCAGGTGAAGCTGGAAGCCGTGATCGCTGCCGACACAGCCGCGCTCACCGCCGTGGACGAAGCGCTCGCCAAGACCGCTTCGCGTCTCGAAGGCGAGGCGATGAAGGCGAAAGCGGCTCTCGACACCCTGATGCAGGAGGGCAAGGACGAGAAAAAACTCAAGGAAGCCCAAAACGCGCTCGCCAAGGCCGAGGAAAAGATCGCGGCGGTCGATGCGGTCTACACGCCCTTGCGTGCCGCCAAGAAAGCGCTCGAAACGCCGGAGCACACCGACGACAGCTACGCCGCCACTTTTCCCAAACACAGCACGGGGCGGCGGCTGATGCTGGCGCAGTGGATGGTGTCCCGCGACAATCCGCTCACCGCCCGCGTCGTGGTGAACCACGTCTGGATGCGGCATTTCGGCGAGCCGCTGGTGGAGACGGTCTTCGATTTCGGTCGCCAAGCGCCGCGCCCCGAGCACCACGAACTGCTCGACTGGCTGGCGGCGGAGTTCATGGAGTCGGGTTGGAGCTTCCGGCATCTCCACCGGCTCATGGTGACCTCCGATGCCTACCGCCGCCGCTCCACGCAGGCGGACGCCGATCCCGCCACGCTCGCCGCCGACCCGGCCAACCGCCACTACTGGCGTGCCCATTCCCGCCGGATGGAATCCCAAGCCCTGCGCGACAGCCTGCTGCAACTCGCCGGCGCGCTCGATCCCGCGCTGGGCGGCCCCTCGCTTGACGCCAAGACCGCGTCCTCGCGCCGTAGCCTGTATTTCAAACAATCGCGCGACGACCGGGACCAATTTCTCTCCATGTTCGACGACGCCGACATTCTGCAATGCTACCGCCGCGACGAGAGCATCGTGCCGCAGCAGGCGCTCGCTCTGTCGAACAGCGCGATCTCCCTCGACATGGCCGAGAAAATCGCCGAACGCCTGCACGCGGGGCATCCCGGCGCGGATCGCGGCGTCTTCGTGGAGACGGCTTTCCAGCAAATCCTCACCCGTCCCTCCGATGCGGCGGAGCGCGAGGCCTGCCTCGATTTTTGGGAAGCGGCGGCGGCGCTGGAAGCGGTCCGGCAAGCGCCCGATCCCGAAGCCGCGATCCGCTCCCGCTTCGTCCATGCCCTGCTCAACCACAACGATTTTGTGACCGTCCGATGAACCCCGCCAGCATCCACGCCATGACCGATCCCGAGTTCGCCCGCTCCTTGGCCCGCCGGCAATTCCTGCAACGCGCCGGACTCGGTTTCGGCGGGCTGGCGCTGGGTGCCATGCTGGCGCGCGACGGCTTCGGAGCGGAGACCACGGCGGGACGGATTCTGAACGGACGTCCGGAATTCGCGCCGAAGGCGAAAAGCGTCATCTGGCTCTTCATGCGCGGCGGCGTCAGCCACATGGAGAGCTTCGACCCGAAACCCGCGCTGAACCGGTACGCCGGAAAGTCGATCGCGGAAACGCCCTACGCCGACGTGCTCGACCCGGCGCGGCGCAAGAAGGTGCGGGTGGTCGTGGTCAACGACGCCAACGGCCAGCAGCGCCCCGACATCTACCCCTTGCAAATCGGCTACCGGCCGTATGGCCAGAGCGGCATCGAGGTGAGCGACTGGTTTCCCCACATCGGCTCGTGCATCGACGACATCGCGGTGATCCGCTCCATGTGGACGACCGACGACAACCACGGAGCCCAAGTGCAGTTCCACTCCGGCCGCCACATGCTCGATCCGCGCAGCCCCACCATCGGGGCCTGGGTGAACTACGGACTCGGCACGCTGAACGAGAACCTCCCCCAATTCATCAGCATGGGACCGCGCTTTTTCGACACGCGCGACGGCCACTATCTCGGCCCCGCCTACGATGCGGTGAAGCTGAAAGTCGACCCGGCGAACCCGCTCGACTACGCCAAGCCCGAAGGCCGGCTTTCGGACGAGGAGCAGCGGCTCGGTTTTTCCCTCGTGAACCGACTCAACCGGCTCACCGCTGCCCGCTACCCCGGCGACGCGGCGCTCGAGGCGCGGATCAAATCCTACGAACTCGCCTACCGCATGCAGACCGCCGTGCCGGACACGATCCGCTTCGACACGGAACCCGAGGGTATCCGGAATCTCTACGGCCTCGACCAGAAGGAGACCCGCCCCTTCGGCGAGCAACTGCTGGCGGCGAGGCGCTTCGTCGAGCGGGGCGTGCGCTTCATCCAGATCATGCACGGCGACGGAGCGGCAGGCGCTTGGGACCAGCACTCGAAGCTGAAGGAGAAACACGCCGAACTGTCTATGCAGGTGGACCGGCCCATCGCTGGACTGCTGAAGGATCTGAAGCAGCGCGGTCTGCTCGACCAGACCCTCGTGGTCTTCGGGACCGAGTTCGGACGCACCCCCGGATCGCAAGGAGCCGATGGGCGCGACCACCATCCCTATGGTTTCAGCGTGTGGATGGCCGGGGGAGGGGTCAAAGGCGGCATCGTCCACGGGGCCACCGACGAACTAGGGTTCCACGCCGTCGAAAGCCCCCACTACATCACCGACCTCCACGCCACTCTGCTGCACCAGATGGGTCTGCACGCCCACCATCTCGAAGTGCCCGGCCACAAGCGGCTGGAGCGGGATTTCGGGGAGGTGATCCGGGAGATTGTGTGATCCAGTCCGCGTCCCGAGCCCACCGAGGAGAAGCCGCAGGGGCATTCGGATCGGCTCTCAGAGTAAAGAGGCAAGCGTTTCCCCTACGCCATCACCTCCCGAATCGGCTCGGCTCCCTCGACTCCGACGAGCTTGTGATCGAGACCACTGAAGAAGAAGCTCAACTCGTTCGGATCGAGCCCCATGAGGCTGAGGATGGTCGCGTGGAGGTGCTTCACATGGAAGCGGTTCTCCACCGCCATCGAGCCCAACTCGTCGGTCTGGCCGATGGAGATGCCGCCTTTGACTCCTCCCCCGGCCATCCACATGGTGAAACCGTAGCTGTTGTGGTCGCGACCGGTGCCTTTCTCATACTCGGCGGTGGGTTGGCGTCCGAATTCCCCGCCCCAGACGACGAGGGTGTCCTCCAGCATGCCGCGGCGCTTCAGATCCTTGAGCAGGCCGGCGATGGGCAGGTCGGTGGCCCCGGCGTGGAGGTTGTGGTTCGTCTCAAGGTCGCCGTGGGCGTCCCAGTTCTGGTCGTTGTGGGCACCGCCGGAGTAGATTTGGATGAAGCGCGTCCCCCGCTCGACGAGCCGCCGCGCGAGGAGGCATTTCCGCCCGAAATCCTCCGTCTCCTTGCGGTCGAGGCCGTAGAGCGCCTTCGTCTCCGCGCTCTCCTCCTCGACGGCGATGGCCTCGGGCGCGGTCGCCTGCATGCGGTAGGCGAGCTCGTAGCTGGCGATGCGGGCGGAGAGATTGGTGTTGTCGAAGCGGGGCGAAAGATGCCCGGCGTTGAGGTGGTTGAGCGAGTCGATGAGGAGCCGCTGCTCGGTCGCGGGCATTCCCTCGACGTGCTCAAGGTTGAGGATGGGGCTGCCCTGCGAGCGGAAGACGGTGCCTTGGTAGCTCGCGGGCATGAAGCCGGAGGTCCAATTCTTCGCCCCCGAAATCGGCCCGCCGCTCTGGTCGAGCATGACGACGTAGCCGGGCAGGTTCTCGTTGACCGAGCCGAGGCCGTAGTTGACCCACGAGCCGAGCGAGGGATGCCCGCTGATGAGCGAGCCGCTGTTCATCATGAGCAGGGCGGAGCCGTGGATGGGCGAATCGGCGGTCATCGAATGGAGGAAGGCGATGTCATCGACGCAGCTTCCGACGTGGGGGAAAAGGTCGGAGACATGTTTGCCGCATTCGCCGTATTGCCGGAACTTCCACTTCGGCTCGACGATGCGGCCCTCGTTCTTCTTGCCGCCGCGACCGAAGGTCTTCACGGCGATGGTCTTGCCGTCCATGCCCACCATCGTCGGCTTGTAGTCGAAAGTGTCGATGTGGCTGGGGCCGCCATACATGAAGAGGAAGATCACGCTCTTGGCCTTCCCCCGTGTCATGGGCGGGCGGGCCGCGAGGGGATTGGAACCCGTGGCAAAGGCCTGTTTGAAGAAGCCCTCGCTGCTGAGCAATCCGGTCAGGGCGAGCGCGGGGAAGCCGCCGCCGACGGTGTGCAGGAACTCGCGGCGGTTCACCCGCCCGCAGAAGTCTTGGCGTTTTTTCATGATCTTTGGTCTGAACGTTCTACTTTTCCGCATCGCCCATTTGGAATTTGGGGTAGTCGCCCCATCTGCGGAAATTTGCGGGCATTTGCGGCCATCTGCGTCAAAAGAAATGGGGAACGCAGATTTCCACAGATGAAACGCGGATTGGCGCAGATGGAGGAATGCATACGAGGCCCTTCCTCATGCCCCCGTGGAATCCGAAAAGATAGCGCAGGGACGAATGGACACGAATTCACACGGACGCCTCGTGCAGGACGCTTCCTCCATTCGTGAAAATTCGTGTTCATCCGTGGTCAAAATCCCAACCAAGCAAAATCAGTCGAGGTAGAGGAATTCGTTCAAGTTCAGGGCGAGGAGGGCGACACGATCAAGCGCCGCCTCGGGGGATAGGCCGGATTTCGTTTGCAGTGCGCCGTGGAAGGCGACGAGATGGTCGAGTTCGTCCTCGCGCGCGGGACGCTGCAAGACAACGCGGAGGCCCGTGGCGATCTGCGCCCTGACATCACCGCCATTCCCCCGCATCCGCGCGGCGAGGACGCGGGCTTGGTCGTTGACGAAGCCCGAGTTCAGCAGGGCGAGGGCTTGCGTCGGGACGGTCGTGGCGAAGCGCACCGCACATCCGGTGTCGGTGTCGGCTTGGTCGAAGTCGGCGAGCAGGGGATGGCGCAGGCTGCGCTTCACATGGATGTAGAGGGAGCGGCGGGTGTGCTCGGACGCGTCTTTCGAGACCGGCCATACTTGATCCGGCTTCGAGGAGGTCGCGAGGATTTCCGGCGGCAGCGGCGGATGGATCCACGCTCCGCCGGATTGGAGGTTGAGATTCCCCGACACCGCCAGCATCGAATCGCGCAGCTCCTCGGCGGTGAGGCGGCGCATGTCGAAGCGCCAGAAGTTCCGGTTCTGCGGGTCCTTCTCCAAATTCCCCGACTCCGGCTCGGAGGACATCCGGTAGGTGCGGCTGAGGAGGATGAGACGGTGCATCGCCTTCATGTCCCAGCCGCTTTCGACGAAGCGCGTCGCGAGCCAGTCGAGCAGTTCGGGATGGGTCGGCCGCTCGCCAAGCTGGCCGAAGTCCGACGTGCTCGGGACGATCCCGCGTCCGAAATGATGCTGCCAGATCCGGTTCACCATGACGCGGGCGGCGAGCGGATTGGCGGGATCGACGATCCACTTCGCCAAAGCGAGGCGGCGTCCGGAACTGCCTCGTCCCTCGCGAACCACTGGCGCGGCCTCGACGGATTTCGGATCGGAGCCCTCGCCCGCGAGTACGGCGGGCACGCCCGCGCCGATCTCGTCGCCCTGGGCATGGGCGCTGCCGCGCTGGTGGATGCGCATGGCCTCGGGCTTCGGGCCAGGCTCGGTCACGGCGTTGATCTCGACGCCCGCCTCGGCTTTGCGCCATCTCGCGATCTCATCGTGGACGCGCTGCCAGTCGGCGACGAGATCCCCTCCCCCGTGCTGGCGGATGGCGGCGGCGCGCTTCTTCAAGTCGGCGCTCGCGAGGAAGTTCTCGATGGAATCGTCCCCGGCGATCCCGGTGCGCAGGGACAGGTCGATGTATTGGCCTCCGCGAGTCTGCCTGCAATGGACCGCGACGACGTTGCGCCCGGTCTGGAGGGCGTTCCGCGCCGCCTCCGGCAGGACCACGGTCTGGTAGGCGGTGAGATGGCCTTTCGCCTCGTGGATGAGGGTGCCGTTGAGATAGACCGCGACATCCTCGTCGTGGTGCAGGTGCATCACGAGGGTGCCGGGCAGGGCGGTGAGGCCGAAGCTCGCGCGCATCCAGATCTCCGGCGTCTTCCACTCCGTCTTCACGACCGAGCCGGGTGGATTCCCGTGGCCGAAACCGGAGCGACCTTTGAACCAGGATTTGTTCGAGTAGCCGACCTCGCGCCAGTCGTCGGAGGGTTTTTCCGTGGTGTATTCCCACACCGTCCCGTCGCCACGCGCGTCCTCGATCAAGGTCACGGCCCCGGCTCCGTCGCCGGTCGAAAGGAGGCCGGCTTTTTCCGTCGCATCGCGGAGGCGCGGCAGCAGGGCGGCTCTCTCCGCCTCCAGTTTGGCGAGACGGTCCTTGCGTTCGGTCTCGAACTTCGCCTTCTCCTCCGGCGTGGCCCAGTTCACGAGAGTGCCCTCGGTGCGGTAGTGGGTGACGCCCCGGAAGAAGGCCATGAAGGCGTAGTAGTCCCGCTGCGAGACAGGATCGGCCTTGTGGTCGTGGCAACGGGCGCAGTTCAGGGTCGTGGCGAGGAAGGTCTCGCTGGTGACCTGCACGTTGTCGGCGAGCACGTCGTAGACATGCTGTTCGCGGTCGGCGGGCTCATCGTCCCACTGCATGAGCCGGTGGTAGCCTGTGGCCACGAGGGAGTCGAAGGTCGGTTCGGCGATCTCGTCACCGGCGAGCTGCTCGATGACGAAGCGGTCGTAGGGCAGGTTTTCGTTGAAGGCCCGCACCACATAGTCGCGGTAACGCCAGATGTGGGGCTTGGGATTGTCGCGCTCGAAGCCGTTCGTCTCGGCGTAGCGGACGAGGTCGAGCCAGTGACGCGCCCATTTTTCGCCGTATTGCGGACGCCCCAGCAGGTCCTCCACGGCGGCGGCCCAAGCGGCCTCGGCATCCCGCGCCGAGGCGGCGGCGAAGGCCTCGACCTCCTCCGGCGTCGGCGGCAGGCCGATGAGGTCGTAGCTGAGGCGGCGAAGGAGGGCCTCGGGTGCGGCGGGTGGATTCGGGGTCAGGCCCTCGCGTTCGAGTTGCGCCCTGACAAAGGCATCAATTCCGTTGGCGTTCCAAGCGGTGTCGACGACCAGCGGAGGGTCGGGCTTCGCGACGAGGCGGTAGGCCCACCATTGACGGTCCTCGTCCTTTACGGTGAAGCCGCGCCGTTCCGTCGTCTCGCCTTGGACCTCCAAAGCCGGATCGTAGGGAGCGCCCATCTCCATCCAATGCGCGAGGGTGGCGAGATCGTCGTCGGACAGCTTGCCCTTCGGCGGCATCTGGTGGTCGGCGTCCTTGTAGCTGACCATTTCGAGGAGCACGCTCGCGGCGGGATCGTCAGCATTGTAGGCGGGGCCGTAGTGGCCGCCGTGCAGCAGCCCGGCGCGGCTCGTGAGGCGGAAATCGCCTTTCAACTCCTTTTCGCCGCCGTGGCATTTGAAGCAATGCGCCTTCAGCAGCGGATGGACCTTCTCCGCGTAGTAGGCGCGGCCCGCCTCGTCGTCGGCGCGAACCATGCCTGCGCAGACCAGCGCAGCGAGAGCGGGAAGGACGAAAGAGGGTTGGGTCATCCGGTCAAGAGGGTTGGGTCGAGGGCTTCGGGTCGTTTCGCCAGTCTATCCCGCCGCAGCCGCCGGGTCTTGTCGCAACGGGGTCCGTTTTTGTAAAAATGCGACATTTTGCCTTTCGATGCGATCACGCGATCACGGGGCGAGACCGGGATGTGGGCTCGTGGGGTGGTTTGGGGGACCGCTGATCGGATGGCCAAACGACGTCCGGCCGAGGTCGATGACCTCGGCTACAGATGACATGAACCACTACGAATGGCTGCGAATCGTCGCCGACCGACCGTGGGCATCGAGACCCTCGACTTTCGCGAAGGCCTCCACGATGGGCGCGGATTTGCGGATGGCCTCGCGATCCAGCTTCACGATGCTGGTGCGGCGCTGGAACATATCCACGGTCAGTCCGGGGAAGGACTTGCCCGCCCCGCCCGTGGGCAACTCGTGGCTCGGCCCGGCGAGGAAGTCGCCGACGGCCACGGGGGAGTCGTTCCCGAGGAAGATCGCGCCCGAGGTGGTGATCAGCGGCACGACCGCCTCCTCGTTCCTGACAATGAGCGAAAGGTGCTCGGGGGCGAAGGCATTGACGAGGGCGACGCCGTCCTCCAGCGACTCCGCCAGCACCATCCAAGCCCCGTCCCGCAGCGCCTTTTTCAACTGGGCCTGGCGGCTGAGGGTCTTGATCTGCTTTTCGATCTCCGCCTTGACCGCTTCGAGGAGCTTCTCCGAATCGGTCACGAAGCCCATGATGCTGTCGCCCCCGTGCTCGGCTTGGGCGAGCATGTCGGCGGCGATGTAGGCGGGATTGCCGCTGCCGTCGGCGAGGGTCACGACCTCGCTCGGTCCGGGCAGGAGATCGACCGCCACGACGCCGAAGAGCTGGCGCTTCGCCTCGACGACGAAGGAGTTGCCCGGCCCGTAAACTTTCAGCACGGGGCGGATCGTCTTCGTGCCGTAGCTCATCGCGGCCATACCCTGGGCACCGCCGACTTTGTAGATCTCGGTGGCTCCAGCCTCCTTCAAGGCGTAGAGCAGGGCGGGATTGACGGTTCCGCCGGGTCCGGGAGGGGTCATCACGACGATTTCGGGGCAGCCTGCGGCGGCGGCGAGGCAGACGGTCATGTTCGAGGTCGAGACGAGCGGGGCGCTGCCGCCGGGCACGTAGATGCCGACGCGCTGGAAGGGCAGGTAGCGTTCGCCGACGAGGGCACCTTGGGCGTTCTTCGCCGACCAGTCCTTGCGCAGGCTGCGTTTGGCGAAGTCGGTGACGTTCTTCCGCGAGGCGGCGATGGCGCGTTTCGTGGGTTCATCGACCGCGCTTTCGGCGGTGGCGAGTTCGGCGGCGGAGACGCGGAGGTCCTTCGCGCTTTGGAAGCCCGCCTTGTCGAAGCGGTTGGAAAGTTCGATCAAGGCCGCGTCGCCCTTGGTTCTCACCTCGTCGAGGATGCCTTTGACGATGGCCTCGACTCCGGCGGGCGGGGCGTAGCGGCGGTCCAGCTTGCGGAGGGCCGAGGCGAAGTTCTTCTGGGTGTGGCGGAGGATGCGCATGAGGGCGGGGGCGAAGGGCTACTCAACCACGATGCGCCGCGATTTCAAACGATCCTGACGGGTTCCGCGTTCGGACCCGTTTCCCCGCGAAGTTCGTTGACTCCGCCGGTCAAATCAGACCATACTCTCGGGAGATGGCCCTGATCGTTCCCTTGCTCTCCTCGCCCAACCTCCGACCGTGGGCTTTCGGTGGTGAAGGAGGCGGCGGGGTGGAATGAGGAAAACCCTGCAACCCAACGGAAACCCGATCAGTCGCGATGCGTGCTCCTTTCCTGCCCTTGCTGTTGGCTTGCGGGCTGTTGACCGTCCCATCGCTTCATGCGTTTCCCAACCAAGTTGCGCGGATCCTCTTGGGGCGTCCGATCACGACGGAGCATCTGGAAAACCAACTGGGAGGTCTGAATGCCTTCCTCGACCCCATCATCGAAGCAAGCGATGCCATTTCCGTTTCCCAGTTCGAGGTGAGGGAACCCAGCGTGAAGCTGAGCGTACTGATCGTGGAACCACGGCATTATGGCATCGCGGTGGAAGACAAGTTCGACACGAAGACGCAGACTTACTCCATCAACATCAATATCAAGGGCGAGGGCGAGCTGCCTGAATCGATACGCAAACGATTGGAAGAGGCCAAAGCGAATGGCCAGCAGAATTTGAAAGTTCCGGTTGAGCAATTTTCGATTGAGCAATCTGCCGAACTGTTGGGGGGACAAGCTCGCGCAGGAGGGAAGATCCCTTCGACCACCCAGCCGCGGACCCTCTTTCTTCTCAATGGTTACGGCATCCCCAAGAAGATGGGCCTTCCCTTGGCCCTGTTGCTGGCGGAGCGTGGGATTCGGACCGTCATGCCCGACTTGAGGGGGCAGGGCGAGTCCGGCGGCTCGGGGGTCACATGGGGAAAGGAGGAGCCCGGCGACCTGTCGGACTTGCTGACCGCGTTGCAGGCGAAGGGCGTCGTCGAGCAAGGTCCCGTCGCGGTCATGGGGATCTCGTATGGCGCGGCCATGGCCTCCCTGTGGTCGGCTCGGGACGAGAGGGTCCGGGCCACCATCTTGGTCGCGCCCTACCAGCGGGCGGACACGAAGATCGTGACCGCTTACGACAAGTTTCTGGGTGGAATCAAACTCCCGTTCCGATTGAGCGACAAGATGCTGACGGAAGGAACCAAGGTCGCGGCGAAGCGGTTGAAAGTCAGTTGGGAGGAGATTTCCCCGGCGGAAGCGGTCAAGAGCCTCCGCACTCCGGTGTTGTTCATGGCGTCCACTGGAGACGAGATCATGTCGCAGGATGAGGTGGCGGAGATGCACCGGAATGCGCCCGAAGGATCGAAGCTGCACGTGTTCGAGAAGCTGCCCCACCTCCTCCTCGGGATCAATTTCACCGAGATGGAGTCGCTTGTCATGGATTGGCTCGACAAAGGTCCCGGTAAATAGAAAGAACCGAGCCGCACGTCGGCATCGACGTGGCGCATCGGAATCGTTCACTCCACCACGATGCGCAGCGTTTTTAAATACCCGTCCCCTCCGAATTCCGGCGGCATGGGTGGGGCCTCGCAGGAGACCACCCCGCGCTTCCTCTCCCGGATGCCCGCGAACACTTCGCGCTGGAACGAATCCGCGCCGAGCCGATGGGTGTTGGCGCAGCAGAGGAGCCAGCCGCCCGGCTCCAGCACGGCCATGGCCAGCGCGGCGAGGGAGGCGTAGTCGCGGTCCGTGCGGAAGGTGTCCTTGCCGCTCCGCGAAAAGGTCGGAGGATCGAGGACGACGCCGTGGAAAGTCCGTCCCTGCCGGGCGAAGGTCCGCAGCCACCCGAAGACGTCGCCCTTCGCCCCGTGATGCCCCGAGCGGTCGAGGCCGTTCAGGGAAAAATTCTCCCAAGTCCAGTCCAGATAGTGCGGCGAGAGGTCCGCCGTCGTCGTCTCGGCCCCGACGAGGGCGGCCATCACGGAGAAGCCTCCGGTGTAGGCGAAGGTGTTGAGCACCCGGTCGCCGGGCTTCGCGACCTCGCGCACCCAGCGTCGGTTGAGACGCTGGTCGGTGAAGAGACCGCAGGAATAGCCCGCCCCGAAGTCGATGCGGAAACGCGCCCCGTTTTCCAGAACGGTGAAAGGCCCATCCACCTCCGCCCCGGTGATCCGCACGGGAGCGGTGGCGGCGGCCTTGTCGCGGGGCCGCCAATACACCGACTCCGCCACGCCTTCGGCGAGCGCAAGCAGGGCCTCGGGAAAACGCGCCTCGCGCGTCTGCACGAACCAGCGCCCGTCGAAATGATCGGCCCAACGCTCCTCCCGCGCGTCGTGGAGGATGCGCCAAGCCTTCGTGTCGAGAGTGGGTGGTTGAGAGTTGAGAGTTGAGCGCATAGCCCGGCTCCCGGACTCTCAACTCTCAACCACCCACTCTCAACTTCCTAGCTTGCCTTTCGGCGAGTGCCTTCCTACCTTGGCGCAACATGAATCCCGCCCTGTCCGCCAAACTTGAGGCCGCGCTCGCCGCCGGAGACCTCCTCCAAAGCAGCCACGACAACCTCTCCGAACTCCTCCGTAGCTCGGACAGCCCGATCTACGAGGCCTCGGTCGAATGGCTCGCGGACGAAGGCCGCTGGACGGAGCTGAACAACCGCTTTTTCAAAAAGCTCGCCTTCGGCACCGGCGGTCTGCGCGGGCGGTCCGTCGGCGAGATCGTGACTCCGGCGGAGCGGGGTGCGGCCCCGGAAGGAGGGCGTCCGGAGTCCCCCTGCGTCGGCACGGCCAACCTGAATTACTACAACCTGACCCGCGCCACGCTGGGGTTGGTGCGACACCTCCTCAAGGCGCACACGGGAGAGGGCAGACCCTCCATCGCCATCGCGCGGGACACCCGCTACTTCGGGAAGGAGTTCGCCGACTGCGTCACGAAGGTCGCGACGGAGAACGGCTGCGACGTGTATCGCTTCGTCGAACCCCGCTCCACCCCGCAGCTCAGCTTCGCCGTGCGCCACCTCGGCGCCACCGCCGGGATCGTCCTCACCGCGAGCCACAACCCGCCGCATGACAACGGCTACAAGGTTTACGGCAGCGACGGCGCCCAGATCGTCGAGCCCGAGGCTTCGGCCATCATCGCCGAGGTCAACGCCGTCGCCGGGGAGAGCTACGAACCGCTCCCGCCGGAGCAGCAAGGTCGCGTCCACGAACTCGGCGCGGAACTCGACGAGGTCTATCTCGCCCGTCTCGAAAGCCTCCTCCTCGATCCCGAACTCGTCTGTGCCCAGAGCGACCTCAAAATCGTCTTCACGAACATCCACGGCACCGGAGGCAAAATTTCGCCCGCGATCCTGCGGCGTCTCGGCTTCACCTGCGAAACCGTCACGGCGCAGGATGTCGAGGACGGCGCTTTCCCCACGGTGAAATCGCCCAACCCGGAGAACGCCGAGGCCCTCCAGATGGGCGTCGATCAAGCCGAGGCGACGGGCGCGGACCTCGTCATCGGCACCGATCCCGACGCCGACCGCATGGGCGTGGTCGTGCGTGACAAAGCGGGCAAGATGACCCTGCTGACCGGAAACCAGATCGGATCGCTCATCGCCTACTACCGGCTCCTCGCCTTCACCGAAAAAGGGATCCTCGACGAATCGAACCGCGACCGCGCCGTCATCGTGAAGACCTTCGTCACGACCGAGCTGCAAACCGCCATCGCCGCGCATTTCGGAGTGGGTGTGGTCAACGCCCTGACAGGGTTCAAATACATCGGCGCGAAGCTGCGGAAATACGAGAGCCAGATCCCCGCCGAACTCCGCGCGGACTACCGCCGTCTCCCCGACGCTGAGACCCGCGACCTGCGGCTGAAGCATTCGCGCTTCTTCGTCTTCGGCGGGGAGGAGAGCTACGGCTACCTCGGGGCCGACTTCCTCCGCGACAAGGACGCCAACGGGGCTGTCGTGATGTTCGCCGAGGTCGCCGCTTTTGCGAAGTCGAAGGGGATCACCTGCGTCGAACTGCTCGACGAGCTTTTCGTCCGGCACGGCGTCCACCTCGAAGGCCAGCACGCCGAAACCCTCGCCGGGGCCGAGGGGGCCGCGCAGATTCAGAAGCTCGCCCTCAGCTACATCGAACACCCGCCGACCGAGATCGACGGCTCGAAGGTCGCCCGCGTCCGCGATTTCGAGAACGAGGACTTCCTCGACGAGGAGGGCGACTCCATCCCGAAGGAGAAGATGGTCTTCGTCGATCTCGAGGACGGCCGCGCCTTCGCCGTGCGGCCCTCCGGCACCGAGCCGAAGATCAAGTTCTACCTCTACCAGCGTCCCCGCCCCGGCCACGGCGGCATCGACCTGCCCGAGGAACTGGCCTCGGCCAAAGCCATCGCGACAAAGTCCTTCGAGTCGCTCAAGACGGCGGTGGTCTCGGACATGCGGAGGCGGTTGGAATCTTGAAGCGTTCTCGCGAAAAGGGAGCGCGGACACTCCTGTCCGCCCCTTGTGGATTCACGCGGCTTCGCCGCCATGATGTTCCGATGCGGGCAGGAGTGCCCGCGCTCCTCTCATTCCAGCGCCTTCGCCGCCGCCTCCTGAAACGCCTGCCGGACCGCGCTGGCGTCGCTGTTTGGGAAGTTCGACCGCTGCACCATCATCACATAGGCGACGCCTTTCACCGGGTCGATCCATGCTTGCGTTCCCCACGCGCCGCCATGGCCGAAGGTGCCGGGCGACAGCATCGCGGCGACTCCCTCGTGCGGGGTGCGGAGGACGCAGGTGCCGAGGCTCCATCCATACTTCATCCCGTGCTGGCCGAAGGTGTCGTTCTGGAAGAAGCCGACGGGGATTTCCCCTGTTTGCGGCATCTTGAGATAGCCCATCGCCTCCTCGCTCAAATACCGCCGTCCATCGAGAGTCCCGCCCGCGAGCAGCATCTGGCAGAAGCGGGCATAGTCGCGGGGAGTCGAGAAAAGCCCTCCATTCCCTTGCGGCGGACGGTTGCGGGTGCCTTCGTATCCGGCGCGGGGCGTGGCCGGGGCGAGTTCGCCGCTGTCCTTGTCCTTCGCGTAGGGAGTCGCCAGCCGCGCCCGCTGCTCGTCGCTCGGGTAGAAGCCCGTGTCCTTCATCCCGAGGGGGGCGAAGAGGCGCTCCTCCAAGAACGCGTCGAAGGTCTTCCCGCTAATGATCTCGACGATCCGGGCCGCCGCGTTGATGCCGCTCTGGCTGTATTGCCAGCGGGTACCGGGCTCGAATTGCGTGGGGCCGGAGAGCCAGATGGGCACCAGTTCCGCAAGCGTGCTCGCGCCCGACGCGACCGTGTCCGCCTCGCGCAATCCGGAGGTGTGGGTCAGGATCTGCGTGATCGTGAGATTCGCGGGCTCGCCTGAGGGGGTCTTCAGATTGGCGAATTCGGGAATGTAGTTCGCCACCGGGTCGGAGACTTTCAATTTGCCTTCGTCCTGCATCATCAGCACGGCCACGCCCGTCACCGGCTTCGACATCGAGGCGATCCAGAAGAGCGTGTCGGGAGCCATCGGTCGCGAGATCGCGACATCGGCGAAGCCCGTGCTTTCGAGGTGCTTGATTCCGCCCGCCCCGACGACCACGGTCACCACTCCGGCGATTTCTTGTTTCGAGACCATCTCCTCCATCGCCGCCCCGACTCCGGGCAAGGCGGGTTCGGCGAAGGCGTTCGGGACGAGGAGGGAGAGGAAGAGGGCAAGGCAGGGAAGGCGTGGGATCATGACGGAGGCTGGGTTTGCTGGGATCGTCGGAAAAACACGGCGTCGCGTCAAGCCCCGGCCCCGTGTTTTTGGCGTCCGGGGGACGGGGTCGTTATCCTTGGTCGGACGCCGCATCCTAAGGATTTGGCAAAACGACCTCCGCAGAGGGCGCATCATGCAGCGAGCCAACACCGGGCTCGGAACCATCCGTCATCTTCGCTCTGAAAGGGCAGGTTCCCACGAATCCGCCCTTGGCCAGAAGACGTCGGTCCCCGAAGCTTTTCCAGAAAATCCGCCGGCGCAGCCGAAGGATTTCCTTTCGGAGCCGGAACCAAGGAGGGCCTTTCGAGACTTTCCGGTTGATCCGGATGTCGGACGTCCTCTCGCTGCCCCAGACCCGCTCGTCGCTGATACAGAGGCCTTTTCTTTCGTCTTCCGATAGGAAGGCCATCTGCATGGCCACCGCCGGGAACAGTTGAAGAACCATCCATTCCGGACGCTGCCAGAAAATGAAATCGTCCGTGTGATCGCAGAACTCGACCGACCAATCGAGAAGCCGCCTGGCGCCGGATTGGCTGACGACATAGGCGGCGGCGCTCGGCGCGTTGATCCATATACGCCGCAAGTCGAAGTCGCCAAGCTTGGCGGGTGGGCCGAGCCGTGAGATGCTCCGCACGGTGTCCAGCTTGACGACGTCGAAATCGACGGCCCTCTGATGGAGGGCCTCCAAGACGGCGGGCATTTCCTCGGACAACACCACGTCGTCCTCGAAAATCGCGGCGCAAGGCAGTTCGAGGTCGACGACAAGCTGCCAGACCTTCCGGTGGCTTTCGAAACAGGCAATCAGGCTGTCGTTGAGTTCCCAGCGGTCTCCTCGGTGCGGTGCGTAGTGGGATCTATCGAGCGCCTTCCGGTCCCATGCGTCCACCGCGCTGAACCGGATGGGGGCCAGTCCGACCGCGTGGAAGTGGCAGACCATCTTTTCCCACCGTTCGGGGACGCGGTCAAGGTTGATCACATAGAGGTTCATGAATTCCCGCCTATTTCGGGAAAAGGCCGAGGAACCGCTTGATGCGATATCGGGGCTTACGGCGGCACCGATCGTTCATGTACCGCTCCCCGTGCTCCTCCGCGGTAGCGGTCCGCAGGAGGGGTTCGCTGTTCCATGGATCGAAGGCGACAAGCTTGCCGGAGCGCAGATCGGCCCTGACGAACACATCCGCCTTTTCATTCAGCATCGCGGCGGCGAATGAGAACGAACTGTTGGAGATCGCCAAACCATCGCATTTCGTCAGGAAATGGAAGTCTGGATAGAACGGCGCTCTTTCGATCGATGCGCCCAAATCCGCGCTGGTCACGACGCGGTGCTTTGAGAATGACGGCTTGACCTTGTCGATCTCGTCGCTGGCGAGAAAGACCGTTACGGGGCGGCCGCCGTCGAGGCCGTCCAACCAATCAAGATACCATTCAACGGGGGCGCGGAAAAAGTGGCCATATCCATAGTCTCCCCGGCGGATATGAACTCCGAAGACCGGGCCGTCGAGCGATGCGAACTTCTGTTCGGCCCCGGATAGAAGGCGGGCGACCGTTTCGGATGGTTTGAACCAGGATCGGATTTCCGGGCGATAGGGTTCGTAGTAGTTGGTCCTGTACTGGAAATAGCCTTCAAAATCGGACCACGGCATCGCCGCTGGGGAATTCGCGATGTCGCAATCCTCCACCGACAGGCTCGACTGGACGACACGCTTGAACGCGGACGCGTCATGCAGCATTTCGCCCTGGATGTCGAACAGATAGTGGCCAACCCAATCCGGCGTCTCGGCGATATATCCCGTTTCGAGGGCGTAGCACTGTAGGAACATGTACTGAAACACTTGGTTCCCGAACCGCCCCTGCTTCCCCAGTTTCGAGATGGTCACACGGGGCGTTCTGGCGTACAGGGCGTCCCCCCATCGGTCACTGCTCGGTGTCACGGTCCGGACCCTGATGAAACCGCTCCCTGAGAGGAGGTCGTCGACCTGGTCAATGGTAGCCCCGCCCTTGTAGAGTTCGTCGTAGTTCACCTCCGCGATGATCGCGTCGAAATAGCCCAGCGACCGGAGACCGCCGGACAGCGCCATGAACTCCGCGCCTTGGATGTCCATTGCCAAGACGTTGAATTCACCGGGATCGAGGACGCGCTGGTCAAAAAGGCTGTCGATGGTCGTTCCGCATACTTGGATTGTCCGCTCGTGCCTGATTTTCGGATAGATATCGAGGTGCTTGTGCAGAGGCAATACCGAGCTGCTTTGATCCATGCTCGTGATATGGAAATCCACCGGCCCCGGTCTCTCGGTTATCGCGGTTTCGATAACAGTCACATCAGTGCGATCCTTGAAACGCTGGCGCAATCCAGCCGCGAGGTCGGGGTTGGCCTCGACGAATGCGACGCGCCTGACGTCGGCCCTGTCATATTCGAGGATCTCGTCTCCCTTGTACGCCCCGATATGGAGGACCCCGTGTGCGCTTACGCCATATTCCTTCAAGTGTTGAAAGCAATCGTAGCTTTCGGGTACCGTCCCGGAGGCGAGTCCTTGGGCGAAGCGTTTGTTGACCGCGAGGAGGTTTGCGAATCCGTAGTCGTCGACCAGCGCGCTTGGATTTCGCAAGGCCCGCATCCCCCGACCAATCACTTTGAACACCACGCAGTTGTGCCGCTCCAGAAAGGAAACAAGCGTCCGAAGGGCGACCCCTGCGTCGAGATAGGTTCCGCCATACTCAAACTGAATGGCTCTCTTTCAGATCCGCAGG
>DDTJ01000070.1 GCA_002344525.1 Akkermansiaceae bacterium UBA2367
TCACCCCTAATCTAGGAAAGACCCGGGTTTGAATATCTAAATCCATCCTTCCCCGCATCACTCTTTCGGAATTCGGGGCAGTCGCCCCATCTGCGGAAATTTGCGGGCATTCGCGGCCATCTGCGTTAAAGAAATGAGGAACGCAGATTTCCGCGGATGAAACGCGGATTGGCGCAGATGGAGGAGTTTCCGAGAGGTCTTTCACCGTGCCCGCCGCAAGGTTCCCGAGAATCCGAAAACATGATGCGGAGAAGCCTAACCCAATAGGACCATGAAAAACGATTCCATGCGGGACGCGGCCGCCGCCATCGTCCGCGAACTGCGCACCGCCGGACACGAGGCCCTCTTCGCCGGGGGCTGCGTGCGCGACCTCCTCCGGGGCGCCTCGCCAAAGGACTACGACATCGCCACCAGCGCCCGCCCCGAGGAAATCCTGAGGATCTACCCGAAGGCCGGCACGGTCGGAGCCCATTTCGGCGTCGTCCTCCTGAGGCGCGGTGGACACCATTTCGAGATCGCCACCTTCCGCGAGGACGGCGAATACCGCGACGGGCGCCGCCCCGAATCCGTCACCTTCTCCACCGCCGAGGCCGACGCGCGGCGGCGCGACTTCACGATCAACGGAATGTTCTACGATCCAGTCGAGGAGCGTGTCATCGACCACGTCGGCGGGCAGACGGACCTCGGGGCCGGGCTCCTCCGCGCCATCGGGAACCCGCTCGACCGTTTCCGCGAGGACTACCTGCGCCTCCTCCGCGCGGTGCGTTTCGCCACCCTGCTCGACTTCGAGATCGAAGCCGGAACCTGGGACGCCATCCGCGAAGTCTCCGCCCGCATCGTCCAGATCAGCCCCGAGCGCGTCCGCGAGGAGCTCGACCGCATCTGGCGCAGCCCGAACCGCCTCCGGGGCTTCGACCTCCTCGTCGCAAGCGGGCTGATGGAGGCGGTCCTGCCCGAGATCCTCGACCTGCGAGGCTGCGGGCAGCCCCCGCAGTTCCACCCCGAGGGCGACGTCTTCGTCCACACCCGGCTCATGCTCTCGCACCTGCCGCCCGACGCCGCCCTGCCCCTCGTCCTCTCCGTCCTTTTCCACGACATCGCCAAACCGGCCACCGCGACCCTCGACCCCGCCGAGGGCCGCATCCGCTTCAACGGCCACGAGAAAGTCGGCGCGGAAATGGCCGACGCCATCCTCCGCCGCCTCCGCTACCCGAACGCCGTCGTCGAGACGGTCGTCGGGGCCGTCGCCCGCCACATGCAGTTCAAGGACGTGACGAAGATGCGCACCGCCACCCTGAAGCGCTTCATGGCCCGCGAGCATTTCGAGGACGAACTCGAACTGCACCGCGTGGACTGCCTCGGCAGCCACCGCAAGCTCGGGAACCACGAATTCCTCCGGGAGAAGCAGCGTGAGTTCGCGGAGGCCCCCCTCCTGCCGAAATGGTTCCTCCACGGCGGAGACCTCCTCGCGCGGGGCTGGAGTCCGGGCGCGGAGCTCGGCGAAGTCCTCACCGAAGCGCACGATTTGCAGTTGGAGGGAACGCACACCAGCCGCGAGGAGGCCCTCGCCTGGCTCGGCGCCCGCACGAAGGCGATAGTGATCGGCGGTTGACGGCGTCCCTTCCTTTCGCTCCATTGCGTGTCGAGATGAAGCGATTTCCCCTCCCCCTCCGTTGCGCCCTCGCGCTCTTCGCGCCCGCCCTGCCCGCCGCCCTCCTCGCCGAGGACGCCGCCGTTCCCAAGATCGTCTGGCACGACGTCTCGACTTGGGGCGTGGAAGGCCAAGGCTGGGTTCCCGCCGACCTCAACGCGCGCTACGACCGTCTCCCCGCCAAGGCGGAGAAAACCGTCCGCCCTCCCGTGTGGAGCCTCTCGCGCCACAGCGCCGGGATTTCCTTCCGTTTCAACACCGACGCGACGACCCTGCACCTCCGCCACACCGTCGGCGGGGCCAACCTCGCCATGCCCCACATGCCCGCGACGGGCGTCAGCGGCGTCGACCTCTACGCCCTCGACGGCGACAAATGGAAATGGGTCGAGGTCTCGCGCCCGAAGGAGGTCGAGACGACCCACACCGTCAGCGGGATCGATCCCGGCCTGCGCTCCTGGATGGGCTACCTGCCCCTCTACAACTCCACCGTGAAAGTCGAGGTCGGCGTGCCCGAGGGCGCGACCTTCCAGCCCGTGGCCCCGCGCACGGAGAAGCCGGTCGTCTTCTACGGCACCTCCATCACCCACGGGGCCTCGGCCTCGCGACCGGGCATGACCCATCCCGCCATCCTCGGACGCCGCCTCGACCGCCCCGTCGTCAACCTCGGTTTCTCCGGCAACGGCAAGATGGAACCCGAGGTCGGCGCCCTCCTCACCGAGATCGACGCCGCCGTCTATGTCATCGACTGCCTCCCCAACATGGTCGAGGCCGAGGTCGCCGAACGTGCCGAAGCCCTCGTGCGCCAGCTTCGCGAGGCGAGGCCGGACACGCCCATCGTCCTCGTCGAGGACCGCACCTACGCGAACAGTTGGATCATGAAGTCGAAGCGCGAACGCCACGCCGGCAGCCGCTCCGCCTTCGTCCACGCCTACGACGCGCTCGTCTCCTCGGGGGTGAAGGGGCTTTACTACGTCGAAGGCGAAAATCTCCTCGGCGACGACATGGACGGTACCACCGACGGCTCGCATCCGAACGATCTCGGCTTCATGCGCCAAGCCGACGCGCTGGAGCCGGTGCTGCGGAAGGTGTTGGGCGCACCAGCGCTGTAGCTGGCCTCAGTGAGGCCGGATCGGATGCCCCAACGACGCCCGACCGAGGTCGATGACCTCGGCTACAGGGTTCCGCCAGCGCCTGCTCACGTCCCCGCCCGACGCACCCTCTCCTTCGCCGCCTCGCATTCCTCGTTGAGGGACGCGGTCTCGCGGGCGAGTTGGGTCTTCAACTCAGGCACCTCGTGGTAGCGGCCTTCGGCGATGGCCTTGGCGACGAGGTCGTCCAAGAACAGTTCGCGCTCGGCGATCTTCGCCTTGTATTTGTCGGTGATCGCGGCGAGCTCGGCGCGTTGGTCGTCGGTCAGGGCGGGCAGCGGCTCGGTCTGGCCGAAGCGCTCCATGGCTCGTTCGTAGGCGCTTTTCATCCCGGATCAAGCCTCCGTCCCGGGGGATGGCTTCGCGGTTTTTTTCGCAGGCGCTTTTTTCTTCGGCGCTTCCTCCGCCTCCGCTGCGGGAGCTTCCTCGGCGGCGGGAGCCGACTCTGGCTCGGGCGGAGCCGCGCCGAGGCGCAGTTCCGGCGCGCTGTCGATCCGTTCGGCCAGCTCCGGCCAGCCGCCGGCTTTCTGGGTCTGGAAGATGCGCAGGTAGATCGCGACGACCTCGGGGTCGAACTGCTTCACCAGCGCCGCCACAGTGCTCTTGAGCTTTTTCGCGTCGAGGGTGTCGGGGAGGTCGTCGGCCGCGCCCTCGCCGTCGTGCGCGATCCCGAGCCCGTCGAGGAAGGCGGTGAGGAGCGGCTGGTGGGCTTTGAGGAGCCAAAGCTGCAGCACCTGGGCGGCGACCTCGCTACCGCCGCGCCATTTCACGTTCTTGAGCATCCAGTCGATCTGCTCGGCGACGGGCTTGCGCTGGATGAAGACGGGGCGGAGCCTCCGCTCCTTCGCGAGGGAGGCGAGGGTCGCCTTGTAGACCTCGCGCTGTTCGTCGCGGAGGTATTGGAAGACGGAGAGGGCCGTCTCGGGCTTGATCTCCTGGAAAATCTCGTAGGCTTGTTTCATCGGGAAGGGGGCGGGAAGGAATGCTCTTGCTTAACAAATCCTAAACATCACGCTTCTCAAGCGGCTTTTTCCGTTCTAGGCTGGCGGGCGATGGAACGTGGCTACGCCTTTTTCGACCTCGACCACACCCTGCTGCCGCACGACACGCAGGCGCTTTTCTGCAACCAGGTGCTGCGGCGCGAGGGTTGGCGGCGGGTCTGGCTGCTCTGGTTCCTGCCCTGCGTGCCGCTCGCGGCGTTGCGGATTCTGAGCCTGCGGACGATGAAGCGGCTTTTCCTCGGCTATCTCGTGGGAATGCGGCGCGAGACGCTGGAGGCGCATGTCGCGGCCTTTCTCGAAAGCGATTTCGCCGCCGCGCTCTATCCCGAAGTCGTCGCGGAGGTGGAGCGCCACCGGGCCGAGGGGCGCGTCCTCGTCCTGAACAGCGCCAGCCCCGAGTTCTACCTGCGCGGCATCGCGGAGCGCCTCGGCTTCGACCACGTCGTCGGGACGAAGGTGGAGCTGCCGGAGCAAATGCCCTTCCTCCCCGCGATCACCGGACCGAACAACAAGCACGGCGAGAAGATCGTGGCGATGCGCGCCCTCGGCCTCATTCCGGACGAGCCGGAGGTGCTGCCGGATTCCTGGTCCTACTCCGACAGCTCCGCCGACCTGCCCTTGCTGGAACTGGCCGAGCACGCCGTGATGATCCATCCGGGGGCGAAGCTCGCCGCCATCGGCGAGGCGCGCGGCTGGCGCACGATGACGCCGCGACGACCCTACGCGGGGAAATGGACGGGGCGGCTCGCGATGCTGCGGCAGGTGCTGGGGATCTATCGCGTGCCGGAATGCGACCGCCTTTGACAATCCGTTCGCCCTTCCCGCCGAATTCGGCTAACTAATTCCGCTATGTCCGACCAGTCTGAACCCCTCCCCGACGCCCCCATCCCGGCCCGCTCCTGGCTTTCCCTCGGTTCGGTCCTCGTCGTGCAGGCGCACAACGCCTTCAACGACAACTTCGTGAAGATCATCCTCATCGGCCTGACCGTGACCGTCGCGGCCGGGACCACCACGGCGAAATACATCGAGGACATCCTCGCGGCGATGATCCCCCTGCCCTTCATCCTCCTCGCGCCGCTGGCGGGATGGCTCTCCGACCGGTATGCGAAAAGCCGCGTCATCTCCCTCGCCCTGATCGCGAAAGTCGCCATTTTCGGACTTTTCCTCGCCGCCTTGGCGCTGCGGTCGGTCCCCCTCGCCCTCGTCGCCGACTTCCTCTTCCTCGTCCAATCGACGCTCTTCTCCCCGGCGAAGCTGGGCATCCTCAAGGAAATCGTCGGCTCGAAGCGGCTGGGCGCGGCGAACGGGCTGATGCAGATGCTCACGATGGTCGGGATTCTCGGCGGCATGGCCCTCGCCGGCTGGTGGTTCGACGCGGAGCTGGCGGATCGCAACGCGGCAAGCGGAGTCTCGCCGGAGAACGCCTGGGGCGCGGCGTTCCACATCCTGGCGTTGGGGGCGGCGGCCTCCCTCGTGCCCGTCGTGCTCTGCCTCTTCATCCTGCGCACCCCGGACCATCCCGGGAAGCGCTTCCACGCCTCGGTCCTAGTCAGCCACTTCCTCGATCTGAAGTATCTCTTCCAGCAGGCCGTCCTGCGCCGCACCGGGCTCTACATCGCCTTCTACTGGTTCGTCGCGAACTTCGTCGGCCTGACCTTCTTCGGATTCGCCAAAGAACTCCACCCGGACTCGGCCGAGGGCGGCGTGGCGAAGTCGGCGGCGCTCATGTTCATGATCATCGGGGGCGGGCTGATCCTCGGCAGCCTCCTCGTCTCCTTCCTTTCGCGGAAAGGGAACCGCCTGCCCCTTTCCGTCTTTGGCGGGATCGGCATGGCCGGCGGACTCGCCTTGATCGGCACGCTGACCCCGGAATCGACCGCCTGGTTCGCCGCCGTCGCCGGGATCGGATTCGCGAGCGGCTTCTTCCTCGTGCCCCTCAGCGCCCATCTCCAGGACCGGATCGACGCCGCGCACCGAGGCCGTGTCCTCGCGGCGCAGAACCTGCTGATCTCCCTCTCCGGAATCGTCGCGATCCTCGCCAGCACCACGATGAAGTTCGGCGGACTGGCCGTCTCGACGCAAACCCTCGTCCTCGTGCCCCTGACGGTCATCGTGAGCTTCGCTCTTCATCGCATGCTGAAGACCTCCGCCCTCCAGGCCGCATGAAGTTCCTCGCGCGAGCCTTCTTCTGCTACTCTTTCCTCCCACTGATCTGGCTCATCTACCGGATCCGGCGGATCGGGAGGGAGAACGTCCCGCGCCAGGGCGGCGTCCTCCTGCTGAGCAACCACGTCAGCTATATCGACTCCTTCGTCATCTACCTCTCCTGCCCGCGCCCGGTGCGCTTCGTCGTGCTGGAGTCCTACACGCAGGTGAAGGGCATCGCCTGGTTCCTGCGCCTTTTCGGGGCCATCCCCATCCGGCCGGAGAACGCGAGGGAGGCCATCGTCCGCACGGTCGAGGCGCTGGAGGCGGGCGATGTCGTCTGTCTCTTCCCCGAAGGCGGGCTGACCCGGCTCGGGGTGACGACGGAGTTCAAGAAAGGCTTCGAACTCATCGTGCGCAAGGCGGACTGCCCCGTCGTCCCGGTCTACATGGACGGGCTTTTCGAGTCGATTTTCTCCTTCGAACGAGGCCGCTATTTCAAGAAGCGCCCGCAATCCCTCGTCTGCCCTCTGCGGATCGCCTTCGGCCCGCCCATCCCGCCGGGGGAGGCGACGACCGACTCCGTCCGCCTCGGCGTGTGGGAGCAGGCGTCCATCGCCTTCGCCCAGCGCCGCGAGTTCCGTCGCCCCCTCGAAGTCGCGGCGGTGCGGGCCTTGAAACGCCGTCGCGGCCGCGTCCTCTTCGCCGAATACGGACGGGACGATCCGCGGCTCTGGACCCGCGCCCAGACCCTCGCCCTCGCCGTCTCCATCGCGCGGCGCTGGATGGCCCATTCCTCGGAGGAGGGCGAGCGCATCGGCATCCTCCTGCCGCCCGGCCCGATGGCCTCGGTCATCCATCTCGGTCTCGTCCTCGCGGGACGGACCCCGGTGAACCTGCCTTTCACCGTGGACCCGCGCGAAATCGAGGCCGCCGCCAAAAGCATCGCCCCTCTCGGCATCCGCACCGTCGTTACCTCGCGGGCCTTCATGCCGAAGCTGGTCGATTTCTGGCAGGGCGACGAGGGGGGCTTCGTCGACCTGAAGGCCCTCATCCCCTCTCCGGGCTCGCTCCTGACCCTCTTCGAACGCGCCCGCGCCGTCCTTGAGCCCGCCTGGCTCACCTGCTGGCGTCTCGACCTGAGCCGCCGCGACCCGGACCGCGAGGTCGTCGGTCTCGTCTCCAGCCCCGGCGACGAAGCCGTCTTCCTCTCCGCCCGCGAACTCCACCGCGACATCCGGCGGGTCCAGGCCGCGAATTTCGTCCGTCGCGACGACGTCGTCTTCACCGAGGATTCGCCCTCGCTCCCCGAGGGCCTCGTCTTCGGCTGCTGGGGGGCTATCCTCGGACGCGGGAGCGCCGTGAGCCGCTCCCTCTCGCAACGCGACGACGCGGAACTGCTCGACCGCGCCCTCCGCGAGCAGGAGGCCACCCTCGTCACGGGATCGGCGGCTTTCTTCCAATCCCTCGACCACGCTTCCGCCGCCGCTTCGGTGAAATACGGCCTCGTCTTCGGCCCCGTCGATCCCCAAGAACTCCGCGACAGCGAGGAGCGCCTCGGCTTCCCCCTCTGCCGCGCCTGGTCCGGCCATGGCCGCGTCCTCGCGCTGAGCCGCCCCGACCCCGACATCGAAGGTGCTCCATCGCAGAAAGGGAACGACCCGGAGTCCGTCGGACACCTTCTCCCCGGTTTTGTCGGAAAGGTCGAGAAAAAACGCCTCCGCTTGAGACTCTCCCCGGAGGGGGCTTGGCTCCCCGGCCCCAAGGGCGAGATCGCGCCCGAGGGACTGGTCCATCTCCACGAGGGTGCAGGCAAACGCCGCCCGCCAAACGGAGCGATGTCGCAAAGCTGAATTTTCGTTCCGTCGATACTGGCGCATCGGGCGAAACGCGCTACCCTTCTCGCTCCCCGCCTCTCCGACCCACTGAGCATGAAAGCGACGCGCTACCAGACCGACACCGCCGACCCCGCGCAATTCGCGCCAGGACAGCGATGGATCAGCGAAACGCAGGCGGAGTTCGGGCTGGCTTTGATCCTCTCGGCGGACAATTCCCACGTCCAAGCCTTCTACCCCGCCGTGGGGGAGACGCTGACCTACGCGGCGCGAAACGCCCCGCTGCGCCGGGTCGCCTTCGAGCCGGGGGACACGGTGCGCGATCAGGAGGGCCGCGCCTTTTCCGTCGCCGCCGTGCGGGAGGAGGCGAAGCGGCTCGTCTACATCGACGCCGAGGGCAACGAGCTGCCCGAGAGCCAGCTCTCGGACACGATGAACACGCAGCGGCCCGAGCAGCGACTCCTCTCCGGCATCAGCGACGATCCGCGTCTCTGGGCGCTGCGCCAATGGGCCATCCGCGTGCAGCACGAGGCCCGCGCCGGCGAGGCCCGGGGTCTCGTGGGAGGGCGCATCTCGCTGATCCCTCATCAGCTCTTCATCGCCGAGGAGGTCGCGAACCGCGCCGCGCCGCGCGTCCTCCTCGCCGACGAAGTGGGCTTGGGGAAAACGATCGAGGCCTGCCTCATCCTCCACCGCCTCCACCTCTGCGGACGAGCCTCGCGCGTCCTCATCCTCGTGCCCGACGCGCTCGTGAACCAGTGGTTCGTCGAACTCTACCGACGCTTCTCGCTTTCCTTCGCCATCTACGACGAGGAGCGCGCCCTCTCCATCGAGGCGGGGGCGAGGGGTGCGGACACCGGGACGGGGGAGCCGACCAATCCCTTCTTCGACGACCAGCTCATCCTCTGCGCGACTTCGTGGATCGCCTCGCATCCGCAACGCGCCGCCCAGGCCGCGGCCGGGGCTTGGGACCTGCTGATCGTGGACGAGGCGCACCATCTCGAATGGAGCCTCGAATCCTCCAGCCCCGAATACGACGCGGTCGAGGCCATCGCGAAGGGCTCGGCGGGCCTGCTGCTGCTCACCGCGACGCCGGAGCAGCTCGGGCGCGAGGGGCATTTCGCCCGGCTCCGCCTCCTCGACCCGGCGCGCTTCTCCGACCTCAACGAGTTCGTCCGCGAGTCGGAGAAATACCGCGCCATCTCCGACCTCGCCGACCGGCTCCGGAGCGGGGAGCCGCTGAAGGCGAAAGAACTGAAATCCCTCGCCACCCTCCTCGGCAAGGAGGTGGCCGACAAGCTCAAGGAAGACCCCACCCCGGCGCGACGCGACGCCGCGAGCTTCGCCCTCATCGACCTGCACGGGCCGGGCCGGGTCCTCTTCCGCAACCGCCGCCTCGTCCTCGACACCTTCCCGCAGCGCATCGCCCACCTCGCCCCGCTCGACTTCCGCGACAGCGGGGAGGAGGCCTTCGCCGCGAAGCTCGACTGGCTCGCCAAACTGCTCAAGAAGCACGACGACGAGAAATTCCTTCTCATCGTCCACGCGAAGGAGACCGTCGAAGCGATCGAAGAGGGCCTGCGCGAGCGCATCAGCGCCTCGGCCGCGGTCTTCCACGAGGGCCTCACCCTGCTGCAACGCGACAAGAACGCGGCCTGGTTCGCCAACGAGGAGGAGGGGGCGCGGCTCCTCATCTGCTCCGAGATCGGGTCGGAAGGGCGCAACTTCCAGTTCGCCCACCACCTCGTCCTCTTCGACCTGCCCGACGACCCCGGCCTGCTGGAGCAGCGCATCGGTCGTCTCGACCGCATCGGCCAGACCGGCGACGTGAACATCCACGTCCCCTTCCTCGAAGGCACCGAAGAGGAATTGAAGGCGCTCTGGTATCATCGCGGACTCGGGGCCTTCGAGCACACCCTGCACGGGGCCGGGGCGATCCACCGCGAATTCCGCGACGAACTCGCCCGGCTCGCCGAGGCCGATCCGGTGGACCGCGAGGCCTCCCTCGCCGCCTTCCTCGACCGGACCCGCGCCTTCAAGAAAAAGCTCGACGCAGATCTGGAGAAAGGCCGCGACCATCTCCTGGAGATGAGCTCCTTCGACCGCGACCGGGGCCAGGCGCTGGTCTCGCAGATCGAGATCCTCGACGAGGACAACCGCCTCGAAAACCTCATGCTGAAGGTCTTCGACCACTTCGGCGTGACCGTCGAGGACCTCGGCGACCGCAGCTACCTCCTCAAGCCCGAGCACCTCTTCTCCGCCGAGGCCTTCCCCGGACTTCCCGAAGACGGTCTCTCCGTCACCTTCGACCGCGCCCTCGCCCTCGCGCGGGAGGACATCGCCTTCCTCACCCTCGACCATCCCATCGTCACCTCCGCCCTCGAAAGCCTCGTCTCGACCGACCACGGCAACGCGGCCTTCTTCCGCATCGAGAACGCAGGCGAGCAGCTCCTGATGGTCGAGACCGTCTCCGTCCTCGAATGCGTCGCCCCGGAGCGGCTCCACGCGGAGCGCTTCCTGCCCGCGAAACCCATCCGCACCGTCGTCGACCAGAAAGGGCGCAACCGCAGCACCGACTTCGACCCCGAGCGACTCCGCCGTGACGGACGGCCCGGCCCCTCGGTCTTCCTCCGGGAGAAGTCTAGGGCGCTCCGCGCCACCGTCCCCGGCTTCATCGAGGCAGCCCAACGCGAGGCCGAGACCGTCGCCGCGCAGATCCGGGAAAGCGCCATCGAGCAGATGCAGGAGGCCCTCGGCGAGGAGATCGAGCGCCTCGAACGGCTCCGCTCCCTCGGCCACCCCGTGCGGGACGAGGAGCTCGACATCATGGTCGGATCACGCGCTGAACTGGAGAAATACCTCGCCGAGACCCCCTTGCGAGTCGATTCGGTGCGACTCATCCTCGCGATGGCTTAGGTGGAGTTGATAGTGGGTAGTTGAGCGTTGAGAGACGGATGCAAGGTGCCATGAAGGATCGGCTCGACAGGATTCCTCCTCTCAACCCTCAACCATCCCCTCTCAACTAACCCATGCCCCGTCCCACCAGAGGCCCGCGAAAACGGACGGTGCCGTCCCGGACGCGGCGGGATGCGCCCCCGTCCTTGGGGCGCCGCCTCCTCGGCCATCCTTTCGCGAAGTTCCTCACCGTCGCCGCCCTCGCCGTCGTCTGCGCGGCCCTCCTCGTGGCCGCGCTGGTTCTTTTCAACTACGACCGGCAGGCGGCCCGCTACGACCTCTCCGCCGTGGAGCGCCTGCCCCGTGAATCGACCGTGACCGACGCGACCGGGACCTTCCTCGGCTATCTCCACGGCGAAAACGTCGGCGAGCCCGTCCCCTTGGACCAAGTTTCGCCGTATTTTCTGAAAGCCCTCGTCGCGCGGGAGGATTCGCGTTTCCGCCGACACCACGGGATCGACCATTACGGCCTCGTCCGCGCCTGGCTGCGCAACTTCCGCGAAAAACGCACGGTGCAGGGCGGCAGCACCCTGACGATGCAGCTCACGCGCATGACCTACGGGCTCAGCGGGCGAAACATGCAGCGCAAGCTCCTCGAAATGGCGATCGCGCGGCGCATCGAGAAGCGCTACTCGAAGGACGAAATCCTCGGCCACTACGTGAACCGCGTCTTCCTCGGCACAGGGATGAACGGCGTGGAGCAGGCGGCGCAGGGCTACTTCGGCAAAACCGCCTCCGAACTGAGCCTCTCCGAGTCGGCCATGATCGCCGGGGTGATCCGGGCGCCAAACGGCTTCTCCCCCTTCCGCAACTACGACGCCGCCCTGCGGGAGATGCGCAGCACTCTTGAGCGCATGACCAAAGAGGGTCTGGTCACCCGACAGGAGGCCACCGCCGCCGCCTCCGAGCGGCCCATCGTGCTGCCCCAGGAGCGCTGGATGGAAATCCTGCGCCGCGAGGCCAAGATCTCCGAGCGGACCCATCTCCTCCGCCTCGTCGAGGAGCGCGTCCGCGAACTGCTCCCCTCCCTCGCCGGGGTGGGCGGGCTGTCCATCCGCACGACCTTCGACAGCCGCCTCCAAGCGGCGGCGGAGGCGGCGGTGGCGGCGCGGCTCGACGAACTGGAGGGCAGCCCCGGCTACCCCCACCCGCGCTTCGCCGAACATGGCGGCGGGGACCCCGCCTACCTCCAGGCCTCCGCCGTCGTGCTGGAGAACCACAGCGGGGCGATCCGCGCGATGATCGGCGGGCGGCGCTTCGGCCACAGCGAATTCAACCGCGCCACGCAGTCGCGGCGTCCCATGGGCTCGGTCTTCAAGCCTCTCGTCTACGGCGCGGCCTTCGAGCGCGGCCTGTTCCCCGGCATGGCCGTGAGCGACGCCGCCATCGCCCCCGGCGAGATCGAGTGGGACCGCAGCGGCTGGAGCCCGCAGAACGCCGACGGCGTCTACGGGGGGATGCTGCCCGTCGAGACCGGGCTGATCCAGTCGCGCAACACCATGACCGTCCGCGTCGGCGAACACGCCGGGATCGGGACCGTGCTCGCGATGATGGAGCACGCCGGGCTGGGCGAGGCCGAGCGGGCCGGGCCGACCCCGCCCCTCTACATCGGCACGGTCGGGGCGAACGTGCGGGACGTCACCAGCGCCTACTCCGTCTTCGCGACCGGGGGCATCCGGCATCGGCCCTTCTACATCGAATCCATCGCCGACCTCGACGGCACCGTCCTCTACCAGCACGAGGACGCGAACTACCGCGTCCTTTCCCCCGGAGCCGCCTGGCTCACCTCGAAGCTGCTCCAGAAGGCCGTCGCCGAGGGGGGCACCGGGGCCGGACTGCGACAGATGGGCTTCACCGCCCCCGCCGGAGGCAAGACCGGGACAACCAACGACTACGAGGACGCCTGGTTCGTCGGCTACGCCAGCCGGCTCTCCGGCGGCGTCTGGATCGGCCTCGACCAGCCTGCGAAGATCATGGACGGGGCCTACGGCGGTCGCATCGCCGTGCCCGTGTGGCACGACCTGATGACCGCGGCCGCCCGCATCGGCTACGAGTTCGAGAACCTGTTCGACCCCGGCGAAGTCGTCTCCATGGAACTGTGCCGGGAAAGCGGGCTGCTGCCACGCGAGAGTTGCGCGAAGGCCGGGAGCGTCTATGTCGAGGAAGTCCCCCACGATCTGATCCCGCGCCGCTTTTGCGACCGCCACTGACCGCCCCGCCCTTTTCCATGACCGCCTCCACTTCCGCCTCCGACCGGACCGAATACCGTCCCTTCCCCGCCTTCGCCCTCGTCTGGGGGGTGACGACGCTGGTGCACCAGCTCGCCTTCACCTTCTGGGCCGACTCGTGGAAGGGCTGGCTCCTCGTCCTCGCGGCCATCGCGGTGGTCTACCGCCCCGCCTGCGTCCTGCGCTTCACCGCCCTCGTCGCGGTCTCGCTCCTCCATCTCTGGGAGAAGCTGCCCTTCGTCCCCAACCACATCCTCTACGAGGGGATGCTCCACGTCATCCTGCTCATCGCCCTCGTCGGCTTCCTCCTCGGCCCCGGAAAAAGCGAACTCGCCCGCACGCGGAGGGTGTGGGGCCTCCCTCTCCTCCTCGCCCTCGCCGCGATCGCCTTCAAGATCGGCACCCTGCTCCTGCCGATCTTCCCCCAAGGGATGCTGCCGCGGATTCTCACGACCCTGCTCCTCCTGTGGGTCTCGGGGCGCTTCCTTTTCTCCCCGGCCCTCGTCGGGCGCGGGGACGAGTTTTTCCACCGCGCCGCCCCCGTGCTCCGAGCCGCCGTCGTCATCATGTATATCTGGGCGGTGATCCAGAAGCTGAACTGGGACTACTTCGATCCCGAGGTCTCCTGCGCCGGGAAGCTCCACCAGGAGATCGCCGCCTACTTCGGCGGCCTCGTCCCCACCGCGCCCTGGACGCTGCGGGCGGCGGCGGTGGGATCGCTCGTGCTGGAGCTAGGCATCCCGCTCAGCCTCTATTTCCGCCGCACCCGCTACCTCGGCTTCGTCGCCGCGGTCGTCTTCCACCTCTGGCTCTCGATCCACCCGGCCGCCGGAATTTTCAGCTTCACCTCGCTCATCCTCGCGATCCTCATGCTCTTCCTCCCGCTGGAGTGGGGGCAGCGTCTCCAGGATCTCTGGGACGCCCAGTCGCGCCGGATCGGCGGCGGCGACCTCGAAAAGGGGCGGCAACAGGCGCGTCTCCTCGTCGTCCTCGTTTTCTCCGCCACTCTGATCACCCAAGGAACGCTCTACCTCACCATCGCCCGCAGCTACGAAGTGTTCTGGACCGCGAACCGCATTGGCTTCTTCGCCTTCTTCGCCTGGGGACTCTGGATCGGAGGCTGCTACCTCGTGGCCGGATGGCGCGCCCGCCGCGAGGCCGCGCCGCTCCCCAACCGCGCCCGGTGGACTTTCGCTTGGATCGGGCTGGTCCCCGTCCTCCTCAACGGCCTCTGGCCCTGGCTCGGGGGGCGCACCCAGACCTCCTTCTCGATGTACAGCAACCTACGCTCCGAAGGGGAAGGCAATCACTTCTTCCTGAAGCGCGTCGATCTCTTCAAACTCCAGACCGACATGGTCGAGGTGCTGACTTCGGCCCCCGACATCCTCGGTCCCTCCGCCAGGCCTCGCGGCATCCAGCAGTTCGCCAACCTCGGCCACCGCATCCTTCCCTGGTTCGAGTTCCGCCGCCTCGTCAGCGAGATGGAGGGCGACTTCGAGGTGGGCTACATCCGCCAAGGCGAAGAAAAGTCACTGGGGCGAAAGGGCGGCGAAATCCATGGCGATCCCGAGGCCTTCGAACCGCTCCCGCTCTGGCAGCGAAAGTTCGTCTGGTTCCGCCGCCTCGAAACGCTCGAGGGGCCGATGTGCTGCACGCATTGAGGGGGATCCGTCTGCCGAGTGACCCGTTCCAGCGAGATGGCGTGGAAAGACTTCGGAGGACGCGCTAGCGCTGCAGCCGGGGTCATTGACCCCGGTCGGGCGTCGTTTGGACGTTCGGCGCGCGCCCGATGAGCACGGCTACAGGCTGGACTATCGCGAGACCACCTCGATCGTCTCGCGAGTCAGCTTCAGGAAGCGCCCGTGGAGCAGTTCCCGTTCGTGGGGCTGGAGTCTTCCGTCCCGTTTGAAGGCCCGTTCGAAGCGCTCCAGCTCGTCCGCCTTCACGCGGATGCGCGAGAGATCGCCGGGGGCCAGCCCTCCACAGGATTCCCCCCACGCCAGCAGTTCCCCGACCCATGCCTGATAGCCGTTGACCACCGGCGTGCGCAGTTCGTCGGGCACCTCGGCGAGGGGAATCGAATGGCGCTCCAGCTCGCCCCGGAAATAGGTCATGTTATCGGCCAATTCTTTTGGGAAACGCTCGTCGCGCACCCGCTTCGCCAACCATCGGTGGGTGTGATCTAGGATCTGCCGATGGATCGAAAGCAGTTCGCGCCCGCATTCCTCGGTGAGCCGATCCTCGACGAGGGCGGAGAAAATGGCGGAGTAATTCGCCGAAAACATCTCCGCCATCTCCGGCGGCAACCCCTCGCCCCGCATCTTCCGCTCGTGGAGGTAGAGCTGCTCCTGCACCGCGCTGAGCCGACGCAGCGGCTTGTCCCAGTGCTGCGAGATCACCGGGACTTTCCGGATCAAATCGTTGAGGGTGTTCGCCTCGGTGCGGACGACATCGACGAAGGAGTCGGCGCGCAACGAGGTTCCGGCCACCAGCAGGCAGAGGAGGGGGAATGCTCTCATAAGTCTCATCGGCAAGAATTGTCGTGAAAATGAATCTTATTTTTCATAAAATCAATTTATTTCGTATTTAGTTTAATTTTGTTGAATAGGTGTTTTGATGAAGCATTTTTAAAAAAGCTGAAGTCGGGGCCGTTCCAACCAAGCCTCCGAGCTAAGGCCCGCCAGCTCCCGCGCGTTCCAGAAGACGATGAAAACCCTGCTCCTTCTGCCTGTCCTCCTCGCCTCCCTCGCCGCTCCGGTTCTCGCCAATCCTTTCAAGAAAAGCGACGAGCAACTCGACCAGCGCATCCGCCGCAGCGCCGAGCGTTTCGTCGAAATGCAGACCAAGCCCGGAAAGCGCATTCCTGCCGACCTCATCGCCCGTGCCCGCGGCATCATCCTCCTGCACAAGGTGAAGGCGGGCTTCCTCGTCGGTGGCGAGGCGGGCAACGGCGTCGCCCTCGTCCGCGACCAGAGGACGGGGCTCTGGAGCGCCCCCGCCTTCATCTCCTCGGCCGAGGGCAGCTACGGACTCCAGATCGGGGCGCAGGAGTCGACCATCGTCCTCCTCCTGATGAACGAGACGGGGCTGAAACCCCTCCTCGGCGGCACGGTCGATGTCGGCGTCGATGTCGCGGCCACGGCCGGCCCCTTCGACGAAGGCGCGAAGATCGACACGACGACGATCAAGGACCCCATCCTCGTCTACGCGACGGCGGGCGGGCTTTTCGCCGGGGCGGCCTTCAAGGGCGGGGCCATCCTGCCCGCGAAAAAGCACAACGAGGTCTACTACGGCCAGACGATGAACGACATCCTTTTCAACCCGGCGGTCCGTCCCACCCCAACGGGCCGGCACCTCATCGACGTGATCGAGACCTACGCGGGGCGGCGTTCGAATTAGCCTCCCTGTCACAAGCCACTGTTTACCTTTCGCTTCACAGCCATCCCATGGTTGCCAACGGTTTCAGCGCCAAAGGCGCGGCCCCATGACAGCCCAGGCCGACGGCCTGGGAACCCGGCCACGGAAAACGGGAGAGGCTGAAAGCCCGATCCATCCCACCCCGCCAAGCCTGTCGCTGGATCGGGCCTTCAGCCCTCCCCTTGTCCCCGGACCGTCAGCTTGGGCCGCGCCTTTGGCGCTGAAACCGTTGGCAACCATGGGATGGCTGTGACTTTACTTTTCGCGGCGACCGCAGGTCGCCATCCGCTACCACCGCATCACCTTCCCCAAAAAGGCCTTCACCGTCTCCGACTTCGGAGCACCGAAGACCTCCTCTGCCGTCCCCGATTCCACCACTTTCCCGGCGGAGAGAAAGACCACGGCGTCGGCGGAGCCGCGGGCGAAACCCATCTCGTGGGTCGAGAGGACGGTGCGCTGCCCGGCGCGGCAGAGCTCCTCGACCAGATCGAGCACCTCCGCCTTCCTCTCCGGATCGAGGGCCGAGGTCGGCTCGTCGAGGAGGAGCAGGGCGGGTCCGTGCGCCATGGCCCTCGCGAGGGCGATGCGCTGCTGCTGCCCGCCGGAGAGCTCGGCGGGCCGCTTCGCGAGATGGTCGCCCATGCCGAAACGCTCCACGACCTCGCGGGCGCGGGCGCGGGCGGCGTCGCGCGTCCAGCCATGCGCCTCGACGAGGGGCAGGACGATGTTCTCCAAGGCGGTGAGATGCGGGAAGAGGTTGAAGGACTGGAAGAGGAAGCCGTTGCGCCGACGCCACGCGCGCTGCCCCTCCTCGTCGCGCGGGACGGCCGCCCCGTCGATGCGGACCGAACCCGAGTCGGACGTTTCGAGTCCGCCGAGGAGACGCAGCAGGGTCGATTTCCCCCCGCCCGATGGGCCGATCAGGGCGAGCACTTTCACCGCGTCGCCGAACGCGAGATCGATCCCGTCGATGGCACGGGTCGAGCCGTAGTGTTTTGTCAGGCCCTCGATCTCAATGCTCATAGCGGTAGCGTCGCTCCAGCCGCCGGCTCAGCAGCGAGATCGGAAAGGTGAGGAGGAAGTAGCCGACGATCAGCGGCAGGTAGGCCTCGAAGGTGGCGTAGGTGTTCGCGTTCGCCTCGCGAGCCTGCATCGTGAACTCGTGGACGCTGATGACGAAGAGCAGCGACGAATCCTTGATCAAGTTCGCGAACTGCCCCGCCGAGGCCGGAAGGACGCGCCGCACCGCCTGCGGGACGACGACGAAGCGGTAGGTCTGCGCCCCGGTGAGGCCGATGGCCCGCGCCGAGAGCCACTGCGAAGCCGGGACCGACTCGATCCCGCCCCGGAAGATCTCGGAGAGGTAGGCCCCGGAGAAGCAGGAGAGCACGACCAGCCCGACGCCGAAGCGGCTGTGCCAGCCCACCGCGTCGGCGACGAGGTAGTAGCCGATCAGGATTTGCGTGAGCAAGGGTGTGCCACGGATGAACTCGACATAGACGCGGCAGAGGAAGGCGGGCAGGCGATGCCCGGAGAGCTGCCCCGCCGTGAGCAGCACGCCGACGAGGACGCTCAAGACCAAGGCCAAGACGGAAATCAAGAGGGTCGTGCCCCAGCCCGAGAGGAGGTTTTTCCAATACGGCGCGAGGGCCTCCCAGCGGTAGTCATGCGAGGCCACCACCCAGACGACGAAGGAGAAGGTCGCGAGGAGCACGACCGAAACGAAGACGCTGAGAGTGGTTTTCCACACGGTGGCGAGGGCGGAGGATCAAGCGGTGGAGGCGGTGACGCGATGCGTCGGCACGGGCTGGCCGGGACGAAAATGCTCCAAGTGGGCGATGCGGAAGAGAAGGCTGCGGGCGATGGCGATCTCCGCCTCCAACGCGGCGGTGGCGGCTTCTTCGAGCGTGTCGGGATCGACTTCGGCGCGAATGTTCAGCAGCAGTTCGCCGTCTTCGAGCGGTTCGTAGAGTCGATGCGACAGTTCCGGCGCGGCGTCTCCGCGCACGAGGTTGATCGCGGCGATCTCGTAGGGGTCGCCGAGCGGGGTGAGGGTCGCCTTCAAGTGGGCGACCTCAGCTCCGGCGAACTCCAGCTTTTCCTTCAGCGCGCCCGCGATGGCCGTCAGCAGTTCGTTTCCGTCAAACTCATCGACGCCGCCGCCATCGGCCTTGATCTCCACGGTCGCGTTGAGCCAGCCGAGGAGGGCTTCGCCTTCGCCGTAGCGGTCGTAGTCGATTTCAAGGAAATGCGCCGCGTCCATCTCGGCGTCGAGGACGGCCTCGAACCAGTCCTCGCAGCCCGTGCCCTCGCGGGCCGAGACGACGAAGACCCGCGCACCTGGAAATTCACGCTCCAGCGCTGCGACGAGTTCGGAACGCTGCGCCTCGTCGAGAAGGTCGGCCTTGTTCACGACGATGAACTGCGCCTCTTCAAGCTGCTTGCGATAGATGTAGAGCACGTTCTCGGAGAACTTGCGCCCCTCGCGCAAGCCGAGGACCTGCGCGGCGCGGACGGGATCGACGAGGACGCTGAGCGGCGCGACGGCGTAGTCCTCGCCGTAGATCTTCCGCAGGGGCAGGCTCACCGTGGCAACGAGGTCGGTGCAGCTCCCCACCGGCTCGGCGAGGAGGACATCGGGCCGACTCGCCTCGGTGAGGTTTTTGGCCGCGTCGATGAGGGAGTTGAAACGGCAGCAGAAACAGCCGCCAGGAATCTCCTCGACGGGAAAACGGTTCGAGCGCCCGATGGCTGAATCGACGAGGCCCGCGCCCTGGTCGTTGGTGATCAATCCGACCCGTCGGCCTTTGGCGTCGAGATAGCGGGCGAAGCGTTGGATGAGAGTGGTCTTCCCCGCGCCGAGGAATCCGCCGATCATGAGGTAACGGGAGGCCATGGGGGAAGGTGGCGCGGTTGCCACAAGTTGCAAGAGTTCTTGGTTCTTCGTCCTTGGCTCTTGGTCCACTCCTACCTTTTACCTTTCACCTTTTACAGCGGCCTCCGGCCGCTAATACCCTTCGCTCTGCATCTTCTCGATCAACGCCTCCAGATGCGCGACGTAGCCATGGACGTCGACGCTGGTCTCTTCGGGTTCGCCCTCGACGGCGTAGAGCCAGCCATCCTCGTAGGGCGAGCTTTTCACGAGACAGGCGTCCTCGTCGAGGAGGGGATTTCCGCCAGCGAATCCCCCGTCCATCACGCAAAAGAGATCGCTCGCCGCTTTGAAGCCCTCGACATGGCCGATGGTCTGACCCGACGAAACCTGGTCGCCAACCGCGACCTCGTAGCGGGCCTCGACGAGCTCGCCGAGCATGCGGGTGGCGAATTTCGTGAAGCCGACGCGCCAGAGGCCAGGCACATCCTCGACCATCCAGTAGTGGCTGAGCGAGTAGCGGAAAGCCACCGGAAGGCGAGCGGAGAAGCGGGCGTGTTTGAAGCGGACGAATTCCATTTCAACCGAGGAACTTGGCGCGGAGAAACTCGCCCAGCATCGTCGCCTTGCCGAGGCGGTATCGCGTCGCGAAGACGCGGAAGCCGTCGCGCTCCATCGTGTCGAGGATGCCGGAGTAGATGCGCCGCATCAGTTCGGCGGATCGCAGGGCGCGGCGGTCGGCTTTCGGCAGGGTGGCGAAGACGGCGAGGGCCTCGCCGTAGTGGGCTCGCGCCACGGTCGCCTCGTGCTTCATGAGACGGCCGAACTTGGCCGCGTCGGGCGCGCCGGAAAGGATGGCCTCCTCCGTGAGACCGAAACGGCGCAGATCCTCCAGCGGCAGGAAGACGCGGCCTTTCCTCGCGTCCTCGCCGACATCGCGGAGGATGTTCGTCCATTGCAGGGCGTAGCCAAGCTCCTCGGCGTAGGCGCGGGAGCGGGAATCGACGCAGCCGAAAAGCGTCACGCTGACCAGCCCGACGGCGCTGGCGACGTGGTAGCAGTATCGCCGCAGCTCGGCCTCGGTCGCGAAGGTGCTCGGGGCGAGATCCATCTCCATCCCGTCGAGAATGGCGAGAAGATCGGCCCGCTGCGGATCGCGGCGTCGGAGCAGATCGGCGAACTCGCTTTCGATACCGGGACTCGGATCGGTCGCCGTCCCCTCGACGAGGGCACGCCAGCGGTCGAGTCCGGCACGGCGCTCCGGTTCCTCCAAACCCGGTTCATCGACGAGGTCGTCGACGACGCGGCAGAAGGCGTAGAAGACCTCCATGTCGCCGCGCACCGCGCGGGGCAGCACGGCGAGGGCGAAAGCGAGATTCGAGCCGCTGCGGCGGACGATCTCGCGGGCGCTGGCGGCGGTCGGGTGCAAGGGATTTCGCGGGGTCAATCGACGAAGCCGAAGTGGTGGCCGAAGGGGTAGTAGACGAAAGCCGCCCGCCCCACGATGTTCTCCTCGGGCACGACGCCCCAGTTCCGCGAATCGGAGCTGTTCGCGCTGTTGTCGCCGAGAGCCCAGTATTCGCCGGGACGCAGGGCGACGCCTGACGCTCCCCCGTTCAGGGTGTAGCCGGTGTAGTAGCCTTCCTGCGACATCACCCGGACGAAGCCCGGCTCGGTCCCGGTCTCGCCGTTGACCTTCAGCAGGGGCGGCTCGATCCCGAGGGTGTCGCCGGGGACGCCAGCGAGGCGCTTGATGTAGTGCTGCGAGCCTTGACGCGGGTCGATCCCGATCTGGATGCCGTAGATGTTCTGCGTGTCGAAGACGAAGACCTCGCCGCGCTTCGGTTTCTTCCAATGGTAGACCCACTTGTTCACGACGAGCTGATCCCCGGTGTCGACGTAGCCCTGGGCGATGCTGTCGCCCGCCTTGACCTCGAAGGCGCGGGTCCGGTTGCGATCGCGAAAGGGTCCGGTCGCGATGAGATCCTCGACCCGCGAGCGCGTGCCCGGGGCGCTGTAGACGCGTCCGCTCTTCGTCTTCAGATAGGTCCGGGTGAAGAAAAGGAAATGGGTCTTCTCGTAGAGATGCGCCTCGTCGATGATGATCCCGTCGTCCTCCTTCGCGACCCAATCGACATGGCTGCGACCGAACCAGACCGTGTCCCATATCCGCTTCGGCAGACCCGGCCGTTCGTAGCCCTCCGGCGCGTTGCGCCCGGCATTCGGATTCATCTCCTTCGTCGGATAGGCGATGATGCCGTTCAGGGTCGGCTGCATCGAGCCAGTCGGAATCTTGAACTGCTGGATGAAGTAGGCGCGGATGCCCATGGCGATGACCACGGCGACGAAGACGACCTCGATGTTCTCCTTCCACGCGGAGGGTCGGTAGTCCTTCACCGATTTCTTGCAGGTCTCGGTGAGATCCTCGGCGAGCACCTCCAGCTCGCGGCGCTTCTTCGCGCGGTCCTCGACCCCGGCGAGGAACTCGGCGTTCTTGCGGCGGATCTCCTCCTTCCGCTCCTCGTCGATGAGGTCGTCGTTGTAGCGGAGGAACTTGCGGACGCCCTTGACGAGGGAATGTCCCTCCTTGCGGCCCCGTTTGTCGAGGGGCAGCTCGGCGAGTTCTTCCTTGCTTGGTTTTTTGAAAAGGAACATCCGGTTAAAGTTTAGGGTTCAACATTCAAAGTTTCCAGCTCCTAGCTCCCGGCTAATCCCCCGACTTCAGCACCTTGATGAAGGCGTCCTGGGGGATGTTGACCTTGCCGATGGCCTTCATCTTCTTCTTCCCCTCCTTCTGCTTTTCGAGGAGCTTGCGCTTCCGGGTGATGTCGCCGCCGTAGCATTTCGCGGTGACGTTCTTGCGCATCGCGCTGATGCTCTCGCGAGCGATGATCTTCCCGCCGATGGCGGCTTGGATGGCGACGGTGAAAAGCTGCTGGGGAATGACCTCCTTCAGCTTCGCGGCGAGCTGGCGGCCACGCGACTCGGCCTTGTCGCGATGGACGATCACGGAGAAGGCGTCGACCGGCTCGCCCGCGATGAGCATGTCCATCTTCACGAGCTTCTCGGCCTGGTAGTCGCCATATTCGTAGTCCATGCTGCCGTAGCCGCGGGTGATGCTCTTGAGACGGTCGTTGAAATCGACGAGGATCTCGTTCAGCGGCAGGATCGCGGTGAGGAGCACGCGGGTCTGGTCGAGGGTCTCGGTATTGACCAGTTCGCCGCGCTTCTCGGCGACGAGCTTCATCAGCTCGCCGATGTAGTCGTTCGGCGTCATGACGTAGGCCCGCACCGTGGGCTCGCGGATCTCGACGATGTTCTGCGGCTCGGGGAGGAAGCTGGGGTTGTCGATCTCGACCTCGGTGCCGTCGGTGAGCTTCACCTGGTAGACGACGCCGGGGTAGGTCGAGATCACGTCCATGTTGAACTCGCGACGGAGGCGCTCCTGCACGATCTCCATGTGGAGCAGGCCGAGGAAGCCGCAGCGGAAGCCGAAGCCGAGCGCGGCCGAACTCTCCGCCTGGTAGCTGAAGGCGGCGTCGTTGATCTGGAGCTTGCCCATCGCCAGCTTGAGCTGCTCGAAGTCCTCCGACGACACCGGGTAGATGCCGCTGAAGACCATGGGCTGGATCTCCTTGAAGCCGGGGAGCGGCTCCTCGGCGGAGATCCGCGTCTCGGTGATGGTGTCGCCGATCTTGACCTCGTGCGACGACTTCATGTTCGCGATGAGGTAGCCGACGTCGCCCGCCACGAGCTTGTCGCGGGGCGACTGCTTCGGGGTGAAGACGCCGACCTCCTTGACCTCGTAGCTCTTCCCCGTGGCCATCATGCGGATGCCGGTGCCGCGCTTCACCTCGCCGCTGACGACGCGCACGTAGCTGACCACGCCCCGGTAGGTGTCGAAGACCGAGTCGAAGACCAGCGCGCGCAGGATGCCGTCGGCGGGCTTCTTCGGATGGGGGATGCGGGTGACGACGGCTTCCAAAATATCCTCGACGCCGATGCCCATCTTCGCGCTCGCGGGGATGGCCTCGTCGCCGGGGATGGCGAGGATCTCCTCAAGCTGCTTCCTCACCGCGGGCACATCGGCGCTGGGCAGGTCGATCTTGTTGATCACGGGGATGACGTGGAGGTTCGCCTGGTTGGCGAGGTGGACGTTGGCCACGGTCTGGGCCTCGACCCCCTGGGCCGCGTCGATCAGCAGCAGCGCCCCCTCGCAAGCGGCGAGGGAACGGCTCACCTCGTAGGAGAAATCGACGTGGCCGGGCGTGTCGAGGAGGTTGAGCTGGTAGGTCTTCCCGTCCTTGGCGAGATATTTCATCGTCACCGGGTGGGACTTGATCGTGATGCCGCGCTCGCGCTCCAGGTCCATGGAGTCGAGGAGCTGGTCCTGCTTCTCCCGTTGGGAAATGGTCGCGGTCGTCTCCAGCAGGCGATCCGAGAGGGTCGTCTTGCCGTGGTCGATGTGGGCGATGATGGAGAAATTGCGTGTCAGGTCGAGGGACATCGTCGAAAAGGGGCGAAACCTAGGGGCTTTCACCGGAAAGTAAATCCGAAGCTCGAAATCCGAAGCTCGAATTCCGAAACCGCTACGCGGGACCGCTGATTGGCGCTGATCTGCGGTCGCCGGAGGCCCAAGTTCGGATTTCGAGCTTCGGATTTCGGATTTATTCTTTTGAGTAAGCCTCCCAAGCCTCGGCGATCTTCGCGGCCTTCTCGTCTCCGGCGTGGAGGATGACGCGGTGGCGCATCGTGAAGGATTCGCCTTTTTTCAAGACGACCGGACCCTCTTCGCTCTCGCCCGCGACCGTCTTCAGTCCGAAGGGGTTGGCGGTGAGGAGCCCGTAGGTGCGGGCGTGCCAAGGCGTGGGATGGCGGAGGCTGGAGGGATGGTCCAGCACCGCGATGCCGAGGACCTCGCCGCCCTTCCCGTCGACGGGTCCATTGAAATCGCACCAAGCGGCGCGCTTGCCCCAAGCCTCCTCGCCCTGCTCGCCCGTGCTCAGGACGATGCGTCCGCCCTGCTCCGACTTCACGGCCATCGAGTGGGCCACGCGCAGGCTCAGGCCAGCGTCCTTCGCGTCGGAGAAGACGACCGAGTCCGCCACGCCGGTGAAGACGATGGCGACGTCCACGACGCGCGACCCGCCCTCCGCCACGGAGAAGGCGAAGGTGCGCACATCCTCGGCGAGACGGTTGCCGGAGGAATCGAGGTAGTCGCTCGCGACTTTCAACACGGCCTTGCCCCCCGAGGCGGAGGCCTCCAGCACTTCGCGGTGCTTCGTCGCCCCGAGCACCTTCATCAGCTCGGCCAGCTTGGCCTCGTCGCCCTTGGCCCGCTCGACCAGGGTCAGCTCCTCGTGCCAGGTGTCGAAGTCGTTCACGAACTGGTGGCCGAACCAGAAGGAGCGGTGGTGGGGGTGGTCCTGCGCCTCGCCCTCGACGTCCTCCATCGGGTAGGCGCGGGTCATCCCCTTGCCCGTCGGCCCGATCACCGGATAGAAGTAGGGCTTGTTCGTGATGGGGTCTCCGGTGACGTATTTGGTGAACAGCTCCCCGTCGATGAGAATGGCGGCGCCGTCCGGCTCCTCCTGGATCGAGAACTCCGCCGAGCGGGCGGGCAGGAGGAGGAAAAAGGCGACGACGACGGCGATGGCAGGGGGAGAGGGTTTCATCTGGAGCATGGAGGAAAAGGTTCCGGCCCCACGGAATCCCATTCCCCGCCCTTGCGCAAGGCGGCAAACGCGCCACTCTCTGCGCAACTCGCCCACCACCTTCCGAACATGAATCCCTACCTCTCCTTCGTCGGCCTCCTCGGTCTCAGCAATCTCTTCATGACCTTCGCTTGGTATGCCCACCTCAAGGAGATGGCGCACAAGCCTTGGATCGTGGCAGCCCTCGTCAGTTGGGGGATCGCCCTTTTCGAATACCTCCTCCAAGTCCCGGCGAACCGCATCGGCCACACCGTCATGAGCGTGGGCCAGCTCAAAATCCTCCAAGAGGTGATCACCCTGGCGGTCTTCGTCCCCTTCGCCGCCCTCTACCTGAAAGAGCCGGTCAAACTCGACTACCTCTGGGCCGGGCTCTGCCTCCTCGGAGCGGTGTTCTTCGTCTTTCGCGGGGATCTCGTCGCCGCCTTGGCGAAGTGAGGCCGACGCACCGCAAATGGGCAGAAGGTCCGCAACGCCTCATCGATCGACGTTCGCCAAAACACCCGAGGCGGTTTTCCCGCCTCGCACGACGACTCTTTCGAGCCTGGCCCCCGGCGCGACGATGGCTCCCGGCCACAGCACCGACTCGCGCAGGACGGCCCCCTCCCCCACCCTCGCGCCGGGTCCGACCGAGGAGAGTTCGTCGATCTCCACGCCTGCGGCGATCTCCGCCTGCGGCGAGAGACGGGGCGAGGGGGCGTCTCCGGCTCCGAACCGCAGGAAGCCCTTCGCGAAGAGGCCGAGCGCGTCGAGGTAGGCGTCGCGTTCGCCGAGATCGCTCCACTCCCCTTCGTCGACGACGATGCCGCCGACGCGCCCGGTGCTGCGGATCACCTCAAGCATGGGCAGCACGACCGACTCGATCTTTCCGGGGGCGAGATAGTCGAGGAACTCCGGCGAGACCACGTAGACACCGGTGAATTGGAAGCGATGCGGCCAATCCGGCGCGAGCACGCCACGCAGATCGACGACCGCCCCCCGCTCCGCGTCGAAGCCCACGCGCAACTCGTCGCCCTGCGAGCGGAGGACCATCGTCACGAGGTCCCCGCGACGACGGTGCTGCTCGACCGCCGGAGCCAAAGGCAGATCGGTGAGAATGTCCCCGTTGTAGACGACGAAAGGCTCGTCGCGCGGCAGCCAATCGCGCAAATTGTCGAGGCCGCCGGCGGTGTCGAGGAGGATCGGCTCGTGGCGGAAATGGATGAGCCGTCCCTCGTGCGCCCCGTCCGGGAAAGCCTCCGCGTAGGCCGCCGGGCAATGGTGCGTGTTCACAGCGAAGAACTCCACCCCGAGATCGTGGACGAGGTGGTCGAGCGCGTAGGTGAGCAGCGGTCGGTTCCACACCGGCACGAGCGGTTTCGGCAGCGACTCGGTGAGCGGTCGCAACCGAGTCCCGAGTCCCGCACCGAGGATGAAAGCCTTGCGAATCCCGCCCATGCGCGGCCAAGGATCGGCGGATTTGGCGGGGAATCAAGCACAGGTCGAATGCGGGGCGTCAGAGGCGGAGGAGGCCATCCGCTTTGGCTTCACTCGGAAGCGGCTTGATACTTCATCAATAACGCCGGGTTTTCCGCCTTGATCGGGTCGAAACGGCCCGATACACTGGGTTCCTTCCCCGGACTGCCGCCCAGTCGCCCCCCGTCCGTTCCGCTTTCCCATGAATAAAACATCCGGCCTCGGCTGCTTGGCGTCCGCGCTCCTCCTCGCGCCTTGGCCGACCCCGGCGCAGACTCCCTCCCTTGGAGACATCGCGACGGACCAGCAGAAACCGCTGAACAAATTGAAGCTGGAGTTCGACATCGAACGGGCCGAATTGATGAAGCCGCTGGCGGAACTCGACCAGCTCTACCGGGCGCAGTTGGAGAAGCTCCGCCTCGAGGCGCAAGGCCGGGGCAGGCTCGCGCAGGTCATCGCGGTGCAGGCGGAGCTGGCCAAGCTGGGCGAACCCGCCCCGGAGGAGGCGGGCGAGGATTTTTCCGATTTGGCGAAAGCCCGCTCCATCTACGGAAAGGCGAGACGCGAACGCGAGGACGCCCTGCACCGTGGCCTCCTCGCCCTGATCACCAAGCAGCGGCCACTACTAGTGGAGCTCCGCACCGCCCAGACGCGACAGAACCAGCTCGACGCGGCGACCGGCACGAACACCGAGCTGGCGACCCTCCTCGCCCTGGAGGAGCAAACCCGCCGCCGCGCCGACCCGCCGCCGGCCGCGAAACGCGCTCTCGAAGGCGCCACGCGGGTCAGGGGTCTCAAGGTCCGTGTCCAAGTGGATGGCACCTGCCAGTTGCACCTCACCGGCGACGAAATCTGGTTCGACCACACCCGAGGCCAAGGCATGCCTCCGGGGCGGCACCAGGGGAAGTTCCCCACCTACCTGAACGACAAAACCGAGTGGAACCCCGTCTGGGACGGGAGGGTCACCGAGCGCCACCCCATCGCCCTCGACCTGTCCCTCGCCGGAGCTCGCTCGGAAGTCCGCCTCCACCAGTCGAGCGGGCGGGGCTTCGCGGAGATCGTCCAACAGCCCGAGCCCGCCAACGGCTATACCCTCGTCATCGAACTGCGCGACGAGACGCACGAGGGACTCGCCTTCGACGGTTCGGATTGGATGGAGTTCCGCCTCGCTTGGTAGGCCGCCGCTTCGAAAAGAGCCTTTCGTTTGTAATCGACCACGACACGCAGGCCCGCCATTTTCACATCGCTCTTTCCGCCGTCCGCGGATACATTGCCCCGACACCCGACCCACCATGACCACCCTGCTCATCATCCTCCTCGCCCTCCCGATCATCATCCTCCCGATCCTCGTCATCGGGATCTACAACGGGCTCGTGAGGTTCCGCAACCGCTACAAGAACGCCTTCGCCCAGATCGACGTGCAGTTGAAGCGCCGCCACGATCTCATCCCGAACCTCGTCGAGACAGCCAAAGCTTTCATGAAGCATGAGCGCGAGACCCTCGAAGCGGTGATCCAGGCGCGCAACGCCGCCGCCGCCGCTCGCGAGCAAGCCGACGCCGGGAACGCTTCCTCCATCCAGAGCCTCGCCTCCGCCGAGGCCGGTCTCGGCGGGGTGCTCGGTCGTCTCTTCGCCCTGTCCGAGAGCTATCCCGAACTGCGCAGCAACCAGAACGTGCTCCAGCTACAGGAGGAGCTGACTTCGACCGAGTCGAAGGTGGCCTTCGCCCGGCAGTCCTACAACGACGCCGTCATGCACTTCAACAACAAGATCGAGACCTTCCCCTCGAATCTCATCGCGGGTATGTTCAAGTTCGTCCCCGCGACCTCCTTCGAGGTCTCCGACGACGCCGAGCGCGGCAGCGTGCAGGTGAAGTTCTGAGGAACCCCGGCGGACCCGCCACGACCATGGATTTCTTCGAGCATCAGGAGGTCGCGCGAAGAACAACGCACGTCCTCGTCCTCTATTTCGCCCTCGCCCTCGTCGGCATCGTCGCGGCGGTCTACGGACTCGTCGTCCTCATCCTGCATTTCACTGATGGCGGGGATACCGGGGCCGTCTCGGCGTGGCAGCCGACCGTGCTGCTCTTCACGGCGGCGGGGACGGGCGGCGTCGTCTTCCTCGCCTCCTCCGTGAAGACCCTGCAGCTCTCCGGGGGCGGGGCAGTGGTCGCGCGGGAATTGGGCGGTCGCGAGATCGATGTGAACACCACCGACTTCCACGAAAGGAGGCTCCTCAACCTCGTCGAAGAGATGGCCATCGCCTCGGGCGTGCCCGTGCCCACCGTCTATGTGATGGACGCAGAGGAGTCGATCAACGCTTTCGCCGCCGGGAAGACCACCAGCGACGCGGTCATCGGCGTGACGCGCGGCTGCATGACGCTGCTCACCCGAGACGAGCTCCAGGGGGTGATCGCCCACGAGTTCTCCCACATCCTGAACGGGGACATGCGGCTGAACATCCGCCTCATGGGCCTGCTCTTCGGCATCCTCTTCCTCGCCCTCATCGGCGAGTTCATCCTCCGCAGCTCCTTCCGCGCCACCGGATCGTCGAACCGCAAGGAGGCCGCCGGCATCGCCCTCGCCATGCTCGTCGCGGGCCTCGGGCTGCTCCTCATCGGCTATGTCGGGGCCTTCTTCGCGAACCTCATCAAGGCCTCGGTCTCACGGCAGCGGGAGTTCCTCGCCGACGCCTCGGCAGTGCAGTTCACCCGCAACCCCGACGGCATCGCCGGAGCCCTCAAAAAGATCGGCGGCCTTTCCGCCGGGTCGAAAGTCGCCCACCCCATGGCCAAGGACGCGAGCCACCTCTTCTTCGGCAACGCCCTCGGCTCCTCCCTCTTCGCCACCCACCCGCCCTTGGCCGAACGCATCCGGCGCCTCCTCCCCCACTGGAACGGGGAGACCGGACAGACGAGCCAGCGCCCCGTGACGGAGCGGGAAGACAGCCCCGCCCGCACCCCTCGGCCCTCGCACGAGGCCGTCTCCGGCTTCGCCCAAGGCTCGAAGGCCGAGCCCCTGCGCCTACGGCCCGAGGAGGCCCACGAGAGCCTCAAAACCGTGCATCCCGAACAGGTCGACCTCGGCCAGGAGCTTCACGGGCACCTCCCCGCGCATTGGCTGGAGGCCTGCCGCTCGCATTCGGGGGCGCAGGGCCTCGTCTTCGCCCTCCTCCTCGCGCAGGACGAACGGCTCCGCAGCCAGGAGATCGCGCGTCTCCGGGCGGAGACCGACGAAGAGACCGTCCGCTTCGCCACCGGCCTTTTCGAGGAGCTCGCCCCGGTTCATTCCGCCGTGAAAATCGGCCTCATCGACCTGTCCATCCCCACCCTGCGGCACCTCGGCCCCGGCGAGTATGAGCGCTTCCGCGACCTGCTCCACCGCCTCGTCGCCAGCGACGGGCGAATCGATCTCTTCGAGTTCATGCTGCTGCGCATCGTCACGCGGCACCTCGACGCATTTTTCCACCGGCTCCCTCCCGAGCCGATCCGCCACAAACGCCTCGATCCCCTGCTCGAAGACGCCGGCGTGATCCTCTCCACCCTCGCCGCGATGAGCCATCCCAGCGACGAAGCCGCCGCGGCGGCGGCTTTCGGGCAGGCTGTCGCCCATCTGGGCCGGCATTGCCTCGTCGCGGTCCCCCGCCAGCCCGCCTCCGTCTGCAACCTCGAACGCATCGAGCGCGCCCTCGACGCCTTCTCCTACGCCTCGCCCATGGTGAAAAAGCACCTCCTCGAAGCGTGCAGCCTCAGCGTGATGGAGGACAGCGGCGTCTCCAGCCGGGAGGCCGAACTCATCCGCGCCGTCGCCGACTCCATCGGCTGCCCCATCCCCCCCTTCGTCAGGGCGGCGAAGAGGGTCTAGTCGGGGAGGCAAGAGGGTGCGGTCGATGCCGCCTCAGCTTTTCCCTTTGGTCAGCGCGGCCTTGGCCTCGGCGTAGGTCTTGTCCAGCTTCGCGTAGCCCTTGGCCTCGTAGCCGGCGGCCTTCACCGCGTCGACGACGGCGGTTTCGCCGGGGCCTTCGGCGGTCTTGGTGGAGAGAAGGGCGGTCTTGGTCTTGGGATCGACATAGACCTCGGAGACTTGGTCGAGCTTCTTCAACTCCTCGGTGACGGAGAAAGCGCAGCCGGCACATTTCATCCCCGGCACCTTCACCTCGAAGGCGGCTCCCGCCTCATCGGCGCGAAGGGTGGAGAAAGCGGTCGCGGAAAGGAAGGCAATAGCGAGGGCGGCGATGGATTTCATAGATGGACTTGATGATGGGTTTCCCATGGAATTTGGACAAGATCCCGAGTTTGTCCAAGCCCGAATGGAGGCACCAGGCAGTCTCGTCGAACATCGGTCATGACGCTTCGATTTTTACCCTAATCGGCCAATCAGTCCAATTTTCGCAAATATGAAAATAAACAACTCTTTATTTTAAAATGATTTGAGATATATGTTGCATTTTTGCGTATCAAGCGTAATGATTTCCCGCTGTCAGGTTCCGGCCTGCGGCGCGACCCTCAATTTTGTCTAATCCTTCACTTGGTTCGGTCGTCTGCATCGATAGCGGGCGCGCCGCGGAGCATCAGTGCCACCCCCATCCAGAGGCGAAAGGAAGTGAAAAAGATCAAGTTCACCTGCCCGCATTGCGAGGCGAAATTGCGCGTGCCCACCCACTTGGCCGGCGTCTCCGCACCCTGTCCGAAGTGTGGGGAGCAGATCACCGCGCCCTCGGACATCGCGGCGGCCGTCGCGGATGCCCCCGCCCCCCGCCGTGCGGCGACACGCCCGCTCCACGAGATGGCTGCCGCGAGAGCTTCCTCGACAGCGGTGCTGGAGGCTCCCGCGCCGCCTCCCGCCGCCGAAGCCCCTCGCGAGCGCCGCTCCCGGACGCTGCCCGCCCCGGTTCCGGTCGAACCCGCCGTCGCGCTCGCCCCGGCCACGCCCGCGCCCGTGCCGGAGATCCCTCCGGCCTTTTTCTCGCCTCCTCCTCCGGTGCTGCATCCCGCGTCTCCCGAACCGGAAAAGACGGTGGACGAACGCGAAGAGCCGCCAGCCCCCTTTGTTGACGATGACCGGGTGGTGGTCGAGGAGCACGTTTACGAAACGCCGCCCCCCCTGCTGCCGCCACCCCCGGCGGCACCCATCACCCAGCCCATCCGGATCTCCCCCGCCTCCAGTGGTCTGCCTCCGGCGAGCGCGGTGGCCGCGGACGCTGGCGCCCTGCCCCGCCTCGACGTCTCCTTAGCGGGACAAGCCGGCGACGCCCTCCCGGTGCCTGAAGAGGTCGCCCCCCCCGCAGGGCGAACCCGGGTCTTCCTGCCTCGCCCCGGGGACGCCGTCAACGCGACCCGGCCAGAGGATTTCCTCGCCCCCGTCCCGCCGCAGGTGGAGGAACCCGCCCGATCCCCCGAGATTCCGGCCCTGCCAATGCCGGAGGAAGACCTCCCGACTTTGGAGGATTTCGAAGATCTCGCCGAGATCGAGGTGCCCGCCTCGGCCTCCCCCTACACCTCCATCCCCCTGCCGCCGGAGATGGCGCCGATCCCGCTCGACGAATTGGATGTCGACGACGGCTCCTTTGGCGCACCGGTCGGAACGGAGCCTCCCCACGAGGAAGCCTTCCCCCCGTATCCCGCGAACGACGCGCCTCCCCAATTGGACGAGGAGTTTCCCGCCTTCGAACTGCCGGAATGGGACGAGCCCGTCTTTGAACCCACCGCCCCGGAGCCGGCCCCGAACGCCCCCTGGCTGCGGGAGGAGACCTCCTCGGCGTCTCTCCACGGCAGCGCATCCGCCCTCGCCCCCGCGCATGAGGAACTTCCTGACGACTTCCTCGAAAGCCCTCTCCACGAGGGTTCCTTCGGGAGGCTCTTCGAGCAGCAGCCCCCGGAAGCCGCCGCCTTCCCCGCCACCGCGCCGAGGACCGTCGAGGCCGACGACCTCGACGGGCTCTTCGCCGCCACGGAGGACGAGGAGGGCGAATCGAGAGGAATCAGCAAATTCGCGATCCTCGCGGGGTCCGCTGCCCTCGTGGTCCTCGTCGGCTCCATCGTCGGATTGTGGCTGCTCATCGAAGCCCTCGGCGGCTTGAACCCGGCGGAGGCCTACGTCCAAGCAAAAGAGGAGGCCGACCGCCCCGCCGAATCCGTCGCCCTGCCAAGAGTGCCGACTTCCTCCCAGACCGCCTCGGCCCCCGACCTGACTCTCGACGACGCCCCGGCCATCCTCGATCCGCCCGCCCGCTCGCGCGGAGCGGAGACGAAGCCTGCCGACGGAGACGCCCCGGCGCTCTCTTTCGACGAGAAAGTCCAGCAAGCCGTGGACGGAACGAAGGGGGGAGGCTCCATCATCGGGTCGCCCGGCCTCGACATGCTCGACAGGCCGGCCACCGATTTCTCCGGCCCCAAGCCAGCGACCCCCGCCCCGCCGACAGAGGCC
>DDTJ01000101.1 GCA_002344525.1 Akkermansiaceae bacterium UBA2367
CGGTCGAGACCCCGACCCACCAGCGCCGCTCCGCGTCGTAGTGGCATTCCCAAGTCGGGTCGTCCGACCCGGCCCGCACGAGATGGCCGAGGGCGTTCACGGTCCATCCGTCGTTGTATTGGGGGTTGCCGTCGGCGTCGAGGGTGCCGAAGCGCTCCAACCGCTCGTAGTTCGAGGCGGGGGCGGGGTTGCCGAAGACGTCCACGGAGAGGATTTCGCGCTGCCAGGCCTCCATGCCGACAATGGAGACGGGGTTGCCGTCGGCGTCGTAGTCGGAGAAGCGCTCGATGAACGGCTCGAGCAGCGTCCACGGACCGTAGATCACGTCGGGTTTCACCCCGCCTCCGAAACGCTCGAAGGCGTGGTACATGACCAGCCCGGCGGTTTCCCAAGCGTCGGGAAGGCCGTCCACGTCCACGTCGGCTGGGTCGGTGGGATCGGAATCCGTGCCCGTGCCTGAACCGGGATCGGGGTCTGGATCGGCACCCTCGCCCGAACCCGAACCTGAGCCCGGATCGGCACCTGCGCCAGGATGAGGGTCTGGACCAGGCTCCCCTAAGTTGTCAGGGTCATCGGGATCGAGCGGGTCGCTGCCCTGCAATATCCCCATCTTGTACCCGATCCCGTCGCCGTCGGTGTCGGGATGCCATGGGCTGGTGCCGAGGAGGTATTCCTCGCCGCGGGTGGGGCCGTCCCCGTCCGCGTCCGCGAGACCGTCGGCGGAGGACACCGGGTTCAACCCGGCGGTCGCTTCATACCCGTCGGGGAGCAGGTCGGCGTCGGTGTCGGGGTCCAGAGGGTCGGGATAGACCATCTCCGGGTAGTTGAAATAGCTGTAGAAATCGAAGGGTTCGTATTCCCCGGTGGTCTCGTTGTAGTAGTATTCGGCGTGGGAGTAGGATTGGTACTCGATCCAGACCTCGATCCCTTGGGTCTCGGTGTCGTCGCTCAAGCCATCCCCGTCCGTGTCCCCGTTCGTGCTCGGAGCCCCGCCGGAGGGGGGCACGCTGTTGGAGGAGGGGTCCAAGGGGTTGTGGCCATTGTGGATCTCCCACCAGTCCGATTCGCCGTCGGCATCGGTGTCCGGGTTGTAAGGGTCGGTGAAATAGACCGATATCTCCTCGTGGTCGTGGAGTCCGTCGCCGTCGGTGTCGTAGGGGCCGACGGTGGTCCCACCCCCGGCGGAGTAGCTGTTGGAGGAGGAATCCAGAGGATTGTAGCCGTGGGAGATTTCGTAGCCGTCCGATTCGTTGTCGGCATCCGTGTCCCAGTTGTAGGGGTCGGTGAAATAGACCCAAAACTCCTCTTCGTCGTGCAAGCCGTCCCCGTCGGAGTCCGTGTATCCCGAGCCGAGCCCCGGTGTCGTCGTCGTAGCCGTCGCCGTCCAGATCGGCGGCCCGGCCGACGAAGGCCATCCACGCCGCGAGCAGGATCAGCGACACGAAGCAGCGGAGGAGCGATCTCCCCGAAGCTTGAAGCGGAACCAGTCGAGCGGATTCATGGCGGCTCGCGGGAGAATGTCAGATCGCCCGCCAAGCGACAAGCTTTTTCGGAAAAATTTTTCGCATACGGGAATCCGACCTCCCGGTCCTAGATTTTCAAGGGATGCGCCGCCGGACGATCCGCCGTCTGCCAGGTGGACGGGGCGGGAAACCCGTCCATCTTTCCCCCATGCAGAAGCAGCAGGCGGTGAAAGTGCTGATCGACGGGGCGGCGGGCGATCTCGCCTTCACCTACCTCGTCCCCGAGGGGGTGGAGGCCCTGCCGGGGCAGAGGGTGCGCGTCCCCCTGCGCCAACGCTCCGCCCTCGGCACGGTGACAGGGCTGGAGTGGATCGATCCCGCGGAAGCGGGCTACCGGCTCAAGCCCATCCTCGGGACCGTGGCCGGAGAGCCCTTCCTGACCCCGGGCCTGATGAAGCTGGCCGCGTGGATCGCGGAATTCTACCTGACCCCCGTCGAAGCGGTGATCCGATCAATGTTGCCGAAGCCCTCGCGCGGCGAGGAGGAGAAGCGGAAGACCGCCAAATGCGTCGAGGCGGCGGTTCCCCCCGACGCGGACCTGCTCGCGTCCTTCGGGGCGCGCCAGGCGCGGCAGCGCGAGGCCCTCGAACTGCTGGCGGCTCGCGGGCCGCTCGACTTGCGCGAGATGACCGGGGAGCTCGGCGTCCCGCGCTCCGCCCTCAAGGCGTTGGAGGCGCGTGGCCTCGTCCGCGTCGTGGAGCGCGTCGTGTCGCGCGACCCCTTGAGCGAGGTGGACTATGTCGAGTCCTCCCCCCTCGCCCTGAACGAGGAGCAGTCCGCCGTCCTCGAACGGATCGCCGACGCGTCCCGCCGTGCCGAAGCCGGGGAGTCGGCACGCCCCGTCCTCCTCTTCGGCGTCACCGGCAGCGGCAAGACCGAGGTCTACCTCCAGGCGATCCAGCGGGTCGTCGAGGCCGGAAAAGGGGCCATCGTGCTCGTGCCCGAGATCGCCCTGACCCCGCAGACGGCGGACCGCTTCAAGCAGCGCTTCGCCAAGATCAAGGACCGCGTCGCCATCCTCCACAGCGGCCTCTCCGAGGGCGAGCGGCACGACGAATGGCGCAAGGTGCTCGATCAGAAGGCCCGCATCGTCATCGGGGCGCGCAGCGCCATCTTCTCCCCTGTCGAGAACCTCGGCCTCATCGTCGTGGACGAGGAGCACGAGAACTCCTACAAGCAGGACACCGCCCCCCGCTACCAAGCCCGCGATATCGCGGTGGTGCGCGGCTGGATCGAGGGTTGCCCCGTCGTCCTCGGCAGCGCGACGCCTTCGCTGGAGTCCTGGAACAACGCCGCGACCGGGAAATACGAGCTCACGACGATGCTTCGGCGGGTGGACGACCGCAAGCTGCCCCTCATCCGCGTCGTCGACATGCGCGAGGAGGGGCGCAAGAGCCAGTCGGGGCCGACGATCCTCTCGACGAAGCTGCGGACCGCGATGGAGCGGCGCCTCGCCGACGGCGGGCAGACCATCCTTTTCCTCAACCGCCGGGGCTTCGCCCGCAATATCCTCTGCCCGGAATGCGGCTACGTCGCGACCTGCCGCCATTGCAGCACCACCCTGACCCTGCATCGGCAGGACGACCGGCTCGTCTGCCACATCTGCGGCTTCTCCCAATTGCCGCCGCGCCAGTGCCCCGAGTGCTCCAGCCGCTCCATCGTCAACGCTGGCTACGGCACCGAGCGGGTCGAGGAGGTGTTGCGCCAGGTCTTCCCCGGCGCGAAGATCAGCCGGGTCGACACCGACACGATGCGGAGGAAGGGCCAGCTCCGCAGCACCCTCGACGCCTTCCGCGCGCGCAAGATCGACATCCTCCTCGGCACGCAGATGATCGCGAAGGGCCTCGACTTCCCCAACGTCACCCTCGTCGGGGTGCTCAACGCCGATGTCGGGCTCCACATCCCCGACATCCGCGCCGGGGAGCGCACCTTCCAGCTCCTCGCCCAAGTCGCGGGCCGGGCGGGCCGGGGCGAGCTGGAGGGCGAGGTCGTCGTGCAGACCTACACGCCGCACCACCCCGCGATCCAGTTCGCCCGGCACCATGATTTTGAGGGCTTCGCCGGGCAGGAGCTGGAGCTGCGGAGGCGCTTCGCTCACCCTCCCTTCGCCCACCTCGCCCTTGTCACCTCGCGTTCGACCCACCTGGAGCGCGCCGAGTTCTCCCTGAAAACCCTGCACGCCCGGCTCAAGCGGCATCTGCCCGAGGGCATCACCCTCACGGAGCCGCTCCCCTCCCCGCTGGTGAAGTCCCACGACCAGTGGCGCTTCCAGATCGTCCTGAAATCGACCGGGGCGCGGAGGCTCGCCGCCCACCTCCGCGAAACAATGAAAAGCCTGACCTTTCCCGACGATGTCGTCGTGACCGTCGATATCGACCCCTATTCGATGGCGTGAGGAAGTCCGAAGCTCGAAATCCGAAATCCGAACTGGCAGATGTCCTCCGGCGACCGCTGATCTTCGCTGATTTCCGCTGATCTTTCCGGGCTTGGAAAAAAATCAGCGAGGATCGGTGCCAATCAGCGGTCCCCCGAAGCGGTTTCGGATTTCTGGTTTCGGATTTTTTTTCCGTTTCCACCTCGCCGCTTGTCGCCTACTTTCGCGAGATGTCGCGCCCGATCCCGAAAGCCGCCGGCTGGCTGGCCCTGCTCGTCCTCTCCGCCTCCGGGCTCGCGTGGGAGCCTGCCGGACGCCCCCGCCCCACCTACTTCGGCATCAGCGACGGCGAGGTGCCGGAAGATCCGAGGGAATGGCGCGGCGGGCGCTTCTCCGACTTCCCCGACTGGGATGTCGACGCGGAGCTGCCCAACGACGTCTTCACCTTCGCCCGGCTGCGCTACAACTCGGGCACTTGGATGGGGCAGCGGTCGAAGTGGCTCATCGACTACCCCGACAGCGAGCTGAACTTCTCCTACCGCCTCCAGCAGCTCACCTCCCTGCAGGTCGATCCGAAGGGGGCCATCGTGGACATCGACGCGGAGCAGCTCCGTCACTACCCCTTTGTCTACATGATCGAACCGGGGGACATCTGGATCACCGACGAGGAGGCGAAAATCCTGCGCGACTACCTGCTCAACGGCGGCTTCATCATGGTGGACGATTTCTGGGGCTTCCAGGAATGGAAGAACTTCGAGCGCGCCCTGCGCCAGATCTTTCCCGACCGCGAATGGGTCGAGCTTGAACTCGACCACCCCATCTTCCACATGGTCTTCGACATCGACATCAAACCGCAAATCCCCGCCGTGGGCATGGCGATGATGGGGCGCGAGGAGGGGATCACCTACGAATGGAACAAGCCCGGCTCGGAGACGCCGCACTACCGCGCCGTCCTCGACGACTCGGGCCGCGCCTGCATGGTGATCTGCTTCAACACCGACCTCGGCGACGGATGGGAGGAGGAGGGGACCGACCCTTGGTATTTCCGGGAGTTCTCCGAAAAATACGCCTACCCCCTCGGCATCAACATCGTCTTCTACGCCCTCACCCACTGAGGTATCGCGCCTGGGGCGGGGATTTTCATCGGAGAGGATCGTTGGGAACCGCCCATTTCAGCTTCGCCACCCACACGCGGTTGTCCGCGCCGCGCGCGACGAGGGGGGCGGGGTCGTGGTAGTTCGGGCCGGGGGCCTGCATCCACTCCGTCACCGTGACCCAAGTCTCGTCCGCGCTCACCTCGGTGACGCCGAAGTTCCCCAGCCGCGCCCCGTGCTCCGGCACGAGCACCTGCTCGCTCGCCCGCACGACACGCAGGGTCTCGGGATCGACCCGCGCGATGAAGAGCGGGGCGCGGTGGCGCATGACGTGGTCGTTGTTCGCTCCACGCCGGGTGTAGACGAGGAAGAGGGCGTCGCGGTGCGCCACCCAATGCTGCTGCGTGTTGTAGTTGCCGAGATCCTCGCCGTCGTCGAAGCACCACGCCACCGGCTCGGAGAAACGCTGGCCGTCGTCGGACACGGAGACATAACCGTGGTCGTCATTGCGCAGGGTCAGGAAGAAACGCCCACCCCAGCGGATCAGCGAAGGCTCGTAGAGTCCCCGCTTCACCGGAACGGACAGCTCGTCGCCATGCCCGAGGTAGCGCAGCGTTTCGCCGTCGAAGGCGCAGCGCAGCACCGTCGTCGAATAGGCGGCGTCCTCGCGGCCTTTGAAGTAGATCGGGAGAAGCACGGTGCCGTCCTCCAGATCGACGCGCTGCACACAGCCGGCCCCCGCGTCCTTGAACTTCGGATCGTCGGGCATCGCGAGCGTCTGCCACGGCGACCACGCATTCGCCGCCGGATCGTAGACCGCGTAGGCGCTGCCGCGAGGACGGACCTTCGCGACGGCATTGTTCTCGTAGACCACGGTGTGCCCGATGCCGAGGAGCTTGCCGGAGGCGGCGTGCCATTTCGGCCAGTAGTCGCAGACGGTGATCTCGAGGTCGTCGCGGCCGCCCCAGGAAAAGAGCTGGCGGGCGAAGGAGCCGTGCTCCACCGGAGCGCTCCACGTCTGGCCGAGGTCGGCGCTGCGCATCGTGTTGAGCGCATGGAAGACGTCCGAACCGGAAAGCTCGAGCTTTTGTAGAGTCATCACCGAAAGCGGAAGGGGCGAGGGATTTCCCGGTGCCTGCGGCGGGATGGCCCCGGCACGGGCGTGGACCCAGCAGGATTTGCCGTCGAAACCGCGAGTCGCCACGGTCAGGTCGATCTCGTAGAGCGGATCGGCGGCGCGGAGGGACGGGAGGATCACAAGGCAGGCGAGGAGGGACAGACGCATGGTCAAAGGAAAGCACGCCACCCCACCCCGAGGCCACCCCATTTCGCCCGCAGATGCGCCAATCCGAAGCGACGAAGCCGGAACCGAAAAGGGTTTTGGGACCGCCGATTTGCCCGCCTTTGCCACGACCGGCAAGAAAATCGGTTTGTGAAATCCCCGGCCCAGTCCTTATTTCGCCCACTCATGAGCCAATCCATCCGACTCCACATCCCGGGACCCGTCGAAGTCTCGCCTGCGACCTATGCGGCCATGGCCGCCCCCATGATCGGGCACCGCAGCAAGGACTTCGTCGCCCTCTACGACGCCATCCAGCCCCGCCTCCAGGCCCTGATGGGCACGACCCAGCCCGTCTTCCTCTCCACCTCCTCCGCCTGGGGCGTGATGGAGGGATCGATCCGCAACCTCGCGGCGAAAAAGGTGCTCTGCCTCTGCTCCGGGGCCTTCTCCGACAAGTGGGTCGATGTCGCCCGGCGCTGCGGCAAGGAGGCCGAGGCGCTCCAATACGAATGGGGCGTGCCCGTCGATCCCGCCGATGTCGATGCGAAGCTCGCCACGGGCGAGTTCGACCTCGTCACCTTCATCCACAACGAGACCTCGACCGGGGTGATGAACCCCCTCGCCGAGATCGCCGCCGTGGTGCGGAAATACGACGACGTGCTCCTCGTCACGGACACCGTCTCCAGCTTCTCCGTCGTGCCCATCGAGGTGGACCAGCTTGGCGTCGATGTCCTCCTCACCGGCAGCCAGAAGGCCCTCGCCCTGCCTCCCGGCCTCGCGCTGTTCACCGCGTCGGAGCGCGCCTTCGCCCGCGCCGCGACGATCCACGACCGCGGCTACTACTTCGACTTCCTCGAGTTCAAAGCGAACCACGAGAAGTCCATGACCCCGAGCACGCCCTGCATCGCCACGATCTACGGGCTAAACCACCAGCTCGAAACCATCTTCGCCGAGGGCGTCGAGAACCGCTTCGCCCGCCATGCCAAGCTGAACGCGATGGTCCACGCCTGGGTCGAGAAAAACGGCTTCGAGTTCTTTGCTCCCGAAGGCTACCGCTCGAAGGCCCTCACCTGCATCAAGAACAACAAGGGCATCGACGTGGCCAAGCTTGGGCAGGTCATGCGCAAGGACCACTCCCTCGCCATCGACGGTGGCTACGGCAAGATCAAGGGCACGACCTTCCGCCTGTCCAACATGGGCGACGAGACCGAGGCCACGATCCAGAACCTGCTCGACGCGCTCGACGACGCGTTGACGAAACTGTAGCATGGGCATCCTGCCCATGCCTTCGGCGGGGATGGCGCGGAAGAGCGGCTGACATTCTTTCGCTCTTTCCACCTCTCCCCGCGATGCATGGGCTGGAAGCCCATGCTACTTTCCCGACTCTTTGCCATGACGACGCGCTTCCTCTTCCCCCCGGACTTGGGGCGCGTCGCCGTGAAAATCTGCGGGATCACCCGAGGCGACGAGGCCAACGCCATCGTCGCCGCCGGGGCCAACGCCATCGGGATCAATTTCTGGCCCGGATCGAAGCGTTTCGTTCCCCTCGAAGAAGCGCAGGTCTGGCTGCGTGATCTCGCCGGGACCGTGCCGCACGTCGCCGTGACGGTGAACGCCTCCGACGACGAGCTGCGTCGCATCCACGACAGCGGCGTGATCGACTGGCTCCAGCTCCACGGTGACGAGACGCCTGACAGGGTCGAGTCCCTGACCCGGCAGGGTCTGCCCGTCTTCAAAGCCCTCGGCGTGCGCGACCGGACCATGCTCGAAGCCGCCGCCGACTACGATTCCCCCGCCTTGCTCCTCGACGCCTACGCTCCCGGAGCCTACGGAGGCAGCGGCGAGACGATGGACTGGAGCCTCGGGGCCGAGGCCGTGGTGCGCTGGCCCGAGCGGCAGATCGTCCTCGCCGGAGGGCTGACTCCGGAGAACGTGGCGACCGCGATCCGCCAAGTGCGGCCTGCGGCGGTGGATGTGGCAAGCGGGGTGGAAGCCAGCCCCGGCAGGAAAGATCCGGGGAAAGTGCGGGCGTTTTTGGCAGCGGTGCGGGCGGTCGCCGGGTGAGGGGATTGCGACAACTGCGCAAAGAAAAAGCGCGGCAGGAGGCTGCCGCGCTTTTCACAGTCGGTAAAAGGGTTGGAAACGGAAAGCTCTCAGAGGCTGCCTTTGAGGGCGGACGAGGGCTTGAAGCCGACCGTCTTCGAGGCCGCGATCTTGATGCTCGCGCCCGTCTTCGGGTTGCGACCGGTGCGGGCGGCGCGCTTGCGGACTTCGAAGGTGCCGAAGCCGATCAATTGGACGTTGCCGGACTTTTTAATGCCCTTGGCGATGGAATCAAGAACCGCTTTCACGGCTTCTTCGGCTGCTTTCTTGGAGGTGTCGCCACCAAGCGCTTTTTGGACTGCGTCGATAAGTTCTCCCTTGTTCATCACGGATTAGTAGGTTGAGTGAGGAGGCGAATCTAGCCGTTTTTTGCGGTGGTGTCACCACGAAACCTCCGTAAATCAACGGATTCCGCCTCGTTTGTTCGATCAAATACGAAGAGAAAAATTATTTGGCAAGCTTAATTTTTAGGGTTTTTAAAGGGATTTCAAGCTCCTCCAGAGCCGCCCCTTCCCCATCATGACGACTTTCCCGGTCTGCTCCCACCTCCCGAGGCACCCTGACATTCACCCAAGCGCATGGGTCGCGCCGGGGGCTGCGGTGATGGGCGACGTCGTCCTCGGCGAGTTGGCGAGCGTGTGGTACCAGTGCGTGCTTCGCGCCGATATCCAGCGCATCGTCGTCGGACCCGGCACGAATGTGCAGGACGGGACCATCGTCCACCTCGCCAGCGACCTCGGCACCGTGGTCGGGGCCTACACCACCATCGGGCATCGCGCCCTCCTCCACGCTTGCGAGATCGGCGACGAAGTCCTCGTCGGCATGGGGGCCATCGTCATGGACGGGGCGAAGGTCGGGGACCGCAGCATCGTCGCCGCCGGATCCCTCGTTCCGAAAGGGCGCGAGATCCCGCCCGGCTCGCTCGCCATCGGTTCGCCGGCGAAGGTGGTGCGCGCCCTCGACCTCGACGAGCAGCGCTCGATCCGCGGCTGGGCCGAGAAATATATCCGCGTCGCCGCCGAGCACCGCGCCTTCCTCGCGGCCGGCGGAGGAAACCCGGATTGCCAAGCGGGGAAATCCCCGGCATAGTGCGCCCTCTTGATTCGGCATGATCGGAAAACCCGTGGTCCAGGTGGAAGTGAAGAACGTCCTCGCGACGAGCGCTGGCTCGGCGATCTTCCTCGGCAACGACGAGAAGGTCTTCGTCATCTACGTCGACCACTTCGTCGGCTCGGCCATCAACACCTTCCTCCACGGCACGCCGAAACCGCGCCCGCAGACCCACGACCTCTTCGCCGACGCCCTCACCGCCCTCGGCGCCCGCGTCGAGCGGGTCGTCGTCAACGATTTCTCCGACACCGTCTTCTACGCCCGCCTCATCCTCGTCGCCGAGAACGAGCTGGAGGAGCGCAAGATCGTCGAGATCGACGCCCGCCCCAGCGACAGCATCGCCCTCGCCGTGCAGGCCGGGGCGCCCATCTACGTCGCCGCGCACGTCTGGGAGTCCGTCGAGGACATGTCCGAGGTCCTCAAGAAGATGCAGGACGCCAACGACGAGGGGCTCGGAGGCTTTTCGGAGTGAGCGGCGGACGCCGCCCGCTTTTCGAAGCGGAAAAACGGAAAGGGGGCCGTCAAACGCCCTTCTCTTGAAGCTCCCTGAGTTTCGCCTCGAATCCCGGATGCCGGGAGCGGAAGCCCACTTGCAGCATGGCTTGCATGTCCTTCTGCACCCCTCCGCCAAAGGCATGGGCCAGAGCGGGTCCGAGATAGATGGCGTAGGCGGAGCCGAAAAGCAGCTTGTAGGCGTGGAAGAGCGGATGGCGTTTGAAGTCGGCGAGGGTGACGGCAAAGGTGAAGTCCTTCTCGCCCGCCGCGTAGGTGAAGTGGGTGGAGTCCCCCGGCAAGGAGTTGCCCGCGCCGATCACGCCGATCTCCATGGCGATGACGAGATTCCTGCAATAGTATTTCCGGGCCTTGCCGATGTAGTCTTGCAGCAGCGACTCCAGTTTGCCCGCGTCCGCCGGGTGGAGCGTTTTCAAATGCTCGATCAGGGCCGCGGTCTGCGCGATCCGGCCCATGAAACGCTGCGGGATCTTGTTTCTGGCGTCGTCCTCGTAGTCGTCTGCGGCCCCTTTTGCCGCCGTCTCCGGGTAGGCGGCTAGAGCCTCGCGGATCTCCTTGTCCAACTGGCCGAAATAGAGGGTGGCGAGCCATTTGCTATGCGCCACGGTGTCGGCCCAATTGTCGGCGAACATGCCCAAGGCGTAGTTCAGGACGATGGACAACTCCTCCTGAGCGAGCAGGGGCAGTTTTTTGAACCAAGCCGCCTTGTAGATGATCCGTTCGGCGGTGCTGACGAGGAAGGGGATGTGGAGACCCTGCAAAAACACGACAAACAGGGTGTCGGTGAGCGCGGGGCCGATGCGGTCGTGCCAGTAGTTGAAATCGAGCAAATCCCGGATGCGAGGGTTGTTCTTCAGCACCTTGGCGGCGGTCAGGATGGCGGGTTTTTTCCCCTGCTCCTTCAATGCCTCGCGGATGGCCTGCTCCAGCTCCGGCCCGTGGCTTCTCTTGATCCCGTCGAGACGCGCGGCGAACTCCTCGATGGCTTTGTCGTCGGCGGTCGAGGCGAGCTTGGAAAGTTCGATCTGCAAATCGTTCAGCTCCTCCACCTTGCCCTCCTCGTAGGGTTTCGTCCTCGGCGCTTTTTTGCCGAGGATGGTATGCTGGAGGGCGACGACCTCCTCCTTCGTCAGCGTCGCCTGCTCCTCCCGGGCCGGGAAGATCCTCTGCGCCACCAGTTCGCCCGCCTTGATCTTCCATTCCCGGTTCTTCTCCTGCAAGGTCTCCACCGCCTCCTGGACCTTTCTGACATCGAGCGTCTGGCCGTTGAAGCTGCCCATGATGGCGTCCAGCACGGCCACGATGACCGACTCGGCGTCCCGCAGGATCTGCTCCAGAAGGCTGAAGTCCACCCCGGCGCTGACGTCGCTCACGGCTTTGGGCCGTTTGCGGGTGCCGGTGATCTTGGAGGAGAGGTTGGGCGCCGCCGTGGCGAAGTACTTGATGAGGTTCACCCAAGTCACCCGCAGGAACTTGGCCATGTAGGCCATGCGCTCCTGGGTGATGATCCGACTCCCGGGGATGCCGGCTCTTTTGGCGGCCACCAGCACCCGCTCCACTCCGATGTAGGTGGTGAACGGAATCATCGCGGGGATGACGTGGAGGAAATCCACGCCGAAGGTCTGGAACAAGCCGATGAGCGGGCCGGGGTCGCCGGCGGCGGCCTGCGCGTCGTCGCAGGAGGTCGCCATGAGGAGGGTCATCAAATCGTGGGTGTGCCCGACCGCCTCGATCTCCAGGGCGTCGGCGAACTGCTCGTAGCTCTCCAGCTCGCTGTTTTGCAAGACTCTCTCCACCCGCTCCCGCACGACCGGGTTGTCGCATGTCTCCAGCTCGTGCTGAATGTGGGCGACGATGGCCTCGCGCGACAGGTCGAGATCTTTCGGCAGCAGACGGATGTAGATGACGGTGTAGGCCAGCTTGGTCTCCTTAAACTCGTGGTTGCCGATGGCGGCGTTGCCGAAGGAGGTCAGCGGGAGCTGCGTCGCCGCCGAGAGAAGGGTCAGTTGGAAGATGCTGTCTTCGATCGTCCCTTCCGGGTTCTGGCGGATGTTCCTTTCATTGGCTTCGGCCATTTCCGAGACATGGCTGGCCGTGAGGACGCCTCGCGCCACGCTGGTCAGCCCCATGAGCAGGAGGACGCCGGCGACCGCGGTTTCGAATTCATGGATCGTCTCATCGCGCACCTCCTCGCTGAAGGCCGTCCCCCGGATGAGGTTGAGGGCGGCGGCGAGGTGCATGTTCTCCAAGGGGAATTTGTCCTTGTGCCCGCGCGAGTGGTCCAGCTCCCCGGTGTTGTATGTGGGCAGCCCCAAACCGCGGAAGACCTTCTGCACGACGGAGTCCTTTTTGGCGATCAAGGCGTGCATGGCGTCGGCAAAGCAGAGCACCCCGAGCGCGTCGAGCGCTTGCAGGCCGAGAGGCTCGCGTAGCAGTTTCTCCAACCGCTCGCGGGTGGCTTGTTGCGCTTCGTCCTCCGCAGGGTCCGCCGCCGCGTCGCTTTGCGCGAAAACCAAGTTCCGGCTCAGAAAAAAGGACGCCAGCACCGCGCCGACGGTGGTGCCGACAAAAGCCCTCCGGCCTGAGACCGGGGATGGGCCGAGTACGCCGACGGAGGGGCGTTTTCGAGTTGGAGCGGTTCGCATCGGACGAAGGCCCCTCCTATAGGCCACTTCCAATGGTGGACCAAGGGGAATTCTCGAAGTTCGGAATTGGCAACCGTCTCAGGCACCGCTCAGATACCTCCGAATGAACTCTTCCGATCCGATGGGCTGGGGCTTGTAGCCTGCGTTGGCGAGGGCGGCAAAATGGCGGTCGTCCGTAATGACATAGTCCGCGCCCGCAGTGATCGCGCAGTCGGTGAATTTGTTGTCGTCGGGATCGTCGGCGATGATCTGGAACTGGTACGAGGGCTGCACTTTGATCAGGAGGTCGCCCCGCATCTCCGCCAAGTCCAAGACGCGGTCGAACTGGAGCCATCGTCGCCTGCCGCTGCGCTGGGTGAGTATCTCCTCGTATTCGGCGAGGATGTCATGGCTGAGCGCCCAGCGGAACTTTCGCCGCAACCACGCGGTGAAGATGGCATGCAAGGGATGCCCGGCTTTCGAGGCTTGGATGAAGACGCTCGTGTCGATGCAGACGATCATCCGGCGCGGGAGTCGCGAATGGCCGCCCGGGCCTTGGCAAGGGCTTCGTCGAGACGGTCATATTTTCCCGCCGCCCCATCAGCGGCCATGCCTTCCGAAAATTCGGCCCAAGCGGCCCTGAGTTCCAGTTCCTGGGCCAATTCGTGGAGCGCCGCCACGTCCTCATCCGGCAGTCTCTCGATTTGTTCGATAACATTCCGGCGAAGCACGTCAGGCTTCGGCAGCACGCGCTGGGACGATTGACCGACAACGGGGGACATGTGGCAAAAATACGTCGAAGTCGGAGGATTTGCCAGTCCGCTTTCAGGCGGAGGCGGTTCTTCGCCACCGACCTTGGCACGGGGCGCTCACAGCGCCTCCACCTTCAGCCGGCTTTTCACGGCGCGCCCGCTTTTCCGGTCCATCGCCGTCACCTCGTGCTCGCCCGGCTTCAGGACGAGCCAGCTTTCCCCGTCGATCACCTCGACGGCGAGGCTTTCGCTCGACCACTCGATCTCCTCGCCGCCGCTCCCGGCGATGCGGAGGGGGAACCGCGATCCGCTCGCGGGCAGGTCGGGGTCGATGAAGGCCACGGTGCCCTCCAGCGGGCTGACGATGCGGAAGGGGGGCGGCGCGACCGTCTCCGCGACCGCTTCGAGAAAGGCGTCGTTTTTGAGCGGGTTCGATTCGGCGCGCCACCAGTTCGCGTAGTCGAGGGGGAGGCGGGTGCGGCCCGCCGCGTCGTAGTCGTTGGCTTTCGCGGTTTCGGGAAGGCGGCCCCTGACAAACCACTCTTTCCGCGTCCGCGACTCGGGCAGGGCGAGACCCTCGGGCGGGCGCTTGCCGCTGAGGCGGTCCACCACGGCCTCGACCGCGTTGGCGGGCCGTTCATACCAGCGCGGCTCGCGTCCGCGATGGAGACGGACCATCACCTGGTGGAAGATAGGGGCCGCGCCCATCGCGCCGGAGACGCGTTTGAGGGGCCGGTTGTCGAAGCGTCCCACCCACACCCCGACGGTGTAGTCGGGCGTGTAGCCTACCGTCCAACTGTCGCGGAAATCGGTCGAGGTACCGGTCTTCGCCGCGACGCGGAAGGGCAGGTTCAGCGGGGAGTTCAAACCGAAAGACAGGGCGCGGGCGCGTTCGTCGGAGAGGATGTCGGCGATCAGCCAAGCGGCCTCGGCCTCGAAGACTTGACCCTCTTTCGTCGCCGACCCGACCCTGTCAGGTTCAGATTTCGGATTTCGGATTTCGGATTTTTCCCCGTCGCGAAGAAAGCGGACGGGCCGCCATTGTCCGAGGCGGGCAAGCGTGGCGTAGCCGTTGGCGAGTTCGAGGAGGCGCACCTCGGCGTTCCCGAGGGTGAGCCCGAGTCCGTATTCCGTCGCGGCGGGGGCGAGGCTGGTGAAGCGCAGATCCTTCGCGAGGCAGTCGTGGAGGCGGGTCGGTCCGCCGATCTCGTCGAGCAGCTTCACGGCGGGGACGTTGAGGGAGTTGGCGAGGGCGTGGCGGACGGAGACTGGGCCTTGGAAACGGCGGTCGAAGTTGACAGGCTGGTAGGCCCCGGTCGGGGTGATGTATTCGATGGGGGTGTCGGCGAGCACGGTCGCGGCGGTGGTCCCGCGCTGGAGGGCGAGGAGGTAGGTGAAGGGCTTCAGGGTCGAACCGGCGGAGCGGGGACGCCAAGCCCCGTTGACCTGTCCGGCGGCCGAGCCGAAGAAGGAGCGCGATCCGCTGAGGGCGAGGATTTCGCCTCCGGCGTTCTCGATGACGACGGCGGCGGCCTGAAGGTCGTTCCCTTCCCCGGCCTGATGGGCGAGGCGGGCGAGCTCGGTGGCGACGATGCCCTCCACGGCTTGTTGCAGGTTCAGGTCGAGGGTGGTGCGCAGGGTCGTCCCGATCCTCTGCGCGGCGGCGACGGCTTCGGGTTCCTGCGCGAGGACGAGTTCGGTGAAATGCGGGGCGTGGAAAGTGCGGGCGTGGCCGGGGAGCAGCTTCGGCTCCTCGACGAGGGCGGCGGCGAACTGGGTTTCGTCGATGTAGCCCAGCTCCTTCATCCGTCCGAGGATCCAGAGCTGGCGCCACCGCGCGCCGTCGAGGTTCCTCCACGGGTTCAGTCGGGTGGGTTTGTTCGGGAGCCCGGCGAGGAGGGCGGCTTCGGCGAGGGAGAGGTCGGCGAGGGGCTTGCCGAAGTAGCCCCGCGCTGCGGCGCGCGCGCCGGTGAACTGGTTGCCGTAGGGGAGGCGGTTGAGGTAGGCCGCGAGGATGGCCTCCTTGTCCAGGGTCATCTCCAGGTGGCGGGCGGTGAAGGCCTCGATGAGCTTGGTGCGGAAGTCCCGCCGCCGTGCCGGGGAATGGAGCTTCACGGTCTGCTGGGTGATGGTCGAGGCGCCGGAGACGATTTTGCGGCGCAGCGCCGCGTCGCGCACGGCGCGGGCGATTCCGGGGAAATCGACGCCCCGGTGGGAGAAGAAGCGCGAATCCTCCGCCGCGAGGGTGGCGAGGACGAGTTTCTCCGGGAACTCCGCGAAGGCGGCGGGTTCGTCGGCCCGCAGCTCCCCGTCGAGGAAGCGGCGCACGGGGCGGCCCTCGCGGTCGACGAAGAGCAAGCCCGTCGGCGGGCGCTTCTCCAGTTCCTCCGGCAGCGGGAAGAACCTCGGCGCGAGATGCATCGCGACGAGATAGCCCGCCCCGCCCACGAGAACAAGGGCGAGGAGAAGCCGCCGCGCTCTGGGCCACTTTCCTTTCATCCGGTCCACTATACTCCGTCCCGGCAAACGGGTCTTTCAGGGGACACGCGACGCGCCCGTCAAATCGCCAGCGCGTTCTCCGCGTCACCGAACTTGTCCACCCGCACGCCCATGCGGTCCATGAGGGCGAGGTGGAGGCGGCAGAGCTTGCGGTTCGGGTCTTCGCTGAGGTCGTAGGCTTGGCCGCCCTTGATCGTGCCGCCACCGCCGCCGGCGAGGACGACCGGGAGCTGGCGCGAGTCGTGGGCGTTGCCGTCCATGAGGCTGCTGGTGAGGAGGATCATGCTGTTGTCGAGGAGGGAGCGCTCACCCTCGTCCGTCGCGGCCATCTTCTGGAGGAACTCGGCCCAGAGCTTGACCTGGAATTCGTTGACCTTCTGGTAGTGGGCGAGGCGGGTCTCGTCGTTGGCGTGGTGGGAGAGCTCGTGGATGCCCGAGGTGACGCCGTCGAGGCTGGGGAAGCGCATGTTCGACAGGTCGTTGTTCAGCATGAAGGTGGCGACCCGCGTCCGGTCCATCTGGAAGGCGAGGAGCATGATGTCGAACATGAGGCGCAGGTGGTCCTCTGAACTCGCGGGGATGCCGGAATCGGGCCGCCCGAGGGTCGGGGTCTTCACGCTGGGTTGCCAGCCTTGTCCGTTGGTCTCGGCTTGGCTGATCTTCTCGGCTTGCTCGACGCGTTGCTCGATCTCGCGGACGGAGGAGAGGTATTCGTCGAGCTTCTGGCTGTCGCGCACGCTGAGGCGGCTGCGCAGGCCTTTCGCGTCGTCGAGGACAAGGTCGAGGATGCTCCTGTCGCGCTGGCGCTTGCTGCCGTCGTCAAAAAGCTGATCGAAGGCCTGCTGCGGGAAGATCTCCTTCGGCGAGGGCGTGGTCGGGGTGCTCCAGGAGATGTAGGCTGAGTAGATCGAAGTGAAACCGGAGTCGGTGGAGTAGCTGGGGCGCTCGGTGCCGAGGACGATGCTGGGCACGGGGGTGTGGCGCCCCGTCGTGGCGGCGACGATCTGGTCCATGGTCGTGCCGACCTCGACGTCGGTGGTGGTCTTCTTCACGCGCAGGCCGGAGAGGATGTTCATCTTCGGGTAGTGCCCGCCTTCGCCCTCGACGGTGGTGGGGTTCCAGAGGCCCCTGAAGACGGCGACCTTGTCCTTGAGCGGTTCGAGGGGGCGGAGGGAGTTGGCGAACTGGATCCCGCCTTCGCCCATCGTCGCGCCCCAGTGGTGCGGGTTGACCCCGTTGCCGGTGAAGCACACGGCGAGGCGGCGGGGGGCGGAGCCGGGCTTGGCGGCCTCGGCGCCGAAGGCGGAAAGGGATTCGAACCAAGGAAGCCCGAGGGCGATTCCGGTACCACGGAGGAAACGACGGCGATTCATGGGAAGAGTAAAAGGTGAAAGGTGAAAAGTAAAAGGTCTTGGGGAGATGGCGGTCGGGTGCGGGACTCATACTCTTTACTCCCTACTCTTACCTCTTACTCCCCGACGGATTGAGTAAGGAGTATGAGTAGGGAGTAAGAGGTAAGGAGCTCATCAAGTCAGAGGATCAGGGATTGGTGGCAAGGGCAGGAGCTTCATTGCGGCGGTTGAGGAACTGGCGGCTTTTCACGATCTCGACGACGGCGGCGGAGACTTTGCCCTCGTTGGCTTGGACCGAGACGGAAATCTTGGCGAGAAGCTCCTTGTCGCTGGGGATGACCTGGCGTCCGAGGGCGTAGCCGAGGAGCTTGCGGTTGAACTGCCCGGTGAACTGGCCTTCGTTCTTCACGAGGTAGTCGCGCAGTCCGGCCATGCCTTTGAAGGCGGTGCCGTCGCGCAGTTCGCCAGTGTCGTCGATGGCCGCGCCGCCCTCGTCGTTCGCGCGGAAGCGCCCGATGGGATCGTAGGCTTCGAGGGCGAAGCCGAGCGGGTCGATGCGGTCGTGGCAGACGGAGCAGGCTTGGTCCTGTCGGTGCTTCATGAGGGCTTCGCGCAGAGAGGCGGGCTTGAGCCCCTCTTCCTCCTTCAGCTCGGGCACGTTCGGCGGCGGGGGAGGGGAGGAATGCCCGAGGACGACGGCGTAGAGGTAGTCGCCGCGCAGGACGGGGCTGGTGCGGTCGGGCCGCGAGGTCTTCGTCAGGATCGCGCCCATGCCGAGGAGGCCGCCACGGTGGTGGCCGGAGACCTTCACCTCGCGGAACTCGGGTCCCGCCACGCCGGGCACGCCGTAGAAATTCGCGAGCCGTTCGTTGAGGAAGCTCGTCTCTCCCGCGACGATGTCCATGACGCGGCGGTCCTCGCTGAAGAGGCGGGTGAAAAACTCGACGACCTCGCGCTGCATGTCGGCGCGTAGCGCGGGGGTCATCTCGGGGAATTTCGCGGTGTCGATCCCGTCATGCTCCTCGAAGCCGGAGAACTTCAGCCATTGTCCCGCGAACTCCTCGGCGAGGGCGGCGGCGCGGCGGTCCTTCAGCATCCGCTTGGTTTGGGCTTCGAGGATTTCGGGTTTCAGGAGGCTGCCGTCCGCGGCGGCCTTTCGCAACTCCCAGTCCGGCATCGAGGCCCAGAGGAAGTAGCTGAGGCGCGAGGCGAGCTCCCACGCGGTGAGGGGCAGGTCGCCGCCTCCGGGGGCGTTGGTCAGGCTTTCCGCCGTCGGCAGGGTCTCGGCTTTGAAGAGGAAATGCGGCGAGACGAGCACGCGCACGACGCCCTCGCGAGCGGCCGATTCGCGGTCGAGGCCCTTCGCCAAGCCCTCGTGGTAGAAGGCGGAGAGGGCTTCCTTCTCCGCTCCGGCGAGGGGACGGCGCCAGGCTCGCTCCGCGAAGCGGTGGAGATGCGCGGTCACGGCCCCGTCGTATTCCTTCCGCTGCCCTTCGTTCAACTCGCGCGGGGCGACGAGGCGCCAGTCCTTCCGCATCGCCGCGAGGGTGGCTTTGTCCTTCTCGCCGAGGAGGTCGCCGAGCTGTTCGTCGCTGAAGTAGTAGACGGTGTAGTTGGGCGTGTTGCGATGGAGGTTCCTCGCCACCGCCTCCAGCCGTCGCTCGAACATGTCGGGGAAGGCCTGCTTCATCACGTTGAACTCGCCCATGGTGCGCCGCGCCGCCTCGGTCTGGATCTTCCAGATGGTAAGCACGCCGGGCAGTGCCTGGGTGAGGTCGCGCGGTTTCCCCGTGGCCATCGTCCACTGGATCGTGGCCTCGTCCACTTCGGCGTTCTGAGAGTCCAGCCGCGTCTCGGCGCGGACGGAGACGGCACCGTCGGGCAGAGGCAACGTGACGACCCTCGGCGCGGCTGCGGCGAGGACCTGCGGCTCGATCTGGCGGTCGGGCTGGGGATGCTTGCCGAAGAGGGCGCGGGCCGCCTCCAGCTCCTCCGCCCGCTTTTTCAAGCCCTCCGCGTTGGCCGGGGGCGGGGTCGCGGCGAGCTCCTGGCGGATCGACTCGATCCGTTTGCCGAGCCAGTCGTAGTAGTTCACGCCACCTTTTTCGAGCTTCACGTCGATCTTGGTGACGAGGGCGATGTCGCCCTTGTTCCCGTCTCCCACGTCGCCGAAGCAGAGATGGACCTGTTTGTGGCCTTTCACCTCGGCCTGCATCGGGTAGGGCCGGATGCCGTCGGAGTCCTGCTGCCGACGTTGCACGCCGCTGCCGGGCTTCTGCGGATTGTTCCACGAGAGCAGGTCGGCCTCGATTTCGGCTACGCGTCCGGCCACGGCGGGCGGGACTTCCCCCGGCTTCGCCTCGTCGGGTCCGGGCAGCTCGCGCCAAGGCACGCGGACGAGGTCGAGGTAGCGCGACTTCGGCTCGGTCGCGTTGACAAGATTCCACCAGTTTTGCAGGAAGGGCAGGACCAGCCCGGTCTCCTTGGCGAGGGCGTCGAGCGGGGTCTGGAAATGGCGGTGCTTCCAGCAAGCGAGGAGGTAGTCGCCCTCGCGCATGTCGTCGGTGTCGCCCGGCAGATGCGGCGCGGCCTTCTGCTGGTACCAGACGTAGAGACCCTGCTCGGCCTGGGCCTTGACCTGCTCGGGGCCGCGCAGGCCGACGCGGTGCTCGTGGAAGACGATGCCCGTGCCTGGCAGGACCGTGGCGTGGTCGGCGAACTGCCTCGCCGCGTTGAAATACTTGTCGAGGGCGGCGGGGCTGAGGAAAAGCACGTCGCCCGTGTTGGAGAAGCCCTCGCCCCCGCCCCCGTCGGTCTGGAACTCCTGCGCGAGGCCGTAGTCGCGACCGGCGAGGTCGCGGAGGGTGCGGGCGTATTCCGCGTTGGTGAGGCGGCGCATCGTCACCGGGCCGGGATCGCCCGAGTTCGCCGCCGCGAGGGAGTCGAGCGCGTGTTCGACCCAATCGGAAAGAGCCGTCTCCTCCTCCGGCGTCAGGGGTTCGGACTTCGGCGGCGGCATCTCCCCGCTCGCGACGGTGTCGAGGACGCGCTCCCACAGTTCGTGCTCCTCGGCCATCTTCGGATCGGCGGCGAGGGCCTTCAGGTCGATCCCGCCCTTCGTTTCCTCCCCGCCGTGGCAGGAGTAGCACTTCGCGCTCAGGAGCGGCTCGACCGCCTTCCACTCGGGCGCGGCGGCGGTGGCCTCGGCGGCGAAGGCGAGGGAGATCGAAGCGAGGCGGATGGAGGCTCGACGCATGGGCGGATTCGCAAAAAGGTAAAAAAGCTAGGGTCTTTCCTAGATTAGGGGT
>DDTJ01000054.1:0-3519 GCA_002344525.1 Akkermansiaceae bacterium UBA2367
GGCTTCCCCCCGTCTCGTCCACAGACGCGCCCTGGGGCGGAGGCTCCGCCCGCGTCCGCCGCTCCAGACCCGGCTCCGCCCGCCCCAGCCCCAACCGCCGAAGCGCCACCAGCTCCCGAACCCGCTCCCCCCGCCGTGGAGGCACCTGCCCAACCCGAAGCGGCGGCTCCTGAGCCAGAATCAGGAGACGACGCATAGCCAGCATTCCCCCATCCCCATTCATTTGCGATTTGTCGAGGCTTGCCGATGCGTCCATGCCATGTCTCTCGACGAGAGGGCACGAAAACAGCAGGTGGATCCGGGAATTGAGAGGAAATCTTGAAGGATTTTCGTTTTTTTTTTGAATGAAGCGGCGGGATGGCGCGTCTCACCCTTAGTGTCATCGCGCACCCAACCCCATCCGGATGGGGCGGTATCTCCGTCCGGCTCCAACTCCCTCCAACCCCAAGATCACGATGAAAAGATTGCTCGCTCTGTCTGCTGTGCTGGTCACCCTGTTTGTCACGTTCGCCCCGACTGAGGCGGAGGCTCGCCCCCGCCACGGCTATCACCATTCGCATCGGGGGCATTACCACCACCATTACCGCCACCATCCCTCCTATCACCACCGCCACCATTCCTACCACCGCCATCATTACGCCCGCCCGGTCTACCGCTACCGGAACTATTACCGGCCTCACCATTACTATCCGAGCCATTACGGTTACCCGGGATACTATGGCAGGGGATACTATGGGCCGGGTGTGAGCGTCCACACTCGCTTCGGTTCGTTCCACATCCGGTGAATTCCAAGTGGTTCCAAGCCCGATTCCCGAGGGGGGCGCCGCATGGGGAATGCGGCGCTCTTTTCGTTTCGCGAAGCGGCGGCAACTTGTCGAAAGCATGGCCGCAAAAAGACGCAAAACGAGATCGCTTTTGAGTCTCCCGCATCTTTCCGTGGCGGGTCGCCGTCGTCCGCCCCTCCCCTTTCATGGCGGAAAACCGACGTTGCCAACGGCGATCACGTCCGCCACCATGCCGCGATGAACGCCTTCCGCCTCCTCCCCGTCCTCTTCTGTCTCCTCCTTTCCCGCCTCGTCGCCGAGACGCCGCCGCTTGCCCCGCTCCTGACCCCCTTCGTCGAGAAAGGTGAGTTGGCGGGGGCCGTGGCCCTCGTCGCCGACGCGGAGGGCGTCGTCTCGGTCGATTGCGTTGGCTTCGCCGACCGCGAGGCGGGCCGCCCCATGGCCCCGGACACGCTTTTCTGGATCGCTTCGCAAACGAAGCCCGTCACCGCCGTCGCCGTGATGATGCTCGTGGACGAGGGCAAGCTCTCCCTCGACGATCCCGTTGCTCGATACCTGCCCGACTTCGCCAATCAGTGGCTCGCCGCGGAGAAGGGCGAGGACCGCGTCGTCCTCGTGAAGCCCGCCCGCCCCGTTACCCTGCGTGACTGCCTCGCCCATATCGGCGGTCTGCCCTTTCGGTCCGCCGCCGAGGAGCCCACCCTCGACGGGCTGCCCCTCGCTATCGCGGTGAAAACCTACGCGATGACCCCGCTCCAGACCGAGCCGGGCACGGCCTATCAATACTCCAACGCCGGGATCAACACCGCCGCCCGCGTCCTTGAGGTGGTCAGCGGGCAACCCTACGAAACTTTCCTCCAAGAGCGCCTCTTCGACCCTCTCGGAATGAAGGACACGACCTTCTGGCCTGACGAGGCGCAGACCGCCCGCCTCGCCAAATCCTACCGTCCCGACAAGGACAAGACGAAGCTCGAGCCCTTCGACATTTCGCAGCTCCGCTATCCGCTCTCCGACCGCGTCCACCGCTTCCCCATGCCGGCGGGGGGCCTGTTCTCCACGGCGCAGGACACCGCCCGTTTCTGTCGGATGTTGCTGAACCGGGGCGAACTCGACGGCCGCCGCTACCTTTCCGAAACGGCCTTCGCCGAACTGACGAAGCGCCAGACGCCCGAGTCGGTCAAGAACGCCTATGGCCTCGGCCTCTCCCTCGGCCCCGGCTGGTTCGGCCACGGCGGTGCCCACGCCACGAACATGGCGGTCCACCCCGGTCAAGGGATCGCCTTCGTCTGGATGGTGCAGCACAGCGGCTTCGTGGGCGAGGGTGCGAAGGCCCAGGAGGTCTTCAAAAGCCACTTTCTCAAGGCCGCCAAGGCGGCGGAATGATTTAAGGGGTTCCACAGCATCCCAAAAACGGGGCCATGGAGGAACTTGGCCGCCCGACTGGAACGGCTCCGCGCGAGAAAAACGAATCGGCCCGCGAATTTGATTGAACGACGGGCCAGAAAAGGAGACCATCTTGTAGATGCGAAGCATTCGATAGTCAGATCGAACCTATGAGAACCGGCCTTTTTCCCTCCCTCGCCCTTTCCATCGCCCTGTGGTCCGGGACCTCTCTCGCCCCCCTCGCTGCGCAGGAGGATGCCGCCGTCGAACTCTCCCACGTCGCGGAACGCTACGTCGTCGCCTACAACGAGAAGAAGCTCGACGACATCCTCGCCCTCTTCACCCCCGAGGCCGAGATGATCGATGAGATCGACTCCCTTTCCGCATCCGGGACCGAGGAGATCCGCAGCATCTTCGAGCGCTCCTTCGCCAAATATCCCGACCGTCGCGTCGCCCTCGACGTCCTCTCCGTCCGCCAGATCGCCGAAAATGTCGTCGTTGAGGAGGGCATCGCCCGCTTCTCCGGCGAAGTCCCGAACGAGGAGGGCGACGCTGTGGCCTACTCCGCCGTGATCGTGAAGGATCCCGCGAAAGGCTGGCTCATCGCCTCCAGCCGCGAATTGAGAATCAAGGAGCCGGAACCGGAGGGCGACCCGCTCGACGGCCTCCTTCCGCTGGTTGGCGGGTGGGTTTTGCAAGGCGAGCAGATGCGGATGGAGTTCAGCCTCGCCTTGGCCTCCTCGGGACGCGCCCTGACCGGCTCGGCGGTGGTCACGACCCCGGCCGAGGGTTCCCAAGAGACCGAGGTCCGCATCGGTTACGACGCCTCGACCAAGCAGATCCGCTGGTGGACCTTCGACGAAGCAGGCGGCTTTTCCCAAGGCGTATGGTTGGCCACCGGGGATGGCTGGCTCGTCCGCACCCGTGGTGTCACCGCCGACGGGGAGGTTAGCAGCGCCATCCAAACCCTGAAATTCGAAGGTGACGACGCCATCGCTTGGAATTCCACCCGGCGCTTCCTCGACGGCGAGGAGCTTCCCGATGTGAATTTGCGCCTTGTGCGGCGTCCGCCAGCCCCCTCCCTCGACCTCCCCGCGACGCAAAGCGGGGAAACCCCTCCCCCCAACGATCCGAAACCATGAACACCCCTCCGATACCGACCCTCCTCATCGCCCTCGCGCTCTTGGGGGTGCAGACGCCGCTGCCTTCCCACGCCAGAGGCGGCGCTCCTTTCGCAAAGGGGCAGGAGGATGCGAGACGGCGTTTCGCCGACCAAGGCGAAGCCATGCGTCGAGCCATGCAGGGACAGGCCGAAAACCAACGCCGCGCCGCCGCGCAAGCCGAAGCCCAA
>DDTJ01000054.1:3569-97089 GCA_002344525.1 Akkermansiaceae bacterium UBA2367
GCTGAAAACCAACGCCGAGCCGCCACACAAGCCGAAGCCCAGCGCCGCGCTGTCCAAGGACAGGAGGAGGCGGGGCGCCGCGCCGCGCAAGCCGAGGCCATGCGCCGGGCCACCGCCGACCGCGCCACTCAGGCGGAGAACCAGCGCCGCGCTGTCCAAGGACAGGAGGAGGCGGGACGCCGTGCCGCGCAAGCCGAAGCCATGCGCCGGGCCACCGCCGACCGCGCCGCCCAGGCGGAGAACCAGCGCCGCGCTGTCCAAGGACAGGGGGAGGCGGGACGTCGCGCCGCGCAAGCCGAGGCCATGCGCCGGGCCGCCGCCGACCGCGCCGCTCAGGCGGAAAACCAGCGCCGCGCTTCGACGGACCGCATCTCCCAATTCCGCCCCTCTCCGGATCGGCGCAATCCGCTCACTGGCTCCCGCCCTTCGTTCCGACCGACGACTCCCCCCGCGACGGGGACGGTATCGCCGCCTTCCGCCCCGCTCACGGCTCCCCAAGCGCCGGCCCCTGTCGCCAACGGACCTGCGGTGCACCCCACCTTGCGTCCTTGGACCGCCGATGGCCGCCACGGTCGAACTCCTGCCGCAAGGCCGGGCCGATCGGCTTTCGAACCTGGCCGGGTCACCTATCCCAACCTCGTGACCCGGCCGACCTCGCGCCCCGGGTCGAACCATCCCGCCCACCGGGGGAGCCGCTTCACACCGCGCCCCTTGAATCAAGCGATCACGGCGAACGGCCACATCGCCCCCAACAACCGCGTCGCCATCGTCAACAACAACCGGATCGCCAACGTGACGCCGAACGTCTATGTCAACGGCAACTGGGGCAACCAGTGGACGGGCAACCGGGCGACCATCTGGAACCAGAACCGCGTCGTCCGCAATCGGCCCGTCGTCATCAACACGAACTTCCAGCGCTCGCTGAACTACGCCTACCGCCCGGCCTCCTGGGGCGGCCGCCCCTGGTGGTCCAGCCCCACCTACCACCATTGGCACCACGGCAGTTGGAACTACGGATGGAACCGCTCCTGGCACCACCACTACCATCGCCCCTCCTACCGGCCCTACGGCTACTACCTGCCCGGCTACTACCACCACGACTCCGGTCTCGGCTCCGCCATCGCTTGGGGCCTCGCCGCCTGGTCCCTCGGCAGCCTCGCTTTCGACACTGGCTACTGCAGCTACCACAACCCCTATCCCGCCCCGCCTGTGCAGACGAGGACTACGATCATCCACTACACCCAGCCCCTCTCCGTCGTCGCCTCGGCGGAGGTTCCCGAGCCCGAGGAAGCCGCCTTGATCAGCGAGGAGAAATCGGCCGCCGCGATCGAGCAAGCCCGCGTCGAGTTTCGCAACGGCGACTACCTCGCCTCGCTGAAATTGACCGACGAAGCCATTGCCTATGCCCCCGGCGACACGACCTTGCACGAGTTCCGCGCCCTCTGCCTCTTCGCCCTCGGGCGCTATGGCGACGCCGCCGGGGTTCTGAACCCCGTCCTCGCCTCCGGTCCCGGCTGGGACTGGGCGACGATGGCCGGCTTCTACTCCGACAACGAAGTCTACACCGGCCAGCTCCGCAAGCTCGAGGCCTACGTTGAGGGCAAGCCCGATTCCGCCGACTCCCGTTTCCTCCTCGGCTACCACTACATGGTCGCGGGCTTCCTCGACGAGGCCCATGCCATGTTCGATGCCGTCACCCAGCTGCAACCCGCCGACACCGTCGCCGCCCAACTCCGCAACCTCGCCGGGAATTCTTCGACCAACGCCGAGGGTGACATTCCCGAGACGGAATCCCCCGCCCCGACCCGCGAACCCGTCGATCCCGCCGCTCTTGAGGGACGCTGGCAGGCTGCCTCCGCCGACGGCAAGCCCATCACCCTCGCCCTCGACCCGGCGGGCACCTTCACATGGAACTACGAGAGCGCCGGCGGAGGCAAAGTGCTGGCGGGCGACTGGTCCGTCGACGAGGAGGGACGCCTCGTCCTCGCTGCCGACGACGTGCAGATGGTCGCCGAAATCGCCATCGAAGGCGGCACCCTGAAGTTCGTCCTCGCCGGAAGTCCTGTGGGCGATCCAGGACTGAGCTTCTCGCGCCTTTGATGGGGATACGGGCCTGTTTCGAAAAGGGGATGGTGGAGTCGGGGAAATTCGGAAGGCGGCGAGAAATTGGAGAGGCCATCCGAAAGGCACGCCAGTGTGTACCGGCCTCATGAGGCTGGTTCGACGTCTCCTCGACATCTCTAGGTCAGTCGACAAGGACCAGATCCGCCACGTAGATCGCGGTGATGGGCTGGCCCGCCTCGTCCTTCTCGTGGCTCGAATACCAAGACACCAGTCCCTTGCCGCCGCCGAGATCGACGAAGCCGGGGTAGGAAGCGTCCCCTCCGCTGAGGAGTTCCGCGAAAGGTTGCAAGCCGCCTTCCTCCAGCCAGTAGAGGGTCGTCTTGGGGCCTTGCTCGCTATGGCGGCGTCCTCCCGCCAAGATCCGGTCGCCCCAGCGGGCGAGAAGGGGTCCCCCGATAAATCGGTCCATTTCCTGAGCTTTCCATTCAACGTATGGCGGCGAGGAGCGGGAGAGGCGGGCACCCTCGCGGCTTTCCCGGCTCAGGGCCAGCAGGGTGCCGTCCTCCTCGAAGAGAAAAGCGGTTTCGTTGCCCATCGTTTCTTGGATCATCGAACGGAAGCGCCAGTTCAGCCCGTCCTCGCTCTCCAGCAGCACGGATTCCACCCCCTCGGTGCCGTCTCCGGCACCGCCGTCTTGGGCCTCGGCGTAGCCGGGCTTGCGCCGTCCGCAGAGGTAGGCCGTGTCTCCTCGTGCCGCCGTTCTCCAGATGTAATGCCCGTAGGTACCCTCCATGGGGCGGGGCTCCTCCCAGTTTTTCCCGTCCGCGGTCGAGACCGCATAGCCGAGGTGCTTGTTCAGGTCGTACTGGTCGCGCGGCAGTTCGCCTTCGCCGGAATACCAAGTGCCAGTGAAGATAAAAAGTCGGTCGCGGAAGACGAGGAAATGCGGGTCGCGGGTGTCCCGCTTCGGCACGGAGAAGCGGTGCTCCTCGCGCCACTCCCGTCCGTCCGCGCTCGACAGCACCCGTACCGAGGCGCTGGAGAAGACCATGTGTCCGCCGGGGCAACTACGGAAAGTCAGCCAGAGCCGGTCCTGCCATCGCACCAGATCGGTGAAGGCGTTGTGCTCGCCGTTGTGGTAGGCGCGGCGGACATTCTCCACCCGCACCTCCGGACCAGCCTCTGCCAGCCCGGTGGCGGTTCCAACGGCCAGCAGAAGCGCCGCCGCCCTGCATCCCAAAAAGCGTCGGGTCGATTTCCCGGTTCTCACAGTTCTCATGGCCGTGAGTATCCGCATGGGGTGGCCGGGCTGTCAACCTGCGCTCGTCCGTATGGGCTTGACGCGATCCCCGCGCGGCGTCGCGGAAGAGGCCTGATCCATCGGCCCCATCCACTCACACTTCCCCGAACACCTTCTCCAGCAGTGCCTTCGTCTTCTGGATTCCCTCGACTTCGCCGAGCGTGTTGCCTTCGTATTCGATCCCGACGAAGCCCCGGTAGCCCGACTCCTTCACGATGCCCATCATCTTGACATAGTCGGTTTGGGTCTCGTTGCCCTGCTCGTCGAAGTCGTGCGCCTTCGCGGAGACACCCTTGGCGTAGGGCATCAGATCCTTCACCCCTTGATAGCGGTCGTAGGCGAGCCCTTTCTCGTCCTCGGTGTAGGCGGGATCGCCGGCGTAGAGGGCTTTCTCCTGCTCCCACTGTTCGGCGTTGCCGCGGTTCCGAGCGACGTAGAAATTCCCGAAGTCGGGCAGGGTGCCGCAGTTGTCGAGACCGACGTTCTTGATCACCTGCGCGAGCCAAGCGCCGTTCGAGGAAAGGCCGCCGTGGTTCTCCACGATGACATTGAGGCCGTAGGTCGCGGCCTTTTCGGACAGGCGGCGGAGGCCCTCGGTGCAGAGGTCGGCCTGCCTCTCGGGGTTGAGCTTCGGATCGGAGGCGGCGTTCACGCGCAGGCTGTGGCAGCCGAGGAACTTCGCGGCGTCGAGCCAAGCGTAGTGCCCCTCCACTGCGGCGGTACGCTTCGTCGCGTCGGGGTTCCCGAGGCTGCCGACGCGGTCGCACATGATGAGCAGGCTCCTCATGCCGAGGTCGTCGATGCGCTTCTTCATCTCGGCGAGATAGGCTTGGTCCTTGGGCTGGTAGCCGAGCGTCTCGTGCTCGACGAAGAAGAACTGGTTCACCCACTCCACCGCCTCGATGCCGAAGGTCTCCTTGGTGAGCTTGGGCCAGTCGAGGTTGTCCAGCTCGCCCGCACGGAGGGCGCGGTTCATCGACCACTGGGCGAGGGAGATTTGGAACAGCGGGCCGCTCCCTCCGGCGTCGGCGGAGGACTCCTGCGGCTTGTCCGAGCAGGCGCTGAAAAAGCCCCCGGTGGCGAAGGCGGCGGAGGTGGTGGCGAGGAAACGGCGGCGATCGATGTTCATGGCCGCGATCCTAACCCGGTCGGGTCCGGGACTCAACCCTCTTTAGGGGGCCTCGAAAAGGGAGGGCGACAGATTGCCTGTCACCGGGAACTCTTCCGGGTTACTCCCGCATGGTCATTTCTTCAGCTTTGGCGAAAACCGACGAAAGCGGAATTCCCAAGGTAGAGACAAGTCTGAACAGCGTGTCCACGCTGGGAGAGGTTTCGCCCTCCTCGATCCGGCGGATTCCTCGCTCATCCACGCCGGACTCCTGCGAAAGTCGGTAGACGCTCCAGTGCCGATCCTCGCGTGCCCGCTTCAGAACGGCCCCCACGGCGCTGCCGAAGGCTTCAAGCCGATCTTTGGAGGGGCGATGGGGGATTTCTTCCACCCTCAACCTCTAGGAGAGTTGACAAAAAACGCTTACCGGATAATAATCCATTATGAAGATCGCGCGTTCCTTGATCGTCGCTGTGCCCGTATCCTTCGTTCGGGCTGACGAGTCCCTCGAAATGCCCATCTTCAGATCGCCTCTGGACAGTCCCGACGACTTGACCCGATGGGTCGAACCCTCGAAAACGGAGCGATTCGCTCAAGCTACCAATGATGTCCCTTTGAGGAAAGGCGGAAGCGGGAGTTCATGCCCTGAATCCGCGATTTCTGACCCCGCACGCGGACAAAATCCCGATATACCTTGACAGAAAGGGGCAAATCAGTCGATTACGATAGGCGTCGGCCCCAATCGTCCGCCCCTTCGGCCTCCTGCGAGGGAGGGAGTTGAGGGGCAATGAAAGGGAATTTCTATCAGTAGCAGTCACCTTTTCCCATTCGACCATGGAATCCAGATTCACTTCCGCAGTCTCGGTTCTGTTCCTCTTCTGCATGGTTACGACGGCGTCGGCCCAACTGCTCAGCCGGGGCGAACTGGCGCTCAAGCGCTACGAGGAAGACCGGGCGAAAGGCCTGATGAAGCTGAACGAGAGCTTCATCGCCACGTTCCGAACGGAGCTCCAGAACTCGATGCAGTCCGGCCGGTTGGAGGAGGCGAACACCCTGAAGGCGAAGATCGAGGCGTTGGTGGAGGAGAACGCGGAACTTGCGAAGGCGCTCGCCGTGGCCGAGAAGAAGGCGGCGAATCCCGAAAAGGAGAACCTGCTCGTAGGCAAGACCGTTCATTTTCCCCACGAGCGGGACGAAAGCTTCACCGCCCGGTTCGTCTTTCTTGAGGGAGGCAAGATGTACTTTATCGGGCTCGGCAACCGCAAGTCGGAATGGGGCTACGAGCAGGGCGACAGTCCGCTCGTTTTCCGTACATGGATGACGGGACGGCCCAAGGATCACGGCATGGTGGTCACCATCACCGACCCGGAGGCGACGAAGGCCACAGTCCGCTATGTAGTAGGGGGGAAGACCGTGGATGGCGTGATCCGGCGAAGCGACCGGGATGAGGTGGCGGCACCCTGATCTGCCCCCGGTCATTCCCCCGCCAGTCGCAGCGTCTCCAAATTTCACAGCCATCCCATGGTTGCCAATGATCCCAGCGCCAAAGGCGCGGCTCCATGCCAGCCCAGGCCGACGGCCTGGGAACCCCGGCCCCGGAAAACGAGAGAGGGCTGAAAGCCCGATCCATCCCGCCCGGCCAAGCTTGCCGCTGGATCGGGCCTTCAGCCCTCCCCCGTCCTTGGACCGTCAGCCTAGGCCGTTGGCCTAGGCTGATATGGAATGCGCCTTTGGCGCGGAGTATGGAACTCAAGAATATCCGTGTTCATTTGTGTTCATCCGTGGTCCAAATCCAAATTTAACGAAGTGAAGTTAGTCGGGAGGATTAGTCCTTTCCCCCGCCACCCGGCCCTCGCTCGACCACCTCTCGAAGCCGATGGGCGAGACCGGAATGCCGTGCCTGCCCCTCCCCCCGGCGCAGGGCCGTCTCCAGCGCCCTGCGTTCGCCGACGATGACGACGAGGCGCTTGCCGCGCGTGATGGCCGTGTAGAGCAGGTTGCGCTGGAGCATCGGGAAATGCTGCGAGGCGAGGGGGACGACGACGGCGGGGAATTCGCTGCCCTGCGCCTTGTGGATGGTCACGGCGTAGGCGAGCTGCAGCTCGTCGAGCTCGCCGGGCTCGTAGCGCACCCGCGCGTTTCCCTCGAAGGCGACATGGATGGACACCGGCTCGTTCGTGATCTCGGCGATGTGACCGATGTCGCCGTTGAACACCTCCTTCTCGTAGTTGTTCCGCAACTGGATGACCTTGTCCCCCGTTCGGAAGACCGCGCCGAAACGCTCGATCTCGTTCTTCAACTCGCCTGGCGGGTTGAGCGCAGCTTGGAGCCGGGCGTTCAGCTCGCGCGTGCCGAGCGACTGCCGGTTCATCGGCGAGAGGACTTGGATGCCGTCGCGCGGGTGCAGGCCGAAACGCTCCGGGATGCGCCCGGCGACGAGGTGCAGCAGGGTTTCGGCGATGGCCTCCGCCCCCTCGCGCGGGAGGAAGAAGAAATCGGCGTCCGCCGGGTTGTCGAGCGGGGGAAGGCGACCGTCGTTGACCTCGTGCGCGGCCTCGACGATGCGGCTGCCCGCGCCTTGGCGGTAGATGCGGGAAAGCCGCGCCACAGGGACGACCTCGCTCCCGATCAGGTCCGCGAGGACGCGCCCCGGACCGACCGAGGGGAGCTGGTCCGCGTCGCCGACGAGCAGGACGCTGCCGTGCGGCGGGATCGCCTCCATGAAGCTGGCCATCAGCCGCAGGTCGATCATCGAGGCCTCGTCCACGATGAAGAGGTCGCCCGCGAGAGGGCGGTGGCGGTTGCGGGCGAAGCCGGCCACGGGCTGGTATTCGAGGGCGCGGTGGAGGGTGAAGGCCTCGCGCCCCGTGCTCTCGGCGAGCCGCTTGGCCGCCCGTCCCGTCGGGGCGCAGAGGACGGGGTTGGCCTTTTTGGAGGCGAACAGATGGATCAGCGCCTTGAGGATGGTCGTCTTGCCCGTCCCCGGCCCTCCGGTGAGGATGGAAAAGCGGTGGCTCCCCGCCTTCAGGACGGCCTCGGCCTGCTCGGACGAGAGCCTCAGCGAATGGCGTTGCTCGACCCAGTCGACCGCAGTCTCCGCGTCGAGCGGGGGCAGGACGGGGGGCGAGAGCAGGAGCTTGGCGACGGATCGGGCGACCGCCTCCTCGGCCTCGTGCAGGTCGAGGGGATAGACGAGCACCTCCTCCCCGTCGCTCTCGGCCACGACGCGGCCTTCGAGGAGGAGCTGGTTCAGGGCGAGTTCGATGTCGTCGGCGGGGGCTTCGAGCAGCTTCGCCGCCTCCTCCACGAGGGCGGGGCGGGGGAGGGCGACGTGCCCCTGCCGCTCGGCTTGGTCGAGGGCGTGCAGAGTCCCTGCGGCGAGGCGTCTCGGGGAATCGGCGGCTTGGCCCATCTGCCGGGCGATCCCGTCGGCGGTGCGGAAGCCCACCCCGGGAACGTCGCGGGCGAGGCGGTAGGGATCGGCGCGGAGGATGTTCGCCGCCTCCTGCCCGTAGATTTTGTAGAGGCGCAGGGCGCGGGCCGTGGAGAGGCCGTGGAGGTGCAGGAAGATCATGAGATCGCGGACCGACTTCTGGCGCTTCCACGACTCCTTGATGCGCAGCCGCCGCGATTTGCCGATGCCGGGGATCTCCTCGAGGCGCTGCGACTCCTCCTCGATGACGCGGAAGGTGTCCGTGCCGAAGGCCGCGACGATGCGCTCCGCGTAGGCCACGCCGATCCCGTCGATGAGGCCGCTGGCGAGGAAGCGGCGGATGCCCTCGGGCGAATCGGGCGGCAGGGCGACGATGCGCTCCGCCTCGAACTGGCGGCCGAAACGGCGGTCCTGCTTCCATTTCCCGACCGCCCGGATGCGCTCCCCGGCGGTGGCGGCGGGCAGCCGGCCCCGCACCGTGAAGCGTCCGCCGCTCCCGCCATCGACCTGCATGATGGTGTAGCCGTTCTCCTCGTTGTGGAAAACGACCGCCTCGATGAGGCCTCCGATCTCGGCGGAGTCGCTGTCGGCATCGCTCATTTCATCAAGTCCGGCTGGCGGCGGGAAGGGAATACTCCCGCTTTACAAGCCTTGACCTGTGTCGCATATTCGCCGCCCCATGGCAATTTTATCCATTTTGTTGACGGTGGTCATCGTCGTAGTCAGCATCCTGCTGGTGCTGATCGTGCTGATCCAGCGTCCCAAGCAGGAAGGTCTTGGCGCGGCCTTCGGCGGCGGCGCTCTCGACTCGGCCCTCGGTGCGCACACCACCGACGTGCTCCAGAAGTTCACGACCTACCTCGGCATCATCTTCTTCGTCTCCGCGATCGGCTTGGCCATGGTGAAGACCCGGCAGTTCCGCGCCTCCGCCGCGAACGACCTCCTCGAAGGCGTCGAGGCGAAGCAGCCCGAACTGCCCGCAGGCCTGACGCCGGAAATGCTGAACGCCATCGGGGCCGAAGGCCCTGCCGTCGAGGAAGTCCCCGCTGAGACCAAGCCCGACGCCGCAACGCCCGCTCCCGAAACCCCGGCACCCGCGCCAGCTCCTGAGGCCCCGGCTCCCCCTGCCGCCGGCGCTCCCGCGCCTGCCCCTGCTCCCGAAACTCCGGCTCCGGCACCCGCTCCTGCGGTGGAAACCCCGAAACCGGCGGAGTCTGCCGCACCTGCCCCCGCGCCCGAGGGTGGAGCGCCGGGACAGTGAGCCTCCTTTTTTTTCCAAGTCGCGGAATCCGCACCGGCAAGCCGCGGGGGACCCTTTGAGCCGCCATGGCCCCACCCGGAAACGAGGCGGCACCGGGAGAGGGGATGTGGTTGGAAACAGGCTGTTGCCCCGAAGGTCCACCATGAAAGCCATCCTCACCCATCCCGGCAGCGCCCACAAAGACGACTTCCTCGCCTGCTGCCTCCTCGTCGCGAAGCACGGCCTGCCCGTGTGGCGGCGCGAGCCGGAGGAAAGCGACCTGCGCGATCCGCAGATCCTCGTCGTCGATGTCGGCGGCGAGCACGACCCGGAGCACGGGAACTTCGACCACCACCAGTTCCCCGCCGAGCACGAGCCGGTCTGCTCCCTCTCCCTCGTGTTGCGGCACCTCGGCCTCTACGAGGACGCGAAGGCCTTCTGCGAATGGCTCGAACCGGCCGAGTGGTTCGATTCGCGCGGCCCCTTCGCCACGGCCGACTGGCTCGGCGTGGACCGCTCCGTGGTCAACCGTCTCAGCTCCCCCATCGACATCACCCTGCTGCGGCGCTTCGCCCAGCGGCGCGAGCTGGAGCCCGGCGACCCGCTCTGGGAGATCATGCGCATGGTCGGCGAAGATTTTCTCATGTATCTGCGCACCCTGCGCGAGCGTCTCGACTACGTCGCCGCCCACGCCCGCGTGCTGGAAGTCGGCGACGGCGACCGAGCGTTGCGGGTGCTCTACATGCCCCGCGTCGAACCCATGCCTGACGACCCCTCCTCCGGTCTCGCCCGCTACATCGGCCTCCTCGGGGAGAGAATCGACGGCCTCATCTACCCCGACCGTCGCGGGCCGGGCTTCGGCCTTTCCCGCCACGAGGACAGCGAGCGGCTCGACTTCACCCGCATCGCCGGCGAGGCCGACGTCCACTTCGCCCACGCCCGCGGCTTCGTCGCGAAAACGAGCTCGACCGAGCTCGACCGGCTCGTCGAACTGGTCGCGAGGGCCAGCGTGTAAGGGCCAGCATTTGAGGGCTTCCTTGCGCCCCTCCGCTCCCTTGCAAAGCAGCCTCCCCGCCTTAGGTTGGTCGTTCCCTGCGGTTCCCCGATGGACCTCCTCCACCTCATTCTAGCGACCTTGGCCTTCCTCGGCGGCTTCGTGCTCGCCGCGGTCTCGTGGCGTCGCGGCAGCGAGCGCCCCCACGGGCTGAGCATCCCCATCGCCGTCGTGGGGCTCGTCTTCCAGACCCTCTTCCTCCACGAGCGGGGCCAACTCCACGGCCGCTGCCCCATCACCAACGGGGCGGAGGTCCTCGTCTTCGTCAGTTGGAGCCTCGTCATCCTCTACCTCGCCCTCGGACGCGCCTTCCGCCTCTCCCTCCTCGGCCTCTTCTCCATGCCGATGGTCTTCCTCCTCCAGCTCGTCGCCATCGTTTATCTGGCCGTCGCCGACCCCGGCGCACGCCCGCCGACCCGGCTCGACCCTTGGCTGGAGCTACACGCCGCCATGTCCCTGCTCGCCTACGGCGCCTTCGGCCTCGCCGGCATCGCCGGGGTCATGTATCTGGTCCAGAACCGCCAGTTGAAAAGCCATCGGCCCGGTCGCCTCTTCTACTCCCTGCCCCCCATCCGCCACCTCGCCACCGCCCTCGTGCGGCTCCTCGTCATCGGTGCGGCGCTGCTCAGCATCGGCATCGTCGCCGCCTTCTTCATGGACGTGCGGCCCTCGCCCCTGCACCTCCTCGCCTCCGGCGCGGTCTGGCTCGCCTACGCCCTCCTCCTCGCCGTGCATGCGTGGAGGCGGCTGCCGCCGAAGCGGCTCTCCCTCTCCGCCATCGGCGCCTTCGCCTTCGCCCTCGCGACCCTCGCGGCGCTTTGAAAGCCGCCCGATCCCGGAAAAAACCCCACCCCTTTCCCCTGTGTCCATCTTCTGTCTCGGCGTCAACCACAAGACCGCCCCGGTCGAGCTCCGGGAGCGTCTCGCCATCTCCGAGCATTCCGTGCCCGCGCACCTCGGCGAGATCTGCGGTCTCGAAGGCGTCGAGGAAGCCGTCGTCCTCTCCACCTGCAACCGCGTCGAGATCTACGGCGGATCGGGCGATCCCGCGAGCGCCCTCGACCGGCTCGTCGCCTATCTGGAGAGCCACTTCGCCGTCGCCTCCGGCGAGGTCGAGTTCTACCGTCACGCCGATGTGGCCGCCGCCCAGCACCTCTTCGAAGTCGCGAGCGGGCTCGACTCCATGGTCCTCGGCGAGACCGAGATCTTCGGTCAGGTGAAAAAGGCCTACGCCCTCGCCCAATCCTCCGGCACCGCCTCGCGGCGCATGCACAAGCTCTTCCAGCAGTCCTTCTCCGTTGGCAAGCTCGTCCGCTCCAGCACCAGCATCCAGCAGGGCGCCACCTCGGTCGGCTCCGCCGCCGTCGATCTGTCCGAGAAGATCTTCGGGAACCTGCGAGGCTGCCGCGTCATGATCGTCGGGGCCGGCGAGATGAGCCGCACCACCGCCCAGAGCCTCCTTTCGCGCGGGGCGCGCAGCATCATCGTCTCGAACCGCAGCTTCGACAAAGCGCAGGAGCTCGCCGCCGAACTCAACGGCGAGGCCGTCCGCTTCGACGACTGGGAGACCAAGCTCGACGAAGTCGATATCATCATCTCCTCCACCGCCGCCCCCCACGCCGTCCTCCACGCCGAGACGATCCGCCGCGTCATGGAGCGCCGCCGCGGCCATTCCCTCTTCCTCATCGACATCGCCGTGCCCCGCGACATCGAGGAGGAGGTCAACGGCATCGACAACGTCTATCTCTACAACATCGACCAGCTCCAGCAGATCGCGAACGAAGGCCGCGTCCGGCGCGAGCGCCAGATCGCCGTCTGCCGCGAGGTCATCGCCGCCTTTTTGCGGGAAAAAGGGATTGAAGCCCTCGCCGCCCTGCCCGATGGACGCGGCAGCGAATCCGGGCGGAGCCATCCCGACCCATCGGGCCGCCCCCTCACCCATCCATGAGCCAACCCCTCATTCTAGGCACCCGCGGCAGCGAACTCGCGCTCGCCCAAGCGGCCCTGACCCGGACCGCCCTCGCCGCCGCGGGATGCGACTGCGAGATCCGCGTCGTCCAGACCATCGGCGACAAGCGCCCCGACCTGAAGCTCAGCGAGTTCAGCCAAGGCGAGCACGCCGTCGTGGACAAAGGCATCTTCACCAAGGAGCTGGAGGAGGCCCTCCTGCGCCGCGAAATCGACTTCGCCGTCCACAGCCTCAAGGACGTGCCCACCGAACTGGGTCCCGAGTTCGAGATCGTCGCGACCCTGCCCCGCGCCGCCACGCCCGACGTCCTCCTCGCGACCGAAGAGGGTCTGGGCGCGGACCTGACCCTCTTGCATAGCCGGACCATCGCCACCAGCTCCGTGCGCCGGGCGCGTCAGTTGCAGTGGCTTTGCCGGGGCGTGGAGGTCGTGGATATCCGAGGCAACGTGCCCACCCGCATCCGCAAGCTGATCGCCAACGCCGCGAGCGGGGAATGGCACGGCATCCTCCTCGCCCGCGCCGGGTTGGAGCGGCTGGGGATTTATCGTCCGGGCGAAAGCTCGTTTGAATTTGAAGGCGCCACCGTCTTCGCCCGCGAACTGGACGAGACGCAGTTCCTCCCCGCCGCCGGACAAGGAGCCGTCGGCATCGAGATTCTGAAAGAGAACACGGCGGTGCGTGAAGTTCTGGAAAAGATCAACCACGCCCCCACCTTTGCCCGAGTCGCCGCCGAGCGCGCCTTCCTCGCCGCCTTGAAAGCGGGCTGCCAGACCCCGGTGGGTGCGAGGACTTGGTTCGAGGACGATGGAGAAACCCTCGTGATGGCCGTGCGCGTTTTCGACGAGGACGATCCGGCGGGCGAGCCCTTCGTCGCCGAGGCGCGTGGGGCTGCGGGCGAGCCGGAGGCGTTGGCGGGGATGCTGATGGATTTGAAATGCTAATTCCTTTCTGCCAAGAAAATGAAGATCAAACAAAATCTTTATAGTGCCGCATCTGCCATACTGGTAGCGTTAATCCTATTTCTGATAGGTTGCGGTCAGGATTCGGTTCCTGTAGACCAAGCCGCAATCCAAAGAGGCGAGGCGTTGGTTCAACGCAATTCGATTGATGATTTCCTTCCCGCTGGAACTCACGAGGCCACATTTTACACATGGCCAATTAGAGAGCTCGGCAAGGGATCAGTGTCCGTAAAAAGAGATGCTGGAGTTATAATCGTCGGAGTGAAGAACCACCGTGGGAAAGTGGACGAATTCAAGCTGGTTGACGATCTTTCTAGGTGCGAATTTGAAGGGGTGTTTCTGCATCCCGATCAGGCAGCATTTGAGAGAAGTGATGGAGGAGCGCTCGGATCGAGAGTTGATCGTGTGTGGAAGGATAATCGTTTAACTGTCCTTGTTGGCAGGTCTCTCTCGGATAACAAGAATGTAATTTACTTAAATGATCGTCTGACCAACGATATTCTAGTAATTTCAAAGTTTCCATCCACACCTGAGTAGGAATACGTGTATACAATTGGCGTTCCGCCAGTGTTTGATCCTTGACGACATGACCCCCAAAACCGGCATCTGCTACCTCGTCGGCGCTGGCCCCGGCGACCCCGGCCTGATGACCTTGCGCGGCAAGGAGTGCATCGAGATGGCCGACGTGATCGTCTACGACTACCTTTCCAACGCCGAATTCCTCCAATGGGCCAAGCCGGACGCGGAGAAAATCTACGCGGGCAAGAAGTCGAAGGACCACGCCATCCCCCAAGGCGGGATCAACCAGCTCCTCGTCGAGAAGGCGAAGGAGGGCAAGATCGTGACCCGTCTCAAGGGCGGCGACCCGCTCATCTTCGGACGCGGCGGCGAGGAGGCCGAGGAACTGCGCGACGCGGGCGTTCCCTTCGAGATCGTCCCCGGCATCAGCTCCTCCATCGCCGGACCCGCCTACGCCGGCATCCCCGTGACCCATCGCGCCCATTGCACCCAGCTCACCATCTTCACCGGACACGAGGACCCGACGAAGGAGGAGTCCTCGCTGGACTACGCCCAAATCGCCAAGGCCCCCGGCACGAAAGTGATGCTGATGGGCGTCGAGCGCCTCCCCATCATCACCGAGGCCATCCTGAAAGAGGGCGGCGACCCCGCCCTGCCCGTCGCTCTCGTGCGCTGGGCCACGACCGGGCAGCAGCGGACCATCACCGGAACCCTCGCGACCATCGCGGACATCGCGCAGCGCGAGAATTTCCAGGCCCCCGCCGTCGCCGTCTTCGGCACGGTCGTGAACTGCCGCGAAAAGCTGAACTGGTTCGAGGAGCGTCCCCTGCGCGGCAAGCGCGTCGTCGTGACCCGCACCCGTCCGCAGGCGAGCGGCCTGAGCCGCCGTCTCCGCGAACTCGGGGCCGATGTCCTCGAAATGCCGACCATTCGCATCGAGCCTTCGCAGGGTCAGGAAGCCCGCGACTTCGCCCGCATGGTCGTCGATGCGCACACCTACGAATGGCTCATCTTCACGAGTCCCAACGCCGTCGAGTATTTCTTCGACGCCTTCTACAAAATCCGCAACGACGCCCGCGAGATCGGCGGAGCACGCATCGCCGCCGTCGGACCTGGCACCGCCGCGAAGCTGAAGGAATACCACATGGCCACCGACCTGATGCCCAAGAAGCACGTCGCCGAGGCCCTCGCCGAAGCCTTCCTCGAAGACGTCGGCTCCATCGAGAACACGACCATGCTCTGGGTGCGGGCCAAGGGTGCCCGCGACGTGATCTCCACGACCCTCGGCAAGGCTGGCGTCATCCTTGACGAAGCCATCGCCTACCAGACCGTGCCCGAGACTGGCGACCCGACCGGAGCGGTGAAGCGTTTTCGCGAGGAGGGCGCCGACCTCATCACCTTCACCAGCGCCTCGACCGTCGAATGCTTCCTCGATCTCGGCCTGAGCATCCCCGAAGGCTGCAAGATCGCCAGCATCGGCCCTGTCACCACCGAGGCCATCGTCGAGAACGGCTACCGGCCCGACATCGAGGCGAAGGACCACGACATCCCCGGCTTGGTCGAGGCGGTGCGGAAGCTGGCGAAGGCGAAGGGGTGAGAAGACGCGGTTACGCGTTCGTCTCCTCCGCTTTTCCTCCTGGGACGATCAGCCCGACGACGATCGCCAGCGCGAAGAGGGACATGAGGACGAAAGGCGGCGTCCACGCAAGCGTTGCGGAGAAGAGGAAGACCTTCGCCGCGAAAAAGCCGAGTCCGGCGACAAAGGCGAGGGGGACGAACTTGCGACGGGGGAGGCGGAAGAGAAGCGCGACGAGGGCGACGAGGACGGCGACGGCGGCCCAGCGCGCCCACGACGGCCACCATTGGATGTAGCGCCCGCTCTGGATCGTGGCGATGGCGCGGGCGAGCAGGTTCGTCTCGGAAAGGATCTCGCCTTTCTCGGTGGCGAGACGGCGGTCGGCGGTGCGGTCGAAACCGATCAGGACGAGGTTCTCGCGGAGCGAGTCGAAGCGCGACTGGAAGCTGGAGAGGATGCGTTTGGCGACTTCGTCGTTCTCCTCCCCGGTGTAGGCGAGTTCGTCGATGGTGAGGCTCGCGAGATGCTCGACCGGTTTCGCGGCCCCGGACTCGTCGCGCCTGACACTCCGGATCGTCGCGCCGATCCCGGCACGGGCGGGGACGGTAAAGGTGCCGTCGGCCGCGATGGGGATGGTGTGGGCTTCGCCGACGAGGACGCGCGGCTTGCCGTCGTCGAGCTTCACCACGACTTGGTCGAGGGGGACTCCGGCATGGCCCGCGACGGCGGCGAGGATGAGGGAGGGCACGACTTGGTCGCCGCGTTTCGCGACGAGGGGGACGCGCAGGACCGGGCCGGAGAGGAGGTCGCGGGCCGATTCGATGGATTTGAACACGGGGGTCCCGTTCGCGAGGATCTGCGGATCGGGGTAGCGGACGGTGCGGGTGAACGCCAGGATCGACGAGGCGTCGCCCTCGACTTTCACCGCCGGATAGGCGAGGGGGGCGGCCTCTTTCGCCTGTTCGCCGTCGTTGGAGACGGTGGAGGCGGCGAGGAATTTCGGCAGCTTCAAGGCGGCGTCCTTGAGCGGGGCGATGTCGGTCTTGTTGAGGATGATGCTCTCGTCGAAGGCCGGAGTGGGGAGGAAGGCGACGGAGCGCGGCTGGAATTTCGAGACGAAGGCGAGGATCGTGGCGTAGTCGAGGCGGGAGAGGGTGCCGTCGTCGGGCAGGCTCTCGTCGCCGCCGATACGGAGCGGCTCGTAGCCGTCGTCGATGCGCACCACGGTGACGGCGGGCTGGCGAATCTTCTCCCCGGCGTTGCCGACGCAGAACTCAAGCCAGAAGTCGTCGAGGGCGGCGAACTTGCCTTGGCGCAGGCCCCATTCCCCGAGTCCGGTGAGAACGATTCCGAAAATAGCGAACGTGATCAGGCGTTGACGCATGACATGGGGTGGGGGGTTCCTTGCGGTGAAGAAACCCGGCCGTTTTCACGGTCTCTTCACATGGAACAGGTGGACTGGCTTGATGCGGGGGTCAAGGGATACGAAGTTGGTGGAATCGCGCCATGTGTAGGTCCCTTCAAAGAGTACGTCCTCGACCTCGTATTCGGTGCCGCAGGGGATGCCGAGGAGGTCGAGGGGCAGGTGGACGAGGGATTCCTGCTTGTGGTGCGGGTCGAGGTTCACGACGACGAGGACGAGGTCGCTCTTGTCGTCGGACCATTTGCACCAGGCGAGGATCTGCTCGTTGTCGGCGGGGACGAATGCGAGGTTGGCGTAGGATTGCAGGGCGGGCCGCTCGCGGCGGATGCGGTTGAGCCTCGCGAGGAAGGGTTTGATGTTGCCCGGTTGGTTCCAGTCGCGGGCCTTGAGCTGGTATTTCTCGCTGTCGAGATACTCCTCGCGACCGGGCAGGGGCGCGCCCTCGCAAAGCTCGTAGCCGGAGTAGATGCCCCAGGAGGTGCTCAGGGTCGCGGCGAGGGCGGCGCGGATTTTGAAGGTGGCGGCATTGGCGTTCTGGAGATGGCGCGGGAGGATGTCGGGGGTGTTCGGCCAGAAGCTGGCGCGGAAGTAGTCGCGCATGGGGCCTTGGGTCAACTCGGTGACGTAGTCTCGCAGTTCGGCGGCGGTCTCGCGCCAGGTGAAGTAGGTGTAGCTCTGGGTGAAGCCGGCCTTGGCGAGGGTCTGCATCATCTTCGGCTTGGTGAAGGCCTCGCTCAGGAAGATGACGTCGGGATCGACCGCGTGGATCTGGGCGATGAGCCATTCCCAGAAGGCGACGGGCTTGGTGTGGGGATTGTCCACGCGGAAGATGCGCACGCCCTTCTCCACCCAGAAGAGGACGACGTCGCGCAGCTCCTGCCACAGATCGCGCCAGTCGTCGCAGTGGAAGTCGAGGGGGTAGATGTCCTGGTATTTCTTCGGCGGGTTCTCGGCGTATTTGATCGAGCCGTCGGGGCGGTGGTGGAACCACTCGGGATGCTCGTGCACGTAGGGGTGGTCGGGCGAGCAGTTCAGGGCGAAGTCGAGGGCGATCTCGACGCCGCGGGCGCGGGCTTCGCCGAGGAGCCAGACGAAGTCCTCGACCGTCCCGAGGGCCGGCTCGACGGCGCGGTGCCCTCCGGCCTCCCCCCCGATGGCCCAAGGCGAGCCGACGTCGCCGGGTTCGCAGGAGACGGCGTTGTTTTTCCCTTTGCGGCAGGTCGTCCCGATGGGGTGGATGGGCGGGAAATAGACCACGTCGAAGCCCATCGCGGCCGCGTCCTCGATCCGGGGGAGGCAGTCGCGGAAGGTGGAGTGGCGGTTCGCGAGTCCCTCGGCGCCGCGCGGGAAGAACTCGTACCAAGCGGAGAAGAGCGACGGCTGCGTCTCGACGACGAGGGACAGGGTCTGCGCGCTGGTGGTGGCGAGGGCGCGGTTCGGCCAGCGGGCGAGGAGGGCGAGCGCCTCGGGGTTGTCCATCAAGCGCGGCACGGCGGCGGGCTCGGATTGCATGAGCCGGGTGGTGAGCTCCTCGATGGCCTCGGCGTCGGCGCTGTCGCGTCCTGTGGCGGCGCGGATCGCGGCATTGTTGAGAATGATGCGGCCCTCCTCGATCTCGGCGGCGAGGTGGGTCTGCCCCCCGTCGAGGCGGCGCTCGAAGTCGTGCAGCCAAGTCAGGAAATCGTCGGCCCAAGCGATGATGCCGAGTTCGTAGCGGCCCGTCTCGGGGAAGGAGAGCTCCGCCGCCCAGCGGTCGTTGTCCACATGGCTCATCGGGAGCTCGGTCCACTTGAGCTTGCCCTGCCGTCTCCAGCGGAGCACGGCGAGGGTCTGGTCGTGCCCCTCTTTGAAAACGTCGGCCTCGACGCGCAGGGATTCCCCCGCGACCCGCTTCGTCGGATAGCGCCCGCTCTCGACGAGGGGGGAGAGGTTGGCGATGACGACGGTGGGCAGGCGTTTTCCGGAGGGGAGCATGGTCGGGCAGGTTCGCCCCTATTAAAGACGCTGCGGGCGCTTCGCCAAGTACAAGTTCCAAGGAAGCGCGTCCCTCTCATGACCCGTGCCCCATGACTTCCCCCCCCGCATTCGTCTCGGGCCAGCGTGAAAACGGTTCGAAATCCGGCCAAAACGCGCCACATTCCCGACCATGAGCCAGCGAAACCCGCTCGAACTTCACGGCGAGGCGAACATTCCCTCCGGCGGCATCCTCGTGATCCCGAACCGCCTTGCCTTCCAGGACCTCCTCCACGTCGAGAAGCTGCTCGCGGGCCGCAAGCTCGTCTACCTCATCGACCGCCGTCTCGACTACGACCCCCTCCTCCACGCCCACTTGGAGAGGGAGGACACCTGCGGGATCGAGATCTCCTTTGACGAGAGCTCCCTGCCCCTCTTCAAAAAGGAGATCCACGAGGCCATCGCGGAGGGTGGCGTCGTCCTCTTCGTCCCCGGCCTCGCCCATGCCCGGCTTGGACAGGCGACCACCGTTCCCTCGGAGACCCTCAAATTCCTCACCAGCGCCGGGGCGCCCATCCTGCCGCTCTTCGTCGACCATCCCGAGGAGACCGCCCTCGGCACGGAGCGGCGCGGGGACATCGAGCGCATCGTCCTCTCCTTCGGCGAACCGCTCCAGCGCGAGGCGGCGAACCTCGCGAACTACACCGAAAACCTCCTCATCGCCGCCGAGACCGCCTTCTCCGCCCGGCCCGTCCTGAAAAGCCATCTCGCCTGGGAGATCCTGAAAGGCTTGAAAAAGCACGGGCGCTCCGCCGAGATCATCGACGGCAACGACGGTGCCCGTCTGCGCTTCGACAAGCTCCTCGCCGCCGCCATCGTCCTCTCGAAAACGATCCGGCGGGAGACCCAGCAAAAGCGCATCGGTATCATCCTGCCTCCCGGCAAAGGCGGTCTCCTCGCGAACCTCGCCGTCCTCCTCGCCGGCAAGGTCCCGGTGAACCTGAACTTCACCGCCGGGGAGAAGGCCGTCGCCTCCTGCATCGCGCAGGCTGGCCTCGACAAGTTCATCACCGCCGACCCCTTCGTGCGGAAGATGAGCTCCTTCCCCTGGCCGCCGAACCGCCAGCTTCTCCTCCTCGACCGCGTCCTGCCGCCGCTGAAATCCCGCATCGGCCTCTGGCTCGTCCTCTCCAAGCTCCTCCCTCCCGGCCTCCTCGCTTCCATCCTGAAGGTGCCGAAGCAGGGCGGCACCGAGGAGGCCGTGCTCCTTTTCACCAGCGGCAGTTCGGGCGATCCGAAGGGCGTCGTCCTCTCCCACCGCAACCTCCTCGCGAACGTGAACCAGTTCGGGGCGCGCATCGACCTGCATTCGACCGACAGGATCCTCGGCTGTCTCCCTCTTTTCCACAGCTTCGGCTGCACCGTGACCCTGTGGTATCCCATGATCGAGGGGGTCAGCCTCGTGACCTATCCGAGCCCGCTGGAGGTCGCGAAGCTCGCCGAATTGGTCGAGGAGCATTCCGCCAGCCTCCTCCTCACCACGCCGACCTTCCTTCGCGGCTACCTGCGCAAGGCGGCGAAGGAGCAGCTCGCCTCGTTGCGGTACGTCGTCACCGGGGCCGAGAAACTGCCGAAGAAGGTGGCCGAAGCCTTCGAGGAGCGTTTTGGCAAACCCGTTCTCGAAGGCTACGGCCTCACCGAGACCTCGCCCGCGACGAATGTGAACCTGCCCGACGCGGAGAAGCCGGCCGGGTCGCGCGGCCCCGTCCTGCCCAACCGCCGCTTCGGCACCGTCGGCCTTTTCATCCCCGGCATCGCCGTGCGCATCGCCGATCCCGACACGAACGAGCCGCTCCCGCTCCACACTTCCGGCATGATCTGGCTGCGAGGGGCGAATGTCTTCGAGGGCTACCTCGACCAGTCCGGAAAGACCGCCGAGGTCATCAAGAACGGCTGGTTCAAGACCGGCGACCTCGGTCGCGTCGACGAGGACGGCTTCCTCCACATCGAAGGCCGCCTCTCGCGCTTTTCCAAGATCGGCGGCGAGATGGTGCCCCACGAGACCGTCGAGGATCTCGTCAACAAAGCCCTCGGCCACGCCGACGACGAGCGTCGCATCGCCATCGTGGGCGTGCCGGACGAGGCGAAGGGGGAGGCGCTCGTCCTTCTCAGTTCGAACCCCGGCATCGATTTGCAGGCCCTGCGCACCAAGCTCGCGGCGGATGGCATCCCGGCTCTGTGGATTCCGAAGAAGATCGTCGATGTGCCGGAGATTCCGATCCTCGCCTCGGGCAAGCTGGATATCAAAGGCTGCGAGAACGCGGCTCGGGCTTCTGAGTGATTTCCCTCCTACTCATCCTCCTCCTCTTACCTCATACTCAAAATCGGAGGTCCCCCGCGCTCGGATTGAGTAAGAGTAAGAGTAGGAGGATGAGGAGGAGTAAGAGCAAGGAGTAAGAGCGAGAGGCTTGCCAGCCTCTCGGGACTTGTATACAATTTCCCCGGATCCATTCATTGGCGTTGGCGACATGGACCATCGCCCAACGCGCGCCCCTTGGATCCGCTGTGGCCGCCTCTTGGCATGGTTGGGCAAATCATCCGGATTGGCTCCTCCCTGCGGACGCCACGGATGGCGGCGACTTGTCTTGGATCGGTCGTGCCTTGCGAACATGAGGATTAATCGTAAATTTTTGACATTGAGAATCATTATCAACAACGTTTCGTCTCCACAATGAAACGACTCCTTGCCTTCAACCTGCTGGCTCTGACCGTCGCCTCCGTCCATGCCGACGTGGCGACTCCCCCTCCCGTCACCCAGGAAATCTCCAGCTTCGGCGCTTGTGTCACGGACGGCCATGTCTACGTCTACGGTGGCCACACCGGAAAGACCCATCAGCACAGCCGCGACAATCTCTCCGCCGACTTCCTCCGCTACCCGCTCGACAAGCCGGGCGCCGCTTGGGAGGCGCTGCCGCAGGACAAGGCGGTCCAAGGCACCGCCCTGGTCGGCTGGAATGGCCTCGTCATCCGGGTGGGCGGCATGTACGCCACCAATGCGCGGGGAGAGAAAGCCGAGCTCTTCTCGACCGACGCGGTGCGCAGCTACGACCCGAAGGCGAAGGCTTGGAGCGACTGGCCCTCCCTGCCGAAGGGGATCTCCTCCCACGGCGCCATCGTGCAGGACGACGTGCTCTACGTGGCCGGCGGCTGGAAGCTCGACGGCGAAACGGCGGACGGCGGCACCTGGCACGAGCACGGGTGGAGCCTCGACCTCAAGAACCGCGACCAGGGCTGGAAGAACCTGCCGCCCATGCCTCATGTGCTTCGCGGCGGCAACTTGGCCTCCGTCGGCGGCGAGGTCTGGTGGATCGGCGGTCTCAACGAGGACGGCACGTCCAATGCCACCTTCGCCTACGATCCGAAGAAGGGCAGTTGGCGGGAAGGCCCGGAGGTGCCTGCGACCTCCAAGATCAAGGCCTTCGGCAACTCCACCTTCTCCGCCGACGGCAAGCTCTTCAGCTCGGGCATGGACGGCGTCCTCTATTCCCTCGATCCCGCGAAGGGCGAATGGACGACGACCGCGGTGAAGCACCAGCACGGCCGCATCTTCCACCGCTCGCTGCCAGTCGGCGACAAGCAGTTCTGGAGCATCGCCGGCGCGGCCGAGGGCGGGCACCGCAATGACATCGAGGTGCTCCCCATCCCGGGGCAGGCCTCCGACTCTGGAAAGCTGTGATGGCTCCGGGCGTTCGGAGCGCCCGACTTCCCAAGACGACCATGGTCACGCCGGATGCCGAACAGGCCGCCGCCATGCTCCGGTCCACCGAGGTCCGGCGCCTGCGCGCCACCTTGGCGACGGTGCTCGACGACCTGCTGCTGCACGACGGCTACGGGCATATCCAAATCGACATGAAGATCCTCAAACGGGGCCAGAAGGAGGTCGTGATCGCCTGCGGGAAGGAATACCGCTTCGTGATCGACTACGCCAACCCGAGAACGGAGGAGGGATGAAGCCTTTTTTCAGAGCGTCGCCCGCTGAGGCTGCGGGGACGGAAATCCAACCCACGGAGGTCCGCAGGCCGGACTTCCCCCAATCGGTTCAGTGAGTGAACGAAAACCAACCCGGTCCCGCGCTGCGCGCGGGGGAACCAACCCTGAATAACAAAGAACCAGTCGGCGCCCCTCCATGGAGACGCCTGAGAAAGACGAAAAAACGAAAACCATGAAACTGAATAAGCTAAGACAACAAGCCGGACGCGCCATCCGCAAGGCCTTCACCCTGGTGGAGTTGCTGGTGGTGGTCGCCATCATCGCCGTGGTCGGCGCCGGCGTGGCCGTGACTTACAACAACCTGGACGACCAGGCCAAGACGGCCATGGAAGTCTCGGACATCGCCATCCTGAAGAAGGTGACCAAGCACTGGAGCGCGATCAACGACTACAAGATCCCGAATGAGATGGACTCGCTGGTGGACAGCGAGGGCAACATCTACTCTTCCTATAGCATGCACGCCACCGCGTCTTCTTCCGGGAAGGGCCTAAACGGTCCCCTCGGCTACGCCGGCCTGATGGTTCACGCCGCTCCCAGCGCCGTGCTGAGCAACCTCTCTGCCGCCGGGATGACCCTCACCTACACCCATCTCGTTACCGCAGCCAACGCCAACGACTCGACCTTCACGATGAGCAACGGCCAGGTCGTCACCACTGCCACGAAGAAAACCCTCGTGGCGGGTAACTCCACCCTGCGCACCAACGCCCAGGAGTTCATCGCGAACTCCGACGGCTCGGATCTGGCCAGCGGCGGCACCCATGACTACACGGCGGGCAGCTATTCCTACACCGCGCCCACCAACAATGCCGTCTTCGGACCATACGCGAGCGAGGCGGACTGGCAGACGGGGATCGCCGCGCAGCAGGCCATCCTCAGCGCGGCGACCACCGACAAGCTCGCCTTCATCCATCCCGGTGGTGGGGCGACGGGACCTGGTCTTGCGGCCGCGAACCCCACCCTTGAAATCATCACCAACGCCGGCCTGCGGCCGGAGGAAGTGGCTGTGCCCGGCGTGGCTCCGAGCGGCCAGCAGAAGTACTACCTCGTGGTGATGGGCTTCGGCAAATTCGCCTCCATCAACCGCGGTAAGTCGATCCGCTCCGATACGCCCAGCTACGGTAAGCGCCTCGCCCAGAAGGACTCCGATTACAACCGTTACCTCGCGGTGTTCCGGGTGCCGGCCACCAGCGGCGGTTTCGGCGGGCCTCCCGTGGAACCCGTGGCCCTCATCGACGTGCTCAGCCCGCAGGGCTACTCGGTCGAGTACATGCGCCGGACCTTCATGAACGATCAGACCAAGCTTCAGGACAATTCCTGATCCCTGCCTGATCCAACCATCACCCGCCCCGGGCGGGCCGCTCGCGGTCCTCCCGGGGCACTTTCGTCCCTATGAATCCCCGCTCGAATCCGGCCCGGGCACTTTCCTTTTCCCGGTGCGCCTTCACTCTGGTGGAGCTGCTGGTGGTGGTCGCCATCATCGCCGTGGTCGGCACCGGCGTCGCGGTGACCTATGGACGCAAGACCATCGACGCTTCGAAAGACCAACTGACTCTGCATGAGATGCACGAGATCAAGAAGGCCTTCCTGCGCTTCCACAGCGACAACTACCTGCGCCTGCAACGCGAATTCGCCGATCACAAGGGCGCCAGCCTTCCCTCCACCGACTTCAGAAGCTCCCTTTCCAGCTATTCCAACGACGATGCCTCCAAGCGCTTCTACGGACAGATGGATTTTTACGAAACCTACGGCTTGTGGTTCTTGATGTTGCCTCGGATTTCCGGCGCTTCCACTGCCGAGCACCCTGAAGAAGGCTACAAGCTCTTTCCCGAATTCGTCATGTTCAGCGCGGTCACCGGAGATGGTTGGAACGGCCCCTACCTCGACGTCAACGCGCGCGAGGCGTGGACCTATGACGCCGTGTGGAAGGATGATCCCATTGAATACGAGGGAATCGATTTCCCCCAGATCGCCGACAAACATGGTGGCCACCGGTATGAGTATCCGATAGAGAACGAGCCAAGCATCGTGAAACCGCTAGACGTCTACCGTCTGCTCTACTACGAGCACCAGGAGCCCTCTGGCGGAACGATCTATCGCCGCCTTCTCCTCGTCGCGCCACGGGGCAATGCGAATGCTGACGAGATCAAGGCCGGCGAGCTGTTGGACCAGACCGGAACCCGACGAAGGGGAGCCGACAGGGGGCGGTTGAACCTGCATACCGGGACGTTCTCGAACGATCCCCTCGACATCAACGACGACGAGGACGAAAGCGCCAGCCCCTTCTTCGTCCTCGAATTTCTGAACATGGACAAACTGCAATAATGAACGGCGGGATCGGATGCACAGCGCCGGAAGCGCAGGGTAGCGAAGCTCGTGAGAGCTTCGGCGAACGTCGTTTGCGACATCGAAGCGGAGAAGTTCTCACGAACTTCTCTACGGCTTCGCAAGCCGGCTTTACTCTGGTGGAGCTGCTGGTGGCGCTGGTCATCATGGCCAGCCTCGTCGCGGTGGCCTCGGTCTCGGTCGAGTCCACCCAGAGCCGGGCCCGCGCCGACAAGACCGCAGCGATCGGGAATGGGGTGGTCGAGGCATTGGAGCGGACGGACGGACTGAGCTTCGTGTCCGACTTCGGACGGCTGCCCACCAATAAGGAGGAGCTGCGGTTTCTGTTCTCGCAGAAAGTCATCACCGCCGGTGACGAGGAAGAGGCGGCGGTGTATCAGCCGATCCCGCTGGAGTTCAAGGAGACCACGGTCGATTCCGCCTTCCGCACCTATTTCAACGACCTCCACCTCAAATTGAACGCAGGATGGCGTGGACCCTACAGCCGGGCCACGGAGCTTAACACTGTTGGATCAAACCTCACTAAAAGGAGCGTCCTTTTCGATGGATGGAAGAACGAGTGGGAAGTCGAACCGGTCGACGGAGAAATATTCGTGCTGAAGAGTCCCGGACGGGACGGCGGATACGATCCCGCAACTGTCGACTGGCAGGACGAGGATCGGTTCTTCGATATCAACCGATTTCTAGTGACGGAGGGCGTGCATCTGATCGTCAAGGTGGTCAAGGTGTTCGACAACGGTTCCCCCCGCAAGGAAATCGAAGAGGGTACGCTGACAGATTTCACCCTGAGCGCCGTGGTCTTCGCGCCCACGTCGGCCCCGAAGTTCGCCACGGTCGGCTACGAGGAGAAGGTGACGACGAGTCCGCCCGGCTCCGATTTCCTCGACCTGACCGATCTGACGGTCGGCCATCGGATGGTCTTCGTCTTCGCCACGGAGAATGGCGGCAGGAAATTCGTGGGCAGCCCCCGGCTGCTGCACATCAAGCCGGGAGTGCAGCCGGACGAGACAATCACCCTGAAGGAACTTTGACGAGGAAGCCCTCCGCGCATGCGGCTTGCGGGAACGATGGCGAACCGACAAAAAATACCGAACAAGAGACTGGCGGTGCTGGCCTACGACGGCCGGGACTGGTCCGCCTATGCCTTCCACGGCAGCAAGATCGCCTGGTTCCGTGAGGGCGGCGCGGCGAACTCCGTTCCGGGGGGCATCCTGAACTTCCTCCGCGAGCAGCGCATCCGCACCGTGCGGGTCCTGCTCGAAGGCGAGGTCCGCCGACTGGAGACCGCCCTGCCCGCCAAGCTTTCCTTTGCCGATGTCTCCGCGATGCTGGCCCACGAGGTGGCGGGGCAGTCCGGCACCGACGGCCTGGGGCTGGTCTGCGCGGGGGGAAGTGGCAGCCTCGTCGGCGCCTCCGAGCCCTGCATGCTGTGCGGCGCCTTCGACCGGCAGCAGGTCGACGACCTTCACCGGCAGTTGACCGGGGCTGGCCTGCGCTTCGACGGGGTGGGTTCGCTGGAGCTGGCCTGCGCCGCGCATTGGAACGCCCATCGCAACCGGGACAAGGAATCGCTCGTCCTCTTCCGCAGGGACCACGGCTTCGTGCTGCCGGCACGGGGTCTGCCCGATCAGCCCGGACCCGTCGCTCTCTCCGGCGGACTGCGCCAGGTGGAGCGGGACCCCGAGGCTTGGCGGACCCGCTTCCTTCGCGGCCACCGCTACCTGGCGAAAGCCGAATCGCTCTCCATCTTCGCCTTGGGGGCGGATGTCGGCGAGGTCGCCCCCATTTTGGACTCCGTCGAGGAGCTGCCGCGGGCGAGCTACCCGGACCCCGAAATCCTGATGGCGGGCGCCGCCCGCGAGGCCGCGCTCGGCCAGGCCAACCAGTTCAGCGCTCCGGTGCCGATCCGGAATCCCCATGTGCAGCGCCAGCGCTTCAGCCACGCCTTCATCGTCGTTCCCTGCGTGCTCATCCTGATGCTGCCGCTCTTCGTCTCGGGACTCCTCAAGTGGAGCTACCACCTCCGGATGAACGAACTCAAGGCGATCGCCGCGAAGTATGCGCCGCTGGAGGCGCGGATCAAGGACGCGGAACGGAGGAAGGTGCAGGCGCAGGCCCGCTACGACAGCGCGGTGGCGGTCCAGCAGAACCTGGCCGAGCGGCGAAAGCCCCTCTTCGCCTTCATCCATCTCGCCTACTTCTTCAGCAAGCATGCCGGGAACTCCGTCCGTCTGGATTCCATCTCGGACAAGGGCGGGGAGATCGAGGTCCGGGGCATCTACACCGATCCCGAGGACGGGCTCGCCTTGTCAGCCGAGCTCAACCGCTTTGCCGCGGACAAGAACCTGCGCATCGTGCGCAACCGGGTCGAGGAGCGGCGGGATGCCGAAGGGCGGGTCGTCCTCGAGCTCGGACTGGGCGTGGACTACCGAGGGCTCAGCAAATGAATCTGCTCCGCAACACCAACAGTTGGCACTGGTTGCTGATGGCGATGGCGGGCAGCCTGCTCGTCGTGGCGTACCCCGTCCGTCTCGTCTGGAAGAAGATCGCCGGGGAGAAGGGACCCCTCTTGCAGGCCATGCAGGTCCGCGCGGACGAACTGAAGCTGCTGGTCGAGGAGGATGTCTTCGTCCACGAGCACCAGGCCGCCGAGATCCAGAAGCGCATCGACGTCTACGAGGCCGCGGTCCGCGAGAAGGCGGGGCAGCCCATCCCCGCAGGGGCGCAGTCGGTGGGGGTGCTGGGCAGCGAGATCAGCCGTGCGCTGCTCAAGTATCGGCTCAGGGTGGTCGAGCAGGAGCAGGTGGAGGTTCCGGAACCCGCGAAACCCGTGGCAACGGCAGCGGCGACTGCCGCCGTCCCGCCGGAGGTGGCGGAGGCCTTGGCGGCGCAGGCCGCCGCGACGGAGGCCGCCGCGCAGAACCAGCAGACCCTGCCCTTCGAGACCCGCGAAATCCGCTACGTCGTCGAGGGCGAGTACAAATACATGTTCATGTTCCTGGTGCGGCAATCCCAGCTGAAGCCGTCCTACCACTTCAAGGACATCAAGATCTCTCCCGCCGCCGGGGAAAGCGGCATGAGGATGGAGTTCACGGTGCAGATCCATTTCACCTGAGCCATGGTCACCTCCGCCTCCCATCTCATCGACGTGACCAAGGTGTCCGTCCTGCAGCCGGTCCTCGACCTGCTGCCGCCTCGCATGGCCCGGAGCCTCGGAGTGCTGCCCGTGTCGCTGGAGGCGTCGCGCCTGAGCGTGTGCGTGCGCGACCGGATGGATTTCGCCCTGCTGGGCAAAGTGGAGCACCTTCTGCCCGATCTGGAGATCGTCGCCTACGAGCCGGAGCATCCCGACCGCTTCGCCGAGGCGCTCGCCCGCAACTACCCGGACGCCGTGGTCCGCGGCGAGCTCGACCAGGCGGTGAACCTCTTCGACTACCTGCTGCGGCGCGCCCTGAACAACAACGCGTCGGACATCCATCTCTGCCCCACCCGGGACGGGATGCAGATCAAGATGCGGGTGGACGGCAAGCTCCGCCCGGACCGCGCGGTCTCCAACCGGGTCGCGGACGAGCTGGTTACCTATGTCAAGGTGCTGGCCACCCTCGACATCTCGCAGAAGCGGGAGCCGCAGGATGGAAACATCGCCCACGAGCTTGACGGCACCGTCGTCAACCTGCGCGTGGCGACCGTGCCGACCATCCACGGCGAGCACGCGACCCTGCGCGTCCTCAGCCAGACGCACGAGGTCCAGCGGCTCGACCGTCTCGAGGACATCGGGCTGAGCGACCGGCAATACCGGATGCTCAAGAGCGCCCTGGAGATCCCCAACGGGGTCGTCATCATCTCGGGCCCCACCGGCAGCGGCAAGACCACGACCCTCTACGCGGGACTGCGCGAGCTGGTCGACCAGCAGATCCTGCACATCGTCAGCATCGAGGACCCGGTGGAGAAGCCCGTGGACGGCGTCACCCAGATCAAGGTCGACAGCCGGCAGGAGCGGGTCAGCTTCGCCCGCGCCCTGCGCAGCGTGCTCCGCCACGACCCGGACGTGATCATGATCGGCGAGATCCGCGATGGGGAGACCGCCGAGACGGCCCTGAAGAGCGCCCTGACCGGCCACCTCGTGCTCGCCACCCTGCACACCAACAGCGCCCCGGGCATCCTGAACCGGCTCGTCGATCTCGGAGCCCCGCGCTTCCTCGTCGCGGCCACGCTCCGCCTCGTCATGGCCCAGCGCCTCCTGCGGAGACCCTGCCGCCACTGCATGACTTGGGCGGAGGCGTCCGAGGAGGTCTGCCGCCGCCACGGGTGGGAGCCGCCGGTCCAGATTCCGCGCGTCAAGGGCTGCGCCTACTGCGGCATGACCGGATACTCGGGCCGGACCGCGATCTACGAGATGCTGCCGGTGACCGAAGAGGTCCGCGACCTGCTGCTGGAGGGCAACAGCGAGGCCGCGATGTACGACTACCTCAAGGGCAAGGCGCCCGGCCTGACCCTGCGCGGGGACGGTCTCGAAAAGGTGAGGGCGGGCGAGACCACGCTCGAGGAGCTGGAGCGGACGGTGATCGACGAGGACCACGCTCTGTTTCAACTGGAGGAGGAAGGATAATGTTCTTCAACTACATCGGCGTCGCGGACGGGAAGAAGGTGGCCGCGCTCATCGAGGGCGCGACCCTCCAGGAGGCGACCGCCCAGTTGCGCGGCCAGGGCATCATGGTCATCGAGATCAATCCGGCGCGCTCCGGACCGAAGGGAGCGCTCCGTCCCCGGACCCGGCTGGAGCGTTTCCTGACGCCGCACATGGTCCGGAAGGCGGAGATCGAGCAGGCCTTCCGGCAACTGGTCATCCTGCTGAAGGGAGACGTGGCGGTGGTGGAGAGCTTCGAGATCGTGGCCGGTCTGAACAAGGGCATGCTGGCCCAGTCGCTCGCGGAGGTCGCGGGGCAGGTGCGCGAGGGCAGTTCGCTGCATGCCGCCATGCGTGAGCACATGGCCTTCGTCGGCCCCTTGCCGGTCAGCCTCGTCGAGGTGGGCGAGGCCAACGGCACGCTGCCGCAGATGTTCACCTACTGCGTGAACCTCATGGAGCAGCGCCGCAGCCTCCGGAACAAGGTGCTCCAGGCTATGATCTACCCCGCCATCGTGGTGGTCATGGGGCTCGGGGTGGGCTGGTACACGACGGCGGTGGCCATGCCCAAGATCGCTTCCGTGCTCGACGGGGATCTTGAAAAGCTGCCCGCCATCACCCGGGCGCTGCTCGGCACCAGCGACTGGGTCATCCAATACGGATACTGGGTGATCCTCGGCCCGCTCCTCTTCGCCATCCTCCTCCTGATCCTGCGGAAGAACGAGCGCATCCGCCATGCCCTCGACCACCTCGCCCTCCTCATGCCGCTGTTCGGCAAGGTGTCGCGCTTCGCGGCCAACGGCCTGTGGAACAAGACCATGGCCCTGCTGCTCGACAGCGGCATCCCGGTGGTGGAATCCCTCGATCTGACGCGCCGGACCCTGGGCAACCGCTATTACCGGAGCCAGTTCGACCAGTTGATCGAGCGGGTGCTCTCGGGCAAGTCCCTTTCCGCAGGCATGGCCTCGACCAAGCTGAGCCGCCTCTCGCCGCTCTCCGACTCCCTCATCCGGGTCGGGGAGAACTCGGGCAACATCGACGAGGGCCTGCGTTTCGTCGGCGACTACTACGAGGACCAGTTGGCGCGGCGCCTCGACCTGCTGAGCAAGCTGGTCGAACCCACCCTGATCGTCGTGGTCGGCGGCATGGTCGCCCTCGTCTACACCGGATTCTTCATGGGCATGGCGGCGATGAACGCCGCGCGCTGAGCGGAACGATCACAGACTGAATGAAACGCATGAACACAAGCAAACTGAAATGGCTGCTGGCGGGGGTCGCGATGGCCGCCCAGGGACTGGCGGCCCAGGAACCGGAAATCCCCATACCGGCGGACCAGCCGACGGTCCAGGAACAGGTGCCGCCTCCGCCGCAACCGATGGTCCAGGCACCGGCGATCCCTCTCGTCGATCCGCCGCAGAGTTTGGTCGGCGAGGACGGAGAGGCCGAACTGGATCTCGTGGACCCCTTCCAGCGGGGAAGTGCGAGGGGTGGCGCGGGAGCGGCCGAGGAGGCGGGGCCGGACGGGATGTCCCCCACTTCGCTGGGAGAGATCTCCGAGGAGTTCCGCATCCTCGCCATCGTTATTCCCGAGGGCAAGGACCGCCAGCCCATGGCCCTGATCCGCCTGCGGAACGAATCGAGCCCGCAGGTCGTCACGAAGGAAGACCTCGTCCAGATCAAGCGGCGTGCGCCCGACCGCCGCCAGCCGGTCCCGGCGCGTCAGCCGGTCGACGCCCAGGGCCAGCCCTCCTTCGCGGAAAGCGCCCTCAACGCCCTCGATGGCTATTCCTTCTACCTGCACATCAAGGACATCCAGCCGACCTACATCGAGGCCTACCAGAAGAAGAGCCCGAACGAAACCATTATCCTGAGGTGGTGAAGAAACCATGAGAACCCATTTCCAACACATCATCCGGCTCCTTGTCGCCTGTCTCCTGATCCCCGCAGGGCTGTCCGCCCAGATGCACTTCGAGCACGGCCGCGTCCCCGTCATCAAATCGCTCCTGCTCCGCGAGGCGCCGGCCCACTACGCGGCTTGGTTGATCGGGGAAGTCTGGGGCAAGCCCATCGTGGTCAACGAAGGCGCGCGGGACAAGGAGATCAGTATTTTTCTCGACAACATCAACTGCCTCAACGCGCTGAAGGCGGTCTGCCATTCCAACGGCCTCTGGTTCCAGGAGGATCCCGAAAGCGGCATCATCTACGTGGAGACGCTCGAGGAGTACATCAAGGGGAGCCGCCTCAACAACCAGAAGCGGGTCGAGGTGCTGACCATCGTGTATCCGCGGGCCGAGGACGTCGCCGCGAGCCTTCAGGAGCTCTTCCAGGAGATGGTGGTCTACGTGAAGCCGGAGTTCGAGAACGGAGACGCCAGCGAGGACATCGAGCGCGCCATCGACCGCATGAGCCAGCTCTCCAGCATGTCCACCATCGTGAACGAGTCCGGGACGGGCGGCGTCGGTGGCAACCGCTCCTCCTCGTCCACCTCCCGCAGTTCCACCTCGCGAGGCAACCGGGGCAACACCCGCGACCAGGAGGGCATCGAGGCCACCTCGCGCTTCCAGGACGAGCTCGAAGAGCTGGAGACCCGGCCCGACCAGGTCGAGGCCGCCGTCAGCGGGGAGCCGACCCGGCTCAATCCCGGTCTGGTCTACGTCGCCGCGGTGAGGCAGTCGAACACCCTCATGCTCCGTTCCTCCGATCCGGACGCGATCCAGCAGATCAAGGACGTCGTCGCCGAACTGGACCGGCCCCGGGCGCAGGTGCTGCTCGAGGTGAAGGTCCTCGCCCTCGACGTGAGCAAGGAGAAACAGCGCGCCGTCGACATCCTCTTCAACTCCCAAGCGGGCGACGCCAGCGCCGGCTTCGCCAATGGGCTGGCCAACATCCCGACCGACGCCGCAGGCAATTTCGTTCCTAACGAGTTCGGCTTGCTCGGTCTCGCCGAGACCGGCTTCGACCCCCGCGCCGTGGTCTTCCAGGCCATCGGCGAGGAGGTCCAGGCGAGGATCAAGCTCCTCGACAGCGAAGGCAAGATCGAGCGGCTCGCCACGCCGAACCTCATGGTCGCCGACCTCGAGGCTTCGCGCATCTTCGTCGGGGACGAAACCACCATCCTCACCGAGGTCAACGTGACCTCGAACACGTCCAGCGGCGACAATCCGGTGGTCACGGTGGACCGCGACCCCCAAACCGAGCGTCGCGACATCGGGACCACCCTGGTCATCACACCCAAGATCCACGCCGACAACACGGTGACCATCCGCGTCATGCAGGAGAACGCCCGCGTCGGCCCGACCAAGTCCATCGTCTACGGAGACATGGCGGCCGGCGATTTCTTCGAGACCACCGACATCCAGAAGCAGACCATCACCTCCACCGTGGTGGCCAAGTCCGGGCAGATGGTGGCGCTGGGCGGCCTCGTCCACCGGGGCAAGAGCCGTGATGTCACCAGCGTGCCGGGGCTGTCGAAGGTGCCTATCGTGGGTCCTCTCTTCGAGAAGAAGGCGACGGTCGAGACCCAATCGGAGTTGATCGTGCTCATTCGTCCCTTCGTCATGCTCACCCCGTCCAACGCGGAGCGGCTCAGCCGGAGCCACCTCAACCGGACCTCCTCCCATCCGGCGGTCCACGACGGGTCTCTGGAGTTCGCCCCCGGCAATCCCGTCGCCAAGGAGAACCGCAGCACTCGCGCCCAGATCCTTCAGGATCGTCTCGAAGTGAAAAGCACCCCCTACGATCTCATGACCGGGGAGAAGAAACGGAAATGAACAGATATTTCTTCCTCGGCTTGGCCCTCTGCCTGATCGTGGGCAGCGGATGCCGGAGCCTGCCCGGATCCGGCGGCGCTCCCCTCGGCGTTGCCTCCGACGGCGGATCGCTGGACGGGGAGTTCGAAACCGGCAAGGCCCTTCTCGAATCCGGATACAACATGGAGGCGATCAAGCACTTCGCCGCCATCCGGGACCGGGCCGGACATCAGGAGGAGCGGGACCGGGCCGTCATCGGCCTCGCCATGGCGCTGCAGGATTCCGGCAACAGCGGGGCCGCCCTCGGCGCGCTCGAGCCGCTGCCCGTTCTGCCGAAGACCGAGCTCGAAGCGAGAAAGTGCGTCCTCGCCGGAGAGCTCCATCTCCACCAGAAGAACTACGAGCCGGCACGGACCTGGCTGGCGCGCGGTCTCGATGTCGAGCCGAAGAGCCAAGCGTACTACCGTGCTCCCGCCCTCTTCAATCTCGGCAAGGCCATGCTCGCGCTCGACGACCTCGAGGGTGCCCGCGAAGCCTTCGCGATGGCGGCCGGGGTCTTCAGCTCCAACGAAGACGAAGAAAATGCGCGGCAATGCCGGGACATCATGGACGATATCGACAAGTCCCTCCTCTGACCATGCAAGCCATCCCGGGCACAGATCTGCTGGACGACGTCTTCCGCCTGCTGCTGGATTCGGGTGCCACCGACCTCCACTGGTCGGACGGGGAGACGCTCTATCTCAGGGTCAACGGATTCCTGGAGACGGCGGAGGCCCCGGCCTCGGTCTCGGGCGTGTCCTTCGAGGCATTGACCGCCCACCTCATCGGCCGGGATCACTACGCGACCTTCCTCGAACGGCGCGAGTACGACGGCGCGAGGACCGTGCTCGGCGGGTGCCGCATCCGGATCAACGTCTACTTCAAGCGGGGGAGGATCGCCTGGGCCGTCCGCCTGCTGCCTTCGGAGTTCTTCCCCCTCGACTCCCTCGGTCTCGACATGGACCTCTGCAGTCGCATCTGCGAGCTGAAGCAGGGCCTCGTCCTCGTCACCGGGGCGACCGGCTCGGGAAAGACCACCACTTTGGCCAGCCTCCTGAACCACATCAACCGGCATCGGCGGGAGCACATCTTCACCATCGAGGATCCCATCGAATACGTCCACGAGTCGAGGGAGTGCATGGTGTCCCAGCGTGAAGTCGGCGTGGACACCGACAGCTTCCACGACGCCCTGCGCAGCGTGCTGCGGGAGGATCCCGACATCGTGCTGCTCGGAGAGATGCGGGACCGCATCAGCATGGACGCCGCCCTGACCCTTTCCGAGACCGGGCACCTCACCTTCGCCACGCTGCACACCTCGGGCGCGGTGGACACCATCTCGCGCATCATCAGCGCCTTCGACAGCATGGAGCAGGGGCAGATCCGCGAGCGTCTCGCCACCAACCTCAAGGTGGTGATCACCCAGCAGCTCGTCCCTTGGACCAACCGGGAGGGGCGCTCGCTCTGCGCGGAGATCATGGTCTCGACCAAGGCGATCCGAGCCATGATCCGCGACGGCAAGGAGAGGCAGATGCTCTCCGCCATCGAGACCAGCTCCGACGAGGGCATGACCACGATGAACAAGTCCCTCGCCGACCTGGTCAAGCGCCGCCTCATTTCCCAGAAGGAAGCCAGCCTCTACACCCCGGACCGGGAGGCGCTCAAGCGGTTCCTGTGAGGGTACGGCTGGGTCGGCACCGACCGGTTTCGATGCCAATCTCTCAACTCTCAACCATGAACTCTCAACTCCGCTCAGCTACTCCTTCTTCGCCGACACCGTCCAGTAGAGCGAAGCACTGTGGCTGGTGATGGCGTAGGGCACGCCGTTGTGGAAGCCGGCCAGTTTCTCGGAGTAGCGGGCGATGGTCAGCAGGTAGGGGCCGGGCTTGGAGAGATCGGTCACGCGCACGTAGCCTTCCGCGTCCGCCGTGAGCTCCTGCTCGTCTTTGCCAGGAGCATGGAGGCCGAGCTTGACGCCGCCGAGCGGTTTGCCGCGGAAGTAGACGCGGGCCTCGCCGGGCTTGCCGGTGGGCACGATGTCCATGGTCAGCGCGGGCGTGCCGGCTCCGGCGCCTTCCGGTTGCCAGCGGCAGTGGAAGATGGGGGCGCGGGCGGGCTTGTCCTCGTGCAGCTTGCGCACGGTGAAATGCAACTGCGCGAAAACGGGCTTGGCCTGTTCGACGGTGGCACCGCCGAGCAGGAAGTGGTCCTCTTTCTTGGTCACGTCGAAGACCACGGGCTTCCCTTCGTCATCCAGCGCACAGCCGGTGACAATGTTGAAGGAGTCGAGATGGCCCGGGGAAGTCTCGAAGTCCTCTCCCCATTCGGCGAAGCGGACACAAAGCTGGCCGTTCGGCAGGTCTTCGATCCAGACGGAATGCGCCTGGGCGGCGGAAGGCAGCAGGCAAAGGGCGGTGGAGGCGAACAGTGGCGCGAGGAGTCGTTTCATAGGGAGTTGGGCTGGGGATGGTTCGGTCTAGATCTTTCCTTTGAGTTGGGGTAATAGGCCATTGGCGACAGCCTCCTTGGCGTAGCCGTCCGGGTCCGCATTCCAAGTGCGCAGATGTCCCGGCTTGGAGAAGTAGACTTTCACCCCTTTGTAATCGGTGGATGGAGACGAGGGGCCGACGAGGCGCTTCGTGCTGAAGGGGCAGAAGCGTTGCTCCAACAGCTCGATCCCGTCGGGCACCTTCACCTCCTGCACAGCGGGCACGCTCTTCATCTCCTGGAACAGGGCCACGTAGTAGTCCGGATCCCGTTTGAACTGCTTCACGCAAGGGCTGCAGCAGAAATAGATGTCCTTGCCCTGATAGGCGACCTTGGCCTCCGCCACCGCCTCGTCCTCGGTCATGAGGGGACAGATCTTGTTGGCGGGCTCCTCCGCCCGCAGACCGACGACGAAGATGACCAGAGCCAGCGACCCAATGGTCGGCCGGAAAAAGGAATGGGGAAATGGGAGCATCGTCAGGAATCTGTTGGAACAAGCCACAGCCCAGGCAGGAAAGCTGCCGATGCCTTGATTCCTTTTGACGCTGGCTTGCGGACGATTCGCCCGCTTCGGAACGCCACCCTTGTCTTGGCACCGGACTCGGGATTTTTAGGATTCCCACAATCATTTCCGGATGCCGACGCCACAGATTCATGGGAAAGCTTCCCCAAGAGAGATATCGCCTCCTCCTGGTTCCCCCGAACACTGCCCGAAACTTGTATACAATTTTCCCCGATCCCGTCCTTGCATTGCCGCTCGATTTCGACATTCTACCCGCTTCCCCTGTTTCACCCCCTAGTTTCAGCCCCCGATGAACCTGCTTGTCCTCTCCATCCCCCTCTTCGGCATCCTTGCTCTTGCCTACACCTTCTGGCGGTCCGCCTGGGTCGCGAAACAAGATCCCGGCACGGAAAAAATGAAGCAGATCGGCGCCTCCATCGCCGAGGGAGCCATGGCCTTCCTCCGCGCCGAATACAAGGTGCTCGCCATCTTCGTCCTCTGCATCGCGGGCCTTCTCGTCTTCGGCGGCATCAAGGATCCGGTGAACAGCTCGCCCTTCGTCGCCATCTCCTTCATCGCCGGGGCGGTCTGCTCGGCCCTCGCCGGCTTCATCGGGATGCGCGTCGCGACCAAGGCGAACCACCGCACCACCCAGGCCGCGCGCACCAGCCTCGGCGAAGGCCTGAAGATCGCCTTCGCGGGCGGCTCGGTCATGGGCATGGGCGTCGTCGGCCTCGGACTCTTCGGCCTCGGCCTGCTCTTCCTGATCTTCTCGAAGGCCATCGGCGCCGACGCCGCCTCGATCTCGAAGGTCATCACCATCGTCACCGGATTCTCCTTCGGGGCCTCCTCCATCGCCCTCTTCGCCCGCGTCGGCGGAGGCATCTACACGAAAGCCGCCGACGTCGGCGCGGACCTCGTCGGCAAGGTCGAGGCGGGCATCCCCGAGGACCACCCGCTGAACCCCGCCACCATCGCCGACAACGTGGGCGACAACGTCGGCGACGTCGCCGGCATGGGCGCGGACCTCTTCGAGTCCTACGTCGGATCGATCGTCGGCACCATGGTCATCGGGGCCGTCTTCGTCGCCCTGCCCGAATTCTCCAACCTGCCCCTCGGCGGCGTCCTCCTGCCCATGCTGATCGCCGGACTCGGCATCGTTGCCTCCATCATCGGTGCCTTCCTCGTGCGGGTGAAGGATGGCGGCGACCCGCAGAAAGCCCTGAACTTCGGCGAACTCGTCGCCGGGGCGATCCTCCTCCTCGGCACTTGGCTCCTCGTCGGCCAGATGCTGCCGGAAAAATGGGCCCTCGACGGGAAGGAGTTCACCTCCTTCGGCGTGTTCGCCTCCATCGCCATCGGCCTCGTCGCCGGCATCGCCATCGGATACGTCACCGAGCACTACACCGGCACCGGGAAGAAGCCCGTCATCGGCATCGTGCGGCAGTCGGTGACCGGATCGGCCACGAACATCATCGCCGGTCTCGGCGTGGGCATGCTCTCCACTGCCATTCCCGTTATCATCCTCGCCGCCGCCATCCTCGCCTCCTACGAGCTGGCCGGGCTCTACGGCATCGCCATCGCCGCCGTCGGCATGCTGGCCAACACCGGCATTCAGCTCGCCGTTGACGCCTACGGCCCCATCTCCGACAACGCCGGCGGCATCGCCGAGATGAGCGAACTGCCCGCCGAGGTCCGCAAGCGCACCGACAAGCTCGACGCCGTGGGCAACACCACCGCCGCGATCGGCAAGGGCTTCGCCATCGGCTCCGCCGCGCTCACCGCTCTTGCCCTCTTCGCCGCCTTCAAGACGACCTGGGAGACGACCCACGGCGCGAAGCTCGTCATCGAGGTGACCGACCCGCGCGTCGTCGCCGCCCTCTTCGTCGGGGCGATGCTGCCCTTCCTCTTCTCCGCCTTCGCGATGGAGGCTGTCGGCCGCGCCGCCATGTCCATGATCGAGGAGGTGCGCCGCCAGTTCCGCGAGATCCCCGGTCTCAAGGCCGGTCTCGCCGCGATGAACCGCAACGAGGGCAAGCCCGTCGAGCAGTGGTCCGAGGGCGACCGCCACGACTTCGAGACCGCCCACGGCCAAGCCGAGTTCGGCAAATGCGTCGAGATCTCGACCAAGGCGGCGATCAAGGAGATGATCAAACCGGGCCTCCTCGCCGTCGCCGCCCCCGTCGCGGTCGGCTTCTTCGGTGGCGCGGAGATGCTCGGCGGCCTCCTCGCCGGCGTCACCGTTACCGGGGTGCTCCTCGCCCTCTTCCAGTCCAACTCCGGCGGTGCCTGGGACAACGCCAAGAAGATGATCGAAGAGGGTTTCGACCACAACGGCACCCTCTTGAAGAAAGGCTCCGAAGCCCACAAGGCCGCCGTCGTCGGCGACACCGTGGGAGACCCCTTCAAGGACACCTCCGGCCCCTCGCTGAACATCCTCCTGAAGCTGATGAGCGTGGTCGCGCTGGTGATCGCGTCGATGATCTGAGAGGGCTGTGCTCGAAGATCCCCCGGCGACGCCGGGGGATCGCTGACAAAAAGCACGCCCTACAGGACTCGAACCTGTGACCCACGGATTAGAAATCCGTTGCTCTATCCAGCTGAGCTAAGGGCGCATCCTTCGTGGGGTGGCAATATCGGCGATCCATCGTCGGATCGCAAGCTCTGCGCTCCGATCGGAGATCCGGTCTCATGACAAATCTGAAAAGGGTTTGGCCGATTCGATGGTTTCCAAGTTCGATGTTGCCGATCTGAGAATCGGCGGCAGCCGGGTAGGGCGAACCGCCCCCGGTGAGCCGATGCGGAGCCACGGCGCGGCAGACGGGAAGGGCGTTATCCGACCGAAGACGGCTCGGCAGGGACGCCTCGCCCCACCTTCGTCGGATCGTGTGGCTGGGCGGCGATTCCGTCTCCGATCCGAGGTCTGCTCCGCAATCGTCCAAACCTTTTCGGGATTTCGTATAAGCCCGCCGCAAGGCCATCAATCCGCCAGGATCCGCGACAAACGCTCCAATATCATTGCCGATTATCCATCAATTGGAACAAAAGCAATGATAGAGCGAGATTTCCCTCCTCGGCGAAGACCTGCGCATCATCCGAGTCCGGGATCGGCGAGTCCGAACATCCGCAGCGGATCGGCAGGGGAGGGGGCGTCGCCGAGCCACATGCGGGTGAGGGAACGGACGGGACGGAAACCGCGTTCTGATGCGAACTCCGTCGCGGGGACGTTTGCATCGGGCAGATCCCAGTAGATCGTCCGGTCGGCAGGGCATTGGTCGAGGAGGGCCTCGGCGATGGCGAGGCCGGACTCGGGTGAGGCCGCCGACACCGGGCCGAGGTAGATCGCCCGCTCCCCCTCGCGCCACAGTCCGAAACTCCCGTCGGGGAGAAGCAGGCCGCCATCTGACCCTTCGACGAGCGATCTCAGCAGTTCGCTCCGGTCCGCGCCGAAGATCCCCCGGTCGAGCGGCAGGGAGGCGTCCAAGGCGGGAAGGATCGGTTTCGCCCTTGAGGTGGAGTCGGCGCTTCGTGCCGCTCGGGCTCCCCTCGCCCAGCGTTGCAAGCCCCATTCGCTTTGGAAACCCAGGCTTTCGTAAAGCGGCCGTCCTTCCGGGGTCGCGTCGAGGCGGATGCAGGCGACGCCTTTCTCCTCGCGCAAGTGCTTGATGGCGCGTCGGAGCAGGGCGGTGCCGATGCCGCAACGGCGGAAGTCGGGGTAGACGAGGACCATTCCGATCCAAGCGAGATCCCGTCCGTAGGCGGTCGTCGTCGCGGTTCCGGCGGGCCGCCCGTCCTGCTCGGCGAGGAAGCAGCCATCCGGGGCGAGGCGCAAGAACCTCTCCCAGTCCCGCCGGGTCTGGTTCCAGCCTGCAAGGCGGCTCAGGCCATGGGCGAAATCGAGATCGGCGGCGGAGAGGACGCGCAGATCGAGGCTCATGGTGCCCCCGGTTCCGGGTCAATCCTTCGAGGCCGATCCGCCGGAGTTCCCGAGTTCGGCATGTTCGGGCGGGAGGGCGGCGCGGAAGCGGGATTTGTCGATCGCCTTCATGTAGGCTTCGAGGGGGGAGACCTGGCCGGCGAGCATCTTCTGCCAGATGGCGTCGTCCATGAATTGCATCCCGTGCTCCTTCCCGCCGGTGATGATGTCGTAGAGCTTCTGCGTCGAGCCTTCGCGGATGACGGCGCTGACGGCGGGCGTGGAGACGAGGATCTCGTTCACCGCGACGCGGCCCTCGGTGTCGCAGCGCCGCAGGAGGAGCTGGGCGACGACGCCTCGGAGCGAGCCCGCGAGCATGGTGCGCACCTGCGACTGCTGGTCGGAGGGGAAGACGTCGACGAGACGGTCCACGGTCTTGCGGGCGTTGTTGGTGTGGAGGGTGCCGAAGACGAGAAGTCCCGTCTCGGCCGCGGTCAGGGCGAGGGAGATGGTCTCGAGGTCGCGCATTTCGCCGACGAGAACGATGTCGGCGTCCTCCCGCAAGGAGGCGCGGAGGCCGTCGGCGAAGGAGGGGGTGTGGATGGGCACCTCGCGTTGCGAGAGGGTGCTGCGCTTGTTGTTGTGGACGAATTCGATGGGTTCCTCGACGGTGATGATGTGACGGGCGTAGGTGCGGTTGATGTAGTCGATGAGGGCGGCGAGGGTGGTCGATTTGCCCGAGCCGGTCGGGCCGGTGACGAGGACGAGGCCGCTGCGGAGGTCGCCGAAGTTCTCGATGGTCTTCGGCACGCCGAGGTCGTCGATGGTCTTGATCTTCGTCGGGATGAGCCGGAAGACGGCGCCGAGGCCGTTGTTCTGCTTGAAGTAGTTGCAGCGGAAGCGCGACTGCACGTCCATCTCGTAGGCGAAGTCGAGGTCGCCTTTCTGGAGATAGCGTTCGTAGGCGTTCGGATCGCAGATCTCGCGGAGCATGTAGTCGAGGGTGGCGTGCTCGAGGATGCCGTCGGAGATGGGGGAGATGGCCCCGTGGGCCCGTATTTTCGGCGGCTGGCCTTCGCTGAGGTGGAGGTCGGAACCGCCCGTGGCGACGAGGTGCTGGAAGTATTGGTCGATGACGGCCATGATCGGGAAAGGGCTTGGGTTTTGGCTGAAAGGTCTTGGCTATGGGGAAGGCTCGGTCTCAGGCACCGAGATTGGCTCGGAGCGTGCTGCGGTCGATGGCGCGGCCAAGGGCTTCGTCCTTGGTGATGAGGCCGTCGTGGTAGAGCTTGGCGAGAGCGTCGTCCATCATGATCATGCCGACGTTCTTGCCGGTCTGCATGACGCCGGGGAGCATGAAGGTCTTGCCGTCGCGGATGATGGAGGAGACGGCGGGGGTGTTCACGAGCAGTTCGAGGGCGAGCTCGCGGCCCGTGCCGTCCTTGCGGGGCACGAGCTGCTGGGAGACGACGCCGCGGAGGGACTCGCCGACCATGATGCGGATCTGCTCGCGCTGCTCGGTGGGGAAGACGTCGAGGATCCGGTCGAGGGTGCGGGCGGCGCTGCCGGTGTGGAGGGTCGCGAGGACGAGGTGACCGGTCTCCGCCGCGGTGATGGCGAGGGAGATCGTCTCAAGGTCGCGCATTTCACCGACCATGATGATGTCGGGATCTTCCCGCAGGGCGGCGCGGAGGGCTTGGGCGAAGCTATCGGTGTGGGTGTGGACCTCGCGCTGGTTCACATGGCAGTTCTTCGACCCGACGACGTATTCGATGGGGTCTTCGAGGGTGATGATGTGGTCGTTGCGCTGCTCGTTGATGTAGTTGATGAGGGCGGCGAGGGTGGTCGATTTGCCCGAGCCGACCGCGCCGGTGACGAGGACGAGGCCGTTGTGGTATTCGAGGAGGGGCTTGATCGCCTCGGGCAGGCCCAGCTCCTCCATGGTGCGGAGCTGGGTGCTGATGACGCGGAAGACCATCTCCCAGCCGAGGCGGGTCTTCACGACGGAGGCGCGGAAGCGCCCGATCTCCGGGGCGTAGGCGAAATCGACGTCGCCGCGCTCTTCGAGGCGGCGCAGCTCGGGCTCGGGCAGGTAGCCGCGGGCGAGGCGCTCGGTGTCCTCGGGCGTGAGGATGTCGGCGTTTTCCCAGATCGGCTGGAGGAGGCCGAAGCGACGCCATTTCGGTTGGGCGAGGGGGGCGATGTGGACGTCGGAGACGTTGTATTCCTGCGCGAGTTTCAGGTATTCCTCGACGTGGGAGAGGACGGGGACGGTGTCGGACATGGGCGTGGTTTTTCGGTCTGGTCTCGGGACGGGGCGTCCGGGGGTATCCCGGTATCGCGATACGTTCCGAGTATTGGGATTAGGGCGGTGACAGGCAAGCGGAAAAAAAAGAATCTGCCGGGTCCGCCCCCTCACGAGGAGAGCATCTCCTTCAGCCGGGCGAAGCAGTCGGCGGCAAATTCCTCGTCGGCGGGGGCGTTGGCGAGGGTGTCGTAGGTGGTCTGGTCCAGCTCTTCCTTGTCCAGTTCCTTGAAAAAAGAGCTGGGCATGCAGGGCATCTTGTCGCCGTAGCGCCTGCGGCTGTGGCACCAGGTGAGGGTGAGGTCCTCCATGGCGCGGGTGATGCCGACGTAGAGGAGGCGGCGCTCCTCGTCGCGACCGCCCTCGTCGACGGAGCGGGAATGCGGCAGGATGCCCTCCTCCAGCCCCACGATGTAGCAGACGGGGAACTCGAGCCCCTTGGCGGCGTGCATGGTGATGAGGGAGACGCCTTGGCCGTCGTCCTTCTTCTCGTCCTCGCGATCCTGCATCAGGGCGACGCTGTCGAGGAAGCCGCGCAGGCCCTTCTTCGACCGTTCGTGGTGAGACTGCATCCCGTCGAGGAGCTCGGCGACGTTGCGGCGGCGGTTGTCGAACTCCTCCTCGCCTTTGCAGCTTTTGCGGAGGAAGTCGTCGTAGCCGATCTCTTTGAGGAGTTCGCGGGTCATCTCCGCGTAGTTCGCCGAGGGCGTGGTGGCGGCGTCGGCGTAGCGGTCGAGGAAGTCGAGGAAGGCGGTGAGCGACTTCTGCGCCCGCGCGCTGAGCCCGCCGAGGAATTCGAGGTCGTTCATCGCGGCGTGGACGCTCATCTGGTGGTCGATGCTGAACTGGGTCGCCAAGGCGACGGTGCCTTCGCCGATCCCGCGCGGCGGAGTCGCGACGACGCGCAGCAGGCTGATGTCGTCGTCGTGGTTGAGGAGGAGGTTCAGGTAGGCGAGGACGTCCTTCACCTCGCGCCGTTCGTAGAAGCTCTGTCCGCCGATGAGCTTGTAGGGGATCTGGTTTTCGCGCAGCTTCTCCTCCATCAGCCGCGACTGGGTGTTCATGCGGAAGAGGATGGCCATGCCGTCGTAGGGCCGCTGGCGCAGACGGTGCTTTTCGAGGATCTCGCCGACGACCCACTCGGCCTCGGTCTCGGCGTCGGGCATGGTCACGACACGGACTTTATCCCCCTCGCCCCGACCGCTCCACAGGGTCTTCTCGCGGCGGTGCCGGTTGTGGCGGATGAGGCTGTTGGCGAGCCGCAGGATGCGGTTGGTGGAGCGGTAGTTCTCCTCCAGCTTGACCACGAGGGGGCCGGGGAACCAGCGCTCGAAATCGAGGATGTTGGTGATGTCGGCGCCGCGCCAGCCGTAGATGCTCTGGTCGTCGTCGCCGACGACGCAGACGTTGCGCTCGGGGCCGACGAGGAGGCGCAGGAGGCGCATCTGGAGATGGTTGGTGTCTTGGAATTCGTCGACCATGAGGAAGCGGTAGCGGCGCTGCCACTCGATCTGGATGTCGGGATTCTCCTCCAGCCCGCGCACTGCGAGGATGAGAAGGTCGTCGAAATCGACGGCGTTGAGCTGCTTCAGTTCGCGCTGGTAGGTGTGGTAGACCTCGTTGATGAGGGCGTCCTCCTGCTCGCTGGGCGGCTTGCCGGTGTTCTTCGCGTGGCTGATGAGGAAGTTCGCCGCCTTCGCGTCGAGATTCTCCTCGCGTCCCGCCTTGCGCACGATGATGCGGCGGAGCAGCCCGATCTGGTCGCTCTGGGTGTAGATGGTGAAGTTCCTCTTGTAACCAAGCCGCTCGATGCAACTGCGCAGGATGCGGACGCAGAGGCTGTGGAAGGTCGAGATGGTGAGCTTCTTGACCTGCTCCTCGTCGATCATCGTCGCGACCCGCTCGCGCATCTCGTTGGCCGCCTTGTTGGTGAAGGTGACGGCGAGGATCTGCTGCGGAGGGATGTCGTTGTACACCATGCCCGCGATCCGGGTGGTGATGACGCGAGTCTTCCCCGTCCCCGCTCCCGCGAGGATGAGCACGGGGCCATGGACGTGCTCGGCCGCGGCGCGCTGCGGAGGATTGAGGGCGAGGAAGCCCTGCGGCGACAGTTTCACGCGGACGCCTCTCGGTGGACGGGTTCGGTGGGGAGCGCCTCAGCTGATCAAGCGCAGCGCGAAGGGGTAGCGGTGGACCTTGCCCTTGTTCGCTTCGAGACCTCCGAGGATGGCGAAGACGAGGTTGCCGATCCCGAGGGCCGGGAGGAGGATCGCCGACACGCAGCCGACCCAAGGAATCATCCCGATGATGATGGCGGCGACATAGCCGATCGTCACGGTGATCTGGAAATTGAGTGCCTCCTTGCCTTGATCGTTCACGAAGGGGCTTTCGTCCTTCTTGATCAGCCAGATGATGAGGGGGCCGAGGAAGCTGGTGATCCCGCCGAGGATGTGGGCGAGCATTCCCATGGTCCGCTCGTCCGACTCCGGCAGCTTGCCTTGGCCGAGGGCCACTCCACCGACCGGGGGAGCCGCCGTGGGCAATCCTCCAAAGCCCTGCCCTTCGGAAGACGGGGGCGGCGGGGGAGCGTCGTTTCCAGAGGAAGGATCGATTGGCGGAGGGGAATCTTGGTCGCTCATGAGCTTTCGTTAGTCCGATTACGCAAAAAATTCAAGCAAATTGACGATCCGCCACGAGGGCGTCCCGGTCTGCCCTCATTTTCCGAGCGCCACCTCGGTGCGGGACAGCACGCATTTCCAAGTGCGCTGGGTGCCGTCGGTGTAGCGTTCGCGGTAGGTGACGACCTTCACCGTGTAGGGAACCTTGCGTCCGCAGGGGAGGCAGTGGTGGCGTTGCTCCCATTCCGTCTTGATGGGCCAAGTCCAGAGCTTCAGCACGCCCCGGGGCGGCTTGTAGTCGTCGATGCCCTCGCAGCGGCCGCACCACCCGGCGGCAGCGGCTTTCGGAACCGCGACGGGGGCAAGGAGGAAAAGGAGCAGCAGGAAAAACAGGCGGAACGATCTCATGGCGTCGATCACGGGGTGGGTTCGGATTTCGGATTTCGAGCTTCGGATTTCAGCATCGCGTCCCGGATCGTAGGGTAAACGCGCCGATCCCGCAAGCCTTTCGAGGCCCTTTTCGATCCAGCTCCTCCGAAGGACGCGCTAGCGTCTGTAGTCGCGTTCATCGGCAGATCGGACGGTCCTTCGCCGCTGGACCGCAATCGGAGCCGCGTCACTTCTCCAATCCTTCGCGGGCCGCCCGAGGCAGGCTCTTGAAGACCAAATCGTAGGAATGGTCCACCAGCTCGATCACGAGCGCATCGGGGAGGCTCCCGTCGAGGACGACCGTGTTCCAATGCCGCTTGTTCATATGGTATCCGGGGCGTACCGCCTCGTAGCGGTCGCGCAGCTCGATGGCGCGGTCCGGGTCGCATTTCAGGTTCACCTCGGGAGGAACGTCGTCCGGGTTCGTCAGCGCGAACAGCTTCCCGCCCACCTTGTAGACCAGCACCTCGGGACCGAACGGAGTCTCCTCCGTCGCTCCGCGCTTGCCCAAGCAGTGCGCGATCAGCTCGTCCAAGTGCATCGCCGGAATCGCTTTTCCTCAATACACGTCGCGCTGGTAGCGCTTCGCCTTTCGCATCGTCTCAAGATAGGCCTTGGCCTCCTCGGGGGACTTCCCTCCGTGGTCGGCGATGATCTGGATCAGCGCCTGCTGCACGTCCTTGGCCATGCGCGAGGCGTCGCCGCAGACGTAGAGGTGCGCGCCGGCTTCGAGCCAGCGGTAGACTTCCTCGCCGCGTTCGAGCAGACGCTGCTGCACGTAGATCTTCTCCTTCTGGTCGCGGGAGAAGGCGAGGCTGAGGTCGGTGAGGACGCCGCTTTCGAGATACTCCAGCCATTCGAGCTGGTAGAGGAAGTCGTAGGAGAAATGCTGGTCGCCGAAGAAGAGCCAGTTCTTGCCCTTCGCCCCGCGGGCGGCGCGCTCCTCGACGAAGGCGCGGAAGGGCGCGATGCCGGTGCCGGGGCCGATCATGATCATCGCGGTGTCGTCGCTGGCGGGAAGGCGGAAGTTGTTGTTGTGGTGGAAATAGACCTGCACCTTGTCGCCCACCTGAACTTCGTCGGCGAGATAGCAGGAGCAGACGCCGGTGCGGTCGCGACCGTGGCTGTGGTAGCGGACCGCTGCGACGGTGAGGTGCACCTGGTCCTCGTGCGCCTTCAGGCTGGAGGCGATGGAGTAGAGCCTCGGGGCGAGCTTGCGTAGCGCCCCGGTGAAGCTCTCGGGCGTCCACTGCGCGAAGGGGTAGGCTTCGAGCAGGTCGATGAGCTGGCGGCCGTCGACCCAGGCCTTGAGGGTGGCCCGCCCCTCCTCGTCGAGCAGCTTCTGGAGGTCGGGGTTCTTCGCGACGGCGTTGTATTTGTCGACGATGGCGGGCTGGAGGGTGGTGATGTCGAAGTCGTGCCTCAGAGCCTCGGAGAGGGTCTTGTCGCCGAGCTTGGCGGAGCCGGAAAGGCCGGTGGCGGCGAGGACTTCGTCGACGAGGGAAGCGCGGTTCGCGGGCAGGACGCCGAGGGCGTCGCCAGGCTCGTAGGCGAGGCCGGAGCCGTCGAGGTTCAGTTCGAGGTGGAGCGTCTCCTTGGCGGAGCCGGTGCCGTTGAGGACGATCTTCTCCAGCAGTTCGGAGGGATAGGGATTCTCCTTGCTGTAGATCTCCCGGTCCACGACCGACGGGAGGATCAGGGCGGGCGCGGAGACGGCGGCGGCGGACGGATCGGCGGGGAAGGCGGAAAGGGCGCCCTTGAGCCAGGCGTCGAAGGCGGACTGGTAGTCGACGTCGCAGTCGGCGCGGTCGTGGACACGCTCGCCGCCGAGCGCGGCGAGGCGGGCGTCGAAGTCCTTGCCCATCTTGCAGAAGTGCTCGTAGCTGGTGTCGCCGAGTCCGCAGACGGAGAATTTCAGTCCGGGGAGCTTCGGCATGGCCTCGGCCATGAAGGCCTCGTAGTAGGCGGTCGCGCTGTCCGGCGGATCGCCCTCGCCCCAGGTGCTAACGATGACGAGGAGGCGCTCGGCGCTGGCGAGGGCGGCGGGCTTGGCGTCGCCCATGTTCGAGAGCGTGGCCTTGAATCCGGCCTTCTCGGCGATCTTCACGGCGGCGGCGGCGAGCTTCTCGGCGTTGCCGGACTCGGACCCGTAGAGCACGGTCAGCTTGCGCTTCGCGGCGGGAGCGACGGCGGCAGCGGGAGCGCCGCTCTGGGCGATGCCGGAGAAGAAGCCCGAGAGCCAGAGGGCCTGGTCGCGGCCGAGGCCTTGCGCGAGCTGGTGGGCGATCTGCTGTTGATCGGGCCGGAGGGGGGAGTTGGGAAGGGACATGGGGAAAGCTTTTTAGCGGGTAGCTGTTTGGCTGTTTAGCAGAGAGGATGGGGGAAGCGCGAGGATTCAGCGGTTGGATGCGCCGCCTTTCTACCGGTTTTTGGATTCATGTGATGATCGGAAGTTCCTCTCCGAGGATAGCGGCACGCACCTCGGGATTCACCATGATTTTGCTTCCGATTGGAACCTCATCTTTGGTTCGGTCAGTCAGCCAAACGGTGATTGGCCATCGGGCCTTTAGAGGAGCCTCAGGATCACGAATATTGAGATGCGTTACGTTAATTTGTGCAGTGGCAGATATGATGGTTCCATCTGGCCTCGCCACTGAAACTTGTTCTCTTCGATTATTCCAACCACGAAGATTCCAGCTATCTGGCATCATGAATGTCGGTGACAAAACTAGCATCTGCGCTCCGGGTCTAACGAAGTCAAAAGTATCTTCCACTGTCAGCAATTCGACGAGGTGCATTTTTAGCAGAACAGCTAAAGAGCTAAAAGCTAAACCGCCACCAACTCCTTATGGAAATCCCGTCCATTCTCGCATGCCGTCACATAGCCCGCACGGATCGTGAAGTCGCCGAAGCGCTCTCCCGGCAGCCGGTTCTTGGCGTAGTCGAGGATGACGGGACGGAGGATCTCCTTGATCTCGCCTCCCTTGACGGCGGTGCGGTAGAGCTTGTTGAGGCGGTCTCCGGCGAATCCCGCGCCGAGGTAGATGTTGTAGGTGTCCGGCCCCTTTCCGACGAAGGCGATCTCGGCGATGTAGGGACGGGCGCAGCCGTTCGGGCAGCCGGTCATGCGGATGGTGATGGCGTCGTGCCGCAGCCCGGCCTCCTCCAGCACCTCCTCCAGCTCGCCCACGAGGCTGGGCAGGAAGCGCTGGGCCTCGGCGAGGGCGAGGGCGCAGCTCGGCAGGGCCACGCAACTGATCGAGTGCAGGCGCAGGGCGCTGCGGGCGATGGAGTCGAACATGCCGTATTCCTTCAGCATCGCCTCGATGCGGGGCTTCGCCTCGGGCGAGATGTTGGCGACGATGAGGTTCTGGTTGGCCGTCATCCAGAACTCGCCCTCGTGGACCTTGGCGATCTCGCGCAGGCCGGTCATGAGAGGGTAGTCGGGACGGTCATGGACGCGGCCGCTCTCGATGTAGAGGCAGTAGTGCCAGTTGCCGAGGTGGTCCTGGGTCCAGCCGTAGGGATCGCCGTTGGACTCGAAGGCGAAGGGCCGGGGCTCCTCCAACTGGGTGCCGAGGAGAGCCTCGACCTCGCTGCGGAAGCGGTCCAGCCCGAGGCGCTCGACCGTGTATTTCAAGCGGGCGTTGGCGCGGTCCTCGCGGTTGCCATGGTCGCGCTGGACGCGGAGGACGGACTCGGCCACGGCGAGCGCCTGGTCGGGCGTGCAGAAGCCCATCAGGTCGCCGAGGCGGGGGAAGGTGGCCTCGTTGCCGTGCGTCATGCCCATGCCGCCGCCGACGGTGACATTGTAGCCGACGATCTGGTCCTGCGCCTCGTTGAGAATGGCGATGAAGCCGAGGTCGTGGGCGTAGACATCCACATCGTTGCTCGGCGGCACGGCGACGACGATCTTGAACTTCCTCGGCAGGTAGTGCTTTCCGTAGATCGGCTCCACCTCGTCGGCGGGCTCTCCCACGAGCGGCGGGTCCTGCGTGACCTTGATCTGCTCGCCCGACTCGTCCCCGATCCAGATGTCGTGGTAGCTTGTGGAGCGCGGCAGGAGGTGGCTCGAAAGGCGGTTGGCCAGTTCGTTGACCTCGTCCCGGACCTGCGACTGGACGGGATTCGGATTGCAGATCACGTTGCGGTTCACGTCGCCGCAGGCCGCGAGGGTGTCGTAGAGCGCCTGGTTGATCTCGTAGATGGTCCGCTTCAGATTGCTCTTGATGACGCCGTGGAACTGGAAGGTCTGGCGCGTCGTGATCTTCAGCGCGCCGCTGGCGTATTCATGGGCGAGGCGGTCCATGTCGAGCCATTGCTGCGGCGTCGCCACGCCGCCGGGCGCCCGCACCCGGATCATGAAGGAGTAGGCCGGCTCCAGCTTCTTCTTGCGGCGCTCGCGGCGCAGGTCGCGGTCGTCCTGCTGGTAGGTGCCGTGGAATTTCGTGAGCTTCTGGTCGTCGTCCGAGAGCGATCCGCTCGCCGAGTTGGCCAAGCCTTCGAGGATGGTGCCGCGCAGGTAGTTGCTGGCGTCTTTGAGAGCTTCGTTGCCGGATAGGGCCATGACGTTCGGGAAGTGGAAAGGGATAATATTTTAAAGTTGCGTCGTTTACTAATGTATTGTATTGGAGGATTTGCAAGCGATTTTTCCCATGCGCCTCCCCTTGAAGACCGAGTATGCCTGCCAAGTCCTCGCGCAGCTTGCGAGCCGCCACGACGCGGGCGGGGTGCGCCAGGTCGAGGAGCTGGCGGCGGCGGAGCGGCTCTCGCCGAACTACCTCGTCCAGATCCTGACGACTCTGCGGCAGGCGGGAATCGTCATCAGCCGCCGGGGGAAGAACGGCGGCTATCTCCTCGCCCGTCCCCCCGGCGAGATCACCCTCGCCGAGATCGCCGTGGCGATGGAGGGTGGCTCGCTGATCGAGAGCAGCCCCGGCAACGGCGGCGAATCGGCCGGCCGCGTCCACGACGCCTGGGTGCGGGCGAACGAGGCGCTGATGCGGAGCTGCGCGGAGATCCCCCTCACCGAGCTGGTCCCCCCACCCGCCGAAGGCGAGGGGGTTGATTGGGTGATTTGATAGGATTGGGCCAAGTCCCATTGGGCTGAAGGGGACTGGCAAAGGCTTCTCTGCGTCCGCAGACAGGCTGACAACCGGGCTTGCGCCATCTGGCCATCGACCCGAAACTGGAAGCTCTAGCTCTAGCCGGAAACAGCATCGCCCGCCCCTTCAACCTCGACATCGCGCAGCACCCGGACTTCCGAGAACGCACCGAACCGGTTGCCATCCCATTTTTCATCCCCGAGGACAACGCCGCCACTCCATGAACCATCAGCCTTCCCTCCCCTCGCCCACCCGCCGCCGCTTCCTCCAGCAGAGCGCCGCCGCCGCGACCTTCGGTTTCCCCGCCATTCTCCACAGCGCCTCGCCCAACTCCAAAGTCCAAGTCGCCGCCATCGGCGTGGGAGGTTTTGGCTACCGCACCTTCACCGAGGTCGCCTCCCACCCGAAAGTCGCCGTCACCGCCCTCTGCGACGTCAACGCCGCCGCCATCACGCGCGCCGCCAAGGACTTCCCCGATGCCGCCAAGCACCGCGACTGGCGCTCCCTGCTGGCCGACGCGGGCGACACCTTCGACGCGCTCGTCGTCGCCACGCCCGACCACATGCACGCCGCTCCGGGCGTGACCGCGCTCCGGGCCAGGAAACACCTCTACGTGCAGAAGCCCCTCGCCCCCACCCTGCACGAATGCCGCGTCCTCGCCGAAGAAGCCGCCAAGGCCGGGACCGTCACCCAGCTCGGCAACCAGCGCCGCTCCAGCGTCGAGAGCCGCGCCACCGTCGAACTCCTCCGCGCCGGAGCCATCGGCAAAGTCAAGGAAGTAATCATCTGGGAAAACAAACCCCTGAGCTGGTGGCCGAAGAACACCCTCTTGCGTCCCACGGCAGACCCTGTTCCCGAAGGCTTCGACTGGGACCTCTGGCTCGGCGTCCGCGAAGCCCGGCCCTACCTCGACGGCACCTACCACCCCATGAGCTGGCGGGCTTGGCTCGACTTCGGCGTCGGCGAGCTGGGCGACATGGGCTGCCACCATTTCGACGAGAGCCTCGACGGTCTCGCCCTCGGCGCTCCCCAGCGCGTGCGCCAGACCACCCCCGGCAGCGACGGTCCCCTCTGGAGCGAACGCCGCGAAGTGGAGCTCATCTTCCCCGGCACCGAATTCACCGCCGGCGACACGCTCCAGATCACCTGGTACGACGGCGACCTGCGCCCCGACGCCTCCCGCATCCCCCTTCCTGAAGACGTGTCCGAACTGCCCGAATCCGGTACCTGCTGGATCGGCGAAAACGGCACCCTTTTCAAAAACTTCCGCGGAGGCAAGCCCATCGTCCTGCCCGAAGCCAGCTTCTCACCACAGAACTACCCGAGCGACCTCCCTCCGCGAAGCCACTACCACGAATGGATCGACGCCATCCTTTCCGATGGCGAAACCTCGTCCGACTTCCGCCACGGGGGCCAGCTCAGCGAAACCGTGCTCGTCGGCGCCCTTGCCGACCGCTTCGCCGGAGAATGGCTCGAATGGGACAGCCAGGCCCTCGCCTTCACCAACCATCCCGCCGCCACCGCCCTCGTCCGCCGCGACTACCGCGACGGCTGGAAGGTGCCGGGGCTGGGGTGAGCAGGAATTCCTTCAGTCCTTCAGTTCTCGGAGCCATGCAGACCCCGCATGCCGAGACCACTGGATCGCACTCGATGACCTCGGCGGCCTGAGGCGATCGCGGCAAAGACCGGGAAGAGGCAGGGGTGGTGTGACAGGTGCCGGAGAGACCCTCGGCGGGGAGGACGGTGCGGGGATCGTTCAGGCTCTTGCTGTCGTCGCGATGGAGCTCGACCGGCTGCCCTTCGCCGCAGAACCGGTCTTCGGGCCATCTGGCATCCTTTCTTCCTAACAAAAACCCATTAGCTGGCCCGCCATCTCGATTTTTTCGGAGGCTTTGTTAGGAAATTCTCGGGAATTGGTCTCGAATTTGCTGGTGGGGACAGGTCGTGATCGCGCTTCGAACGCCGATGGATGCCCCCTCGGGGACACCTGGTCGGACGAGGGCGCAGTGGCCAACCTCCCTCCCTCCTCCTCGAAATGAACAAGATAGCCACTCGCAACAGCGGCGGTGCCGCCATGCTCCGACGTTCGCACCGCTTCCAATCCGTCGTCTGCCTCCTCCTTCTCCTCTCCCTGTGTCCCTTCCAGGTCCGGGCCAATCCCTCCGGAGCTTCCGTTGTCGCGGGGAACGTCAACTTCGGCGGCATGGGCACCGCCCGCCTCGACATCAACAACCTCACCAATGGAGGAAACGGCCGCACCATCATCAACTGGCAGTCCTTCTCCATCCAGCAGGGCGAGGTCACCAGCGTCAATCAGGGGGCCAACGGCTTCACCCTCAACCGAATCGTCTCCGGCAATCCCACCGCCATCCATGGCCAGCTCAAAGCCGCGCAGGGGGGCGTGGCCGTCATCAACCCCAACGGCATCGTCGTCCACCAGGGCGGCTCGGTGGACGTGGCCGGGATCCTGACTCTCTCGACCCTCGATGTCAGCAACAAGGATTTCCTCAACGGCGGCGCGATGCGCTTCCGCGGCACCACCGCCGCCGGCGTGCGCAACTATGGCGCGGTCTCCAGCTCCGACGGCGACGTCGTCCTTCTCGGCAACTTCCTCCAGAACGCCGGTTCCGTCGCCGCGCCGAAAGGCGTCGTGGCCTTTGGTGCAGGCGGCGACATCGTCGTCGACCAGGCAGGCGGGGCGAAGATCTCCGTCCTCGCGGGCGGCAGCGGGGGCGCGACCGGCATCGACAACTCCGGCACGATCGATGCTGCCGCCGCCGAGCTGAAGGCCCACGGCAACGTCTACGCCCTCGCCATCAAGAACGACGGCCTCGTCCGCGCCAATGGCTACAACTTCAGCAGTGGACGGCTCACTCTCAGCGCGGGACCGCAGGGCCGAATCGTCAACACCGGCCAGCTTTCCGCCCGCCGCAGCGACGGCTCGGGCGGGCAGGTCAATGTCTCCGGCGGACGCGTCCAGATCGGCGGCAGCGTGGACGCCTCGGGCGAGGTCGGCCGTGCCGGCGGCAGCGTCACCGTCAGCGGGAGCAGCGTCGAGGTCGCGGCGGGAGCCGTGGTCAACACGAACGGGGCCACTGGCGGAACCCTCTCCATCCACGCAGCGGACGAGGCTGTCGTGGGAGGCCAGCTCCGCTCCGTCGGCGAGACCGGTGTCGGGGGACAGGTCAAGGTCGAGGCCACCCGCATCGCCGTGGGCAACGGGGCGGTCGTCGATGTCTCCGGCGCGACCGGTGGCGGCAGCGCCAAGATCGGCGGCGGTTTCCAAGGGCGTGACGAGAGCATCCGCAATGCCGAGGAACTTGACGTCGAGGAAGGGGCCCTCATCATCGCCGACGCCGTCGAGGACGGGTCCGGCGGCATCGTGATCCTCTGGTCCGATGGCGACACGCTTTTCGAGGGGGATCTGTCCGCGCGCGGAGTTTGCAAGGGAGGCTTCGCCGAGATTTCAGGGAAGCGTACCTTGTCAGTGTCCGGCAACATCGACCTGCGGGCGACGGAGGGGGCAGCGGGCACGCTGCTGCTGGACCCGACGAACGTCATGGTCTCCGCGCTTGGTGGCGGGGTGGGGGATGCGTGGGATGGCACCACTAGCGCCATCAGCAACCGCTGGCTGTCCCAGCATCTCGACATGGGCAACAACGTCATTATCTCGACGAACTTCGGTGGTGCCGAGCGAGGCGACATCACCATCGGCAGGGCCACCTCGGCGCTGAATGCCAAGAACGACAAGGTCGAGTGGTATCAGAACGACGCGAACACTGTTGGCGGCACGCTGACGCTTCTGGCGATGGGCGACATCCACTTCCACACCTCGGTACACAGTGCCGGCGCGGGCGGGATCAATGTGGTCGCCGGCTGGGACGGAAGCACCGGCTTTTCCGCCACCCCCGATCCGGGCACCGGCCTCGTCACGTTCTCGTTCAACATGCAGGACATCCTCGCCACGATGAACGACGGCAATGCCGCCAACGATGCGGCGGGCCTGCGGAGCGGCTCCGTCCACATCGGCATCACCGGCACGCCGATCGGCGTGGATGTGGGCAGCCGCTGGGGTGACACCAACGTGGCGGCGCGCGATCTGTTCCTCACGGGCAGCACGACCTACGCCCACGGATGGGCGCAGTTGGGCTTTCACGATTCGGGCTACGAATACGGACTCGGCACCGCCCTGAACACCGTCCAGAACGAGTGGTGGGGCAATGCGGCGGGCAACGTGCTCGGCAAGGACTACATCGCCTTGCTGGGCGGCACCGAGTTTGGCACGGGCGGCACCCCTGGAGTCGCTGGAGCCTTCCGAGGAGCGGGCTGGGGAGCCACCGGCAACATCGAGGCCGGCCTGAGCGGGCGGCTCCAGATGCTCGGCGGCACCAGCTACAGCAGCACGCAGATCGGCCATGGGGCCAACGTTGGTGAAGGGACCGAACCCCACTACAGCGGCGCTTCGCCGAGCATCAGAACGACGCGGGACGGTATCGTGGTGGATCCGAACCGGGACCGGTCGTCCTTTTTCAGCAGCACCTGGCGGACGAACTACGCAGGCGGTCTGGCCCGCATCCATGCGAAGATCACCGTCACTGCGGACGGGGATATTCTGATGATGGGAGGACCGGGTTTTGACGCGGCCGGCATGCTCAGTGCCTCCCGTCCGACCGGAACCTTCAGTCTGATCGGCCATGGAGGCGCGGAGAACACGGGCAGCTACCACGGCGACATCACCGTAACGGCGCACGGGACGACGCCCAGAGGATACGCCCGCGGCCCCGAGGGCATCGGCATCCAGATGCTCGGCGGGCCCGGAAGCCGGAGCTTCGTCCAGATCGGGCATGCGACCGACAACCAGGGAGCCTACGGGAACGTGTGGGACATGACCCGCAGCGGAGACATCATCGTCACTGCCACCACCGGGGCGATCCGGGCCGAGGCGCACAACCAGGTGATCCGGGATGGCGATGTCAACTTCGGCACCCCCATCCCCGATGACCAAGTGGTCCCGGTGGGCAACGTCTCCGACAACACCTATTACGGCAGCTACGTCCATATCGGCCACGGCGGGCAGAATGCGGGCGGCCCGAGCACCGTAGGGAGATTCACCATGCCCGGCGGCAGCGTGGTGGGCAACATCATGCCGGACAACTCCACCACGGGCGACATTACCGTCTATGCGGGTGGCACCTACACCAGTCCGACGGATCCGGGCAACCGGATCGGCATCATGCTCCGAGCCGGCACCGGTCTGCGGACCCATGCGATGATCGGCCATGGCGGAAACTACATGTATGCCACCAACACAGCCGACCAGACGCCGAATTTCGGCGCGGGGGCGGCGACACCCTTCGGCACGCCCACGCTGGCGGCGTCCACCGGGTTCATCGGCAAGGTCCATGTGGAGGCCGACACCGGAGACCTCGTCGTCCAGGGCGGCGACAATACGCGCCCCTCCACCACTTCGGGCTATCGCTACGCCTACGCGAAGATCGGCCACGGCGGATACGTGACGAAAGGTGCCAAAGACGGCACCATCACTGTCCTGGCCGGACAGGGCGCCGGGGCGGTCGGCGGGAACATCCGCTTCAGGGCCGGAGGCATGGAGGACGGGTTCGCCCAGCTCGGGCACGGCGGATACGATAGCGACGGCGACATCCTCGGTTCCGACAACTCGGCCGAAATCGTCGTGACCGCGCGCGGCGGCATCAGCTTCGTCTCGCCCGAGGGCGGACCGACCGACGGGGTGCTCTCGGGCGATTGGGAGGGCACCTACAATGCCTCTCCGTTTGGTGTGGGCAGGCGTTGGATTATGCTGGGGCATGGTGGATATGCGGCCACCACCGTGATGCCGGGTCGCCAGGACATCACCGTCACTTCGGGTACCGGCGATGTCGGCAATGCCGACGGCAACAAGGAGACTGGCGGCATCCTCTTCGTCGCCGGCGATACGGACTTCAGCTTCGCCCAGCTCGGTCACGGAGGCTACAGTTCCAGTGCCAACAACGAATACGGCTTCACCGGGGATATCGTGATCCGGGCGCTCGGAGGCGGGATCCGCTTCGACGGCAGCGTCATCGGCGCCCAGACATCGGCGAGCACCACCGCCTCCCTGAATGGTGCGACGGCGGAGACCGTGACGAAGGGAGTCGGACAAGGGCGGTATTCCTACGCCCAGCTCGGGCACGGCGGCCATGGATCCCGCGGGGTGCATTCCGGCACGATCGATATCGAGACCTGGGGCGGAGTGGAGTTCCTCGGCGCGGCGGCATCGCCGATCACACAGAGGACCGTGACCACCGCCCCCATCGACGCCGCTCTCAAGGCGGGGACGAATGTATGGGTCATCCTGGCAGACCTGCGGACCACGGCCACCGGCAGGCAGATGCCCGGCATCTATGCGAATATCGTGCCGGGGACGGTCGAGATCGTGCTCAGGGACGCTTCCGGCAACGTGGTCGACACGATCACCGACGTTCCAGGCGAAGGCACCGGCCTGACCGCCGTCCTGGTCCGCGCCAGCGACGGCGCAACGGTCGGCGAGGTGGATTACGACGATGGACAGGTCCGTTTCACGGGATCGGACTACACCGGCAGTTGGGCAGGCACTGGTGCGACGACTACCTACGGGAGCATCGAGGGAAACAAGCTATACTCCTATGTGCAGCTCGGTCACGGAGGCTTCGATGCGGACGGCCCCGACAACAAGGCTGCCGACCAGCCCGGCAACTCGGGCGACATCCTGGTCCACGCGGCGGGCGACATCCGTTTCCAAGGAGGCTCATCCTATCTCAATTATGCCCAGCTCGGCCACGGTGGCTACGCCAACAAGGGCGCCCATTCGGGAAACATCATCATCGACCATATCGACCCGGGCAATCCGCTCGGCGAGGTCGGGGGACTCCATTTCATCGCCGGTCACGGCGGACACCGCCAGTATGATCTCTACAGCTACGTGCAGCTCGGTCACGGTGGTCTCGACGCCGACGGCAACCACTTCGGCAACATTTTCATTCGCGGGACGCAGGACGCCAACGGGGTCGGATTCCTCGTCAAGGCTGGCGACCGGCAGGATGCCTATGCGCAGGTCGGCCACGGGGGATACGGTTCGCGCAGCGGTGTCACAGGCGCTCCGTTCGGTCTCAACGGCGACATCGATATCGAGGTGGGCGGTCACATTGCCGTGGTCGCCGGCACGTCCACGAAGGACAACCCGGCCTACATCGAAGACGGACGCCTCTACGCCATGATCGGCCATGGCGGCTACAACTCGGATGCGGCGAACAGCGACAGTGCGTTCTACGGCGCGCGTGGCGGCGGCATCCCCGTCGGGACGGCGGGCGCGGGCGACGGCAACTGGGGCCACTTCGGCGACATCACCCTCGTCAGCACGGGCGGAGACATCAGCTTCATGGCCGGCAGCAACATCCCTCTGAAGGACCGTGCCGACTACGACGGAAACCCCCTCGGCATCGAGGACCCGCTCGGCATCCTCGTCTCCCGCGGCGGCGGCGGCGGGCGCATCCACTGGGCCCAGGCGGGCCACGGCGGCTACCACAGCGGCGGCAACCACAGCGGCGAGATCACGGTCTCCGCCAATGGTGCCGTGCATGTCGTCGGCGGCATGATGACCAACGACAACGACGCGACGCGCCTCCACTACGCCCAGATCGGCCACGGCGCCTCCAATGCTGCCGGCAACATCGATTCCCCCATCACAGTCTACGCCCTGGGTGGCGACCTCGTCGTCGTGGGGGGCGAGGCCCTCACCAACACCGGGCAGATCGGCCACGGAGGCACCCATACTGGAGCCATAGTCGGAGACCTCAAGGGCGACATCAAGATCATCGCGCAGGGCGACCTCCTCGTGAACAGCGGCAACACCAACGGAACCTCCAGCATCACCACCAATCTGGGCAAGATCGGTCATGGGGATATCCTTGATGTCCAGGCGGTCGGCGTCCACAACGGCAACATCGAGATCAGCGTCGGCGACTCCGCCTACCTCGGGCGGGCCATCGTCGGCCATACGAGCTACAGCGACATCATGCGCTCGGAGTTCGGCGATACCTTCATCGCCGTGGGCCGCAACTATCCCTACGTCGGCGGACCTGCCCAGTTCGTGACCACCTCCGACACAGTGATCGGGAGTTCCGCAGGAGGGCTCAACGGCAGCAGGCTGAGGCTCTACATGCCCGGCCCCGCGTCGAACTTCATCGCCGAGGGCACCTACCTGAATTCCGGCCCCTACACCCGGACGCCGACCCCGGACGGGACGAGGTCCGACGAGCAGTTGGCGATGGAGCACCTCTTCACCGAGGCGGGCCTTGCCGACGCGGCGACGGCTGCGGTGACGGCGACGTTCATCCCCGAGGGCGACTACCCCTTCCACGGGTTCGGACTCTACAATCTCTACTACAGCGGCGTGCTTCCTCCCGATCCTCCCGTGGTGCCGGGTCCCTTCGATTCCTATGGCTGGCTCTTCGACGGGTCCTGCGACTCCTTCTTCCGTTACGAGGATCTTTTCCTCTACGACGGGTATGACTGGCTGACCAGTTCGCTGGCCTACGAGGAAGCGCTCGAGGGGCGTGGGGGACCGCGCAGCGAGGTCACGATCTTCGAGGAGATCTTGGATGGGAACGCCGGTCCGCGCCGGCACGGTACGGTTGCGGTGGGGAGCACGGTGCTGGAGGAGGAGGACGACGAGGACGCGCTCCACCAGAAGAGGCGCGCGGCACGGAAGGTCGGAAAGGGGGCGCTGACCTACTACGTCTACGATCCCGGGACCAACCGCTACTCGAGCTACCGGGTGTTCGGTGCGGAGCGGACGCGGCTTTCTATCGCACGCTGAGCGTTGGCGACAAGGAATGGGGTTTGGCGGCCCCATTCCTTGGCAGGAGCCTTTCACGGTTTATTTTCGACCACGAATGAACACGAAATTTTCCCGGAGGGAATCGTGTCGCCGCCTCGGCGGGATTCGTGCCCACGGGTGTTCATTCGTGGTTCCAACCCTGACGGATACAGCCGTCCGACCCCGCCCAACTCAAGGCTTCGCCGTGTAGTCGAACACGTAGACCTTCTCGAGATGTGGCTTCAGCTTCGCCACGAAGGCCTCGTGGGCGGGGTGCGGGAGGTAGATGGCCAGCCCGGCCTTGTCCCGGAAGGTCACGAGGAAGGAGTGGGTGAAACCGTCGTTGAGCGGCTCGATGTTCTCCGTCGCCCCCCATTCCAGATCGACGATGGTGTCGATCTTCTCCTTCAATTCGAGGAAGGCCTTCACGATCTCGTCCTGCTGCTCCGGCGTCGTGCCCTCCTTGAACTGGAAGGAGACGAAGTGCCGGAAGAGGCCGCCCTCCTGCGCGAGGACGGGGCTGGACGGAAGGACGGCGGCGGCGGCCAGGGCCGCGAGAATGGCGCGAAGCGGTTTCATACGGAAAGCCTTTGCGAAATACGGCTTCCTGTCGATCATAAAAATCACCTATGACCGATTGGGACCACTACCAGACATCCGTTCTCCGATACCCCGAACTGGGCTTTGCCCTCGACTCCAGCCGCATGGACGCGCCCGCCGAATGGCCGGAGCCGCTCCGCGAGCGCATCGGGCGGGCCTTCCGCGACCTCGCCGCGACCGAGGCGGGCGAGATCATGAATCCCGACGAGGGCCGCGCCGTGGGCCACTACTGGCTGCGCAAGCCCGAGCTCGCCCCCGAGGCGGAGGGGAACTGGATCCGCGAGACGAAGGACTCCGTCGCCGCCTTCGCCGGCAAGGTCCTGAAGGGCGCCGTCGTCGCGCCGAACGGCAACGCCTTCCGCCACGTCCTCCTAGTCGGCATCGGCGGCTCGGCCCTCGGTCCCCAGCTCGTGGCGAAGGCCCTGCTGCCCGCCCATTCGCCGATCAGCATCCATTTCCTCGACAACACCGATCCCGGCGGCATGGACGACGTCTTTGTGACGCTTGGTGACGGGCTCGCCGAGACCCTCGTCATCGTCATCTCGAAATCCGGCGGCACTGCCGAGACGCGCAACGGCATGATCGAAGCCGAGGCCGCCTTCCGCGCCCAAGGTCTCGATTTCGCGAAGCAGGCCGTCGCCGTCACCGGAGAGGGCAGCCTGCTCGACCGTCACGCCGTCGCCCAGGGCTGGATCGCCCGCTTCCCCATGTCCGACTGGATCGGTGGACGCACCTCGGTGATGAGCGCCGTGGGTCTGCTTCCCTCCGCGCTTCTCGGACTCGACATCGACGCTTTCCTCGCCGGAGCCGCCGCGATGGACGAGAAGACCCGCGTCCCTGACGAAGCCACCAACGCCGCGATGCGCCTCGCCCTGATGTGGCACCACGCCGGGAACGGACGCGGGGAGAAGGACATGGTCATCCTGCCCTACTGCGACCGCCTCGACCTGATGAGCAAATACCTCCAGCAACTCGTGATGGAGTCGCTCGGCAAGGAGCTCGACCTCGACGGCGAGCGGGTCAACCAGGGCATCGCCGTCTACGGCAACAAGGGATCGACCGACCAGCACGCTTACGTGCAGCAGCTCCGCGACGGTCTGCCCAATTTCTTCGCCACCTTCATCGAGGTGCGCCGGACGCGGCAGGGCGGGTCCCTCGGCGTGGACGAGTCCGGCTCGACCACGGGCGACTACCTGCAAGGCTTCCTGCGCGGCACGCGACGCGCCTTGGCTGGCAATGGCCGCCAGTCGATCACCATCTCGCTCGACGAGCTGACGCCCTTCTCCCTTGGTATGCTCATCGCCCTCTACGAGCGGGCCGTGTCGTTCTACGCCAGTCTAGTGAACATCAACGCCTACCACCAGCCCGGCGTCGAGGCGGGGAAAAAGGCGGCGGGAGCGTTTCTCAACCTGCTCTCCACCGTGCGCCGTCATCTCGCTGAGACGGGTTCGGCGGGCTACACCGCCGCGACGATGGCCCAGACCGTGGGCGAAGGCGATGTCGAGGAGGTCTACCACTGCCTCAACCACCTCGCCGCGACCGGATTCTGCTACCGCGAGACGGGGGCGGGGCCGGGGGAGGATTTGTTCGTTTGTTAGATCTCTTACTCCCTACTCCTTACTCTTACCTCTTACTCCTTGCCCGAAGCCGGGGAGTAAGAGTAAGGAGGAGATGGATCAAGGAGGGGGACCGAAGAGGGTTGAATCCTCACCCCGACCCTCTTCACTGCGGCTTGGCGGCGGCAAGAAATCGATCGAGAGCCGCTTTCGACGATTCGGCGATGGTTTCGTACGGCTGTTTGACTCCACCCTCCCAAAGCTGGACATATTCGCATTCGTAGCAGATCACGAGGTCCAGGTGGGTGTCGCCCCGGGTGAGACGCAATCCGTGGCGCGGGTCGAAGCACTTGGCTCCGAAGGCGGCGGTGCGCATCGAGCGGGTCACCGACTTCAGCAGGGCGGCGATCTCGTCCGGTTTGTCGGTCGCGGTCGTCTGGAGCACCGGATGGCCGTGGAAAAACTTGGGGGTCGCTGCGGCGAGCAGTTTCTCGTAGGTCTCCTCGTCGCCGACCTCGTCGATGTCCGGGGTTCGGGGATGGATCGAGTAGAGGGTCAGCGAGTCGAGGCCGCTGACGACAAAGCGGTCCACCGCGTCGGCGGTGGCACTGGGTTTCTTCCCGCATCCGCAGCAAAGGAGCAGGAGAAGGGCGGCGAAAGGTGGCAGACGCTTGGGCATCCTTCCCTTTACCCCGGAATCCAGCGGTCCGCCATCGCAGGCTTCGCCCAAAGCACCCGCAAATCCGACGCTCCCGCGTTTGACCCCGCCGCTCCCTTCCGCCACAATTCTGCCCATGAAGCATTCCGTCCTCTTCCTCCCCCTTTTCCTTTCCCTCCTTCCTCCGCTTTCCGCCAAGGCCGATTGGACCATCGAGACTCTCGCTGGCACTGGCAAAGCGGGGCACTCCGGTGACGGCGGGCCGGCCTTGGAGGCGGAGTTGGACAACCCCTTCGGCATTGTCCGGGGGCCGGACGGGGCTTTCTACTTCTGCGAATACACCGGCCAGCGCATCCGCCGCCTCGGGCAGGACGGCGTCCTCACGACGATCGCGGGCACGGGCGAGGTCGGTTTCACCGGGGACGGCGGCCCGGCGCTCCAAGGGACCTTCAACAAGCCGCACGAGATCCGCTTCGACGCCTCAGGCGACCTCTGCATCGTCGACATGGTCAACCACGCCGTGCGCAAGATCGAGATGAAGACCGGAATCCTCAGCACCATCGCGGGCACGGGGGAGCCGGGCTACAGCGGCGACGGCGGCCCGGCGGCGACGGCGCAGTTCAAAGAGCCCCACAGCATCCAGTTCGGTCCCGGTGGCGACCTCTACGTCTGCGACATCGGCAACCACGTCATCCGCCGGATCGACATGAGCACCGGTAAGATCTCCACCTTCGCCGGGACGGGACGGCCGGGGCCGACGCCCGACGGCTCGCCCATCGAGGGGACTCCGCTCAACGGGCCGCGTTCGCTCGACTTCGATGGGGAGGGCAATCTCTGGCTCGCGACGCGCGAGGGCAACCAAGTCTTCAAGTTCGACCTCAAGGCGGGAACCATCCACCACATCGCGGGCACCGGGAAAAGCGGCTTCACCGGCCACGGGGGGCCGGCCAAGGAGGCGGCCCTGAGCGGTCCCAAGGGCATCGCCATCGATGCGGAGGGCCATGTCTGGCTCGCTGATTGCGAGAGCCATTCGATCCGCGTGATCGACGCGAAGACGGGCCGGATCGACCTGATCGCGGGTACCGGCAAGAAGGGCGATGGCTCCGACGGCGACCCGCTGAAATGCGAACTGGCCCGTCCCCACGGCGTCTATGCCGACGCCGACGGCGGCATCTACATCGGCGACAGCGAAGCGCACAAAATCCGGGTGCTGCGGAGGCGGTAGGCCGCAGACAGGCGGCGCCGGATCGCCGGGCCGGGCCGCGGGCCTGTCATTGACGCCTTGCCGCGCCTCGCCTACCGTGGCGGAAGGCTCCGCGCCATTTTTCCCGGCATCCGATGATCTCTTCGCCCTGTCGCCTGCTTCTTCCCGCCCTGTGGGCTGCGGTGGCCGGGTTCGCTTTCCTCTCGGCACGGGCGCAGGAGCCCGCCGCCGCTCCGGCTTGGTCCGAGGCCGATTCGCGCTTGGCCAACCATTACATCCAGCTCCTGCAAAAGGATCCGGCCTATGGCAAAGTCCTCGACCTGCTCTGGGGGCTTTACGAGAAAAAGGGCCAGACCGCCCTGCTCCTCGACTATTTCAAGGGCGCGAGCGAGTCCGGTCCCGAGGTGGCGAAGCTGCTCTACGCCCATCTCCTGCGCAAAAGCGGCGACGTCGAGGCGGCGCGACCGCTCTATGACGAGGTGCTCGAATCCGAGCCGGGCAATCTGCCGGCCCTGAAAGCCCTTGCCGAGATCGCCGACCAGCAGAAGCGCTGGGCCAAGGCCCTCTCCCTCCACACCCGCCTCGTCGAGCTCGTGCCCGCGACGGACGGGGAGGGGATCGCCCTGCGCCTCCGCAAAGCGGCTCTGCATCGGCTGCAAGGGCAGGGCGAGGCGGCGGTGGCGGATTGGAACGCGCTGCTGGAGGCCTTTCCCGAAAACGCGGCCTTGCGCGCCGAGATCGTCGGGCTGCTCCTCGAGGCGGGCGAGACGGAGGCCGCGGTGAAGGCGTTGGACGGACTGGCGCGGTCGTCCGATCCACGCCGCCGCCTCGACGCCTTGCTCGAACTGAACCGCCTCCACGAGTTCACCGGGGATTTCGACAAGGCGGCGGACGCGGCGGGGGAGGCGATGGCCCTGCTCCATTTCAAGAGCCCGGACTACGGCGAGCTTTTCTCCCGCCTCGTGCGCATGCACGAGCGCCACGAGCGCCTCGACGAGATGGAGGAAGCCCTCGCCCAGGCCGCGGCGGCGGCGAATCCGACGGAGCGCGCCCTCCATGACCTCGCCGAATTCCACCGGCTCACCGCCGATCCGACGGGGGAGGAGGAAGCCGTCGCCCGTCTCGCCGAGCGTCTGCCCGGCGATCCCTCCCATCGCGTCCGCCTCGCCGAGTTGCAGATGCGGAACGATCGCTACGAGGCGGCCGCCGCGACCCTCGACGGGCTTCTCGCTGGGAGCGGCTCGCCGCCGCTGGATCTCGTCCTGCGCCGCGCCCTCGTCGATCTCCATGCGGAGGGGCGCGAGGCGGCCTCGGCCCGGCTCTCCGCCCTGCTCGACGAGGGGGCGGTCGATGCCAAAGGGCGGCGCGAAATCCTCGGCTTCGCCCGCGTCCACTATCTCGACGGCCTCGTCGAGCGGCTTCTCCGCGATCCGGTCCTCGCCGCGCGGGAGGGTGCCGACGAGACCGCCGCCCCCATCGAACTGGCCCGCTTCCTCCACGAGCGCGGACGCACCGCCCAAGCCGTCGCGACCCTGCGGGAACACGCCGCCGCCGCGGGCGACGCGACTTTGGAAAAGGCCGCCCGCCTCCACCAGATCGGCGTCGTCCTCAAGGATCTCGATCTGGACGGGGAAGCCCTCGCCGCCTTCGACGAGGCCGTCGCCCTCGCTCCGTCGAACCTCGAATACCAGTCGAGCCGGGCCGACCTCCATGTGGCCGCGAAGCGGATCGACGAGGCCGTCGCCCAGCTGGAGGCGATCCGCGAAGGGAGGCCGGGCCTGGAGGAGAAGGCGGAGATCGACCAGCGCCTTTTCAGCCTGATCCGCGGCCATTACGCGACGAAGGCGGAGCGGGAGGCGCTGCAGCCCGCGCCGCCGCCGGGAGTCATCCAGGGCGTCGACGAATTCCGTCGTCTCGCCGCCGCCGCCTCCCGCGCCGCCGCCCGGGGCGGGGAGGAGGAGCCGCCCCGGGAACTGATCGACTACTACGAGACGATCAAGAAAGAGGCGAACCAGACCCCCTCGCTGGAGCGCCGCTACCGCGCCGCGTGGTGGGCCTTCAAGATGCAGGACACGCAGGAGTGCTTCCATCAGCTCACCAAGGCGAACGAGGAGGCTGGCAAACCCGTCGTCGAGGTCGAGAGGATGCTCTTGAGCCTCGCCGAGCAGAACGAGCGCACCACCCTGATGGTGCGGCATCTGACCACCCTCGCCGAGATCGACCCGGAGCGCGCCGACGACCACCGCCGCCGCCGCGCCGAGATGCGCTTCGAGCTGGGTTTCGAGGACGAGGCGATGCGCGAGTTGAAGGAGATGGCGGCGAAGCCCGGCGCCTCCCTCGCGACCCTGAACACGCTGGCCAAGCTATACCAGCGCCAAGGCAGTCCGGGCAAGCAGGTCGAGGTGTGGCAGCGCGCCTACCGCGAGGCCGATCTGTTCGAGAAGCGCAACATCGTCAAGCAGCTTTCCGCCGCCTTGATCGAAGCCGGTCGACCCGAGGAGGCGCTGAAGGCGCAGGTCGAGTTGCTGGAGCGGGAGAGCGACCCGGTGCAGCGGCGCAAGCAGCTCGACGCCCAGATCACCGTGGCGCAGACCCACTACCTGCTCGCTTGGATGCGCGAGCGCTACGCCGAGCTGGCGGGGCGGCATCCTTTCGACCGCTTCTATCCCGAGGCCCTCGCCCGCGTCCATCGCGCCGCCGGGGAGGACCGCGAGGCCTACGAGGCGATGAAGCGGGCCTACTACATGTCGGGGCGCAGCGAGGAACTGCTCGCCGAGCTGGGGGCGCTCTCCGGTCGGCTCGGGGATTTAAAGTCCGCGATCTACTACCGCCGCCAGCTTCTCGCGCGGGGCGAGGGCGACACCCTCGAAAACTGGAAGGAACTGGTGCGCATGCTGGAGAAGGATCTCCGCGTCGCCGAGGCCGACCAGCTCCGCCTCCGCTTGGAGACGAAGTTCGGCAGCGACGTCGATTTCCTCGCGGAACTTGCCGGCCATTACGAGAAATCCGGCAGCCCGCGCGACGCCGGGCGGGTCCTCGCCCGGCTCGTCTCCCTGCGCCCTTGGGATCTCGATGCCCGTTTCCGCCTCGGTCTGCTCCAAGCCGGGCGCGAGGAGCACGAGGCGGCCTTCGAGACCTTCTCCGCGATTTTGGAGAAAACGGAGGACACCCCGTATCCCGAGGGCTTCGGGGAGGGTCGCCTGCCGCTCCTCCGCGTCGTCCGAGACCACAGCCTGGAGTCCTTCATCTTCACCGTCGAGACCTATCCCTTCGTTGGCGACGGTTTGCAGGACGAGATCTCCGATACGCTGCAACGGACGCGCGGGGAGTTCTCCCTTTCGCCGAAGGAGCCCCATCTCCTCCGCCTCCGCTCCATCGAGGAGGCCGCCGCGCTCGCCGCGAAACTCGGGCGCGTCCCGGCTTGGCTCGGGCGCTGGCAGGGCGGGGACCGCCCCCTCTTCGAGCGGCTCTGGGCGACCCGCCACGCCGGGGCCGGGAGCGCTTTCGCCGAACTGCTGAAACAGTATCCCGCCTCCGATTCGCACACCGACCAGCTCCTCCTCGCCTGCTGCCACCTCCTCGCGGGGGACGCGGGGCGCTTCCACGCCTGGGTCGCGGAGGAGAACGCCGCCAGCGGCACGCCGTATCCGCGTTCGGTCTATGCGGCGATCGCCGCGCTCGTCTTCCTGAAGGACCATGCCGACGATCCGATCTGCCGCCCCGAGGTCGTGCGCGAATGCCTCGGCGGGCTGCCCCTGTCGAAAGAGGTCGTGAAGCATCATTTCACCGAATTGCGCCGGGCGGACTGGCATGAGGAAGCCTACCGGGTCGGCCTCCTTTTCGCCGACACGGTTCTGGCGGACGACCCGGATTTCCATTTCCACCTCTCGCGGGAGGCGGGGTTCTCCGGTCTCGCGCCGGAGCGAGAGCGCTGGCTCGACCGCTCCTTGGAGGCCGGCCTTTCCGCCCCCAACGCCCGCATCGGCGGCCACCAATACGCCGCCCTCACCGAGAAGCTCGCCCTGCTCGACTCCGACGGGGAGCGCGCCGAATACCTCCGCCGTCTCGCCGCCAGCCACCAGACCGCCCCCCGTTCCGTGGCGGGAGAGGCGGCGGCGCTCGAACGCGAACTGCTCTTCGCCCTCGCCGGGCGCGACTCCGCCGCTGTCGTCTCGGCTTTGGAGCGCCGCGCCGCCTTGGAGATCCGCCTGACCCGCCCCGCCTTCGCCGCCGACGCCGGGCAGGGCCAGCAGCAGGGCTGGCGACGCCTCGGACGCCTCCTCTACGACTGCGCCTCGCGCATTCGCCTCGACGCGGAGAGCGCTCCCGCCTTCGCCGCCGCGTTCGGGGGGGAGCCGCTCCCGAGCCGCGCCGACGTCGAGGTCGCGGCGCAGCACGAGAACTTCGAGATCGATCGCTCCCTCCTCCTGCTCGAATGGATGAACGCGCCGGAGCGGGATGCCTTCGTCCGCGAGCTGCGCGGCCTCCTCCAGGAGCCGGACAGCCGCTCCGAACTGGCCAAGGCCCTCGAAAGCCGCGGCTTCCACCGCGAGGCGATCCCCGTCCATCGCGAAGACGCGGCGCGGCGCGACCGCGACTACGCGCCTCTGCAAGGCCTCTTCGACGCGGCCGCCGCCGCTCTCGAGCCCACCCCCGCCCTCGACCTGATTTCGCAAATCAACACCCGCGAATTCCCCGCCCCGCCTGGCCTCACCGTCGATTACCTGAACGAGCAGCACGCCCGCTTCCTCCTGATGAACCGCGATCTCGAGCGGCTCGCCCAGCTCGGACGCCAGCCCGAGGCTCGCGAGGGGACTCCGCCTGTGGCGAGCCGCGCCCACCTGCCCTACCAGGACGCCCTCGTCGAGGGGTGGCGTCGTGTCGGCGACGACGGCGCCCTGCTGCGCCTCCTCTCCGACATGCGCCATCGCGGCGGGATTTCCGGCGAGCAGGCCCTCCTTGGCGCTGAGACCTTCGCTCGCGTCGGCCGGCACGCCGAGGCCCTCGCCTGGCTTGCCCCCCTCGCCCTCGATCCCTCCGAGGCGACCCTGCAACGCCGCGCCATGCTCCTCTCCCTCGATTCCCATGCCGCTCTCGGCTGGCAGGACCACGACGCCGTCCGTGCCCTCGCCGTCGCCAGCGTGGACCGGCAGCCCGCCGCCGTGACCCGCCGCCTCGCCGCCGCCTTGCACGAGGCCGGGGCCTCCGAGGAGGCCGTCGGCATCCTCAAGCTGCTGCGCCGCGCCGCCGTCGCCCAGCGCACCGAGACCTCGGCGGAACTGCTCCGCGTCGAGAGGGCACGGGGCAAGCCTTGGGGCGATCTCGCCGACGAACTGGAAGCCTTCTTCCTCGACTTCGTCTATCGCGTCGAGCCCGCCGGGATCGACGACGACGGCGAATCCCCCGTCGCCGGGGTCCTCTCGAATGCCTCTCGCTTTGTCGAATGGCTCCTCTCCGACGCGGAGGCCGCGGCAGAGCTGCCCGCCGTCCTCGACATGGTGGACGCCCCCGCCTCAAGCCGCTGGCTCGCCGAGCTCCTCTCCGCCCATTTCTCGGGCCGCTTCGAACCCGTCGCGTGGGGATGGTGCTCCGACCACGCCCCCTCCGCGCCGGAGCGCCACCGCCTCCTTGAGACCCTGCCCGCGTTCGGCCCCGCCGGCCTCGCCCTCGCCTGTTCCCTCGTCGAGGAGGACGGGCGGCCCGGCCCCGCCTTCTTCCCCAACGAGCCGGAGCGCCAGATCGCCTTCTTCCACCGCCTCGGAGACCGTCCCCGCCTCATCGAGGTCCACACCCAGCTCGTCCGCGAGGCGGGGTCGGACTTCTTCCACCAGAGCGGTCTCAAGGACGGGAGCCCCACCCTCGACATCCGGCGGCGGCTGCCCTCCCTCTTCGCCGCCCTCGGCGAGGCCGGGCTGGCCCGCAGCCTGTTCCAAGCCTACGACCACTCCATCGCCTCCTATCGGTGGAACCACCTCGGCTTCCTCGAAGACTACGCCGCCTTCCTCATCGAGAGCGGAGCCTATGCCGAGGCCGAGACCCTCCTGAAGCGGCTCCTGCAAAAATCCGCCCCCCTCGAAGGGTTCGACCTGCGCCTTCTCCCCCGGCTCTACGCCGCTTGGGGACGCGCCGGGGAATGGGAGGAGCGCACCCGCGACCTCCATCTCGCCCGCGGGCAGGAGGTCTTGATCCGCGATTGGATGAGCGCCCTTGCCGAGGGCCGGGAACTGCGCGAAGTTAGACGCTCATGGTGACCCCCCGCCATCCCCTCGCCGCTTGTGCGGCCGCCCTTCTCGCCGCCTCCCTGCTCTGCCAGTGCGAGACGGTCCAGACCGTGAAATCGACTCGCAGCGGCGGATACACCTTCGACGAGCGCATGTGGGGGGGGCAGGGGCAGAGCGGCAATTCGGAGGCCAACGCGAAATTCACCCAGCGCGGCTACTCCATCGCCGAAGACGGCAGCGTCGTGGCGGACAAGACCGATCTCTACAGGGACCAGAAACTGAAGGGTTTCAACGGCGAGTTCAAGACGAAGGAGGCCCGGCTTGGCAAGAGCAAAGTCGAGACCAAGACCTTCCGCACCCCCGAATACCTCAAGCGCCAGGAATACACCGGGGTCTTCAGCGCGAGGGAGGGGGAGATGAAGGCTCGCGAGGGCAACTCGACCCGGTCCCCCTTCCGCAACACGGGGAAAGCCATCGAGACGAAGTCGAAATCCTCCACCGACTACGCAGCCTACAAAACCGGGACCTATCGAAAGAGCAGCTCCGTTTTCAAGACCAAGGCCGACCGCGATGCCTCCGCCGTGACCGAGGCCCCGCGCGCCACCGGCACCCCCCGCCAGACCGGCTACCAGGACAATGTCGCCCTCAGCATGGACGACGTGAAGAAAATGCTGAACCCCAACGCCTACGCCCGCGGGACGGGGATTTTGGATTGAGCGGCGAAAAAAAATCACCGTCCGCCTCTTTTAGTATTGCTTCCTCCCGCCGTTTTTCGTCCACTGGTGGCAGGTGCCCCCGCCGGGGCGCGGAGCAGCGATGAAGGAGATCTTGAAAGCCTTTCCCCGCGTCATGGGGATCGTCAACATCAACGACGACTCCTTTTCCGGGGACGGCACCCTCGACGTGGCGAAAGCCCTCGCGACGGCGCGGCGCATGGTCCTCGACGGGGCCGACCTCATCGACGTGGGGGCCGAGAGCGCCCGGACCAATCGCGGCCCCATCGGCCCTCGCGAGGAGATCGCCCGGCTCCTCCCCTTCCTCGACGGCTTCGAGGCGCTCTGCGCCGAGGCCGAGCCTCGCGACGACCTCCAGATCTGGCCGCCGCTGCTCTCGGTGAACACCTGGCGGCCCGAGGTCGTCGCCGCCGTCCTGCGCACCGGCAAAGTCCATCTCATCAACGACATCGGCGGCCTCGTCGAGGACACGAACGCCCGCCTCTGCTTCGAATACGGTGCCGCCCTCCTCGTCATGCACACCGTGGGCGAGCCGAAGGTGCCCCACACCGCCCAGCGCTACGCCGACGTGTGGGAGGCGATGGAGCGCTTCTTCGACGACCGTCTCGCCCGCGCCCGTCGCGTCGGGCTCTCCGACGACCAGCTCGTCCTCGATCCGGGGATCGACTTCGCGAAGCAGCGCGACGACAACCTCGCCGTCTACCGCGAGCTGGAGCGGCTCCAGCGCTACGACTTGCCCGTGCTGCTGCCCGTCTCGCGGAAGACCGTGGTCGGCGAAGTCCTCGACCTGCCCGAGCCAGCCGACCGCGACGCCGGCACCATCGCCTGCCTCGTCCGCGGCCTCGTCGCCCGGGCCGACCTCTTCCGCGTGCACAACGTCAGGGCCGTGGCCGACAGCGTGCGCGTCATCGCCGCGATCCGCGGGTACGGCGGGGCCTTGGTTCGGTAGACCGTGGTGGAACGCGCGAGCGTTCTGCTAGCCCCTGCTCGCGGCGCGGGGGTAGACCCGACCGGCCCGGTCGGGAGGTTGGGCGCACAGGGATCCCGGAACGCCCTTCCGGCGGTTCGGGCCGAACCACCCTACCCGATGCACGGCCTCCTTGGGATGTCTCGGATCGATCTGGGTGTCCCCGAATTCGCGCGTTCCACCACAGGATGGCGATTTGACCGGTGCGCGATTCCGGCTACTCTGTCCCCTCGCCTCGATGGAGTCTTCATTTTCGAAATGGGGACTGCCCTTCCCGAGCACGCATTGGAGCCAAGTGGCCATCGCGGGGCGGGACGCCGACGAGGCCTCCCGCGCCGCCCTGAACGAGCCTTTCGGAAAATACTGGCGTCCGGTCTACGCCTTCGTCCGGCATCTCGGCCGCTCCCCGCACGACGCCGAGGATCTCACTCAAGCCTATTTCTCGCGTCTCCTCGAACGGGACTGGCTCCGCAGCGCCGACCGCGGGAGGGGCCGCTTCCGAGCCTTCCTCATCCAGGATTTGAAGTACTTCCTCGGCGACGAATCCGACAAACGGCTCGCCGAAAAGCGGGGCGGGCGGGTCACGATCCTCTCGCTCGACGTGCAGTGGGCCGACCGACCAAGGTGTCGAGCGCTCCGCGCCGGGCCGCGAGGTAGGCGTCGAGACGCTGCGCGAGTTCGGGGAGGAGGGAGGGCGCGGGAGGCGGAGCGGCGGTGGTAGCGGGCGCAGGCTCCGGAGCCTCCACCCAGAAGAACTTCGCTGTCTGGAAGGAGTCGATCTCTGCGACATAGCTGAAATGCCCCTCTGCGGCCACCTTCACCGCATCGGCCGCCCGCTTCACCTCGGGAAAGCGCTCCGCCACCGAATCGCCGAGCCGGATGCCTCCCTCGTCCGTCAGGAGCAGGCTGGTCCCCAGCGAAGGCAGCAGCTTCCCTTCAGTTCCTCCGGTCAGGAAAGGCCCTTGGACCTTTCTCGACTCTCGATGATTCCAGTAGCCGACACTGCCCGCCTTGTCCATTCCGAAGAAAGCCCCCAACGCCAGCGAGAACTGCACGCTCTGCTCCGGTCCGACGGTCATCGGGGCAAACTTGGCGTGGAAGATGTGAACGCTGCCATCGTCGAGCTTCACCGCTGCCCCGATGTCGGCAATCGAGATCGCCACCGCCTTCCGACCGGCGGGAAACTGCGGCTTCGGCCATTCTGGATCGTCGGGTCCTTGCTTCCCGTCGTAGGCCATCCCCCAAACGCGGACCGTCCCGTCGCGCAGCAGAGCGATCCGATGGTAGGGAGCAAGGTAGGCGTCGGCCACCGGACCGAGATCCTCCGGGGTCTCGCCGTCGTCCCACTCTCCTCTTTGATCATAGCCAGTGAGGCGACCGTCCTGGTCGATGGTTCCAAAATGAGAGAACCAGCCTTGACACAGCTTTTCGATTCCCTTCGCGCCATCCCCATGCCGGTTCGAGACCACCCGTCCGCCCGGTGTGAGCACGACCCATCCCGTCTTGTGGACCAGCACCTGCTTGACCTCGTCGATCCCCGCGAGCTTCGACAGATCGATCGCCGGGTCGTCCGGGATGGCGGACCAAGCGCGGAAGCGGCCTTCGCTGCGGTAATGGGAGACGGAGGAGGTCGATGTCGCCGGGACGGCGGTGATTTTGGCGGGGGACGGGGTTGGTTCGGATGGCGCGAGGACGATGCGGAAGCCGAGGCCATACCCAATGGCGTCTATCCGTGCAGAAGGAGGCCCGGCTTCGCGACGGGCAGATCGGATAACACCTTGCAAAGGATTGGCCCAAGAACCGCCACGTCGGACTCTCGCCTCTTGGCTATCCTCGGCCCGATCCTCGACCCATTCCCATACGTTGCCTCCCATGTCATGAAGGCCGAAGCGGTTCGGCGGGAAGCTCATCACTGGTGAGGTCGTCGGAAAACCGTCGTCGTAGCCCTCCAAATAAAGCACCCTCGAATCTTTGGACGGGGCTTTCGCCTTGCGGCTCTGATCGCTGTAGTTGCCCGATCCGGGCGGCGGAGGCCATGCCGTTCCCCAAGGGTATGCGTCCATTGTTTTGCTTCCAAAGCCCACGGCGAGACTCCATTCCTCGTCCGTCGGCAGGCGGTAGGTCTTGCCCTCCTTCTTGCTCAGCCATGCGCAGAAATCCTGCGCCTCGTGCCAGCTCACTCGTATCACAGGATGTTCCCCAGCCCTCTCGGTGATTGCGTAGCCGTCGATGGTCTGGTTTCTCCAATTGCCGTCGATCCCCGGATTCTCCTTCGCGTAGACCTCGTAGTCCTTCCAGCGCGTTTCGTGGATGCAAAACAGCACGTTCGTCCCCGGCACGGGCACGAACTTCATCCCGAGGCTGTTCTCGAACGGTCGGTCCTTCGTGGCTCCGGCAGGGGCCGGGGAAGTCTGACTGGTCGGACTGGTCTGATTCGCCGCAGGGCGGGGCGCCTCGGCGGCGGGCTCGACAGGCGCGGGCGTCTCGCGCCCCAGATACCACCACGCCCCCACCCCCGCCAGCAAGAGCAGAACTGGTCCCGCCACCCACGCCAAGGAAGAGCGCGGCTTCGCAGGCGCGGGCCTCGGTGGTGCCGCGCCTGCCGCCCTCGTCACCAATGCCTTCCCGCCCGGCCTCTGCGGACGCGCCCTCGTCGGCAAGGCCGCCTTCGGCTGCGAGGACTCCGCGCCCGCCTTCGGTACGGGCTGCGTTAGGATCGCATCGAGGTCTAGGAGACTGTTGAAAAACCCCGCAATGAAAAATCTGGCGATGTTTTTGTCTGGGAAGTCAGCGGCTTCGCCGGTTGCGTCGTGGACCGACCCTGCGGGCTGCGGCCCTTTTCCCGCCTGGCTTCGTTGCTCCTCAGTCGTGGAGCCCGCTCCACTCCTTCGTCGCGCCTCACCAAGCGGGAAAATGTCTCGCAGTTTTTCATCACGGGGTTTTTCAACAGTCTCCTAGGCGCAGCTCCATGGCGCTCTGGTAGCGCTCCTCGCGGTCCTCCCGCATCGCCTGCGCGATGATTCCGTCGTAGCGCGGATCGAGGCCCGCCACCTGCATCGAGGGCAGCTCGAAGATCCCGTGCGGCACTTTCCCCGTCAGCATCTGGTAGAGCATCACCCCCACCGCGTAGAGATCGGCACGGTGGTCCACGACCACGCCGTATTCCAAGGATTCGGGCGCGATGAAGTGCATCGTGCCCATGGCCATCCCGCTCAGCGTCAGCCCGAGGGATTGCCCCTCGGACGCCTGGACCTTGGCGAGGCCGGAGTCGGCCACTTTCACCACCCCGTCGTAGCCGACCATGATGTTCGCGGGCTTGATGTCGCGGTGGATGATGCCCCGCGAGTGGGCGTAGGCCAGCGCGTCGCAGACGTGCGCGGTGATGGCCATGGCGTGCTCGGTGTGCAGCCGCCCCTCGGAGGCGATCATGCGGGCGACGTCGGTACCGTCGATGTACTCCATCACGATGTAGATCAGTCCGTCGCCGGTCTCTCCGAAGTCGTGGACGGCGACGATGCCGGGGTGGCTGAGCTTGGCCATGGCGGGGGCCTCGTTCTGGAAGCGCTCCTTGAAATGGGAGTCGCCCTCCTTCTCGGCGAGGGCGCCGGAGAGGATCATGATGGCGACGGGGCGGTCGAGGGATCTCTGCCGCCCCATGTAGACAGCGCCCATGCCTCCGCGCCCGAGCATCTTGACGATCTCGTAACCGCCGGGGAGGATGGCCTGGAGCTCCTCGACCGTAGGGGGCACCCAGCGGCCGGAGGGCTGGCTGCCGGATCCGAGCATGGCGCGTCCGAGTTCGCTGGGGGTGGGATCGGGGGTGTCCTTGTCCATGATATGAAGGCTCTACCCGACAATAGGGAAAACAGGGAGCGCGGTTACAGGCGGAAGGAAAAAAATCCGAAATTCTGGTTTGGCCTCCGGCGACCGCTGATCTTCGCTGATCTTTTTCTTGGGCTTAGAAAAATCAGCGGGAATCAGCGAAGATCAGCGGTCCCGCGAAGCGGTTTTGGATTTCGGATTTTTTTCTCCGCTACGGATCGTCCTTCAAGGGCGGCTGGTATTCGAGCTTCTCGTTCTGGATCAGGGAAAGTCCGACCTCTCCGCCGCCGGGATCCTCGTAGAGGAAGCCGAGGTAGTGGATCGGCTTGGCAATCTCGAATTCGGCGAGGACGCGACCTCCGTGGGCGATCTTCACCGCGTCGCCGAGCGCGATTTCGACGCGGTGGGCTTGGCGTTGTATCAGGGTTACGGGTTTGCCGGAGATATCGACGCTGGCGAAGGGGACCTTCAGCAGCGAGACGAGGCTCAGGCGCGGGCCGAGGTTTTCGCCCTCGACGAGGACGCTGTGACGCAGCCTCGCCCGGACTTTGCCCTCGTCCCCGCCTTCGGGGGCTTCCGCGACTTCGTCGTAGCAGATCACGGCCATGGTCTTGCCGTTCTCGAAGGTCAGGGCGACGGTGATCTTGTCCGGCTTCGCCGCCGGGTTCTCGATGGTGAAGGTGTGCGTGCCGGGCGCGATGGCGAGGATGCCCGAATTCTCCCCCGGCGGCACCGGCTCGCCCCCGTTGAAGCGGAAGCCGCCCAGCGAAAATCTCGTCGGCTCGCGCAGGGTGATGAGGTTGACGACGTTGAGGAAGGCGGCTTGCGGAGGCTCCTCCTGCGCGGGGAGGGGGAGGCTGGTCAGGAGGGCGGCGAGCGGGAGGAGGTGCTTCATCGGTTAAAGCAGGTCATGGGTCATGGGTCATGGGTCACGAGAGGAGAGTGTCTCGGCGACGACGCGCTGGATTTGCCCGTCGGCGTTGCGGATGGGGCGCAGGAAGACTTCGCGGACGCGGCGGCAACGGCCGACGACCTCCCCGGTGGTGGCGTGGTAGACCTCGGCGGCGGTGTGGAGGCGGAAATGGCGGCTCGACAGGGTGGTCGTGTTGAAGACGCGGGCGAAGGTCTCCTCGGCTTCGGCGTCGTTGTGGTGCGCGGGCAGGGCGTCGTGGCGGTCGAGCAGCTCGGAGAGGACGCGGGCGAGGTGCGAGGGGCCGTGGAAAGGGCGGGCCTTCATGAGGCCCTTGGCGATGCGGGGGATGGCTTCCTCGCGCAAGCCGCTGCGCAGGGTGCCGGTCTCGCCCTCGCGCTCGTATTCCGGCGTGTCGTGTCGGTCCGTTTTCACGCGGAGGTCGCAGGAAGCGAAGGGGCCGCGCAGCAGGGTCTCGATCTCGAAACGGGTCGGCGCGGTGTTCAGGTTGAGATGGCCGTGGATGAGGGAGTAGCGGCCTTGGGCGTTCAGGTCGGGGTCGTAGATGAAGGAAGAGGGTGCGGTGGCGGACCTGACAGGGTCGGGCGCGGCGGGCGGGGGCTGGTGGTCGCGGGGGTCGTGGTGGCGGTAGAGGGCATCCTCGGGAACGCCGTCGGGGCCGAGGTTCGTGCCAGCGAATCCGGTGTGGAAAAGGTCGAGCCACTGGCTCGCGCGCATCCCGGCCCGGTCGAAGAGCGCATGCTCGAGCCGGCCGATGCGCAGGGTGTTGCCGCCGCCCCACATGGGACCGGGCCGGGCGTCGGGGGGCAGGCTCTTGAGGGAGGTGTCGCGCAAGGAATCGAAGCGCTGCGCCGATTGCGCGGAGACGAGGGCTTCCGTTCCCGCGATCCACATCACCGGGTCGTGCAGGTTGCCAAACTCGGTGATGGAGTGGAAGCGCCCCGCATTGGAAAGCCGCCACGGAGCGAAGGCCTCCGTCGCGGGATCGTGGGGGAGGTTGAAACTGTCGGGCATCTCGGCGTCGGTGTTGGGCGCGGGGGTGCCGAGGGCGGCGTCGTATCCCCGGTCCGGCCAATCGCGGACTCTGGTCTGGTCCTTGAACCAGTCGCCGCGGTCGTTGTCCGGTTTCACTTTGTCGTGGTCGTAGTTCCGGTGGCCGGGCGTGCCCTTGAGCCGGTATTGGGCGTCCTCGAAGGTGGAGCGGGAGTAGTAGGGCATCCAAGGATCGCCGAGGTGCGCCCCGAACCCGGCGTTGAACCCGAAGGCCTTGCCCGCGAGGCCCGGCGTCGCGAGCCGCATGAAATGCTCGCCGCCCGCCAGCACCGGCTGGTGGCGGGGGAAGAAGAATCCGTAGGTCGGCGCGGCCGGATTCTCCCCGATCTCCGGTCGCCCGCTTTGGTCGATCAACTCGCGGGCGACCGACGCCGGATCGATGGATTCCGGCCACAGCCACAATTGATAGTGCGCCCTCGTCGTGACCGGGCTGCTCAACTCGGTGCCTTTGGAGTTCAGGAAATTCGCCCGGATGTCCTGGATGATCGGCATGGCGATGACTGGATTTCGAGGGACTGGAACCCTCCAGACGATCTCGCCGAACTTCTGGACGAAACAGGCGTTAGGTGGGACGGAAAAGCTCACCGGCGCGTCGTAGGCGTCGTCGCTGGTGAGGTGCGCCTCCTCGATGCGATATTTTTCGGAATTCGTCAGGAAGCGGATCGGCTCGATGAAGCGGAATTTGATGCAGGCGTTCCGCATCTCCGCCGTCCGGTTGAAGGGGTTCCAGAACTCGGCGTAGGGCGTCGCCTTGAACTCGATCTCCCACTGGTCCGGCCCGGCTTCGCGATAGCCGGCATATTCGAATTTCACGAAGAACTCGTTCACCGGGCAGTAGGCGTCGACGCCTCGGAAGACGCGTGTCCCGGCGTTCGTCGTGTTGCCGGGCAGGGCGGGCCGTCCGTCCTCGTCGGCGTAGTCGATGGCGTTGGCCGCGAGGGTGCCGAGGTAGTCTTCGCCGGGTGGGAAGCCGCCTTTGCGCTGCTCGAACGAGGGCAGGTTGCGTTCGACGATCTCGGCGATGCCGCCGACGTCCCGGTTCGCGACGAGGACGTTCAGGTTGAAGCGCGGTTGCCCCTCGTCGGGATAGCCGTGACCGTAGGGAATGGTGGGGACGACGCGGTAGGGCTGGAGACCGCTCGCGTAGCGGTCGGGTTCGCGGAATCCGTCGCCGACGAGGCGGTGGCGTGCGCCCGCGATGGCGTGGCGTTCGAGTGAAAGCCGTGCCGCGTCGCGGTAGGGATGCCGCTCGGCGGGGAATCCGGGCAGGGTCCAAGTCTGCAAGGTGATCTCGCGCGGGGAGAGGCCGGGGGCGGCTTGATCGACGAGGCGCTGACCGCGATGGGTTTCGGGGAATTGGAAGAGGACGCCGTTTTCCCCGTCGAGGGGGAAGCCCGTCGAAGACGCGAGGGCGCGGGAGTCGGTCGGGCCGTAGCCGAAGCGGGCCGCGGCCTCGGGATGGGGCGCGGGCCGTGCGCCGACGACATCGAGATTCGGGTAGCCTTCGAGATCCTCGACCCACCAGGTGTAGCGGATGAGCCAAGGCGAGTCGCCGGAGGGCGGCAGCTCGACGAAGCCGAGGGCGGGACGGCGGTTTTCCTCGAAGGGCGCTCCGTTTATATCGAGCCCGGTGAGGCGGGGCAGCTCGATGGCGTCGTTGCGGGTCGGCCCGATGAAGGCGACGGTCGGCGCGGTCGCGGAGGCGTCGGCGAGCACGGCGGTGGCCATGGCGTCGAAGTCGGGCAGGTCGATGCGGCGTTCCTCGCCTCCGGCGAAAAGGGGCGTGTGGACGACCTCCGTGGCGTCGGGGGTGGAGATAAAGGTGTAGCGGGCCGACGCGGCGGTGGCGAGGGTGACGAGGTAGTGGTCGTTCGCGGTGAGGGAGCGGAGCCGGGCCGAGGCTTCGGCAAAGGCCGCCTCCTCGCCGAGGCTGGCGCGGGCGCTCGCGGTGGTCGCACCGCTGAGGGAGACCTCCTCCCGCGTGATGGCGAAGAGGGAGACGACGACAAGGGCGACGGCTGTGACGAGGATGAGGGTCGTGAGCAGGGCGGCCCCGGCGCGGTCGGCAGGTCGGGCGGGCTTCATGCGGAGCGCGTGGGCAGGGCGATGCGGAAGCGGTGGGTGCGGCTCGCCTCGACGAGTTGGCGGAGGCCGGGAGGCGCGTCTCCGGCGTCGGCTCGCGCCCAATCGACGATCCAGTCCTCGTAGCGAGTCAGGCGCAGGGCGGTTTCCCCGGGCACGACGGCGATGACGATCTCGATGAGGTCCGGGGCGACGAGGGCGGGCCATTCGTCGCCGCCGTCGAGGCCGAGGTGCTGGTTCAACTCCGCCGCGCCCATCAGGATGCTGTTTCCGTCGGGCAGGACGACGCGGCGGTAGGGAGTCAGTTCGAAGCGCACGACATGGTCGCAGATCGTCTCGTCGGGAAAGACCGATTCATGCACCGGACTCGCGGGATTCTCCCAATCGGCGACGGATCCGCGCGGCGGTTGCAAGCTCGGTGGCGGGGAGGGGAGCCGGTCCATCACGGGCAGGGCGGGCCAGGGCTGCGCCGCCGAACGCGGGGTCGCGCCGGGCGCGGGATCGAGGCGGTGGGCGAGGAGGAAGGGCAGGGCCGCGTTTTCGAAACGGCCTTGGCGCAGGGCGGCGGGGTTCGGCTCGCCGAGGGGGCGGATGGTTCCATCGAAGGCGTCGTTGATCGCGAGGGAGGCGTGGCGGAGGAGTCCGTCGGCGTAACCCTCCGCCGTGGGATGGCCGCAGCGGCGGCAGTGGCGGAAGAGCTTCATCCCCGCCCTTGTGTCGCCGGCGAAGGGTGAATCCCGCGTGTAGGTGACGTAGTAGCCGACGATGGCCGGGATCGATCCTCCTCCGGGATCGGGCAGCAGGGCGGCGAAGGCGAGGGAGCCGAATTCGGGCGCGGCGTTGGCGAAGCTGCGGGTGCCGTCCGTCCCACTCTTGCGATGGATCTCGAAGGGCAGGAGGAGCCGCCCTTCGAAGAAATCGCGCTGCGCCTCGGTAGTCCCATCGGGAAGGCGAGGCAGGTTCGCGGGGCGCGAGGAGAGATGTGAGGCGAGGTCGCGTTCGATCCATTCCGCCGCGGCGCGTGCCCCGCCGCGCTGCCTCGCGCTCTCGGTTCCGCCCCGGAAGCGTCCCAAGGCCGAGTCGAGCATGGTCCCGAGGACGAGGATGAGGACCGAGAGGATGGCCATCGAGGCGAGCAGCTCGATCAAGGTCGCGGCGCGTCGGTTGGTGGCTTTGTCAGGGAGCCGTTCCGGATTCGTCATGGCGCGGCGAGGCGGGAGGTGAAGCGTTCCCGCGAACGGGCACTCTTGGGCGCGGTGGCGGGCTGGGCGACGGTGAGTTCGAATTCGAGGAGCCGCGGATCAGGGGTGACGGCGTTCTCTTCGGCCTCCGAGAGGCGCAGGCGGAGGAGGTGGAAGGCGCGTCCGTCGAGGCCCTGGCCCGAGTTCCAAGCGCCTTCGTCGACCTGTCCGAGGCACCGTCCCTCCGCGTCGAAGGCGGCGAAGAGGAGGCTTTCCCCTCCGCTCGGCGTGGGGAGGACGAGCCGTCCGCCCCCGGTCAGAAGCGCCTCGTATCTTCCCGGCATCGGCGCGAGCGAGCCGGCGACCTCTCGCGCGAGACGCGCCGCGAGTTCGCGGTCCCGCGCCGTCGCCTGCATCAATCCGGCCCCCGCCAGCATCGCGAGCACGGGCAGGGCGATGGTCGCCACGATGCCCGTCGCCATCGCCACCTCCGGGAGGGAGAAGGCGGCCCGCCGTCGCGGGGCGCGGGCTTGACGAGGGGGCTTCATTCAGTCGGTGAGGAGCCGGATGCGTCCGGTATGGAGGCCGATCCCGAGGCAGTCGCCGTTGGGCAGGGCGCGGTCGCCGGAAGCGGAGCGGGTCGAAGTGAGGGCGAGGCGTCCCGGACCGGGGTCGTAGAACCCCTCGACCAGCCCGACATGGAGCGCGTCGGCGTCGATGAAGGCGGGCGAGAGCACCCCTCCGCCGGGACCGAAAACGAGGCAGGGCAGCGCCGCTGCCGTCGTGTCACGCCCGTCCGGCCCCGGCGCGGGGAAGGTCCGCCGATCCGCGAAATCGTGCAGGGTGCGGAAGGCGATGCCGCCTTCGACTTCGAAATGCTCCCCTTTGGCGAAGACGAGTCCCTTCGGCAAGGTCCTCCACGGGGTGAGACGTCGCGGCAGACCCTCTTCGCCGGAGCCATCCTCCGTCTCCGCGAAGGCGAAGAGAGCGTAGGCGCGCAGGGCGTCGCCCCGCCTCGGGAAAGCCTCGTCGGCGAAGGCGACGATCCTCGGCGAGCGGGTCGCGACGGCTTGGGCGCGGGCTTGTTCGAGGAAGTTCGCCACTTCGTGGAGACCCGCCTTGCGCGAGGGACCGAGGGCGACGAATCCCGGCGCGGCGAAGGCGAGGAGGAGCGAGACAATGGCGACAACAACGATCAACTCCACCAGCGAATACGCCGCCCGCGATCCCCCGGCGAGTTCGCGGCGGGAAGTCTGTGCGGTCGCGTGCATCGGAGGAGCGCGGAGGCGGTCCGCCTCCACACGGGCAGATTGCCCGTTTTTTCCTCCGAGAGCAAGATTCGCGCGAGAAATTTTCGGGTTTTTTGGGAAACCATCCAACTCGGAAAAGGTGATTTCCAGCTCCGCGCCAAAGGCGCATTCCATATCAGACTGGGCCAAGGGCCCAAGTTGACGGTCCGGGAACGGGGGGAGGGCTGAAGGCCCGATCCAGCGGCAAGCTTGGCCGGGCGGGATGAATCGGGCTTTCAGCCCTCTCCCGTTTTCCGTGGCCGGGTTCCCAGGCCGTCGGCCTGGGCTGGTATGGAGCCGCGCCTTTGGCGCTGAAATCGTTGGCGGCCAGGGGATGGCTGCGAATTTGGATTTCGACCACAATCGGAGCAAAGCGGAGCTAGATGCGAAGCATCAAATGACACGAATCACACGGATGGGAATCAAGAAAATCGGTGTCCATCGGTGTCCATTCGTGGTCCAACCCTTTTCCAGATTGGGTATCACTTCCACCCGTAGAACAGGACCGCCGGGACATCCTCGCCGATCAGCGGGCTGGGCGGGGCCTCGATGCGCATGAGGACGAGATAGAGCCCCGTCCCGAGCGTGTTTTCGAAGTTCAATGCCACCGCCGCTTCGCCGGGTTCGCCCGAGGCCGTCGCGACCTCCGTGTTTTCCGCGTCGAAGAGATGGAGATGCAGCTTCGCCCCCCTCGGCAGGGATGCGGGGGCTGCCCCGAGGAAGAGGCGGTAGTGGTTGCGTTTGAAAAATTGCAACCGCACCGCCCGGCCCGTGCTCAGGGTGATCGTGCCTTTCCAGTATTCCTCCCGCAGCGTGAAATCGGGATCGCCGAGGGACTCGCTCGCCGTCGTGAGCGCTTGGTGCTCGGGCGAGTCCGACGGGAAAGGCTCGGCCCCCGTCGCGGCGAGGGGAAGCAGCAGGGCGACGGAGACCGCCACGGCGAGGAGGGAGGGCATGGACACGGGGGAAGATGCGTTGATTTCCGGGGCGGGGCAACGTGCGCGAAGGCGGGAGAGGACCGTGGCCTCACAGCGGATGCCGCCGCTTCATATCCAGAAAGACCAAGTTCGAAACCTCTCGGATCACGTCGGCCCGCCGCGAGATCCAGGTGCTGTAGGACGAGGTGTTGCGCCGGGAGCTTTCGATGACCCCGATCACGATGTAGGGGTAGGTGCCGCCGTCGCGCCCTCTCGCGACGAGGATGCCCATGTCGCCGCAGCACATCGCCGTGCTCCCCGTCTTGTTGAAGACCTGAGTGTCGGCCGGCACGGAGTTCACCCTCGTGCGGAGCCGGTCGGTCCCCGGCAGGGTCATCGTCCGCAGGATCTCATCGGACTGCGGGAGCTGGCGATACCAGAGGGCGTGGAGAAAACGGGCGTAGTCCGAGGCCGATCCCTGGTTGCGGTAGGTCTTCCCCCCTTCCGGGATGTATTCGACGATGCGGATGCTCTGGCTGATCGAGGAGTAATGCCGCTTCAGCAGGGCTTCGGTCGCGGCGGGCCCCCCGGTCTTGCGCATTACCCAGTTCGTCGAGTCGTTGTTGCTCTTCTGGATCATGAGCTCCATGTGACGACGCGCCTCGGCGCTGTAGCTGAGGCGTCCCGCCTGGACCTCGTGGAAGAAGGCGAGGGCGAGGTAGGGCTTGATCATGCTGGCCGCTTGGAGCGGGGTGCGGCCGTTGATGTTCGCCAGCTCGTGTCCAGACGTGAGGTCGTAGACCAGCCAAGCAGTCCGCTCGTCGCCGCGGAGCACGCCCTTGGAGCGCAAGGATTTGATATGGCTGTCGATTTTCACCCCCAAATGGTCGTTCGTCCGTCCGGTCGAGGTGGTCAGGAGGGCGAGGAGGAGGATCGTTCCGAAGAGGGCGGGGAGCAATGGCGTCCGGTTCGTCATGCGGGTGCGAAGTAGCATCGAAAAATGGTATTTATTGAAAATACAACAAATCGGATATTTTGCATCCCGTTTTTGACCGCGTATTGCCCCGGCCCCGATCCATTCCTCTTCATCGCCCCCGCATCCGCAGGCGCGAGAAGATCGCCTCGGCCCCGTCGGCTTTGGTGCGATGGACGAACTCCATCAGTTCCCCGAGCCGCCCTTTCGGAAAGCCGTCGCCCTTTTCGACGAACCAGTGCAGGTATTCGTAGGGCAGGGCGTGGATGGGCGAATGCTTGAAGCGACCGAAGGGCATGCGCCAGACTTCGAGGTCGGCGAGGTATTCGGCCAGCTCGCGTCGCATCGTCTCGGCGGGATCGGTTTCCTCCGGGGAATCGCTCATTGGCGGAGTCCATCGTAGCGGATCGCGAAGCCGGAGGCAATGGCGGAGTGCGGGAAAACCCTCAGCGCCGATGCCTCCGCCGCCACGCATCCGGCGTGCGGCCCGTGGCGTTGCGGAAGGTGTGGACGAAGTGGCTGAGGCTGCGGAAGCCGCAGGCTTGCGCGATGCTGAGAAGCTTGTGGTCCGTCGTGCGCAGCAGTTCGCGGGCCTTGTCCAGCTTGATGCGGACGATCAGCTCGACGGAGCTGATGCCCAGCTCGCGGCGGCAGGCTTGGAGGAGCGTGTTCTGGCTCACGCCGAGCTGCTTCGCGAGCTGCTCGACCGTGGGAAAGGTCAGCATCCCCGTCTCGCAGACGCGGACCGCCCGCTGCACGAGAGTCTCGGTGGGGCGGAGGCCGGGGACGGCGTTGCCCGCGCGGCCTTGGGCACATAGCTCGGCGATGCGGTGGAAGCGCTGGAGAAAGTGGCCGGGATGCAGCGTCTCCGGCGAGTGGAAGCCCGCGACGATTTCCTTGAACAGCCCGTGGACCTCGTCCTCCTGCGCGGGTCGCACGATGGGAGCGTCGGGCGTGACGCCGAAGAGCCGTGCCACCTTCGGCACCGACGGCCCCGCCAGCTCGCACCAGATCGTTTGCAGCGGCATGCCCTGATGCTCCGTCACATCGTGCCACTTCTGCGGCCACAGGCAGATGACCTCGCCGGGGCGCACGAGGAACTCGCCGTGCTCCATCGTCTCGTGCGCCGAACCCTCAATGTCGAAGCTGAGGCCCATGCCCGTGTGGATCATCCGGCGTCCCACCATCCTCCCGTCGCCGACGAACACGCCCGCGCTGATCGGATGCACGCCGGCACCGGCTCGCTGGAATTCCGCAGGGAGATACATGGTGGAAAACCGTCCCCGATTTGCGGATGATCGCAACCGTATTCGAGCGTTGGCATCACAGCCTGCCCGGTCAACCACGCCGACGGCTACTCTCCGCAATCCTCCGCCACCTGCCGGATGAACGCATCGCGGAGGTAAAGCCCGCCGACATCCCGCAGATGTTCCAGCATCGGGCGCACGGCAGGAATCAGCCCCTGTTGTTTCGCCCATTTCACCATGCTGGCGGTGCCCGTCACCCGGAGATTCTGCTGGAGCGCCACCGTCCGGCCCGCCGCTTCGTCCATCCAAACCAAGGATGCTCCCAATTCCGCTGCCAGCACGAGAGTTTCCGATTCCCCTTCGTCCAAACGGTCGAGATAATCCCCGACCTGTTGCGGATTGGAGATTTGCCGCCGCCTGATCCACCCGGCCCTTTCCGCATCGCGCAAGCGACCGAGCGCCGCCGCATCCCGCAGCGCCCCCAGTTCCCTCCATACCGCGCCGGGGATCGTCACATGGCCCCAGCGCAGGGGAATCCAGTCGAGGCGGTCCACCCTCGCCAAGGTCGAAAGCGGGGTTGTGTTGCTGACCACCAGGCCGCTCATTCAAGCGTCCTCCTGCGCCCAATGCTCGACGCCCACGACCGACAATTTCCTCCGCGCCATTTCATCGAGGAAATCCAGACGGCTCATCCCCAGCAGGCGCGCCGCCTTTCCGCTGCTCAGGCAGCCCCTCGCCACCAGCGAAGCCGCCGCCTCCACCAGCAAGCCGCGCCCAGTCCGTCCACCGGTCTCGTCCAGCAGCAGCGCCATCTCATCCGGCAAATCGACCATCACCTGCATGCGCCGAATCTAGCACTCGTCCACCCGTGCAGCAATGGTTGACTTGGTGGACTCTCACGCCGTCCTGGCCACTGTCCGTACCCCGTTTCCTCAAATCTTCCCGTACTGGCATCAGCGCTAGGGACCAATCCCCAATTCTATCCTTTCTCAAGGGATTCCGATGCCTATCGGAAGTTGCCCCACCTGGCAGCCATTGCCGGACGAGCCTCAGTCTTTCAGAGGATTCCAAACCTTCGAGAAACCGAAATTCTCGAAGTCCTTCACATTGGCCGTGGCGAATTCGTCGACGCCGAAGGCGCGGAGGCACAGGGCTGTGCGGGTGTCGTAGATGCGGCGACGGACGATGCCGGGGGTGGCGGCGTGCTCCCACAGGCTGGCATGGAGCTCGCGGCTGGCGGGAGGGAAACCGAAGATTTTCCATCGCGGATGTCGGCGATAGCTCTGGATCACCGCGACGGCCTCGGGGGCGGAGAGCGGCTCGGCCAGAACAGCGGGATCCCGCAGCAGCAGATAGAACTCGGTCAGCACGAACTCGCTGAGGGCCACGTCTTCGAGCAGGGAGACGGATTCGATGAACTGCCGGGCTCCGGCATGGTGCGGGGAGGCCTCGCTGTAGCAGTAGAGGAGCAGGTTGGCGTCGATGGAAAGCATGGGGACGAACAGGTGGAGCTCGAGGCCGTCAAGGCAAAAGAGGATCGCCATCGGCAAAGGCGGCGTCGCGCAATTGCTCGGCGCTCAACCCTTTCCAACCCACCCGGCTGGAACTGGGCGGCGTCCATGCCGCGGCCGGTTTGGCAGGCACCTCGGGATAGACCTGAAGCAGAAGCTCGGCTCCACGCCGAAAGGTTTCCGCCAGGGACCACTCCCGTTGCCGGGCGAACGCGCGGAGCTCCTCGAACAGTTCTTCAGGAACCTGAATTTGGGTCTTTGTCATGACGAATATTTTCCACATCCATCAAATTGATGTCAATCGGTTTTGCTTTTGAAGATTCGCTGCCGGACCCTTCACGGCTTCTTTAAACCACCGTGAAAAACCGCCACCGATTTGCGGATAATCGCAACCCCGTGCGCTTTTCCGAGACGGGTGCGGCGCCTAGGCTGACCTCCAATCGACTCACCTTCCCCAGACGATGGACACGCCCCCGCCTTCTCCTCTGCCCGCTTCGCGCCGCCGTTTCCTGAAATCCACCACCACCGCCGCGCTTGGTGCGATGCTGGCCGCGCGCCAGCCGCCGGCCTTTGCCACCTCGGCCCAAGGACGCAGCGTTTCGTGGGAGCCGATGCGGGATCTGTATGAGAGCCTGAATGCGGAGCAGCGCGAGGCGGTATGCTTCGGTTGGGACCATCGCGTGGACATCCAATACGGACGCAAGCCGCTGCACTTCCCCGATCCGAAGGGCGTGCTGCTACGTGCGCACATGGCGAACGCGTGGAAGATCACGCCACAATTGCTCGGCAGCGATTTCTACACGGACGCGCAGCGCGAACGGGTGCTCGACGTGATGAAGACGGTGATGGCACCGGGCTGGACGGAGAAGCTGCAACAGCAGGGCGAAGACGACCACGGCGGCCCCTGGGGCGGGGATCAGGCGCTCGCGTTTTTCGGCCCGCCGGACGAGGAGCATTTCCAGTGCCTCGTCACGGGCAACCACCTCACGCTCCGCGCGGGCAGCGGCCAAAACACGCCCTCGGCCTTTGGCGGCGGCATCGCCCACGGACACGAACCCTCGGGCTTTTTCGAGGAGATTGGGCATCCGGGAAACATCTGGTGGTATCAGGCGGAGCTGGCGAACCGGGTCTATGCCCTCCTTGATGAAAAGCAACGCATCCGGGCGCTGGTGAAGGACCAAGTGCCCTTTGCGATCACGGACGGGGAGCTGATGGCCGACATCGACCGGCAGCTCCGCAACCCCACGCCCGAGGAGATCGCGCGGGTGAACCGGGAGCTGCGGAAGGTGATCGACCGCACCACGGTCCGGCCCGGCATCGAGCGCGACGACCGGCGCGAGGCGGAAATCCGGTTTCGCGGTCCGGGAGGCGCGTTCCCCGGCCTGCCCATCGCCGAGATGGGCCGCGAGCAGCAGGACGCGGTGCTGGCCACGATCGACGGTCTGCTCGCGCCCTACCGTCAGGAGTATCGCGATCAGACGATGCGTTGTTTGCAAAAACAGGGCGGCATCGAGGCGTGCAACATGGCGTTCTACGAACAGTGCGACATGGGCGGCGACGGCGAATGGGACGTGTGGCGCATCGAGGGACCGTCCTTTGTGTGGTATTTCCGGGGTGCCCCGCATGTGCATAGCTGGATCCACATCGCCGACGACGCGAACGCTCCTTTCAGTGCCTACTTCGGATGAAAGCCATCGCTGTTTTCGCTACCGTCTCCACGCTGATCGCGGGTCTCGCCTCGGCCCAGAGCACGCCCTACCTCACCGCCGAGGAGCAGCTCGCGACCTTCCGCCTGCCGCCGGGCTACCGGATGGAGCTGGTCGTGGGCGATCCCAACATCAAGGAGCCGGTCGCCATCGCCTTCGACGGCAACGGTCGGATGTTTGTCGCCGAGATGCGCGCCTTCATGCGGGATCTCGACGGCACGGACCAGCGGGAGAAAAATGGTCGCGTCTCCATGCACTGGTCGAGCAAGGGCGACGGCGTCTTCGACCGGCACAGCGTCTTCATCGACGGCCTCGTGCTGCCGCGCATGATCCTGCCGCTGGACGGTGCCCTGCTCGTCGGCGAGACGGACACGAACGACATCCATCTCTACCGCGACACCGACGGCGACGGCGTGGCGGACCAGAAGGAACTTTGGTTCGAGGGTGGACCGCGCGGAGGCAATCTGGAGCACCAGCCCAGCGGACTCGTCTGGTGCCTCGATAACTGGATCTACACCAGCTACAATGCCTATCGCCTGCGCTGGAACGGCGTGGGTCGCGAGCTGCTTCAGGAAACCACTCCACCCAACGGCGGCCAGTGGGGCGTGGCGCAGGACGACCACGGCAAGCTCTGGTTCACTGGCGGAGCCGAACGCGGGCCGCAGAATTTCCAGCAGCCCATCCTCTACGGAGGTTTCAACATCACGGGACAAACCCCTCACGATTTCTCCGAGGTGTGGCCGCTCGTCGGTCTCGACGACGTCGAGGGCGGTCCCTTCCGCTTTCGACCGGAGGACGGGACGTTGAACCATTTCAGCTCGCCCTGCGGCAGCGAGATCCTTCGCGGCGACCGCCTCCCCGCCGAGTTGTATGGCGACCTGCTGGTCTGCGAACCCGTGGGACGGCTCATCCGCCGAGCCAAGGTCGAGGTGCGCGACGGCGTCACCTATCTGAGCAATCCGCACGAAAAATCCGAGTTCATTCGCTCCACTGATCCGAACTTCCGTCCCGTGAGCGTGGCCAACGCGCCCGACGGGACCGTCTACATCGTCGATATGTATCGCGGCGTCGTGCAGGAGGCCGTGGCCATCAAGGAAGGCAGCTACCTCCGCGGCGTGGTGGAGAAGCACGGCTTGGAGAAGAACATCGGACGCGGGCGCATCTGGCGTCTCGTGCATGAAAGCATGGAACCCTCCGCTCCGCCGAAGCTGCTCGACGAAACGCCCACGCAGCTCGTCGAGCGCCTCGCTCATCCGAACGGCTGGTGGCGCGACACCGCACAGAAACTGCTCGTGCTGCGGCAGGACGAATTCGTCGTTCCGGCCCTGCGGAAAATGGCGCGGGAAAACGACGGGGAATTCGCCCGGCTGCACGCGCTCTGGACGCTCGAAGGCCTCGGAGCACTCGACGCGACCCTCGTGCGCGACACCTTGCGAGATGCCAGTCCCATCCTCCGCGCCGGGGCGCTGCGGGCGGGCGAATCGCTCTTCGCCGAGGAAAGCGACGATCTGCTCGCCCTCGCTGACGATCCCGATCCGAATGTCGTGATCCAAGCCATGATGACTGCGCATCGGCTCGACTGGCCCGGGCATCGCGAGCGCATCGAATCGCTCGTCGCCGAACATCCCTCGCGCGGCGTGCGGGAGATCGGCGGCCAGCTCCTCGACCCACCCAGCCCCTACCTCACCGACTCCCGCTTCAGCGAATCTGAGCGCAAGAGCCTCGCCTCGGGCGAGGTGGGCTACCGCTCGCTCTGTTTCGCCTGCCACGGCAACGAAGGCCAGGGAACCCCCGCCGAGGGCTTGGGCACGACCCTCGCGCCGCCGCTGGCCGGATCGCCCATCGTGCTCGGTCCGCCGGAGCAGTCCATCCTCGTCCTCCTGCACGGCCTCTCCGCCTCCGGCGACGAGCGGGCCTATCCCACGCAGATGGTTCCGATGGCCACGAACAGCAACAGTTGGATCGCCAACGTCCTGAGCTACATCCGCAACAGCTTCGGCAACGAGGCTCCTTTCGTAACCTCCGCCGAAGTGGACCGGGTCCGCAAGGCCACCCTCGACCGCACCACCCCGCCAACGATTGAGGAGGTGCGGGCGTTTCCGGTGGCGGAGTGAGGAAGGCTTCAAGGCGATGGGGCTTCGTTTCGCACATTGAAATCAGGGGATTCACGGGGATCGACGGCTCGGCCACCGCTCGCCGCCATCGAGGAGCGGCGCATTCAAGCCCCGTTGCGATCCACCCGTCCCTGATCCACTGTCGCTCATGACGTTCCGTTGCGCTTTTTTTCTCGCTTTCCTTATCTGCCCCGCCGTCTTGCCTGCCGCCGATTGGCCTTGGTGGCGGGGACCGGAGCGTAACGGGGTCGCCGGAGCCGACGCCGAACCGCCGCAGGAATTCGGCTTGAAGGCCGGCATCCGCTGGTCGGTCGACCTCCCCGGACGCGGCCACGGGTCCGCCTGCGTCGTCGGGGGCCGCGTCTTCATCGCCACCGCCGACGAGGAGACGCAGATCCAGGCGATGCACGGCTTTGACCGCGCCAGCGGCAAGCTCCTCTGGACCACCCCGATCCACGAGCAGGGCCACACCCAGAAGATCAACAAGAAGGCCTCCTGGGCCTCCGTCACCCCGGCCTGCGATGGCGAACGGGTCTACATCAACTTCCTCACCGGCGACGCGGTCTTCACCACCGCCCTCGATCTCGATGGAAAGCGCGTCTGGCAGACGAAGATCACCGACTACGTCGAGCATCAGGGCTACGGCTCCTCCCCCGCGATCCACGGCGATCTCGTCATCGTCTCCGCCGACAACAAAGGTCCGAGCGGCGGGGCCGTTTGCGGACTCGACCGCAAGACGGGCGAGGTCGTCTGGCGCCACGCCCGCCCCACCCTGCCGAACTACCCCTCGCCCGTCATCCTCGAAGCCGCCGGACGGACGCAGCTTTTCCTCACCGGCGCGGACAAAGTCACCAGCCTCGATCCCCTCACTGGAAAGGTGAATTGGGAGATCGACGGAGCCACCACCGAATGCGTCACCTCGACCCCGACCGACGGGGTGCGCATCTTCTGCTCGGGCGGCTATCCGAAAAACCACGTCGCCGCCATCGCCGCCGACGGATCGGGCAAGGTCGAGTGGGAGACAAAGGACCGCGTCTATGTGCCCTCGATGCTGGTGAAAGACGGACATCTCTACGCCACGCTGGACGGCGGCATCGAGCTCTGTCTCGAATCCGCCACCGGCAAGGAGAAGTGGAAAGGCCGTCTCGGCGGCACCTTCAGCGCCTCGCCCGTGCTCGTGGGAGACCGCATCCACGCGGTCAACGAGTCCGGCGACTACTTCATCTTCAAGGCCGATCCCGCCGGTTTGGAAATTCTCGCGCAGAACAAGGTCGGCGACGAAGTCTACGCCTCACCCTCGATCTGCGGAAAGGAGATCTACCTCCGCGTCGCCTTCTATGAAGGGGAGAAGCGGAACGAGAAACTGGTCTGCTTCGCGGAGTGAGCGCCGCAGTCCGTTACGGGATCGTGGAATTGATCTATCCTCCAGCCCACCCTACCCAATATCCATCATGATCTCCAAATCTTGGATTCGCCTCGCCCTGCCCCTGCTCGCCGTCTCGGTCCTTTCCTTGGCCGTCGCCTTCGTCGGACAGGCCGACGAAAAGCCCGCCGCCGCCAAGCCCATCCTCGCTGGCTTCGCCGAGCGGGACATCACCCCGGCCATCGGCATGGAGCGCCCCGGAGGCTACGGAAAAGTCTACAACCGCACCTTCCACGATCCCTGCAAAGTGCGGGTCTCCCTCTTCGACGACGGCAGCAAGACGGTCGTCCTGATCGGTATCGATGCCCTCTTCGTCTACAGGGACCTCGTCCAGCGGACTCGCCAACGCATCGAGAAGGAGATCGGCATTCCCGGCGGCCACATCATGATCAGCGCCAGCCACACCCACTCCGCCGGCCCGGTCGGCATGGTCCAGCCCGGCGAATACGATTTCGCCGACGAACTGGTGCAGGATCTCGCCTACAAGCAAACTTCCACCGCCGATCCGGGCTACCTCCAGATCGTGGAGAACGCCATCGTCGAAGGCGTCAAGTGGGCCCACCAGCACCGCGCCTCGGCCAGGCTAGGCTTCGGCAGCGGGCACGAGGATTCCGTGGCGTTCAACCGCCGTCTCAGGATGAAGAACGGCCAGAGCTGGAGCCACCCCGGCGCGGGCAATCCCGACATCATTGAATACGCCGCCCCCATCGACCCCGAGGTGGGCGTCGTGGCCGTGTGGGACCAGCACGACGAACTGATGGGCACCATCGTCAACTACGCCTGCCATTGCACCACCAGCCCGACCGGCGGCGGCATCTCCGCGAGCTGGGTCCACCACATGGAGGAAGTGATCCAGGGCGGCCTTCGCAGCCGGGCTCCCGTGGTGTTTCTCCAAGGAGCCTGCGGCGACATCACCCAGGTGGACAATCTCGCCAAGGTCCGCCCACTCCAGGGCACCGACATGTCGCGTCTCGTTGGCGGGCGCATCGGCGCGGAAGCCATCAAAGTCGTCTTCGGCATGGCCAAAACCGAGCAGGCCCGCGTGGATGTCAAAAGCCGCGTCTGGCCCATCAAGCGCCGCGTTCCCTCCCCCGAAAATGTGGAAAAGGCCATGCAGATTGTTCAGGGCAAGGCCGAAGCCGACCCCGCCACCAAGATCTTCGCCAAGGAGACCGTGATGATCGACGCGCTGGCGAAGCACCAGCCTGAAGCCGAGGTGGAGGTGCAGGCCATCCAGGTCGGCCCCGCCGTGTTCGTCAGCAACCCGGCGGAGTACTTTGTCGAGAACGGACTGCGCATCAAGAAGGAGAGCCCCTTCCCCTTCACCTGGCCCGTCGAGCTGGCCAACGGATGCGTCGGCTACGTGCCCACCGAGGAGGCCTTCTCCGCCTCCGGCGGCGGCTACGAGACCCGTCTCACCTCCTACAGCAATCTCGAGATCACCGCCGGCACCCAGATGGCCGACACTGGCATCCAGCTTGCGAAGGAGATGGCCCCCGACCCCGCGCCCGAGCATCCGGCCCTGCCCGAGTTCAAGGCTCCTTGGGCTTATGGCAATGTGGGGCCGGAGCTGGAGTGAGGGACAGTTGCCCGGTGGTTTGCGCCAGCGGTGTAGACAAGCCTCGTTCATCAACTTTTCTGCCATGAACCGTTTACCCTAAGGGCACCTCTGGATAGGGGTGTTTTTTGGAAGGCGGCCCAGCTTGCGCTTC
>DDTJ01000065.1 GCA_002344525.1 Akkermansiaceae bacterium UBA2367
AAAACCTGATGCAGAGAAGTATAGCATGGGAATCGCCCCGCCGGTGTAGCTCGCGACAATCAAAAATATCAAAACGGCACGATTCATTGCGATTCAGGTCATGAGATGTCTGGATTTAAGGCGAACGGTTCCGATCAGTAACGGGTTATGGTCTCCTGCGCGTTCAACAGAACCCTCGCCACTTGCGTCCATGCGGCGTGCTCGGTGGCATCAAGGTCCGCCTTCGGAGCGATGCCGATGGAGAGGAGCTTCGTGGCTTCTTCGGGAGCCTCTCGGTAGGTCTCCCGCTGCTTGGTCAGGAACGAAGCCAAGCTTTCCAACTCCTTCGCCTTGGGTTCGCGGTTCATCGCCAGCCGGAATGCCGCCGCTAGCCTCGCCCGGTCGTCGTCCGCCTTTTCCCCGAGCAACCTCTCCGCGAACACCCGCGCCGCTTCGACGAACGCGGGATCGTTCAACAGCGTCAATGCCTGTTGCGGTGTGTTGCTCAGCGTCCTCGCGGCGGCGCATTCGTCGCGGGCGGGGGCATCGAAGTTCGCCATCATGGGATGGAGGAAGGTGCGCTGCCAGTGGGTGTAGACCCCGCGCCGCCATTGACGTTCGTCGGTGTCGGCGATGTAGTCGCGGTTCGGGAACTGCAAGGCGGCGTAGTAGCCCTCGGGCTGGTAGGGCTTCGCGCTGGGGCCGCCGATCTCGTCGAGCCGCAGCAGCCCGGCGATGGCGAGGGCGTTGTCGCGGACGAACTCCGCCTCCAGTCGTCGCGGATTTTGCGAGGCGAGGAGACGGTTTGCCGGATCGACGGCGAGGGCCTCCGGCTGGTAGGAACTGCTCTGGCGGTAGGCTTCGCTGGTGACGAGAAGCCGCACCATGTGCTTCAGATCCCAACCCGATTCGCGGAACTCGACGGCGAGCCAGTCGAGCAGTTCGGGATGCGAGGGCAGCTCGCCCTGCGAGCCGAGGTCGTCGACGACGGCGCTGAGCCCGGTGCCGAAGAACATCGACCAGAGCCGGTTCATCACGGTGCGGGCGGTGATGGGGTTCGCGTCGGAGACGATCCAGTTGGCGAGGTCGAGGCGGGTGAGGCGTTTTTCCTCGCTGCTTTCGAGGCGTCCGGGGAGGAAGGACGGCGTCGCGGGGAGGACGACCGGACCGCTATCGTCCTGCCAGTTGCCGCGCGGCAGGACGCGGACTTCGAGGGGGTTTTCTGCGGCTTTCGTCACCATCGTCCAAACGCGGCCTTTGAAGAGTTCGTGCTCCTTCGCGGCGAGAGCGTGGGCCGTGTCGCAGGCGGCGCGGTCGTGCGCGGTGGCGAGGAGGAAGGCCGTGGTGGCGAGACGCGATTGGGCCGGGTCTCGGTCCTTTGGTGCCTTGGTCAGGGCGGCGAGGATTTCCGGCGCGGCGGTTTCGAGAGGGGCGGTTGCGGCGAACGGGGAGACGGAGAGCCGAAGGGGCAGGAGATTGTCGCCTCCGAGGACGGCCACGAGTCGCTCTCCCGGTTTCAGGGCGAGGGGATCGGTGAGCAGCCAGACCGCCTCGGGGGAGGATTCGCCCTCCACTTCAAAGGGCAGCCGCCATTCGGAGCCGAGTCCGATGACCTCGGCGCCGGAGCGGTAAGTGAGCCGTTTTGCGGTGGCTTCGCCGATGCGGAGTCCGATTTTCCGGGCGTTGCCTTCGGCGTCTTGTGCTTCCAGGGCGAAGGTGAGCGACTTGCCGAGAAGGGAGGCGTAGGGCTCGGGGGCAATCTCGTCCTTCGCGATGGTGAGCTTGATGGCGGCGAGGGAGGGAAGGTCTCCGGACTCGAGGACGATCCGCGCCGTCTCTCCTTGGCCGAGTCCCTTGTCGGCGACAAAGGAGCGCTGCGGGGAGAGCGTGGCGGCGCGGTTTTCCAAGGGCTTGCCGCCCTTGTGGATGGAGGAGCTGGCGGGCGTCAGCGGAATCCAGCCGTCGGGATTGGCCTTGAGAAAGGGGGCGAGGCTGGCCTCCCATTCCGCCTGCGCGGCGGACGCGCTGGCATCCGCCGCGAGCTTCTCGACCGTCGCGGCGAGGTGCTGGTCGAGGGCGGCGACGACCTCGGTGTGGCGTTTCTTCAGCCAAGGGCTTTCCACCTCGATCTCGGGAGGGAAGGGATGGTCGTTGTTGAAGCCGCGTAGCTCCGGCACGGGAGTGTAGCTGGCGTCCGCGTAGTAGCCCCATTGCTTCACGTCGGCGAAGAAAGCCTGCAACTCGTAGAAGTCGCTGGCCTTGATCGGGTCGAATTTGTGGTCGTGGCATTCCGCGCAGCCGAAGGTGCTGCCGAACCAAGCCGCCGCGACGGAGCGGACGCGCTCGGCCCCGTATTTGGCGAGGTATTCCTTCGGCTGGGCTCCACCCTCTCGGGTCATCATGTTGAGACGGTTGTACCCAGTGGCGACGAGTTGCGCGGTCGTCGGATTCGGCAGGAGGTCGCCGGCGAGTTGCTCACGGGTGAACTGCTCGAAGGATTTGTTCCCGTTGAAGGCGTCGATGACGTAGTCGCGGTAGGGGAAGATGCGCTGGTTCTGGTCGCCGTGGAAACCGACGGTGTCGGCGTAGCGGGCGATGTCGAGCCACCAGACGGCCATGCGCTCGCCGAAGTGAGGGGAGGCGAGGTAGCGGTCGATGAGCGCTCCCCATTCCGTTTCGGTGAGCGGTGAACCGTCTACCGAATGGGGCGGCAGCCCGGTGAGATCGAGGGAAAGGCGGCGCTCCAGCACCTGCGGAGGGGCTGCGGGGGAGGGCTTCAATCCTTTCTCCGCGAGCTTCACGCGGAGGAAGGCATCGACGGGATGTTCGCTCCCGCGTCTTTGGGGAAGTTCGGGCCGGGTGAGGGGTGTGTAGGCCCAATGCGACTCGTAGACCGCGCCTTCGGCGACCCAGCGTCGGAAGAGTTCCTTCTGCTCGGGGGTGAGCGGCTTGTGCGCCTTCTCCGGCGGCATCGGGTCGTCCTCGTCGAAAATGCGGGCGATGATCTCGCTCGCCTCGGGGTCGCCGGGCATGATGGGCAGGACGCCGTCCTCGGTCTCCTTGACCGCTTCCTCGCGCAGGTCGAGGCGCAGGCCCGCCTCGCGCGTCTTCGGGTCGAAACCGTGGCAGTGGAAGCAGGTGTCCGACAGAATGGGTCGGATGTCACGATTGAAGCGGACCGGCTCCGCTGCCGCGGCGATCGCGGGAAGGGCGAGGGCGAACAGGGACAGGGGGGATTTCATCGGGGCCGGATTCGCTGTGTTCCCTACAGGATAACGGGAAATGCTCTGGGCCAAAAGGCGTAAATGTGTGCGTAACGAGGAGTCGGATTGGGAAGAATTTGTTTGAAAATTATCATAATTATTATAAAATTCATATTAACAAGATGCCAACCCTTTCCCTCCCGCCACGACGGTCTCCGGGACTCGACCTCCTCCCGGTCGAGCGCGCTCTCGACGAGGCGGGTCTGATCGCGTCGGGCCTTTCCCCGGACCAAGCGGAGGCTCTCGCGAAGTGCGCGGCGTGGACCACGACCTATCCCCTGAAGCGCGTCCAGAAGCGCCGCCGGGTCGAGGCGATCTGCCCGATGCTGGCCCCGGCCCTCGCGGCCCGGGGGCTTTCCTTCGCGGCGGCGGACCTCGGGGAGAGGGAGCCGTCCTTGGAGCGGCTCGACGATCTTCTCCGCGAGGCGGCGGATGCCTTCGAGTCACTCGACTGCGGCGACCCGCGCTTGCGCTGCCTCGTCCTCGTGGTGCCGGGGGTGCGCGGGGCGCGGCTGCTCGAAGCGACGGCCCCCTCGCGAGGGATCAAGGACGAGCTGCTCCGTCGAGGCATCCTCGCGGGGGAGTTCTTCCCGAGCTGCCCCTTCGCGACGACTTTCAATCCCCGGCTCTTTGCCCTGCGCTCTCCCGCGCCGATGTATGTGCTGCGCACGCTGCTGGAGTCGGACTGGCGCTTCCTCTGCCAGATCCCGGCGTGGCAGCGGACCTACCGCGAGCGCTTCGGCGAGCCGCCCGCGCGGTTGCGGCATCTCGGTGGCCCGCTATGGCGGCTGAAGCAGAAGATTGGCTGGCGCATCGACGCGCTGCGCCGCCGCTTTTTCCCCGATTCCCGCGAACCTGTCGAACTCGATCCATGAGCAATATGAGCATTCCCCCCTGGCCCCGCATTCGGGACGAATTCGCGGTCTCGGCGCACCATCTCCTGCCCGCGTCCGCATTCGATTCCGCTCCGTCCGCCCTTTCCGGCAGGGGGGATTTCGTCGTCCACGAGACGCTCGCCGCTTTCGACAGGATCGAGAGCGCCTGGCGCGCGCTGACCCCGAGGAACGCCTCGCCCTTCCAGACCTATGCGTGGAACTCGGCTTGGTATCACTGCTACGCCATTGGAAACCTGCGGCCTCTGGTGTTCGAGCTCCGCCGCGGCGGGGCCACCACCGCGATCCTGCCCTGCTATCGCGAGGGGAAAACGGTGCGCCTCGCCGGGGACCGCATCTGCGACTACCAGGACGTCGTCGCCGACGACCGCGAGGAGATCGCGGCGCTGCTCCGCCACGCCCGCGCCTGGCTGGACCGGGAGGGGAGGGGCTGCCATTTCCGCTTCGAGAAACTGTCGAGTGAGGGGGCTCTCTACGCCGCCCTGCATGATCCTGAGCGACTTCCGTCCCATTCCTTGAGCTTCGAGAAGTCCTTCGCGCCCTGCCCCTGCGCGGACCTGAACGGTGGGCTGGAGGGCTATCTCGCCTCCCTCCCGAGGAAGATGCGGGGGGACCTGCGCCATTCCCTGAATCGCTTCGAACGCGAGGCTCCCGGGGCGGAAGCCACGATCCTGCGTGGTGCCGACATCCGCGTCGAGGATCTCTGGAGGGCCGCCTCCTTCCACGCCACGCATTTCCGAAAGGACGGCGATAGTCCCTTCCGGGACCACCGTTTGATCGACCTCTTCGCCCGCGTCGCGAAGGATCCCGAGGTCGGTTTCCAGCTTTCCTTCCTGACGATGGGTCGCGAAGTGCTCGCGGTGGATTTCGGCTTCGTGAGGGGAGGGCGCTACTACGGATATCTCACTGCTTTCGACGAGACCTATGCCCGTCTCGCGCCGGGGAAATGCCTGCTTTTGAAGCGCATCGACCGCTGGGTGGCCGAGGACGGCGTCCACACGCTAGACTTCCTTTCTGGCGACGAGCACTACAAGCGCGGCTTCACCGGCGGCGCCGCCTACCGCGTCTGGTCGATGCGCCTCATGCCCGACGATTTCCGCAACCGCGTCCGCCAAGCGGGGCTGGAATCCAACAAACAGTTTCGCCGACTCGCGAAGCGGGCGCTGGGGATGGACAAAGGGCTGGCGAGGTGATCCGTTTCGCCGTAGCCGCGGCCTTCGTCGAGCAGGATGAAAATGGTGGAGGTGAGGGGAGTCGAACCCCTGTCCTAAAAGCCGTCGCACCGGACTTCTACATGCTTAGTCGGTCTTTTGATTTAGGAGAGGCGGCTTCGACAGACAGAATCCGTTCCCTCCGATGGCCACTGTAACCTCTCGTCCCCTCCGCCGGACCCCCGCGGCAGGACCAGCCTGCAAAAGTGGCGCGAGGAAGCTCAGCAGGCGTCGGCTCCTTCGCGTGGCAGCTCAATTAGGCCGCCAGAGCAAGTTCAGGTTCGTTATTTGCGTTTGTTTTTTGAGCGGCTTTTTACGAGGCCAGCCGATCAACCTCGGCATGCTGTCAGGTTCTCAAACCTTCAGTCGAAACCAGTACACCCCCGTTTGATTGGGAATCCAACCGGAGAGGGAAGATAGGGCCTCGCCCGCGAAAAGGCAAGGGGGCTTCGTTCCGGTCCTTTTCAGAAGAGCAAGCCGTCGCTCGGTTCGGCCGTGGCTTCGATGCGCTCGATGCGGATCAGGGGGATGATCTCGTCGTTCTCGTTGGCGTAGTGGAGCTTGCCGTAGAGCTTGTACCAGCCCATCTCGGTGTATTCGGGCGGGGCCTTGCCGAAGTCGATGGGGATGGAGAGGGGGCGGGCGTCGGCGGCGCAGCATTCGATGAAAAGGCGGAAGGCTTTGAGACGGGTCTTGTCGGGGTTGTGGAGGGTCTCCTCCATGAGCTGGGCGGTCGTCTCGACGGGGATGCCTTCCATCACTTCCATCAGCTCGCGGTCGCCTGCGGTGTAGAAGATCTGCGGCACGTCGAGGAGGAATTCGCCCTTCTCGTTCTGCGGGACCATCTTTTTGAGGTCCTCGATGGTGAAGCTTCCCCAAGCCTCGCCGGCTTTGTTGTCCTTGGGTTCGGGCGGGGTGTCGGCTTGGCCGGGGGTGGTTCCGTCCGCCTCGGACGCCTCGATCCCTTCGCGGGTGTAGGGATTGCCCACCGGAGCGTCCGGGGTGCGGGGCGGGGATTTCGCGGCGATGCGCATCTGCATCATCTGCCGCTCGATCTTGCCCCATTTCGCGAGGTAGCCAGCGCTGAATTTGTCGTGCGAGTAGCCGGTCGTCACGAGGAGGGGCACGAGAAGGACGAGCAGGGAGAAGACGAGGCCCGAGGGGCTCTCCTCGTGGTCGTGATGAGGGTCGTGGCTATGGGAGTGATCGTGCTTGTGTTCGTGGCCATGCTCGTGGTCGTGACCGCAGCAAGCGTGGTCGTCCCCGTGCTCATGCTCATGGGAAGGGCCGTGCTCATGGTGGTGGTCGGAATGCTCGTCTTCGTGCCCGTGGTCGCAGCAAGCGTGGTCGTGATGAGGGCCGTGGCCATGATCGTGGGAATGGTCATGATCGTGCCCGTGATGGTGGTCGTGGTCGCAAGTGTCGCCGTGGGCGTGGTCGTGGGTGCAGACGCCGACTTCGCGGTTGCGGTTCAGGAAATTGAAAGCCGCGAGGAGGAGGAAGCCGATCCCTGAGAGCAGGGCGTAGATGCGGAAGCTGGGGTCGAGGTATTTCTCGATGCGTCCGCTCGTGTAGAAGTAGAGGAAGACGACGCCCCAGACGATCAGGGTGAGGATCGCGAGGGTCTGGAGGAATTTTTTCATGACCGGGGAAGGGGAGGGGATTCCGGGGGGATCAGAGCCGGATCCAAACGTAGCTCATCACCCCGATGACGACAAAGAGCGCGATGGCGAGGGAGACCACGAAGCGCGACTTGAAGACGGAGAGATACATGAAGACGAGCTTCACATCCATCATCGGGCCGAAGACGAGGAAGGCCAGCTTGGCGGAGGTCGGTACGGGGAAGTTCGCCGCGATGAAGGCGTCGGAGGTGCTGCAGAGGCTGAGGACGAAGGCCAGCACCATCATCAGCCCGATGCCCGTGGCTTCGCTCTGGTTGAAGACCATGATGAGGTCTTCGGTGACGTAGGCCTTGAAGACCGAGGTGATGGCGACCCCAATGGTGAAGTACATCGCCGTTTCGAGGAAGTCGCGCATCGTCGTGCGCATCGCGAGGACGAGGCGGTTCGGCGAGGGCGCGTCGTCGTCCGCCCGGGGCGCGTCGAACCCCGCCAGGGCCGCGCCGGAGGAGTTCGGGATGATCCCCGACCGGAGGATGGAGTGGTTGCGGAATCTCAGTACCACCAATCCGACGCCGACGGTCACGAGGAAGGCGAGGAGAAGGCGGCCCGAAGTCATGAAGGCAGGGCCGTGGGCGACCGTCTCCGTGGCCCGCAGGGAGAACTGGCCGACGGAAGTGGAGAAGGCCTTCATCGTGCTCACCGCCACGATGGGGTTGATGATCGGGGCCGAGAGCATGTAGGTGATGGCGCAGGAGACCGGCAGCCCTTTGCGGATGAGACGGCGGATCACCGGCACCACGGCGCATTCGCAGACGGGGAAGACCGCGCCGAGCAGCCCGCTCAGGATCACGGCGAGGACTTTGTTCTTCGGCAGCCAGCGGTCGATCAGGCCGGGCGGCAGGTAGGCGTCGATGAAGCCCGAGATCAGCGTCCCGAGGAGGATGAAAGGTGCCCCTTCCAACAGGATGGAGAGGAAGAGGAGGCAGAAGTCGGTGAAGGGGGTGAGAGGGGCGGGATCCATTCCGAGGGAAACAGGCGGGAATCTAAGATGCCCTCCCCGCGATACGCAAAGGCGGAAATGCGGGCCGTGGGCGGAGTCCGCGAAGTGCGGCGGTAAAAAATTTGAAAAATAACTTGTTCACAAGAACATTTTACCGTTTAATGTCCATATGAGCAGTTATAATCGTGTGACCTTGTTGGGAAACCTGACTCGCCAGCCCGAGCTCAGGAAGACGAAAACCGGAACCGCCGTTACCGAGTTCGGCCTCGCCCTCAACCGGGCTTGGACCGGGGAGGACGGTCGGAGACAGGAGGAGACGACCTTCGTCGAGATCACCGTCTGGGGTCGGGCCGCCGAGAACGCCGTCCAGTATCTCCAGAAGGGCCGCAGCGTCCTCGTCGAGGGGCGTCTCCAGATGGATGCTTGGCAGGACAAGGAGACCGGGCAGGAGAGGACGAGATTGAAAGTCGTGGCCGACTTGGTCCAGTATCTCGGGCCGGGCCATGGATCAAGCGCCTCCGGGGGAGGGGGAAGTCGCGAAGGGTGGCGTTCCGAGCCGAAGCATGAGCGCCGATCCGAGGCGGCGTGATGCGAGGAAGGCCCACGGAAGGCACGGAATTGCACGGAAAGGGATTCGGTAGGGGAAGGATTCCGTGAGTTTCCGTGCATTCTGTGGGCAGCCCCCGCTGGACCGGATTCGTGGCCATTCGTGGACATTTGCGAAAATTCGCGCCCCCCAAGAAATGAGGAACGCAAATGGCCGAAAATCACCACGAATGAAGGAAGGCTCCACCGCTCGAAATCCGAATTTCCGGCATCGGATTTTGGTTTTTCAAAGGCCCCGTAGCGATCACCGCGCACAGGAGAGGGGTGGTGGGAGTTATAGGCAAACTTCGACGAACGTCGGGCAGGCTCTGCGAACCCGAGATGCCCCAATCGATGAAACTCCGCTTGTCGGCAGCGGGTTTGGGGTGATCCGTTCCCGTGCCCTCCGACATGACCAGAATCTCCGAAGCCGCCGGGTTCCGGCAACGCCTCGCCGCAAACAACGCCCGCATCCTCGAACCGGATCTCGACAACGGTCGCGCCATCGTCACCGGGCGCACTGCGATTCACTCCGAAGTTCTGGCGGCTTGGGCGGCGGAGATGGGCGAGACTTTTTCGGGGCGTTTCGCCCTCGCCGCCCTCGGGGGGACGGGGCGGGCCGAACTGACGCCCTGCTCGGACCTCGACATCGTGTTCCTCTTCGAAGACCCCGTCGAGCAGCAGCCAGTCCGGGGATTCGTCCGCGTTTTGCAGGAGGCGACTTTGCACACCCGCGCCTTCCGCGACCGCTTCGGGTTTTCCTTCCAGGCCCTGCCCTACGCCTTCGACGACATCCCCAATTTGCGCGAAAAGGATCTCAACGCCTTCCTCGACCTCGCCCCCGTCCACGATCCCTCGGGGCTGTGCGACGAGTTCCGCCGTCGCATCCGGGAGAGCTTCGATCCTTTCGAGCATTTCCTCCACGTGCGCCAGCTCTGGTTGCGGCAACTGGAGCGCGCCGGGGCCATGGCCGAGCGGATCGACCGCTTCGATTTGAAGAACGACGCCCTCCGCATCTTCCTCGCCGCGATCTGGACGCTGGGAGGACGTGAATTCGAGCACAGCCACGCGATCTACGAACGGCTCCGTGCCGACGATCCGCGAGACCTCGATGCCTACGAGTTCCTCCTCCGTCTGCGCTGTTGGATCCATTTGCGCCGCCCTCCCGGCGGCACCGCCACGGCCCTCGGCAACCACGAAGAGGATTTGATGGTCTTCGACGATTTCGATTCCTTCGGCGAATGGCTGCCCGAGGGCGCGGCGGCGACGGAGCGCTTCGAGTTCGCCGAGGAGGTGAGGGCGCGCCTCCTTTCCGCGCGCCGTCGTGTCGCCGCTTTCGCTCGCGGCGTGATCGAGAGCGAATTGCGGCCGGGGCGACGGATTTCTCCCGGCCATCCCGTGGCCCTCGGCGCGGGTGGGCTCTACCACGCGAACCCCGAGACCTGCGTCACCGGGCAGGACCGCAGCCGGGCCGCCCTCTCCCTCGTCCTGTCGGCGCAGCGCTACGGTCTGCCCATCGACGCCTCGGAGCTGCTGACCACGTTCCATCGGGCCGGGGATTGGCTCGAACCGGTGCCCGAGCTGGGTGCCCTCTTCCTCGAAGATCGCGGCAGCCTTGCGACCTCCTTCGACTTCCTCTCCCGCATTCCCGGTGCGGAGGATCGGCTTTTCCCCGGCTACGGGCGTTTCGAGTCCTCCCTCGACGAGCGCGTCCGCACCGAGCGGCAGACCCTGCGCGGGCCGCTGGAACGGGAGAAGGTGCGCGAACTGGAGACCGAGCGGAGCGAGGGAGGGCGCATCCTCGCCGAGTCGCGCACGCCCGATCGGCTCACCGACATGGGCTACGACATCCGCGTCGAGGTCGAGGCGGCGCGCCTGACGAAGACGCAACTCGCGGCGGTGAAGCTGGCTCTGAAAACGAAGCGGCTCCCCGTGACTCCAGACGACCTCGCCGCCCGCAACGATCCGGCGCGCTCCCTCCCGGAGAGGTTTTCGAGCGGCTTCTCCGGCATCGCGCTCGACGACTACTATTCCCGCTCCTTCGCGGAGGCGGGCTTCCCGCCCGAGGTTCTCGATCTGGCCCGTTTCCTCGTCGCGAACCGCCGCAGCTTCCGCGAGATCGCCGGGGCCGGCCTCATCGACGGCACCGCTGTGGGGGATCTGCTGGAGCGCTGCGGTGGCGACCGGGCGAAGGCGCGGGCGCTCTACGTCTTCACCCGCATCGATCGCCACGCCTGGGAGTCGCCACAGCAGAGGCCGACGCTCTTTTTCAACATCCTCGAACTCTATGCGAAAGCCTGCATGCCCGAGGATCGTCGCTTCGATCCGCAGCGCCTCCTCGGCGAAGCGGGACTCTCCGACCGCGAGTCGCAGGAGATCCTGCTCGATTTCGGGCGGGATTTCTACGAGGGCATCTATCGGCACTACGCCGTCCGCTTCGGCCCGCACCTCCTCAGGCTCGCCGAGGCGGGGCGGAAGGCGCGGCCCAAGGCCCTCCTCATCTCCGTCGGCCCTTCCTCCATCCTCGGGGTGGCGGCCCGCGACGACCGGGGCATCGCCGCCTCGATCAGCGGCACCTTCTGGAAGCACGGGATCGGCCTGAGCCAAGCGCACCTCTTCTCGGCGACGAACCGCGGGCTCGCCCTCGACTTTTTCCATCTCGCCCCGCCTGCTTCCGGCAACGGAGGGGCTTCCGTCCTCGGCGAACTCCCCGCCCTCGTCGAGGAGGCGATCGAAAGGCGGCTCCATCGCTCCGACGAGGACGAGGCGGCCCTGCCCGACGTGGCGCGACGCGTGACCCTCACGGAATGGCGGCACGGACTCTACCGGCTGCGAGCCGAGTCGGGCGGTGAGGTCGGGGCGCTCATCTACCTGCTCTGCTGCAAGGCGAGCCGCCGTCTCCGTGCCGACATCCACGGGGTGACCTCGCAGAGCGACCGCGACGGCGCCCGCGCCTCGGTCTTCCTCCGCCTGCCCGGATCGCTCGCCCTAGAGGACGCGCGGGAGGTCGTTTCGGATTGGGGGTGAGGGCGTCACTGGCACCAAGTGCAGCCCTCGTCGTGCGAACAGGCTTCGGCTTGGCGCTCGCCCAGCTCCTCTCCCTGGAACTCGTCGTCGGGCGCGGGCGGAGTTTGCGGAGGAAGGACGGAATCGGAATCGGGATCGGGATCGGGATCGGGATCGGGATCGGGATCGAGAGGGGTGTTCATCGGGAGCAGTTTGGGGGATGGGAGGAAATTCGTCAAGAAAGGGTGATTTTTTGGAAATAGAAAGCTTCTCTCCTTCTTGTGCTGACTCTAGAGATAACGATCTGATGGCGAAGGGGAGGAAGTAATGGGGCTCGGTGAAGAATGTCCGACACCCTTGAGGAATGGAGATTGAAGAGCCGCTTCGGACCGCTCCAATTCCAAAGTTCCGCCTCTGCCGGAGGTATCTGCGATTGATCGCATGCGGGACGGCGGCCTTGGGATAAAGTGGAGGTCGAACGCAACCCGACTTCACGCCAGTGCCTTCCGATTCAGAGATCCTCGCCAAGATCAATGCGGTTTTCGGCGCATGTCGGCGCCCTTGGCACTTCACAAACTACACCCATTGCGATGAATGCGCCGAGCACGACGAATTGCTGCTCTCACGGGACCGTTATTCGCTTCGTATCGAGGATGTCGGTAATCCGGCGTGGGATCTGATCTATTTTGTCTCGGTGCAGGGTTTTGTCTACTACCTGCCGGCTCTGGCGAGGCTGGCTTTGGAGGAACCTGCCGAGCGATGCGAATGGTACGGTGGCCAGTTGTGTTCCCATCTCATCTACAATGGTCCCCGGAACGAACGATTCCTTGCCTGCACGCCAAAACAACGGAGAGCCATCGCCGATTTTCTGAGGCACCTTGTGGAGACGAGATCGTCGCTCGCCGATTATTGGGGCTGTGCCGACGATCTTGTTCGAGCCTTGGAAATATGGTCGGAGGTGTGACCGGCGGGATTGCCGTGTCCGCAAACACCGCGCATCGCCTCCGCACCGCAACCCCGCCCTTCCCAAACCCCCCGCGCCCCGCTACACTCCGCCTTCATGAACCTGATCCTCCGCCTCGCCGCTGTTTTCTTCTCCCTCGCCCTGCCGCTTGCCGCTTCGGATAAAATCCAAGTGCTCCTCATCGACGGACAGAACAACCACGCTTGGCAGGAGACGACGCCGCTCCTCGTCTCCGTCCTCGAAGGGTCGGTCCGCTTCGAGGTCAGCGTCTCGACTGCGCCCCCGGCGGCTCCGCGAGCGCCCCGCGCCCCGCAGGATCCGGACGACGCGGCCAAGGCGAAGTTCGCCGCCGAGATGAAGGAGTGGGAGGCGCAAGTCGCCGCGCACAAAATCGGCATCGCCGCCGCGTGGGAGGCGTGGAGGCCGGACTTCGCCGCGTATGGCGTTGTCGTCTCGAACTACAACGGCGAGACTTGGCCCGAGCCGGTTCGAGCCGCCTTCGAGGACTATGTGAAGGGCGGGGGTGGCTTCGTCCCGGTCCACGCGGCGAACAACGCCTTCCCCGAATGGTCGGCCTACAACGAGATCATCGGAGTGGGCGGCTGGGGCGGTCGCAGCGAGCTTTCCGGCCCCTACCTGCGCAAGCGCGAGGGCAAGTGGACCCTCGATCCCGTGGAGGGGCGCGGCGGTTCGCACGGTCGGCAGCACGAGTTCGTCGTCGAGACGCAGGACGCGGAGCATCCCGTGATGAAGGGGCTGCCCGCGAAATGGCTTCACGCGCAGGACGAGCTCTACGACCGTCTCCGAGGCCCGGCGAAGAACGTCACCGTGCTCGCCGCCGCTTTCGCGAGCGAGGACACGGGAGGCTCGGGCGAATGGGAACCGCTCCTGATGGCGTTGACCTACGGCAAAGGCCGGGTCTTCCACACCGCGCTCGGACACAGCACCGTCTCGATGGGCGGCCTCGGCTTTCAGGAAACCCTGAAGCGCGGCACGGAATGGGCCGCGACGGGAAAGGTGACCTTCCCCGAGGTTCCGGCGGAACGGCTCACGGCGGAGACGGTCGCGACGGCACCGTGACGAAGGGATTTGCCGCGAAAAGGCACAAGGAGCACAAAAAGGCGTTGGACAAATGAGAATCCAGCTACTCCCCGCCACTATTGCCGGAATGAATTTTATTGCTTTGCTTTGGATTCTGATCGTTGCGCCAACTGCTCAACCGAGCTTTGAATCTGGGGAGGTGAGAATGAACGAATCCTTCGGTCGCCTCGATTACCTAATGGCCAACTCCGTCGAAAAAGGCACGCAGGATCATTCGGAGATAAGAACTATTCACAACATGCTCCGATCCGACGTTACCGGCATGACGCAAGTCGCAGAAGGCGCATTCGCGCTTTATCGACAGGTCGAATTGCCATTGTTCAGTTTAGGAGTGCTTAACTTTTTCACTTGGATCGGACTCGCCTTCAGGCGCAAAACACCACTGCCGCATGCCTAAAAAAGGTCGACAGACAACGGCTTTGCCGCCGTCTGCGACCTGACGTTAGACGGGTGATTCTTGTGCCTTTTCGCGGCAAAACCCTTCAAACCCAAGCGCTCTCCGCTTCGCCAGCATCCCCGGCACGGGCTTCGCGCTCGGCCTTTTCGCGGCGTTCGCGGGCGACCCGTTCGGCGGCGCGGCGTCCCGAGGCGGCTCCTTCGCGAAGACCGTCGCGGAGCGCGTCGGGCGTGATCTCGCGGAGCAGCGTCGCTCCGAAGGTGGCGGCGAACCCGGCGGCGTAGGCGACGTCGTGGAGGCCTTTGGTGAATTCGGATTTCACTTTGGGAAGGCCTTCCTCGAAAGCGCGTCGCGCGTCGCGCCCGCCTTTGCGGATCGCTTCGGTGAGGGTGCGGGAGAGGTCGTCGAGAGTCTCGCGCGTGCCGCGAGGGGCGGGATCGTGTTCGTCGGGATTCATGGACATGCGGAGTTGGATTGGTGAACGGGGAGATTGTTCGATCTTTCGCGGGAGAAGGCGATTACAAAAGGGCGGGGTGATTGGAAGAGCGGCTCTTGTTGAAGAGGTTGCCCACGGAATCCACGGAATGGCACGGAATTTTTCCTTCCCGAATCTCTTTCCGTGTCGTTCCGTGAATTCCGTGGGCCTTCCTCATCTTCGGCGTGGGGCCGCGATGCGGAAAAACGCGGGGATCGACGATCAGAGCGGCTGTCCGGGCGACTCCGCCGCGTCCGATTTACCCGGTTCGTCCGGCTGGGGAAACAGGGCGTCGTCCACTTCGCGGGGAGGCTGGACGGGGGCGGCCTCCGCTTCCGCCTCGGTCGCCGGGGGTGCTGGAGCTGCTGGAGCTGCTGGAGCTGCCGATGGGGCGGACGGTTTCTCCTCCGTCGTTGTCCATTTCTCGATGTAGCCTTTCACCGAAGTTTTGATCGATTCCTTCGTTTCGGCCCACCACGGCTTGGCTTGGTCGAAGAGTCCGAACTGCCACGCGAGCCAGAGGAGCAGGAGGAGGAAGGCGAATTTCCAGAGGCCGGCGCGTCCTTGGCCGCGCTGTGCGCCCAGCTTCTCCTCCAAGGCCGCGATCCGCGCGGATTGGGCCTCCAGTCTGGCGGCGAGTTCTCCGGGGGAGCCGGGATCGGCGGCGAAGGCGGCACCGGGTTCCACCGATTGCCGCGCCTTTCGCCTCGCGGCATAGACTTCCTCGTGGGCGTCGAGGAGGAGGGGTTCGAGTTTTTCGAACTGCACCGGCTTGGTCAGGAAATGGGTCGTGAGAAGGGTGCCGTCGCCGCGGGCGAGGAAGTCGGCCTCGATCCCCTCGGGGGCGTGGCCGGCGATCATGAGCACCGCGAGGGGGTTCGCCGTCTCGGCGCGCAGGGCTTCGATCCATTCGAGACCGTCCGTCCCCGGCACGGGGTAGTCGAGGGTGACGACTTCGATGGCGGGCTCGGCGCGGACGAGTTCGAGCGCCTCCTGCCCGTTGCGGGCGGTGAAGACTTTCTCGAAGCCGACATATTCCCGGAGGAAGGTCTTCAGGCCGAGCTGGAAGGCGGGGTCCTCGTCGAGAACGAGGATGGCGGCGGGGTGGGCGAGGGGAGGGGAGCCGGGATGGGATTCTTCGCGGGGCAGGAGGAGGCTCATGGGGATGGGGGGGAGGCAGTTTTTGATAGTTTTGATCCACCCGGCTCCAGATGTCCAGCCTGGAATCTCACGCCAGCATTCCCGCGATCGGGTCGGCGAGGGCTTTTCCCGCCCGGGTCAGCACGACCCGGCCCTCCCGCTGCTCGACCCAACCCTGTTCGATGAGCGACCCGAGAGGGTTCGGTTCGGGGAGGAGGTCGAGGGGGGCGCCCTCGCTCGTGCGCAGGCGCATGGAGAGGGCCTCAAGGCGGCGGTCCTCCTCGGAGAGGCGTTCGATCTCGACGCGGGTCTCGGCCCCGTCCAGGATGGCGCGGACGTAGGCGGCGGTGTCGGGCAGGGTCTTCCATCGCTCCCCGCCGAGGGTCGAGACCGCGCCGGGGCCGAGCCCGAGGTAGTCGGCCCCGGACCAGTAGGCGCGGTTGTGCCGCGACTCGAAGCCGGGCCGGGCGTAGTTCGAGATTTCGTAGTGGAGGTAGCCGGCGCTGCCGAGGAAGTCGGCGGCTTGGTGGAAGAGCGAGGCGTCGCGGTCCTCGTCGGCGTCGAGCTCGCCTTTTTGATGTTTTGTTAGGAATTCGGTGTCCTCCTCGTAGGTGAGGTTGTAGGCGGAGACATGCTCGGGGCCGAGGGCGGCGGCTTGATCGAGGTCGGCTTGCCAGAGCGCGGCGTCCTGCCCCGGGATGGAGAACATCAGGTCGAGGCTGAGGTTCTGGAATCCGGCCTCGCGCAGGGTGTGGAAGGCGGCGACCGCCTCCTCGCCGCTGTGGTCGCGTCCGAGGGTGTCGAGGACGGGGGGGGAGAAGGATTGCACGCCGAGGCTGACGCGGTCGGCCCCGAGCTCGCGCATGAGCCGGGCTTTGTCGAGGTCGAAGGTGGCGGGGTTCGCCTCGATCGTCCACTCGGCGACACGGGAGAGGTCGAAGCGCCCGGCCAGCCCGCGCATGAGCCGCTCCAGCAGCGCCGGGCTGAGCAGGCTGGGGGTGCCGCCGCCGAAGTAGACGGTCTCGGGAGCGAAGCCCGCCGCCCGGCTCCGCTCCGCCTCGGCGAGGAGGGCGTCGACGAAGGCGCGGTTCGCGAGATTGCCGGGGGTGTGCTTGTAGAAGCCGCAGTAGGGGCAGAGGCGGCGGCAGAAGGGGATGTGGAGGTAGAGATGCACGGGGAAGGTCGTGCGTTGGCGGGGCGTCGCGGGTCAGCGCCCTTCCAGCGCGTTGCCGATGACGCGGCGCAGGTAGGTCTCGTGGGCGGTGGCGGCTCCGGCGGGGGGGAGGCGTCTTTCGAGGAGGAGGACGGCTTCGCTCTTCGCTTGCGGCGGATGCTTGCCGCCGGACTTCAAGCCCGCGATGCGGACGAGCCGCCCGACGTAGTCGATCTGGAGGGCTTCGCGGAAGCTGTCGAGGGGGCCTTCCATGATCGCGGCGTCGAGCGTACCCATGGCCTCGGCGAGGGGGAGGGCGTTCCCGTAGAGCGAGGTGTCGACGAGGCGGAGCAGGGTGTTCTCGTGGAGGAGGTGGTTGAGGGCGGAGGACTGGATCGCGGCGACGGCGGCGTGGATTTTCGGGTCCTCGTTGCCTTCGAGGTCGAAGTGCTCGAAGCCTCGGCGTTGCAGTTGCAGACGCGCGATCAGATCGGGCGGGAGGAAGTCGAAGGCGCCGGGGCCGAACACATAGGTCTTCAGCGCCCCGAGGGCGCGCCGCTGCTCCTCCGCCGGGACGGGGAGGAAGGGGGCCGCCGCCGCGCCCGCCTGGCCGTGGACGGAGCGGTCGAGATGCACGCCGCCGACGTGGCGGCTCAAAATTTCGACGGCGCGTTCGTAGTCGCGCAACAGGGTGGTGAAGGCGGTGCGCAGTTCGTGGTAGCCCTCGCCCGCGACGGGGAATTTGGCGGCGAGCCCCTGCGTCGTCTCGCGGACGCGCTCCATCGTCTCGATGGCGTGGGCGACGGGGTCGGAGGAGAGGTCGTTGATCATGATGCGCGGGTCGATGCCGCGTCCGGGACGGCGCATGTCGTCGGCGTCGTTGCCGAAGGCGTGCTCGGGCCGGGTCGATTCGGCGAGGATGGCGGCGAGGGCGGCGTCCTCGTTTTCCGGCGTGGTCTCGGTGTAGCCGTAGCGGATCGCCCAATGGTCGTAGGGGCCGGGGACGATGGAGTAGTAGTGGCCCTGCTTGGTCCGGTCGCGCGAGAGGTTGGCGGGGGAGTAGTCCATGACCGAGGCGGTCACGCCGAGCTTGCCGGTGACGTTTTTGTCGTGGAGCTGGTCGGGGGAGAGGAGGGCGCTGGAGCGGAAGTTGTGGTTCAGCCCGAGGGTGTGGCCGACTTCGTGGAGGACGAGGTCGACGAGCGCCTCCTCGACGAGGGCGTCCATTTCGATCCGGCTCGCCCCGGCCACGGCGAGGGAGGCGCGGGCGGAGATGGCGTTCTCCTGCCGGAAGTTCCCGGCTTGGCAGAGCGCGGCGCGTCCGTCGCGGGCGCGGTGGAAGGGGAACTGCCCCTCGTCGCGCACGGGGGCGAGGCCGCCTTCGGACTCGGTGCGGACGATGAGGTCGCGGAGGCGGAGGCGGTTCGTGAGGAAGACGTATTCCAGCATGATGTCGGCCCCGAGGATCTGCCCGGTGCGGGGATTGACGAAGCTCGGTCCGTAGCCGCCGAAGGGCGGGTCGGGCGAGGAGGTCCAGCGCAGGACGTTGTAGCGGATGTCGCCCGCGTCCCAGTCCGCGTCGTCGGGCTGGACCTTGCAGACGACGGCGTTGGTGAAGCCTGCGGATTCGAAGGCCGGGTTCCACGCCTCGACCGCCTTCTGGATCGTGTCGCGGAGTTCGACCGGGGTGGTGTTCTCGATCCACCAGACGATGGGCTCCACCGGGTCGGACTTCTCCGCGCCGGGAGTTTTCTTTTTCAGATGCCAGCGGTGGATGGGGTCGCGGTAGTTGGCGCTTTTCTTCGAGGTCAGGTCGGTGACGCGGCTGGAGAAGTAGCCGACGCGGGGATCTTCGAGACGCGGGCGGTAGTCGTTCTCCGGGATCGCGATGAGGGCGTGCTGCACGGCGATGGTGATGTAGCGGGCGTCGGTGATCTCGTCGCCGCCCCATTCCTTCGGGCTTTTGTTCTCGTAGACGTAGTTCACGCGGAGGAGCGAGTTCTCCGGGTAGTTGCGCAGCTCCGCGAAGCGGGTCCGGTCCGCCGAGAGATCGCCGAGGACGAGGCGGTTTTTCGCCTTTTCCTCGTCCTTTACGGGCCATTTGATCAGCGCGAGCAGCTCCTTCAGGAAAAGGTCGTCGGCTTTGACGAGGTGGGTCGTCTTGTCCTCCGTCGTCGCGGCGATCTTGAGGCTGGCGAGGACGGCCTCGCTGAGGTTCGCGTCGGCCGCGCGGGCGAGGGCGCTGTCGGGATCGAAGTGGAAGGCGGTGTTGCGCGCCACGAATTCGAGGCGGTCGAAGTGGCGGCGGATGACGAAGACCTGCTCGTCGAGGAACTTCCCTCGGAAGAGGCCGAGGGCCGGGACGCCGTCGAGGACGTAGCTGAAATGGACGAATTCGGGACCGATCTGCGCGTTTCTCACGGCGAGGTAGACGGTGCCCTCGTCGCGGTCGGTGTAGAGGGGGAAAAGCCCGTCGGTGATGTCGCAGTTTTTAACCAGCTCGCCGTAGGATTTCTTTCCGTTGGATTTGTCCTTCGCGTCCTGCGCGAATGCAGGCAGCAGGAGGGCGGCGGGGAGGAGCGCGGGGAGGAGCGCGGGGAGGAAGGCGGGTTTCATGGCGACGGTCGCGATCCTACGGGCTGGCGAGGGTCTTGACAAGACCGGGGATGGGCGAGGTCTCTTGGAAAACCGTGGTCGATTTGTAATTGGCGGCGGGTCGCCCCGCGTCGATGCTCCCGCCATGCAACCGACCCACAGCAAAACGATCGGCTATGTCCTCTGGATTTTCGGCTTCACCGGATCGCACCGCTTCTACTTCGGCAAGCCGATCAGCGGGCTGATCTGGCTGCTCACTGGTGGGTTGTTCCTCGTCGGGTGGATCGTGGACCTCTTCCTCATCCCCGGCATGGAGCGGAAGGCCGAGCTGCGCTACAGGATCGGCCCGGTCGATTATTCCGTCGCGTGGATTCTTCAGACCTTCCTCGGCTACCTCGGCATCCACCGGATGTACATGGGCAAATGGCTCACCGGACTGCTCTACTTGGTCACCGGCGGGCTTTTCGCGGTCGGCTGGGCCTACGACTTCTGCACCCTGAACACCCAGATCACCGAGATCAACGCGAGGAAGGGCGGCCCGGCCCCCGGACCGCCGCGTGCGGATCGGCTCATCGAGGGGTGAGGCGGCACGCCGGGAGGAAGGGGGGAAGCCTTCTTGACGGTTCCCCCTGTCCGGGCGAGGGTTTCCGCATGGATTGGACAAACCGTATCATTCTCGACCCGGCCATCTGCCACGGTCAGGCCTGCATCGCGGGCACGCGGGTTCTGGTCTCGGTCTTGCTCGACAATCTCGCCGCAGGATGGCCGGAGGAGGAAATCTTGGCGAGCTATCCCTCGATCGGGACGGAGGATTTGAAAGCGGCGATTTCCTATGCCGCCGATCTCGCGAGAGGACGCGTCGTCGAGACTCCTTCTGCGGCGGCATGAGGTTCAAAACCGACGAGAATCTTCCGGTCGAAGCCGCCGAGTTCTTCAGGCGGCAGGGTTGCGATGCGCATTCGGTGCTCGAAGAACAGATCGGAGGCGCTTCAGATGTATCGATCGCGGAGGTTTGCCAACGCGAGGGGCGGATTCTGGTGACTTGCGATCTGGATTTCGCGAATATCCGGTCCTTCCCGCCGGAGTCGTATCCAGGAATCGTCGTCCTGCGTTTGAAACGGCAGGACAAAGGGAGCGTTCTCGCCATCCTCCCGCGCATCCACCGCCTCTTCGGCAGCGAGAGGATCGCTGGTCGGCTCTGGGTTGTGGACGAATCACGGACGAGGATCTTCGGCGCTGCGGAAGCGTGACCGCCCGCCTTTCCGAAAATCTCCCTCTCCATTCCGTTTTTCCCCTTTCCCTCGCGGCGATTCGGGGCCATATCTGCCGACCGGAGACATCGCCATGGCACAGAGTTACGAATTGGAGGGGACCGTCAAGGTCATCGAAGACACCCAGACTTTCGCGAGCGGCTTTTCGAAGCGCGAGTTCGTCGTCGAGGTCGAGGACGGGAAATTCCCCCAGTCGATCAAGTTCGAATGCGTGAAGGAGAAAGCCTCCCTCATCGACCATTTCAGCGTCGGCGACCCGGTGAAGGTCTATTTCGACATCCGGGGCAACGAATACAAGGGCCGCTACTACGTCAATCTCAACGCTTGGAAGCTGGAGCGGCCCGGCGAGGGAGGGGACGGCGGGAGTCCGCGAAAAGGCCGCCCCGCGCAGGACGGCCACTTCGACGATAGCAGTCCCACCCTGAGCGAACCGCCCGGCGGCTACGGGCGCGAGTCGGACGACGACATCCCCTTTTGAGGCCGCCCGAGGCCGTCGCCGGGGAATTGCCGCATCCTCGCCTAATTGCTTGCCCTTCCGGGCGGATACACTAGGATAGGCCGAATCCGGGGTTTTTGGCCCGACCCCTGCGGGGAGCCATCCTTTCCCCCTGCCCTTGGCCAGCCCGCCTCTCGCGGAGTCCCCGGATCGATCCGAACTCCCATATCCATGCAACACTCCTCTTCCGGCGGAAGCCGGACCCCACGCAATCCGCGTCCCCGTGGCGAAGGCCGCAGCGGCGGACGCTCCCGTCAACGCAGCGACCGCAACCGCCAAGGCTCCTCCTCCGGCCAGCGCGAGCGCAAGGGCGACGGCCCCGACGAATTCCGCCCTTCCGAGCACGCCGCCCGCAAGCCGCGTCGCGAATCCTCGAAGCCCGCGCCGCAGCCCACCGCCTTCCAGAAGTTCATCAAGCTCATCACCTTCGGCCTCGTCGATCCCGCTCCGAAACCGAAGCCCTCGGCGAAGGAGGTGAGGCCCGCCCGCGAACCCCGTCCCGCCAAACCTGCGGGCGAGGCTAGGGAAGGCGAGGAGAGGAAGCGCGAGCGCCGCCCCGCCGTCTCCGTCGAGCCGACCACCCCCCGCCTCTATGTCGGCAACCTCGGCTACGAGGTCACCGGGGCCGATCTGGAGCTTCTCTTCTCCGCCCACGGCAGCGTCGTCGAGGCCGATGTGGCGACGCGCGGCGACTCCCGCTCGAAGGGCTTCGCCTTCGTCGAGATGGGCAGCGTCGAGGAGGCCAAGGCCGCTGCCGCCGCGCTGCACGACCACGAATTCCAAGGCCGCAAAATCCTCGTGACCGGGGCGAAGAGCGAAGGCCGCGCCGAGGGACGGTCTTCCGAACGTCCCGAGCGTTCCGAACGCGGCGAACGCAGGGAGCGCGGTGAACGGCGCGAGCGCGACCGTGGCGGACGCTCCCGAGGCGGCGAGCGCGGTGATCGCGACGAGATCGACAAGCCCGCCCGTCAGGTGCGAGCCCTCGTCATCGAGACCGTCACGACGCCTTCGCTCACCGTCTCCTCCCTCAATGCCGATGCCGACGAGGTGGACGTGACCGACCTCTTCGCGGGGATCGGCTCCATCGTCCACCGCGAGGAGACCGGGCGCGACGGACTCACCCGCACGCTCCGCGTCGATCTCGCCGACACCGCCGAGGCGCAGAAAGCGGTCGAGTTGCTCGACGGAAAGTCCTTCATGGGCCACCCCCTCCGCGTCACGGGGGCGAAGGTCGATTGACCGCTCCCAAATCGCGGTCCCCCCGGACAGTGCGACCTTCCCATGTCCGGAAACGCCAAGCCATTGCTGATTTTCGATTTCGACGGCACCCTCGCCGACACGATCGGGACGGGTATCGGGATCTACAATGACATCGCTCCCGGCTACGGCTTGAAGCAGGTGACCGCCGACGAGGTGCGGGAGATGCGCAAGCTGAACACCCGCGCCCTCCTCGGCCAGCTCGGCATTTCGAGCCTGATGGCGGTGAAGCTCGGGGCGCGCATCCGCAAGATCCTCCACGAGCGCATGGACGCCGTCGAGATGATCCCCGGCGCCCGCGAGGCCGTCGCCGAGTTGCATCGCGAAGGCTACCGCCTCGGCATCATCACCTCGAACTCCGCCGACAACGTCCGCTCCGTGTTGCGCCGTTTCGGCCTGCTCGACTGCTTCCTCTTCATCGAGGCCGGGGTCAGCCTCTTCGGCAAGGCCCATCGCATCCTCAACGCCCTGCGCAAGGCCGGCGTCGACGCCTCGCTCGCGATGTATGTCGGCGACGAGACCCGCGACATGGAGGCGGCGCGGAAATCCCGCGTCGGCAGCCTCGCCGTCTGCTGGGGGACGAACGGGCGCGACGCCATGGAGACCGAGGGGCCCGATTACTGCATCGACGACCCCGCCGAGCTGATCGAGTGCGCGAGACGTTTCGAGGCGGGGCGGCGGGACGGGTGAGGCGTCGCGCTTTCACCCGGAGCCGTAGCGAAGTTCGTGAGAACTTCGACGAGCATCCATTGAAACACCGACCGGGGAGAAGCTCTCACGAGCTTCTCTACCATCGCCCGGATGCAGAGGGAAGGCCCACGGAACTCGCGGAATCTCACGGAAAGGGGTTTGGTATTGGAAGCATTCCGTGTTTTTCAGTGATTTCCGTGGGCAGTTCCTTTACCCGGAGCCGTAGCGAAGTTCGTGAACTTCGACGAGCGTCCCTTGGAACGCCGACCGGGGAGAAGCTCTCACGAGATTGCCTTCGGCTATCCGCTTCGCGTATTCTCTACGCGGTTCCAAGCGGGCTGGACCACCCCTCACTCCACCGGCCCCAAACTGGTGCAAAGAAACGGCGCAAGCCGCGACAGGGCTTTGATCTCCCCGTGCTGCTCGACCCACTGCGGCAGCAGTTCGCGCTGGGTTTCGGCCATGGCTTTGGCGGCGGGGATGCCGGAGAGGTATTTTTGGTAGAAGACCTCCATCACCTCCACCGTGGCCGCGTCGTCCACGGGCCAGAGGGTCATCACGACGTTGGTCGCGCCCGCCGCGTTCAGGGCGCGGCGCAGGCCCATCACCCCCTCGCCGTCGAGGGATTCGCCCGCCGCCGTCTCGCAGGCGCTCAGCACGACAAGGTCGGTGCCGCGCAGGTCGATTCCGGTCAGTTCGGCGGCGAGCAGCACGCCGTCCGAGGCGGGAGGCGGGATCTGGCCGCTCTTCCAGAGGTTGAAGGTGCTTTGCGCTCCGGCGAGGGCGAGGCCGCTGCGGAACATGGGGTTCTGCACTGGGCCTTTGGGACGCGGGTCGTCCTGACCGAGGCGGATGAGCGCGTCGGCATCGTCGGCGGAGGTCTTCAGTTCGTTGAGGAAGAAGCCGTGGGTGGCGAGGTGGATGAGGTCGTGTCCGGCCATGCCCTGTTTCACCGCCGCTTCGGTGGCCTCCTTGCCGCTGAGGGTGGCGACTTGGTAGCCGCTGTTTTGCAGCAGGGTCGAGAGGCTGCCGACTTCGCGGGCGGTGCCGGGCAGGGGGCGAAACTGGATGCTTCCGCTGTCCTGTCCCATGCCCGCACGGAGATTGCTGGCGAGGGCGTTTTGGTTCGCGTCCTCCTCCGCCTCGGCGAGGGCGAGCAGGGGGGCGTTGTCGCGGTAGGTGGGGTTGCCGAGGGCGAAGGCTTTGAGGCCGGTGGTTTTGCGTTGGGGCACTTCCTTGACCAGATCGCGTCCGCTGGAGACGTAGCGGACTTGGTATTTTTCGGCGAAGGCTTTGCCGTCGGCATCGCGCAGGAGACCGAGCGGGATGAAGTGGAGCTGGGCGTCGGGGCTGAAGATCACGGTCTGGCCGGGGGAGAGATGCTCCTCCAGCGGGGCGAGGAGGCGGGTGTAAAGGGTGGTTTCGGCTTCGCGCAGGGCTTCCGGGGTGGCGTCGGTCCGGCTGCCGTCGAGGAGGGAGCGGTAGGTCCGGATGGCGGCTTCGATGGATTCGGCGTCGCCGTGGGAGAGGAAGGCGGGATCGTCGGTGGGGGAGATGAGGGTGCTGGCGTAGCGGGGTTCCCATGTTTTGGGATCGACGCGGTGATGGTAGCGGAAGGTTTCGACCAAGCGGGCGTTCTCGGGTAAAGTTTGTCGCACTGGCTCCAAGCCCACCGAAAGGAGGGCTTCTGCCGTGGTGCTGTCGCCGATCAAAGTGGCAGCCTGTTTGTCGAGGTCTTCCAGTTGTTGTTGAAGGGATTTCGTTTCGTCGTTGGCGGCTCCCAACTCCAACACGGCCTTCTGGTAGCGCGGGCGCAGAGCCTCGCGTTGCTGGAGCAGTTCACGGCCTTTTTCAGATTGGACCAACTGGTCTTCGGCGACGCGTCGAGCATTCATCGCCTCGACGACTGCTCCTTTGAAGAACAGTTGGGCTTCGGCGGCGAGCCTGCCGGAGCCTTGGTTGCCGGAAGGATTCAGAGGGTATTGAGAACGTTGGAATTCGAGGCATTCCCGTTCGCTGAAGTAGGCGAGCATCCCGCGCCAATGGGCGACGGTGGACTGGATGCCGCGCTCCAGCAGCGGCTCCGCCTCACCGTAGCGGCCTTGGGCTTGATACAGTGAAGCCAGATTGTAAAGGGCGGTTGCCGTGTAGGGATGGTCCGCTCCCATTTGCTTTGCGCATATCTCCAAGCTGCGGCGGAAGAGCGGCTCGGCCTCATTGTAGCGGCCTTGCGCACGATACAGCATGGCCAAGCAGCTCAGGCAGTATACCGTGTCGGGATGCTCCTTACCCAGTTGCCTCTCCGCGATATCAAGACTGCGACGGAAGAGCGGCTCGGCCTCCTCGTAGCGGCCTTGGCGCACATACAGTTCAGCCAAGTAGTTCAGGGGGCTCGCCGTGTCGAGATGGTCCACCCCCAGTTCTTTCTCGTATATCTCCAAGCTGCGGCGATAGAGCAACTCCGCCTCACCATAAAATCCTTGATAGTGATACAGCAAAGCCAGACTCTCCAGAGAAGCAGCCGTATCGGGGTGGTTTGCGCCCAGTTGCTTCTCGCGAATCTCCAAGCTGCGGCGGAAGAGTGGCTCGGCATCGCCATAACGGCCCTGAGAGTGATACAATCCAGCCAAACCATTTAGAACGGTCGCCGTGTCGGAATGCTCCTTACCCAATTGCCTCTCCGCGATATCAAGACTGCGGCGGTAGAGCAGCTCGGCCTCCCCGTAACGACCTTGGTTTTGGTGCAGCAGAGCCAAGTTATTCAGAACGGCCGCCGTGCCGGGATGGTCGGTGCCTAATTGCCTTTCCACGATAGCCAAACTGCTGCGGAAGAGCGGCTCAGCTTCCCTGTAGCGACCTTGATCTTGGTACAGCTTAGCAAGGTTGTCCAAGGCGGTCGCAGTGCTGGAATGCTCCGTTCCCAATTGATTCTCGTAGATATCCAAGCTACGGCGAGAGAGCGGCTCGGCCTCATTGTAGCGGCCTTGAGTGCGGTAGAGTCCGGCCAAGTTGTCCAAAGAGGCCGCAGTGTGGAGATGATCCTCTCCCCAATGCTTCTCGCGAATCTGCAAACTGCGACGCCAGAGCGGCTCTGCATCCCCGTGGCGACCTTGGGACTGATAGAGTCCAGCTAAGTTGCTCAGGGCGGTTGCCGTGCCGGGATGGTCCGCTCCCATCTGCTTTTCGTATATCTCCAAGCTGCGGCGGAAGAACGGCTCGGCCTCATTGTAGCGGCCTTGGACGCGATACAGCTCGGCTAGCCAGCTCCCGGAAACCGCCGTTTCGATATGATCATCGCCCTGCAACTGGACGGTCAATTCCAGAAGTTTTTCCGCCGCCGCAACCCCTTCGGAGTATTTCCTTTGCTGATAAAAGGTCTGCACTTCCTCCAGCAAGCGACCCTGCTCCGCCTCGTCGCCACGCGAAACGACGGGGGACAGAAGGAACAGCGAAAGGAGCACCGCAAGCACGGTCATTGGAATCTGGAACGCGCCTTTCCTCGGAAGACGGACCGTGGTGGCGTGTTTGGGGACAGCGGTCATGATGCACTCTCGGGCGGAATCCGAATGTCGCGGAGCCATGCGGAAGTTCAAGGGGAGACGTCCCAGCCCGGTGGTTGATGCGGGTTTTGTGAAGCTCCGCGAACCTTCCCGTTCCTTCGCTTTTTCGGACGCGAATGGTCGCGAATCCCCGCGAATGGCCACGAATCCGGTCCGGCGGAGGGGCTTGGGGGGGCTCCGCCATCCTTGGGAATCGGCGTCATTCACCCTTTTTAACGCAGATGGCCGCAAATGCCCGCGGATTTTCGCGGATGGGGTGGCTGTCCCAATTCCCAAATGGTGACGCAGAGAAGAATAAAAACGGTCGCCGCCGCCCTTTTCCATTGACGGAGGAGGCCATTTTTTGTCTTCATGAGGCGGGAAACCTGCTTTCCCGCGCTCCCGATGAACCGCGCCCTTCTGCTCCTCCCGATCTGGCTGGCTGCCGGGGTGGAGCTTTGCGCCCAAGGGAGCGCACCCGCCATCGAGAACGAAGGCCCGGCGCAGCTTCTGGAACGCGGTCGCGCCGCCTTCTTCGCGAACGATTTCGCCGGGGCCGAGGAGCCGCTGGAGAAATTCATCCTCGACTACGGCGAGGCCGAGGAGGCGAAGGAAGCCGCCCGTCTCCACCGACCCCTCGTCGCGATCTGCAAGGTCGGCTTGAAGAAATTCGACGAGGCTCTGAAGTGGATCGACCAATCCCTTCTCGACCCGAAAATCGAGAGGGTGCTTTCCGACGAGTTGCGCTTCTGGCGCGGCCTCTGCCTGATGACGGGCGGCGAACTCGTCGCGGCGCAGCGGGCCTTCGGCGAATACTGGGCCGACGAGCGGCACAACGCTTTCAAGCGCTACGAGGCGCTGCTGCTCTTCGCCCATCTCTACCTGATGCAGGGCTTCCCCGCCGAGGCGGCGGACTTCCTCGAATCGCAACTGCGGCAGGTGCGCGAGGCCGCGCCCGAGGCGGCGGGCCGGGCCGTTGTCCTCGCGCTCCATGCGCGGATGCAGGCGGGCCAGCGCGACGAGGCCCTCGCCGTGATCCGCCGCGAGCACGCGAATCTCGGGGGCATGACGCAGGTCGCCGTCTTCCAGACCCTCGCTCTCCAGCTCGGGGCGGATTTTCTTGAAGAGGAGCGCTTCCACGACGCCATCATTTGCCTCCAGCGCATCTGGTCGGCGCAGCGGATTGTTGACTATCAAAACCAGAAAATTTCCCAGATCGAAACCCGCATCGCCGATCTGGAGGCGCGGCCCAACACGCAGGGGACCGTCTTCCAGCTACGCGCCATCCTCGGTCGGGCGCAGCGCGAGTTGGAGAACTTCGCCAAGCTGGAGCATTTCGACTCGGCCCTGCGCCTGCGCCTCGCCATGGCCTACCAAGGGCTGGGACGCTACCGCGAATCGGCCTTGATCCTCGGCGACATGCTCGCGACTCTGCCGCCCGATCCTGTCGTCGAAAGCGCCAGCCTCGCCGAGGTGCAGTGCTGGATGGAGTCGCGGCACTGGACCCGCGCGGCGGAGGCGGCGGACCGCTACGTGAAGGTCTTCGGCGCGGAGGGCAAGTCGCTCCCTGCGGTGCTTTTTCTCAAAGCCGAAGCCCTCCGCGAGACCCACGACCACGGCGCCGCGCAGCTTGCTTACGGGGAGCTGGTGAAGCTGTTCCCCGACGATCCCTTCGCGGCCAAGGCGGTCTTCATGCAGGGCTTCCTCTACTTGCAGCAGGACGACAACGACGGCGCCCTCTACCAGTTCGAGCAGGTGAAGCGGCGCTACCCGGATTCCGACCTCGTCGAGGACGCCGACTACTGGACGGGCATGGCGCATTCCTTTTCGGGTCTCCATGCCGAGGCTCGCGAGCATCTCGAAGGCTACCTGAAACGGTGGAAGACGCCGAAATACCGCAAGGAGGCCGTCTTCCGCGTCGCCGTCTGCACCTTCTCCCTCGCCGAATATCCCGAGGCGATCCGGAGGCTCGAAGCCTTCGTCTCGACGCATCCCGGCGATCCGCTCGTCGATGAGGCGAACCTGCTCCTCGGCGACGCCTTCTTCGGCGAGGGCCGCAACGACGAGGGTTTCGCCGCCTACGAGCGCGTCCGGCCCGAATCGGGGCGCTATTTCGAAGACGCTTGGTTCAAGAAGGGCAAAGCCCTCAAGCTGCTGGAGGAGCTTCCGGCGATGCGGGCGCATTTCGAGCGCTTCGTCGCCGAGCATCCCGCGAGCGCCCGCGTCCCCGAGGCGGTCTATTGGATCGGCTGGACCCATTTGCAGGAGGACAAGGTCGAAAAGGCCCGCGACATCTACTGGAAGACGATCGAGGAGCACGGCGACGACCCCGCGCGATCCACCATGACGGACCTGCTCGCGGGCTTGCCGAAGGTCTATGCCTCCGGTGGCGCGAAGGCGCGGGAGGATCTCTTGACGAAACTGCGTCTGTTGAAAAGCCGCGCCGCCGTCTCGGGTCGGACGACCCTCGCTCTGCGGGCGGGCTGGGCCATTTCGCTCGTCACCACGGGCGACCGCTCCCGCACCGAGTTGCTCGATCTCGCGAAATGGCTCGATCCGAAGAAGCACGAGCCAACCCTCGCCGTCGCGGTCGCCGAGGCGCAGCTCGTCTCGGGCAACCGTCTCGTCGCCAAGGAGCTGTTCACCGCGATCCGCAAATGGTATCCCCGCGCCGTCGAGCGCGACCGCATCTACCTCGCCCTCGGCGAGATCGCCGTGCAGGAGGGTGATGCGGAGCGGGCCATCGGATACTACGAGCGTTTCGAGCGCGAGACCGCCGCCTCGGTCCGGCTCGGCGAGGTGCGCTTGAAGACAGCGGATCTCCACGAGTCGGCCGGTCGCGCCGACGCCGCGCGGGCGACTTTGGAGAGGACGCTCGAAACCGCCAGCGTCACCGCCTCCGTCAAGGCCGAGGCCCTGTTGCGGCTGGGGCGGTCCCACGCCGGGAGCGGCGACCACGGGAAAGCCATCGTCTATTTCGAAAGGCTCTACGTCGCCTACGGGAAGTTCGGTGAATGGAATGCGAAAGCCTACTGGGAGCGGGGGCAGTCGCTGGAGAAGATGAAGCTCGGGCGCGAGGCGCTGGAGACCTACGAGGAGCTTGTCGCCCGCGAGGATTTGCGGTCCTTCGCCGAGGCGAAGGAAGCGGCGGGACGCATCGAGGCGCTGCGGCGCGAGTTTCCTGATAGGGCAGCGGGGGAGGAGGGGGCGTTATGAGTGGGCTTTTTCGAGTATTCTCCTTCATTCGCGGCGATTCGCGTTCCCCATTGCTTTTTTTGACGCGAATGGTCGCTAATGGCCGCGAATTTTCGCGAATCCGGGCAGGTGGAGTTTATGTGCTCGCCGCCCTCCTCCTCTTCGCCACCACCGCCCCGGCACAAGACGCGATCTGGCTGAAGTCCGGCGAATCCATCTCCTGCCGTATCGACAGCCTCACTGACAAAATCGTCAACGTCACCCTGCCCGGCGCGGGCGGAGGATCGGCGCGGCGCACCTTCCCAGCGGAGCAGGTCGAGCGCATCGAGTTCGGCTTCCACGCGGGCGAGGCGGAAGTCTTCGCCCGACGCGGCAGCGCCACCGCCGCCGAGTTGAAGCCATGGTGGGATCTTCATTTCCCCCACCTCCATCGGCCCCGCTCCCGCACCGCCGCCTACGGTCTCGCCTACGGCGCGGCCCTGTTGCGCGAAGGCACCGCGCAGGGACCAGACAAAGCCCTGTCGATCTTCGACCTCGTCCTCGCGCGGGCTTGGTCGGCCGAGGATGCCGCCGCTGCGAGACGGGGGAGCGTCCACGCCCTGATGGCCAAAGGCGATCTGGAAAACGCCGCGCTCGAGGCCAAGGCCGTCGCCGACCAATCCGGGGACGCAACCTTACTTGTCGAGGTTGGGCATCGCCTCGCCCTCGCCGACTTCGCCGCCCTCCGTGTCCTCGAAGAAGAGAATCCCCGCTGGGAGGAGGACGACGAGGTGGCACCGCGACGTCACGAACTCTTCCACCGCGCCCTCGACCGCTTCCTGCATCCCTCCCTCTTCCACCCGACCTTGGAGGAAGCGGCGGCGCGGGGCTTGCTCTCCGCTGCCGAACTCTACCTCTTCGCGGGCGAATCTGCCGAGGCCAAGGCCCGCTGGGAGGACCTCGCCAAGCTCTATCCCGCCAGCTCCTTCGCCGCCGAGGCCGCGAAACGCCTCCAGTCCCTTTCCCATCCCCCAGCCGACGATCCATGAACCGAACCAAACGCCTGACAAACCTGCCAAAAATCCCCGTCGCGCTCGCGACCGCCCTCCTCGCCGCGCCCCTCCTCGCGCAGGACGCGACCGCCCCTCCCGCCGCCGTCGCGCAGGATGTCTCCGCCCTCGACCTCTACAAGCAGGGAGGGGGCTTTATGCACGTCCTCCTCCTCTGCTCCGTCGGGACGATCGCGGCGGTGGTTTATTGCTTCGTCCAGATCTCGCGAAAGAGGATGGCCCCGCCCGGCTTGGTCAATCAAGTCAACGCGGCCATGGCCTCGCGCGACGTCGTCTCCGCCTACAGCGCCTGCCAAGCCCACCCCAGCAGCTACGCGCGGGTCATGGCCGGGGCCTTGCTGAAGGTGAATTTCGACCGCGACCTCGCCAACAAAGCGAGCATGGTCGATGCCGCCGGCGAGGCCCTCGACGAGGAGGAGCACCGGCAGATGGTATGGGTGAACTACCTCAACATCTTCGCCACCCTCGCCCCCATGATCGGGCTGCTCGGCACGGTCTGGGGCATGATCGAGGCCTTCGACGCCCTCGCCTCGCAGAGCGGCGACGCCAAGGGGCTCGCCTCGGGCATCAAGGTGGCGATGGTCACGACGGCGGGCGGCCTCATCGTGGGCATCCCGGCGATGTTCTTCTACTTCTTCTTCCGCGACAAGCTGGCCGGGGTGATGACCACGGTGCAGAAGCACGCCAGCTTCGCCATCGACATCCTCTCCGGCGAGATCCGCCTCCAAGGCGCCGCGGAGCCTGCTGGGGAGGCCGCCCCCGCCGAGTGAGACCAAGAACCAAGGACAAAGAACCAAGAACGCTTCGATGACGCGCCGCCGCCGGGGAACGCAGAACGAGGTGAGCTTCCAGCTCACCCCCATGATCGACATGACCTTTCTCCTTCTCATCTTCTTCATGGTCACCCAGAGGATCACCGAGCAGGAGTTGAGCGTGCCGATCCGTCTGCCCGTCGCCGCGACCGCCGCCGCGCCGGAGAGGATCGAGCGCGATGTCATCAATCTCGACGGCGAGGGCCGCTTCCACATCGGCGACCGCCCCGCCAGCGACGAGGAGGTGCTCGCCCACCTGCGCGCGAAGTTCCGCGACTTCCCCCCTTTGCAGATCTACCTGCGGGCCGACAAAAGCACCCCGTCGAAACGCATCCGCGAGTTCGTCGAGATGGCCGCCGAGGCCGGGGCCATCGATTTGATCTTCGGCGTGCATGAGAATTGAGATCACACAGGGTCGCATCCCCCACCCAACCCTCTTCACCCTCGATGAGACGCAGACGCACCAGAAAACCCCAAGCCGTGGAGATGCAGATGACGCCCATGATCGACATGGTTTTCCTGCTGCTCGTCTTTTTCATGGTCTCCGCCAAGCCCGTCCGGCCCGAGCGCGACATCCCCATGGGCTTGCCCGGACAAGTCGCGCAGGAGGAGGCCGTCGAGATCCCTGACGAGGCCCGCGTCGCCATCGAGCCTTCCGGCCAAGTCGTGCTCAACGAGCGCCAGCTCGACTCGCCCGGCAGCGCCGGGTTGCCCGAGCTGCGGGCGGTGCTGACCCGCTTCCGCCTTTCCGCCGAGAGCGCCCGCAGCGAGGCCCTCGTGACCCTCGCCCCCCACGACGAGGTGCCCCACCAGCGCCTCGTCGATGTGCTCAACGCCTGCGCCGAGGCGGGCATCAAGGGAGTGACCCTCGCCGGACCCGACGATGAGTGAGATCTCCATTTCCCTCCAGCCTGAGAGCCCGAAGCCGCCCCCTCCCAAGAAGAGGCGCCGCCCCCGGCCCGACGGCGCCGCGAAGGAGCGGAGCCAGCGACTCGGTCTCGTCGCCACCATCCTCGTCGGTAGCCTCGTCGTCCATCTCGTCCTTCTGCTCGTCTTCGGCATCTGGACCGTGGCGAAGCATTTCACCCGGCCCGAGGCCCGCTTCGAGGTGAAGAAAATCGTCAAAATCCCGCCGCAGACGCCCGAGCACAAGATGAACGTGGCCAAGCACGAGGCCATGGCCCCGAAACCGGTCTTCAACGACAAGCTCGTCAGCACGCGCCCCACCGCCTTCGCCTTGCCCGATCTGCCGCGCCTCGACCTCGACCAAGTGCTGCCGCTCGATCCCTCCGAACTGATCTCCGACCAAGTGAGCGGACTCGTCGGCAGCGCCGCGCTCGGCTCCGGCCTCGGGAGCGGGCTTTCCGGAGGAGGCGGCACGGGGCGGGGGATGAGCTTCTTCGGGGTGCAGACACAGGGACAACGTGTTTTGCTGCTCTTCGACGTCTCGGCCAGCGTGGTGAACAAGGCCAACGCCGCCGGCATCCCGCTCGAGCGCATCCAGGAGGAGACCCTGAAGCTCCTCGACACTCTTCCCATCGCGGCGCAGTTCTCCCTGATCCAGTTCACCGGGAACTACCTGCCCTTCACCGACGATCTGGTCGCGGCGACGCCGGGGAACAAGGAGCTGGCCCGGCAATGGGTGCGGGACAGATGGGTCAAAAGCGGGACCATGGGCGGCTCCGCCTCCGGCGTGGTCAGCAACCGCACCGGAGTCGTCGGCGTGCTGGAGCGGGCCACCGCGATGCGGCCTGACGTGGTCTTCTTGATTTCCGACGCCAGCTTCCAGTGGCGGCCGGGAGGCGGCGGCGGCTTCAGCAACGTGCCCTACGATGAAATCAAGAAAGCCGTCGAAGCGCTCGGCGAAAGCGCCAGAGGCAAAGTGCCGCTGCACTTCATCGCCTTCCAACCGAAGCCCGGCGACAAGGACGAATGGTCCCGCATTGTGAAAAAGACCGGAGGGGAGTTCCGGGAGTTGAAGGCGGAATGAGCGGGCCGATGGAAACCGCAGCCGCTGGAAGCTGCCATTTTTTTGAGAAAAACCGGGATATGCCGAATGAGTTCCAGGATTTTTCATCGCAAAACCGTCAATTTCGGCGTAGTTTTCTATTTGGGAGGTTAAAAACTTTGTTAGAATCCCCCGCTTCCATCCTCCGTCCGTCTTCTATGAAATTCGAATTCTCCCGCTCCGCCCTGTGCTTGGCTGGAATCGCTACCTTGGCCTCCGCTTGCAAGACGAGAGGGCCGGAGCCGCCCATTCCCACGGACCCCGTGCCCCCTGCGCAGTATGGGGAGCCGGGCCAGCCACCCGCTCCCGGAGCACCCGACCAAGCTGGCGGGCGTTTCGGCTACACCGGCGCCCAAGGGGCGAACCCCCAAGCCCCCGCCACACCGGGGCTGCGGGACGTGCGCGACATCGACGCCTCCAACCAGCCGAAGCCGCCCGCACCGGAGAAGCCGACCCCTCCGCCCGCGCCTTCGACGCCCACCGTTTCGGAGATGCCCTACGCCAACGCCGTCCCCGGCAACCCCCTCGCCGTGACCCTGCCGGGGGCGAACGCCGCGCTCGGGCAGATATCCATCGAGAAATACGATTCCTCGGGGAAACCCACCGGGCAGCCGCTCAAGCGTGGCACCCAAGTGCAGATCGCCGATCCGAACAATCCCGGGAAGAAAATCTACTTCAAGGTTCCCTGAGCACGGATCGCGAAGCCCCGTTCCGCCGTGTCGCGGTCCTCGCGCCCGGCCTCATCGGCGGGTCCCTCCTTTTGGCGATCCGCCGTCGCTGGCCCGGAACGGCCCTCGCCGCGTGGACCCGCCGGGCCGAATCGGTCGCTGAATTGCGCGCCCGCCCCGGCCTCGTCGACTTGGCCACGGACGACCCCGCCGAGGCCGTGGCCGGAGCCGATTGCGTCGTCCTCGCGATGCCGACCGGGCACATGGCCGCTGTCGTCGAGCGCATCCCCCGTTTCGATCCGGTCGATGGCCGCCGCGTCCTCGTCACCGACGTGGGCAGCGTGAAGGGGCCGGTCGTTCGTGAGATCGGCCCGCTCGTGCGAGCGAGGGGAGGGGAGTTCCTCGGTGGCCACCCCATGGCCGGGTCCGAGAAAAAGGGCCTCGACCACGCTGCGGCGGATCTCTTCGAAGGGGCCGCCGTCATTCTGACGTCCGTCGGGCAGGAGGACAAGCGCCTCGATATCAATCGGCTGACGAGTTTTTGGGAGGGTCTCGGCGGGGGCGTCACCCTCCTCGATCCCGACCGCCACGACGATCTCGTCGCCGGGATCAGCCACCTGCCCCATCTCGTCGCAGCCGCCTTGGCCCGTTCCGTCCTTGGCGCGAGGGACGGGGCGTCGGCGTTGAGCGGCGGCGGCTTCCGCGACACCACCCGCGTCGCGGGCGGTCCCGAGGAGATGTGGGCTGGCATCCTCCACGACAACCGCGAAGCCGTCTCCCGCCGCCTTGACACCTACCTCGCGGAGTTGCGAAGCTGGCGGGAGGCCCTCGACTCGCTTGACAGCGACCGCCTCCGCGACTTGTTGTGCGAAGCCCGCCGCCTTCGCGGAACCCTCGCGCCCCCGCCTGCGTCGCAGGGGTCGGCGGACCCTCTTTGAGTCGCGCGAACCTTTTTCAGCATGGCCTATCTCCACGTCAAAAAAGTCAAAAAATTCTCGGCGGAGCTCAGCGTCCCCGGGGACAAGAGCATTTCCCACCGCGCCCTCATGTTCGCGGCCCTCTCCAACGGCCCCTGCGAGATCACTGGCTTCCTCGCCGGAGAGGACTGCCTCGCCACGATGCGTGCCCTGACCGCCATGGGCGTGGAGATCGAGCCGCTCGACGCGGATGGCACCCGCCTCCGCGTGCACGGCTGCCGCGGCGAGTTCAAGGACCCCGGCCAGCCCATCGACTGCGGCAACAGCGGCACGACCATGCGCCTCCTCGCCGGCATCCTCGCGTCGAAGCCTTTCGAGGTCACCCTCGTCGGCGACGAATCGCTTTCCAAGCGGCCCATGAACCGCATCGCCATCCCCTTGGAACAAATGGGTGCCAAGGTCGAGGGCCAGGGCGAGCGCCGCACCCCGCCCATCAAGATCACGGGCCGGGAGAGGCTTGAGGCCATCCACTACGACTCCCCCGTCGCCAGCGCCCAAGTGAAAAGCGCCATCCTCCTCGCCGGACTCGCCGCCGGGGGGCGGACCAGCGTCAGCGAACCCCATCCCTCCCGTGACCACACCGAGCGCATGCTCGAGTATCTCCTCGTCAAAACCGTCCGCGAGGGTGACACCGTCTCGATCTGGGGCGGTCAGACGCCCGAGTCGCGCGACATCGAGGTGCCGGGCGACATCTCCAGCGCCGCCTTCTGGATTGTCGCCGCCGCCGCGAGCAAGGGATCCAGGCTCGTGATTCGGAACGTCGGACTCAACCCCACCCGCGTCGGTGTGCTCAAGGTGATGGCCCGCATGGGGGCGAGAATTGTCGAGCGCGTCGACGAGTCGGGCTGCGAGCCGATGGGCTCCATCGAGGTCGTCGGCGACGGTTTGTCCGCCACCGAAATCGGCGGGGCCGAGATCCCGACCTTGATCGACGAGATCCCCGTGCTCGCCGTCGCCGCCGCTCTCGCCGAGGGCCGCACCGTGATCCGCGACGCCCACGAACTGCGGGTGAAGGAGAGCGACCGCATCGCCACCGTGGCCGAGAGCCTCCGCCGCATGGGCGCGACCGTCGAGGAGTTCGCCGACGGCATGGAGATCGTCGGCGGTGCCCGGCTGAAAGGGGCCGAGATCTACTCCCTCGGCGACCATCGCATCGCCATGGCCTTCGCCATCGCCGGCCTTTTCGCCGAGGGCGAGACGGTGATCCGGGATGTCGGGTGCATCGAGACCAGCTACCCGGGATTCATCCGCGAGATCGAGCAGCTCCAGACCATGGTCAGCGGCTCGTGATTCTTCTGGATTCGCTTCATCGTCACCGATGAGAAGAATCGCCATTCTGCTGGGCTTGCCCCTCTTGCTGGCCCATTGCGCTTCCGACCCAAACCCCAAGGACTCCAGCGGGACGGAAGTCGCGGCGCAGCGGGAGAAAAGCAATAATCTGGCCGATATCGAGATTCCCCTGTTGCATTCTCCCGAGCTGGAGCGCCGCTGGGGGAAGCCCACGGTCAGCGTGTACGAGGACGGCAGCTATCGGCTGAGCTACGTGGACCCGAATGCCAGTTTCGAGTCGCTCTCCATCTCCGGCGGTCCCGACAGAGTCGACACCGACGGACCCGTCGCCCCGACCTACAGCGGAGCCTACCCCCTGCCGGACGGGAGAGTGCCGGAATTTTCCCAAGACTGGAAGACGGCGACCGTGCTCGGCAAGCCCACCCACTATTACCAGTCGGGAAGCGAGAGCGGAGCCGACGCCCCGGAATTTACGACCGTGACCTTTCCGGTCGAGCTGCCCGGGAAACCGGTGGCCAGCTACAGCCTCAGAGCCGCCTCTAACAAAGAGAACGCGAAGAAGGAAGTAGAGGGCTTCTTCAAAACCGCGCAGTTCCGGTGACGGACTCCCGAGTCCGGAGAAAGAGGATGCGTTGGCGACAGACGTTTCTGCGGCAGGAGCTTTATCCCGCAGGATGTGTCCCGTCTCCATGTCGCAGCCGGGCGAGGGGAGGTCAACGGGACCGACAAACGAGACGCCATCGTCCGGTGCCCACGATCATGAGTCGGACGAGAAATTCTCCTCAAGCAACCGCTCCGCCTCCGCCAGTCCTTCTTCCGTAAACACGACGGACTTGGCTTTTCCCCGAGGATCGCGAATGAATCCCTTCTCATGCAGACGGTCCATCGCGTCCCAGTCGAAACCCTTCCAAGCGCGAACGCCGTCGTGAAGGCCAAGGGACAACAAGGCCAACACCGCCCGGTCAATCTTGTCGTTGTCGAGAGTCATCTTTCGTCTGGCAAGGTCAACTAACCCTACCAGCCGGGGGCGGGCCTGCAAGCGGGGAAGGGGGCGACGCCTTTCTCTGTTCGTTGCGAATCGAACGGCGTTCTCATCCCGATTCCAAAATCCAAGGCCCGGCACCATGCGCAGAGTGGTGCCGGGCCTTGAATGGCGTAGCGGGTGAGTCTAGAGCATTTTAAATAAAGTTGTA
>DDTJ01000089.1 GCA_002344525.1 Akkermansiaceae bacterium UBA2367
GATCCGTGCGGACCTCGACGGGAAGCTGGCACAATCCTTGCAGTCGCTGGAAGTCGGGCTGACGCGCGAGCGCCGCTTCGACGAGGCGCAGGCCGTGCTCGCCTACCGCGAAGGGAGCGCGGGCACTCCTGCCCGCAACGAGTCCGGCGTCGCTGCCACACCGCCCGATCCCGCTGCGGTGGCTTCCCCTGCTTCGCCAGATTGGCTCAACCGCGCCCGGGAGCGCGGTGGCCGGCTCCGGCTCTGGGGTGGACCCGAGCCGGGGGCCGACATCGAACTGCCCGCGAGGGCCGCCAAATACGACGACTACGTGAGCTTGAGCCTGCTCGGGGTCCTCGGGTCGCAGAAGTACCTCTTCGCCACCCGGAAGAACGGCGACATCGTCGTCGTCGGGCTACGCGACAACTTCGGCCAAGTCCATGAGCCCAGAAACGTCGCCCGGACCAGCCTTGGCGAGATGGGAACCTACCTCGGCAGGAACGGCACCCTCTACCACCCGGACGGTTCCGAACTCCTGGATTCGCGGATCGTCAAGAAGCCCGCCGGCTTTGTCCACGGCTACCGGGGAGGCTTGGTTTACGGGGAGGATGGCAAGTTCGAAGCTTTCAGGCTGCCCCAAGACTACGCACCTCCGCCGGACGACTTCCTGGCAGGGAACCGGATCCTCGCGGGAGCGGCAACCAATACCTTCGCCTTCCTGACTGACAAAGGCGAGGTGCTGATGTGGAACTGCCGCACCAAGAAGTCGGTTTCCTTCGCCCAGCTCCAAGGCGTGAAAGTGGTCGATCTGCGAGTGGGTCCCGGCCAACCCTTTGTATTCTTAACCGCCGAAGGAAAAGTCTTCACTTGTGACGACGAAGGTCGCCCCGCATACAGCATCGCCTCCCTTGCGTATGAAGCGCTCAAGAACGAAGCAGGCCCCTTCGTCCGCATCCATGGTTCGACCGCGCAACGCGACGACGGCACATGGATAGGCTGGAGCCAGAAATCGGCGCTGCCAGCGAAGATCCAGACTCTCGGCTCCGTGCTCGACCTCGATTCCTACGCCGGGCTGCGCGACTCCCCCGACATCGGCCACCTCGCCTGGATCGAGCTGCCGCCCGACACGAAGCCCGAACCCGTCGCCAAACCGGAATCCTCTGGAACGACGCCCAGCGGAGGGGCCGCCGCCGCGCCCGCCACGCGTGGCGTCGATCCCATGCTTGCCCGCGCCACCAAGGAGCAGCCCTTCGAAAACAGCCTCAAGATGAAATTCGCCCCCGTGCCGGGGACGGACGTGCTTTTCTGCATCCACGAGGTGCGCTATCAGGACTACGCCGAATACGCCAAACGAGCGAAGGGGGCTGTCGATGGCCAATGGAAGACCCAGACCAACGACGGCTTCGAGATCAAGCGGGGCGGCGAGGACCACCCCGTGACGCGGGTGAACTGGGACGATGCCCGGAAATTCTGCGAATGGCTGAGCCAGAAGGAGGGCCGGACCTACCGCCTGCCGACCGACCGCGAATGGAGCCTCGCCGTGGGCATCGGCGACCAGGAGGAGTGGGGGGACGACACCACGCCCGAGACCGTTTTCAAGCCTCAGGACGCCTTCCCCTGGGGCGGCGAGTGGCCCCCGCCAGCGGGAGCGGGCAACTACAGCGACGCGAGCCGCCAAGCCAAGGCCCCCTCGACGATGCGAAGTATGTCGAGGGCGACTACGACGACGGCTTTCCGACGACCGCGCCGGTGATGAGCTTCGCGCCGAACGCCTTCGGCCTCCATGACCTCGGCGGCAATGTGTGGGAGTACTGCGAGGATTGGTCTTCAGATGAACGGAAAGAGCGTGTCATGCGCGGCGGTTCCTGGTTTAATCACGAGCGCGGCTATCTGCTCTCGTCCTACCGCGGTCGCTTTACACCCGAGAGTCGGAACAACCGCATCGGGTTTCGTCCCGTCGTCGTCGTCGTTCCCTCGTCGTCGGAGCGATGAATGGCGGCTGAAAGATCGGCGAGGCGAGATGGGTCGGGCCGTTGGCCCTTTCTGGTTTGGGGGACCGTTTTCCCGGGGCGATGCCCCGGGCTGGAATCACGGCGGGCCTTTGGCCCTTGGGACGATGTGCCTCTTGCTCGGGTCGAGGGCCAACGGCCCGCTCCATACCAGACCGGGGCAAGGCCCCGGTGATGCCCGTCGCCTCCCGCGGAAGGGCCAACGGCCCGCCCTCCTTGGTCAAACCCGAAATCCGAAGCCAAAAAAAATCAGCGGAGATCAGCGTCAATCAGCGGTCGACCACTTCGGATTTCGAGCTTCGGATTTCGGATTTTTCCCTCGCCAACCCTTTCCGCGTCTTCCGTAGGCACCCCAATCACCGCAACCCGAACCTTTGGAACATGGTCGCGTCGTGGCCGTAGATGTCGCGGTCGAAGCGGACGCGACCGTCGCCCATGATGGTGCAGGTCCAGTAGACGAGGTAGACGGAGAGCGTTTTGTTGAGGCGCTCGCGGCGGTCGTTGACGTTGGGGTCGTCCATCGTCGCGCGGATGTTCTCGGGGTTCCAGCCGGGGTTGTGGCGGAGGATGAAGTTCGCCAGCTCGACGGGGCGGGCGACGCGGACGCAGCCGGAACTGAAGTCGCGGTCGGCGCGCTGGAAGAGTTCGGGCATGTTCGTGTCGTGCAGATAGACGGCCGAATCGTTGGGGAAGATGAACTTGATCAGGCCGAGCGAGTTCTTCGGCCCGCTGCCCTGGCGCATGTAGAGGCTGCCCGCCGCGACTTTGTTGAGGTTGTCGGCGGTGTTGGAATGCACCGTGTTGGAGCCGTAGGAGGAGATGATCTGGTAGTTGTGGCTGCGCATGTAGCCCTCGACGCCTTCCGGCGAAGCGAGGGCCGCGGGGACGAGGAGGCGCCTGGCGATGGAGGTCGGCACGTTCCAAGTGGGGCGGAAATAGACGTCCTGGACCTTGCCGTGGAAGACGGGGGTCTCGCTGACGCCCTTCTTCCCGACGACCACGGGCATCACGGAGGTCTCGCGGTTGCCCTGGTAGACGCGCAGGGCGTTCTCCGCGATGTTGACCTCGATGTGCTCGGGGTCCTCCCAGGTGCGGGGCATCCAGCGGAGGCGGTCGATGTTGATGATGATCTGGTTGACCCGGTGCGAGGTGTCGGCGTTCAGCTCCTCCAAGGTCGAGGCACCGATGAAGCCGTCGGGCTCGATCCCGTGGCGGAACTGGAAGGACTTGATCGCGTCCCCGGTGCGGTTGTCGATGGTGCCTTTTTTGCTCTTCGCGGTTCCGCCGGGCAGGTCGCCCTCGGCCTGGAGCCGCGAGGTGAGGAGACCCAGCTCGGGGTATTTCGAGCCGGGGCCGGCGGGCTCGGCCGTTCCAGGCAGGTCGCGCCACCCGCCCATGGCGTTGATCTGGCGGTAGCGGGCGAGGGTTTTTACCATCTCGGCGTAACGGGAGTCCTGAGGAGGTACCTGATCGAGCAGGGTGGCGGTGAAGCGGGCCGGGCCTTGGCGCAGGGCCTCGTCGAGGAACTGGTAGGAGCTGACCTGACGGGGCATGGCGGCCCATTTCGAGTGGACGGTGATGGGATCGACGAAGCCGTAGGCGAGCGACTGGATGGCGTAGAGGGCGAGCTGGGTGGTGCCGACCTCGACCTCGGCGCGCTTGTTCGGGTCGGGGCTGGGGTTGCGCCATTGCGCGTCCCAATCGGAGAAGCGGAAAAGCTGGGGGGAGAGGCCGTGGGCGTCGAGGGCCTGGATGAACTGGGCGAGGCCACCGATGTATTCGCCGCTCCAGACGGGCTGGTAGTTGCGGGCGGCATACCAGTTGGCGATGCCTTTGTTGACCTTCGTGGCTTGTGCGCGGATCGCACCGCTGAGATCCTGGGACGAGGCATCCGTGGCGGAGGCAAATGCCGCGCCAGCGAGGAGGAGTAGGGTTCGTATCGCACGCATGGGTCGAGAAATCAATCCATCCAAAGTTTCCCCATAAACGGAATTGTTCAAACAAACGATAACCTTTTTGGCAAAGACAGGATGGACATACGGGCGTGGTTCGGGCAATCTTTCACGCCCGATGAGAACGGATCTTGAGGAATTCTACGCCGAACTGGAGCGCGCCCCCGAAGATTGGTCGGTGCGCCTCCGCCTGATCGAGGCCGCTGTCGCCGCCGGAGACATGGGCGAGGCGCGGCGTCTCGTGCGCACCTCGCCGGACGGGGACCGCTATTTGCCCGGTGAGCTGCAGGAGCGCATCCATGCCCTGCTCACGGGGAGATGGCAGGAAGCGATGGAGGACGTCTATCCCATGGGCGCAACGGAGGAGGAATGAAAGTCCGGGCGGCGTTTCCCTTTCTCTGCCTCGCGGGGCTGCTCGCCTCGTGCGTTTCGCGGGAGGCCCCGCCCGCTTTCGTCGGAAGCGAGGCGGGGAGCGCCCTGCTCGCCGAGGTGCGGGAGCTCACCCGCGAACAGGGTCTCGCCGCCGCGAAGGAGAGACTCGTCGCCGGTCTCGCGGCTCGCGACGATTCGAAAGGGGTGATCGAACGTCGCGTCATGCGCACCACCCGCGATCCCGGCCTCGTCCTGCCCGATTCGGTCGCCGCCCTGCCGGCCTCCCGCCGGGCCCGCATCGCCATCGCCGTCGTGCCGGGGACGAAGGCGTCCAATCGCGGGGGCAAGGACCGCACTCGCGAATGCCTGCGCGGGGCGGCGGAGACCGCGCGGGCGATGGGGTTTTCCACCTCGTTCGTCGAGACCGAGGCCCGCGGCGCGGTGGAGGAGAACGCCGCGCTGATCGCCGCGCGTCTGCGCGAAGCTTTCGACCGTTCCGACGCGGTCGTGCTGGTGATGCTCTCGAAGGGCGCCCACGACGTGATCCGCTACCTGCGCGAGGACGGGGCGGACCTGCCTGCGGCGCAGCGCGAGAAGCTGGTCGCGGTCCTCTCCCTCGCGGGGACGGTGCAGGGGTCGGTGGTGGCGGACTGGATGGCCCATTCCCCGCGCCCCCTCGCCGCGACGACGCGGGGCTGGCTGCGCCTCTCGGGGCAGGAGGCGGCGGTGGCCATGCTCGAATCGGTGGCCCGCTCGCCGTGGGAGGGGGACGCCGCCTCGCGGATCGCGCGGCGTTTCCCGAACCTGACTTGGATCAGCATCGCGATGGTGCCCGACGGGGAGGACGGGCGCATCACCGAGCGCCTCTGGTCGCCGCTGGTGAGGAGGAGGGTCGAAAGGACCGCCCCCTACTACAGTCCCGGCGACGGGCTGGTCGAGTCGGCGGCCTCGGTCCTGCCGGATCGCGTGGATCTGCCCGAGTGGATCGTGACGGGCTTCGGATCGCATTCCATGCCGAACGGAAGCTATCGAGACGGAGGCCGCATCGCCCCGCAGACGACGAAGCCGGGGCGGGAGAAGCTGCGCCCGGAGAGCGGAGGGGAGATCATGAGCGCCTACTTGAGGGCGCTGCCGAGTTCCGTGTTGAAGTGAGGGGGAGGGGAGTCCAAGGAATGCCGGCCCTCCTTGGGGTTCGGAAGAGGCTCCATCAATCCCCCGGAAGACCCCCTTCGATCCGGCGGATTCCGGCTTCGGAAATTCCCGCCTCCGCCTCGGCGGGGACCAGATCGGGTCGGATCACGGCGAGAGGTTTCAGGACGAAGGCCCGCTGGAACATGCGGGGATGCGGCAGGACCAAGCCCGGAGCCTCGAACGGGAGATCGTCGTAGTAGAGCAGGTCGAGGTCGATGGGGCGGGGGGCGTTGACCTCGCGGACATCGGGGCGGCCCATCTCGCGCTCGATCCTCTGGGTCGCGGCGAGCAAGTCGAGTGGGGAAAGGTCGGTTTCGATCTCGACGACCGCGTTGTAGAACGCCCCGGAGCCGGGCGGGCAATCGACCGGATCGGTCTCGTAGACGGGCGAGAGGAGCAGGTGCGGCGAGGAGCGCAACGGCGCGAGCCGCTCGACGGCGCGGCGGAGATGGGCGAGACGGTCGCCGAGGTTGGAGCCGAGGCTGATGCCGACGCGGGCCATGTTTAATGCGAATACGGTCCCCGAAGAGGTTCCACCTCGGAACCCTCCCGGATTCCGGCGGATAGGCGAACGATGCGAGGGTAGACCCGACCGGCCCGGTCGGGGGTTGGGCGCGCAGGGGGCCAAGAGCGCCCTTTCGGCGGTTCGGGCCGAACCGCCCTACCCCGCGCGGAGCCACCTCGCACGGTTTCCCAACGGGATGGCTGGAACAGTCGCCCCATCTGCGGAAATCTGCGGGCATTGGCGGCCATCTGCGTCAAAAAAGAAAAGGGAACGCAGATTTCCACAGATGAAACGCGGATTTTCGCGGATGCAGGAGGGGGTGCCGGGACTCTTCACTTCAGCCCCAGCACATCCTGCATGTCGAAGAGGCCCTTTTCGAGCTTCTCCGCCCGGATCCACTTCGCCGCCCGCACCGCGCCCTTTGCGAAGGTGAGGCGGCTGGAGGCCTTGTGGGTCAGCTCGACGCGCTCGCCGTCGGCCGCGTAGATCACGGTGTGGTCGCCGACGACATCGCCGCCGCGCAGGGCGTGGACGCCGATCTCGCGGGCGGTGCGGGCACCGACTTCGCCGAAGCGACCGTGGCGGCAGTCCTCGTCATAGGAGACCCCGGTGGCCTCCGCGAGGATTTCGGCGAGGCGCTTGGCCGTGCCGCTGGGGGCGTCGAGCTTGTGGCGGTGGTGCATCTCGACGACCTCCAGATCGAAGCCCTCGCCGAGGATCTCGGCGGTGCGGCGGGTCAGCCAGAAGAGGGTGTTCACCCCGACGGAGAAGTTCGGCGCGTGGACCACGGGGATCGCCTCCGAGGCGCGGCGGATCAGGTCGAGCTGGGCGGCGTCGTGCCCGGTCGTACCCATCACGAGCGCTTTCCCGGCGGAAACGCAGCCTTCGACGAGTTCATTGGTGAACGTGGGAAGCGTGAAATCGATGACGATGTCGCTGATTTTCAGGGCTTCGTCAAGGGAATCGCCGATGTCGATGCCGGCGGCGACGCGGGCTTCGGGGTCTTCGCCGATGGCGGTGGCGACAGCTTGGCCCATGCGGCCGCGGAATCCGGTGACGAGGAGGTTCAGCATGAAGGAAAGGAGAAGTTCAGAGTGTGAATCACGGACGGATGGGCACGAAAGCGCGGAGCGAATCCATCCTCTCGATTCGTGCGCATCCGTGTTCATCCGTGGTCAAAACCTTCCCCAAGCGCTGTAGCAACGGCGCTCCGTCGGCACCGACCCGCAAACGATGGATTTTGACCACGGATGAACACGAATGGACACGAATGCTCCGCCGATCCAACACCCTCCATTCGTAAAAATTGGCGTCCATTCGTGGTCGAAATCCTAATTTACCAAAGCGGAGTTGAGCAAAGGCTCTTGAAATTCAGACCAGATCGAGCCCGGCGAGGATGGCGTGCAGCTCCTCGACTTTCTCCTGCGGCATCTCGACCATGGGCAGGCGCAGCTTCGGTTTGCAGAGATCGGCGAGGCCGAGGGCGGCCTTGATCGGGACGGGGTTGGTGTCGAGTTTGAGGAAGGCGGTGAAGAGGGGGGCGTATTTCTCGTGGAGGGCCTCGGCCTCGCCGAAGCGGTGCTCCAGCATGGCCTTGGTCAGTTCGGCCATGGGGCCGGGGATGAGGTTGCCCGCGACGGAGACAACACCGACGGCACCCTCTTTCATGAAATCGACGGTCAGCGCGTCGTCGCCGGAGAGGATCTCGAACTCGGGCGGCAGGGCGGCGCGGAGCTGGCGGACGCGCTCGGTCACGCCTCCCGCCTCCTTGATCGCCCGGATGTTCGGGCAGGACTCGGCGAGGCGCACGCAGGTCTCGACATCGATCTGGATGTGGCAGCGCCCCGGGATGGAGTAGAGCATCAGGGGCAGGTCGGTGGAGAGGGCGATGGCCTTGTAGTGCTGGTAGAGGCCCTCCTGCGAGGGCTTGTTGTAGTAGGGCGTCACGAGCAGGGCGGCGTCGGCCCCGGCCTTCTCCGCCGCTTGGGTCAAGTCGATGGCCTCGCGGGTCGAGTTCGAACCCGTCCCGGCGATGACGAGGCCGCGCTTCCGTGCCTGTTTCACCGCGATCTCGATGACGAGGTGGTGCTCCTCGGTCGAGAGGGTCGAGGATTCCCCGGTGGTCCCGCAGGGGACGATGCCCCGGATCCCGTGGTCGAACTGGCTGTCGATAAGGGCGCGGAAGGCGTCGGGGTCGATCATCCCCTTGTCGTTGAAGGGGGTAACGAGGGCGGTGTGGGCTCCGGCGAACATGGGGAGGTCGGGTGGGGAAAATCAGAGGGTTTCGAGGGTGCCCGCGAAGGTGAACTCGGCCGGACCCAAGAGGGTCACGTCGGCGTATCGACCCTCTTCAGTCTTGCGGAAGCCGATTTCGAGGGTGTCGCCTCCGGCCACGCGGACGCGCACGGGCGAGGGCGCGCCGCTGAGCTCGTGGTGGACGAGGGCGCAGGCGACCATCCCGGTGCCGCAGGCGAGGGTCTCGTCCTCGACCCCGCGCTCGTAGGTGCGGATGGCGATGTGGCCGGGCTCGATCACTTGGACGAAATTGGCGTTGGTCCCTTTCGGCGCGAAGTGCTCGTGGTAGCGCATCGCCGCCCCGAAGCGCCGCACCTCGGCCGAGGCGAGGTCGTCGACGAAGACGAGGGCGTGTGGCACGCCGGTGTTCAGGGAATGGACGGTGTGGGGAACGCCGTCGAGGTCGAGGCTTTCGTTCAGTCGCAGCCCGTGGGGCGTGCTGAGCTGGATGCGGACCTGTTCGCCTTGGAACTCGGCCTCAATGACCCCGGCTTGGGTTTCGAAGGTCGTTTTGGCGAGGCCGCCGCCTGCGAGGAAATTCACGAAGCGGGCGAAGCAGCGCGCTCCGTTGCCGCACATCTCGGCTTCGCCGCCGTCGGCGTTGTAGTAGCGCATGCGGTAGTCGGCCCCGTTCTGCGCCGGCTCGACCGCGAGGAGACCGTCGGCCCCGACGCCGCGCTGGCGCTGGCAGAGGCGGGCGATCTGCTCCCCGGTGAGGGAGAGGGCTTGGTCGCGGTTGTCGAGAACGACGAAATCGTTCCCCGCGCCGTTCATTTTCCAGAATTGAAGCATCGGTCGAAAGCGTCTCGGGAGGGATCGCAGGTTAGACCGACTTGGCGGCGTCCACAAGCGGTTTGACGAAGGCCTCGACTTTCGCGGCCACGTCCGGCTCCGCCCCGTGGCGCTCGATCTCGCGGACAATGGCGCTGCCCACGACGACGCCGTCGGAGGCGCGTCCCACGGCGGCGGCTTGGTCCGGTGTGGAGATGCCGAAGCCGACGACCACCGGCACGGCGGTGTGGGCTTTGATGGCCGCGACGTTCTCGGCGATGCCTTCGGCGAGGGAGGTCTGCGCCCCGGTCACGCCCTCGCGGGAGACGTAGTAGACGAAGCCCTCGGCCGCGGCGGCGAGCTGCGGGATGCGCTCGGTCGGGGTCGTCGGGGCGATGAGCCGGATGTGGCGGAGCGAGCCACCCTCGGTCAGTTCGGCATTGAGAACGGCCTCGTCGGGCGGCAGGTCGAGGAGCAGGACGCCATCGGCCCCGGCGGCGGCGGCATCCTCGTGGAATTTGGCGAAGCCGTAGCTGTAGATGGGATTGAGATAGGTGAAGAGGACGGTCGGCGTCTGCGAACGCTCGCGGAAGCGCCTCACGAGATCGAGCACCTTCGGGACGGTGGCCCCGGCTTCGAGGGCGCGATGGGCGGCCATCTGGTTGACGACGCCGTCGGCCATGGGGTCGGAGAAGGGGACGCCCAGCTCGATCACGTCGGCCCCGGCCCGTTCCAAGGCGAAGAGGATGTCAAGGCAGTGGTCGAGGTCGGGGTCGCCCGCGCAGACGTAGGCGACGAAGGCGGGTTTCCCGGCCTCGCGGAGGGCGGCGAAGCGTTGGTCGATGCGGTTCATGGGAGCGGCTTCGCCGCGTGAAAGGTGGGTGGGGCGGCTTCGCCAGTTAAAGGTGGGAAGGTAAAAGGGAAAAGGTGGGGTCGGATTTCGAGCTTCGGATTTCCAGCCGCTGATTATCGGCGGAAACGCGGGGAGGGAAACTGGAAAGTGGGCCGGGGAGAGTCGAGAGTAACGGTGCCCCGGAGGCTCTCGACTCTCAACCTTCATCTCTCAACTCAACATGAAGTTGCCTTGTTGCCTCGCCGTCTGCCTGTCCTTCGCGCAAGCACTCTGCGAGGAGTTGCCTGCGGTGCTGGCCATCCCGGAGACGGAGCGCCCCGGCTATCTGGAAGCCCGTGCCGATCCGGTGTTCGGCCATGTCGTCACCCGGATCACCGGGGACGTGGGATCTCCCATCGCCGGCGTCGGCGGGCAGTGGGCGGAGGTCGCGCGGCACGGCTACAGCAAGCGGGCCGCTTGGAATGCGGACATGTCCCTGCTCCATCTCGACCGGCATCAAGGCGAGCCGGGTGCCCTGTTCCTCGACGGGCGCACCTACGCTCCGCTCTTCGCCAGCCGCCTCTCCTGCACCGAGGCCCGCTGGCATCCCCTCGATCCGGAACGCATGATCTACGTGAGGGGGAACGAACTCGGCTCGTGGCGGGTGCGGGAGGACGCCACGGAGATCCTCGCCACCTTCGAGGGCTGCGACGATCTGCACATCGGCCCTTGGGAGGGGAATCTCTCTCTCGACGGGCGGCGCATCGCCCTCTACGGACGCCGCGGGGAGCGGGCCGTGGCCTTCGCCTACGACCTCGCCGGGCGCGTCCAATATCCCGACATTCCGTTGGACGGCATTGAGGTCGATTGGGTGTCCGTCTCCGCCTCCGGCGACTACCTCGTCATCAACGGGACGATTGACGGAGGCGGCGACCGCACGCGGGTCTTCGATCTCGAGGGGAGGCCCGTGGGCCCGACTTGGGAGGAATACGGACGGCCCAGCCACTACGACCTGACCCTCGACGAGGATGGCGAGGACATCGCCGTCGGCGTTTCCCAATCCCATCCCAACATGGGGCGCGTCATCAAGCGCCGTCTCCGCGACGGGAAAGCCACCGCCCTGACGCCCGGCGGTTTCGCCAGCCACACCTCCACGCGGAACACCGCGCAGCCCGGCTGGGCCTACGTCACCTACCAGACCCGCTCGGAGAATTGGCCGCCCTTCTACGACGAAGTGGTGGCGGTGAAGCTGGACGGCTCCATGACCCTGCGTCGGCTGGCGCACTTGCGCACGCGCATCACCGACTACGAGAGCGAGGCCCACGCCGTTCCTTCGCCCGACGGCTCGCGGGTGCTGTGGGCATGCAACTGGGAGGCGGCCGAGGGACGCCCCATCGCGGCCTATGTCGTGGCCGTTCCCGCACCGCCCGCGCCGTGAGGGGAAAGTGGAAGCGGCGTCCCGCCGCTTCATTGGGGGGAAGAAGCGGCGGGACGCCGCTTCCACTCTTTCACTCTTTCACTCTTCTCTTGACGGCAAAGGGACGAATCTGGCATTCTCGTGTCATGAATCGGATTCTTGCCGTTTTTGTCGTCGTCCTGATGGGCTTGGTGCCGTCGTTGCGGGCCGAGCCGGAGTTGCTTACGAATGTGTATGTTGTGCCTCCGACCTTCCTCTTTGGCGATGCCGGCGCTCCTTCCAAGAAAAGTGCCAAACAAATCCTCGAAATAGGCGGAATCACCTTTGGCCCCGGAGCCAGTGCGGTTTACAATCGGTCGAACAGCCAGCTCATCGTGCGGAACACGAAGGACCAGATGGAGCTGGTCGAGGCCTACATCGAGCCCCTCAGCCATGTCGATAGGCTGGTCCATGTGTCGGTCCGCGAGGCGAGCTTTCAAGGAGCACTGCCGGAAGAGCTGAAGAGCTACTTCGAGTTCCGGGAACTACCGGCAGGGCGAAAGGAAGGCGAGTGGGCGGGAGTCTTCGATTCCCATGAATCGTTAAGGGAGGAGCTGACCCGTCCGCCGCGGGCGATGGCGGAAGTCCGCAGTGATCGCATGATTCAGGTGGCAAGCGTCCTCACCGATCCTCAGTTGCAGGTGTTCATCCGGAGATTGGAGGCAATGAAAGGGGTCGAGATCCTTTCGTCGCCCTCGGTAGTGGCCCGTTCGGGACAGGCGGCTATGATCTTGAAGGAGCAGCGGCGCTACGGTGTCGTTCCCGTGCTCGGGGCGGTCGAGTCCACGATCGACCTCGCCTTGTTCCTGCCGGAGCATGGCAAGGCTCTTTTTGGTGAGGGGTTGCCGTCCATGGAACCGACTAGCCAAGCTGTCATCCATGATGGAGCAACCGTCGTCGTGGCCGAAAGGAACGCCGATGGCCAGAACCGTCTCGTGTTCGTCACCGCGCGGCTCATGGATCCTGCTGGAATGCCGATCCAGAAGAAGGCGGAGGCAGCGCCGCAGGAGGAAGCGGTGGAGCTGCCCTCGAAGTCCGAGCCGGATACCTTGGGAGCCAAGGAGCAAGAAGCTGTGAGACGGGCCGACGAACTGGCCCTTCGAGGATCGCAGTTGCTCGCCGACGGCGACGCGGCGGGCGCGTTCAATGCCTACACCGAGGCGCTCGGCATCATGCCCCGGCACGAGTTGACGGGACCGCGACGAAAGGCCTACGAGCATCAATTGAACCGTGCGCAGAAAGCGATGTCGAAACACGCCGTCGCCTCCCGCATCCATATCGTGCGCGAGGGCGAGACGCTGGAGCAGATCGCCGGGCGGTTCGGAGTCGGGGGCGATGCCCTGCGGGCGGTCAACCGGCTCGGCAACGATCCATTGAAAGCGGGGCAGATCCTGCTCGTTCCCCAAGATAGCGGTGAGTCGAGGACGGAAGCCTTGCTGAAAGGGCTCGTCCTGAACGAGGTCGATTTCAACGGGGCGACCCTGCTGGTAGCCCTCGCCACGCTGCACGAACAAACCGTCCGCCTTCTCGATCCCCGCCTCTTTCCCGACGCGATGCCGGTCTTCGTCGTGGATGTGCCCGAGGAAGTTCTCGAAGCGAAGATCACGCTGCGCCTGAGCAATGTCCCCGTCGCCGAAGCCTTGCGTTACACGACCAGCCTCGCGAACTGCCGCTACACGGTCGAAGGGCGCGAGGTGCGCATCCTGCCGCAAGGAGTTCCCGGGGATTGAGGCGGAACCTGTTGAGCCGCCTCTTCCTGGGTTGACTGACAGAGGAGTCCGAACTACCCTCTTCCCATGATCCTTCCGCCTGTGAAGACCGAGTTCGAGACGGACCAGGCCGGGCGCATCGTCTACCCGGTCGATAACGGCGAACCCTTGAGCAACGACACCGAACACCTCCGCTGGATCACCTTCCTGAAGAATGGTCTGGAAGATTGGTTCGCCGACCGGACCGACGTTTTCGTCGCCGCCGACCTGCTGTGGTATCCGGTGGAGGGACGTCCCGACATCTCCAAGGCGCCCGATGTGATGGTGTCCATGGGACGCCCCGCCGGGGACCGCTCCAGCTACAAGCAGTGGGAGGAGAGGGGGCATCCCCCCGATGTGGTTTTCGAGTTCATCTCGAAGAGCAACACCGCCGGAGAGCTGATGGAGAAGCTGGAGTTCTACTCCGAGATGGGCTGCCACGAGTTTTTCGTCTATGACTACCGCCGCAAGCGGCTCAATTGTTTTCGCCGCACAGGGGAGGCCGGTCTCGTCAGCGTCGCGCCGGGGGATGACGGCAGCTTCGTGAGCGTGGTGCTGGGCATGGTCTTCGGACTCGACGGAAGGGGGCAGCTGTGGGTGCGCCGCCCCGACGGCAAGCTGGTGGAGTCACAAAGGGAGACCGCCCGTCGAGCGGAAGCCGAGGCCGCTCGAGCGGAAGCCGAAGCGGCTCGCGCTGCAACTGAATCCGCCCGAGCCGAAGCCGAGGCTGCCCGAGCGGAAGCCGAAGCCGCTCGCGCTGCGACTGAATCCGCCCGAGCCGAGGCCGAGGCTGCCAAAGTGGCGCAGTTCGCTGCAAAGCTCCGGGAACTGGGCTTCGATCCGGACGCGATCTGACGGAGGGTTTCGGGAGGAGGCTCATTTCCCTTGACGGAAGAGCGGGATTTCTGGCATTCTCGCGCCATGAAATCCTGGATCGCCGTTTTGATCGTGTCCCTCGGCATGGCTTCGCCGTTGTGGGCCGAACCGAAGTCACCCGACAGAGCCTATGTCGTGCCTCCCAAGACGCCTTCTTTTAACGGGGTCGAAGATAGCGAGTTGTTCACCTATAGCTATGTCGTGCCTCCGAACTTCCTTTCGACTGACCCCGGCGGAGTCGACGCTCCTGCCGAACCTCCCGCGCCGAGGACAGCCAAGGAGATCCTCGAATCCGTCGGGGTCACTTTCGGGCCGGGGGCTGCCGCAATCTACATTGCGGAACATTCCAAACTCATCGTGCGAAACACGAAGGATCAGTTGGAGTTGGTCGAGCTCTTCGTCCAATCCCTCAGCCAGCCCGCCGAAAATCAAATCTACGTCACCGTTCGCGAAGCGAGCATTCAGGGGGAACTGCCGGAGCACTTGAAGAATACGCTTTCCAGTTTCTTCGATTTTCAGGAGTTGCCGACATGGAGGAAGGAAGGCGAGCAGGCGGACGTCTTCGATTCCCGCGAATCGTTCGTGGAGGAGCTGGCCCGTCCGCCGAAGCCCATGGAGGAAGGCCGCGCGGAGCGCAGGATTCAGGTGGCACGCACCCTCACCGATCCTCAATTCCAAGTGTTGATCCGGAGTTTGGAGGAGATCGAAGGAATCGAAATTCTCTCGGCGCCCTCGGTCATGGCCCGATCGGGGAATCCAGTCATCACCCGCGCGGAGCAGCGGCGCTACGGCATCGTTCCCGCCATCGGAGCGGACGGGCTCACCATCGACCTCGACCTGTTCCTCCCGGAGCACGGAAAGGCCCTCTCCGACGAGGGGGCGGCGGCCTTGAAACCGACGATCACCGCCACGGTTTGGGACGGAGGCACGGTCGTCGTGGCCGAAAAAAACGCGAACGGCGATTACCGTCTCGTTTTCGTCAAAGCGCACATCATGGACGCGGCTGGAACGCCGATCCAGAAGCCGCCGACAGAAGCGCCGCAGGAGGAGGCGGTGGAACTGCCTGCCAAGTTCGAGCCGGAGATGTTCACCACCGTCTACGTCGTGCCCCCCGGGTTTTTGAACCCCGAACTGGGTCCCGTCGGGGGATGGAAGCCGAAGAGCCAAACGCTGGAGGAACGCTACCAACCGAAAGAACCCGTTACCGCGAAAAGCGTTCTGGAAAAGGCAGGAGTCACCTTCGGTTCCGGAGCCTCCGCGATCTACAACCCGGCGACCGGCAAGCTCATCGTGCGGAACACGCAGGACCAGATGGAGCTGGTCGAGGCCTACATCGAGTCCCTCGTGCAAGGGGGCGGAAAGCAGATCTACGTGACGATCCACGAAGCGAGGTTCCATGGGGAGCTGTCCGATCATCTGAAACAGGAGCCGGATGCGGAATCCTCCGCCCCAAAGCCGGGCAAGCTCCCGATCGGGGTGGTGACCGACTTGGTGGTTTCCAAGCTCTTCGAGTTTTCGGATTCCGGACGGGAGCCATCCTATATCGACTCGTATGAATCGCTCCGCGACGAACTGGCGCGCCCTCCGATGTCCGCCGACAACCTGCGCCAGCTCCGGCAGATTCAGAGCACCGATGTCCTGACCGACCCGCAGTTTCAAGTGGCGATCCGGCGATTGAGGGAACTCGACGGGCTGGATCTGCAAACCCTGCCCGCGACGATGGTTCGCTCCGGCCAGCCCGGCTTGACCGCTGTCGAAAGGCGGCGATACGGCTTCGTCGTGGTGCTGGATGGGGAGGAGGAGCGGAAAATCGACCTCGATCTCTTCCTTCCCGAGCATGGGAAAGCCCTGTTCGAACCCGGCTCCGCGCTGCGGCCGACAGTCAAGGTCTCGGTTCTCGATGGAAGCTGCGCGGTGGTGGCGGAGAGGAAGGCCGATGGGGAGAACCGGCTGGTTTTCATCCGCACGCAAATCATGGACCCGGCGGGAATGCCCTACTACAAGGATGCGCCCGAACCGCCGCAGGAGAAATCGCCGCAAGAGGAAGCGGTCGAACTGCCATCGTGGTCCGAGCCGGAGACCTTGGGAGCCAAGGAGATGGAAGCCGTGAATCGGGCCGCCGCCTCCCGCATCCATGTCGTGCGCGAGGGCGAAACGCTGGAGCAGATCGCCGGGCGGTTCGGAGTCGGGGTCGAGGCCCTGCGGGCGGTCAATCGGCTCGACGGCGGTCCGTTGAAAACCAACCAGATCCTGCTCGTTCCTCAAGGGGGAGGGGAGTCGAGAACGGAAGCCTTGCTGAAAAGCCTCGTCCTGCACGGGGTCGATTTCAACGAGGCGACCTTGCTGGAGGCCCTCGCCATGCTGCGGGAGGAAATCGTCCGCCTCCACGATCCCGGCCTCTTTCCCGACGCGACGCCGTTCTTCGTCATCGATGCGCCCGAGGAAATTCTCGAAGCGAAGATCACCTTGCGCCTGAGCAATGTCCCCGTCGCCGAAGCCCTGCGCTACACGACCAGCCTCGCGAACTGCCGCTACACGGTCGAAGGGCGCGAGATCCGCATCCTTCCCCAAGGAGCCTCTGCGGAGTGAGGCGAAATCCCGAAAAGGTTTGGACGATTGCGGAGCGGACCTTGGATCGGAGACGGCATCACCGCCCAGCCGCGCGATTCGACGAAGATGGGGCGAGGCGTCCCTGCCGAGCCGTCTTCGGTCGGGAAACGGCCCTTTCCATCTGCCGCGCCGTGGCTCCGCAGCGGCTCACCGGGGACGGTTCGCCCCACCCGGCTGCCGCCGATTCTCGGATCGGTAGGGACGGCTGGCCCAGCCGTCCGTCTACCAGCTTTCCGACACGGGACTTGCAAAGCCCCGCTCCGGTCGAAATCACTCGCCCAGAGCCTTCTCGACCGCCTTTTCCAGATCTTCGCCGCGCAGGTTGGAGGCCACGATCTTGCCGCCCTTGCCGACGAGGAAGGTCGCGGGGATGCTCTTGATGCCGAAGCTCTGGGCGATTTCGTTCTCCCAGCCCTTGCCGTCGAAATGCTGCGGCCAAGGCATCTTCTTCTCGGCGACGAATTTCTCCACCGCCGCCTTGTCCTCGTCGAGGGAGATGCCGACGACCTCGAAGCCCTTGCCTTTGTATTTCTCGTAGGCCGCGATGACGTTGGGCATCTCGGCGATGCAGGGTCCGCACCAAGTCGCCCAGAAGTCGACGAGGACGACCTTGTCGGTCATCTTGGCGAGATCGATCTCCTGCCCTTTCAGGTCGGTGAAGGCGATCTTCATCTCGTCACCGACGCCGGGCAGGTAGAGTTCGCCCCCGATCTGGTCAAGGAACTGGCTGAGCCTCGGGCCTTCGGGATGGCTCGCGAAGTCGGCCTTGACCTTGGCGAGGAAGGCTTTCGCCTCGGCGCGCTGGCCCGAGGCGAGGCTGGCCTCGAGGTAGGGCCGGATGATCCCGTTGACGATCAGGCCGAGGTTGGCGTCGGGGCCTTTCGGCTGGCCCTCGTAGCGCTGCGCGAGCAGGGCGGGCACGGCGTCCTGTTCGCCGAGTCCGGTCAGGGCTTCGGCGAGGATGGCGAGGGCCTCGTCTTTGTCCGCGGCACCGGGATTTTTTTCGAGATAACTTTGGATCGCGGCGGCTTTCTGTTTGTCGAAGCCGGAGGCGATCTCGCGGGCGTTTTCGGCGCGAAGCGCACCGGGGAGGGAGGCGAGGAGGACGAGGGGAAGCAGAATAGTGGTTTTCATCGAGATGGTTGGGGACGCGGAACCCAACCCCATCTTCGACGAATCCACGGGAAAAGCTTGCGGAAAATCATCGCGGATTTCCGCCAAGGGCAGGGGGCGACGCAGCGGCGGGGATGAACTCATCGACAAGGCTCACGGCGGGAGGCCGGGGCGGCTCGGAGGACGAGGCGAGGACGGCACGGGGGAAGGAGATTTCGAAGGGCGTTTCGATCCCGTTCGCGTGGAGGAGGCAGGGACCGGGTTCGAGTCCCAGAACCTCGACGGGGATGCGGGTCTCGAAGGGCGGGGATTGGCCGAGGTCGGGCAGCGGGGTGGCTCCGCGCGGGGTCTGCTCCCGCACCTCGATGACGAGGGTGCGCCCGATCCGCGACTGTCGCGGGGCGATGAGCTGGGCCACGCTGGTGGAGAGGCGCCCTTTCACGACGGCGAAGACCTCGGGGCGGCCCGCGAATTCGCCCACCTCCACCTCGACGCTCTCGACGAGCGCGAGCCGGGGCGGGGGGGCGTAGGGTTTCGTCTGGCAGGAGACGGCCAGGAGCGGGAGGCAGAGCGCGAATAGGCGGGGGATTGCCACGGGAGATTCGGTAGGGACGGTGAACCGCGAAGGGGCGTGCGGGAAGCACGGCGAGCAGTGAAATCCTACGTGGAATCCGATCATCAGGAAAGCCGTAATTGATGAAAATTGTGGGATTCTTCGAAGACGGTGGTGAGAACGATTTGGAGCTTATCCATCAATGCAAGGCGCTCCGGGAAGGCATCGGGCTTCCTTGGGAACGGCTCGAAGAAGTCAAAACCATCGATTGACACCCTATGCGGTTGCCTTTACGACACCATCGTGGTCACGGTGGCCCTGAAGCCTTCCAGAGGCGCCCGCCATGAATTTGCTTCTTCGTATGGACGCAGGGGTTTCCAGTCCGCCCTTTCCATGCCGCCCGTCACGGAATACATGGTTTTCGAGGTGGCGTTGGCCTCTCGATCCGCCTATATCGTCACCTTCATCCTCCCCGATTTCCACCTTTCCAATCCCTTCGACATTGAAGCCATCCCTCCAGATCGCGGTTCCCGACGCTCCCCCCGACCCTGGAGACGAGCTCCCGTCAGTGCTTCATGCCAGCAAAGCTGATGGGTGGGGGGTGGAAAAACGCGCCAGTGCTGTAGCCGGCCTCGCTGAGGCCGGACCGGATGCTCAAACGACGCCCGACCGAGGTCGATGACTTCGGCTACAGTTTCCACCCATCGACTTTGCTGAGATGCACCACTGTCCAACGCAAACGAGGTGGAGCCGCCAAATCAAAGATGAAATCATGAAGGGGAGAATCATCGCGAACCCTATCGAAAGCTGCCAATCGTTCTGCTCCGGGGTCATGCCGCGCCTCTGAGAAACGCCGACTCCCAATAACCCAATGGATTGGCTCCACCCCAAGATCCTCCTCCTCGCCCTCCCGGCGCTCGCGCTGCTGCTCTGGTTCGACGCGCGTTCGACCCATCCCATGGGCGCGACCCGTCGTCGGCTCCTCCTTGTGGTCCGATCCCTCCTCGTCCTCCTCGCCTTGCTCGCCATCGCCTCCCCGGCGCGGCTCATGACGAGCCGGGACCAATCCGTCGTCTTCCTCCTCGACCACAGCCGCAGCCAAGGGGACGAGGGCTTGCAGGCCGTTTACGAGATCGCCGGGAAACTGCGCCGTTCCGCCGCTTCCGCCTCCGCCGGGTTCGTCGCCGTGGGGGAGGACAGTCGGCTCCTCCTCCATCCGGGTGAGCGGGGCGATCTGCCCGACACGGAACGCGCCGCCGCCCTCATGGACGAGATCGGCGCTTCCTCGAATTTCGAGCGCGGCGTCCAGTTCGCGCGGGGGCTTTTCCCCGGCGGCTCGACCCGGCACCTCGTCCTCGTCGGCGACGGCGTCGAGACGCGCGGCTCCCTCCTCGACGCGGCCAACGAAGCCGCCGTCGCCGGGATCAAAATCCATGCTGTCGGTGTCACGGGCCAGATCCAGCCCGACGTGCGTGTCACCCGCCTCGCCGCCTCGCAGTCGCGCCTCAGCGAAGGCGCCAGCCTCGACCTCGACGCCACCGTCGAGGGGTCTTTGTCAGGCCCCGGTCGCCTCCGCCTCTTCGAGAACGGAGTCGAGGTCGATTCCGTCGAGGTCACCCTCGAAGCCGGACGCCTCCTCACCCATCGCTTCACCCGCACCCCGGAGCGGCGCAACATCTACAACTACCGCGCCGTCATCGAGGGCTTCGAGGGCCGCGACGCCATCCCCGAGAACAACGAGGCCCTCGGCATCGTCGATGTGCGGGGCAAACCCCTCTTCCTCCACGTCGAGGGCGAGGAGGGCGAGTCCCGCCACCTCGTCGCGGCGATGGAGAAGGAGGGCATCCGCCTCGACACCCGCCCGCCCGAGGGCCTGCCCGAGTCGCTCCAGGAACTCGCCGGCTACGACGGCGTCATCCTCTCCGACATCCCCGCCCACCGCATCGGCGAGTCGCGCATGACCGCGATGCGCGACTACGTCGAGAAACTCGGCGGCGGCTTCGTCATGGTCGGCGGGATGCACTCCTTCGGCGTCGGCGGCTACTACCGCACCCCGGTCGAGGAGATCCTGCCGGTGAAGCTCAAGGCCCCCGATCAGGAGGAGTTCCAGTCCTCCGCCCTCGCCCTCGTCATCGACCGCTCCGGCTCCATGGCCGGGCAGAAGATCGAAATCTGCAAAGCCGCCGCCATCGCCAGCGCCGAACTGCTCACCAACAAGGACTACATTGCCGTCTACGCCTTCGACTCGCAAGTCCACGAGGTCGCCCCCATGGCCCGGGTCACCTCGACCAGCACCCTCGCCGGCCAGATCGCCGTGCTCGGCTCCGGCGGCGGCACCAACATCCATCCCGGCATGGTCAAGGCCCGCGAGGAACTGGGCAAGGTCAAGGCGAGGATCAAGCACATGATCGTCCTCACCGACGGCCAGACCTCCGGCGAGGGATACCAGGCCCTCGCCTCGCAATGCCACGCCGAGGGCATCACCATCTCCACCGTCGCGGTCGGCGCGGGCGCCCAGGTCGGCCTGCTCCAATCCATCGCCGCCGCCGGGGGAGGGCAGAGCTACGTCACGATGGATCCGGCCTCCATCGTCCGCATCTTCACCCAGGATACCCTGACCCACACCGGGCGCATGATCCGCGAGGAGGCCTTCGAGCCGAAGCTCGTCGAGCGGCACCCCATGCTCCGCGACTGGGAGGACGGAGCCGCCCCGCCCCTCCTCGGCTACGTCAAGACCAATCGCAAGGCCACCGCCCAAGTGCCCCTCGTGACCGACACCGGCGATCCCCTCCTCGCCCATTGGCGTTTCGGGCTGGGGAAAGTCACCGCCTTCACCTCCGATTGCAAATCCCGCTGGGCCGCCCTCTGGGTTGGCGACTGGTCCGGTTACAGCCGCCTTTGGTCCCAGATCCTGCGCGAGACCGCCCGCGCCCCGCAGGGACTCGACATGGACCTGCGCCTGGAGGAGGAGGGTTCCGAATTGAAGATCGTCGTCGATCTTGCCGAGGACGCCGCGACCCGCCGCGGCGGGGCCGCCGTCGAGGCCGAGGTCTTCCACGTTCCCGCCAAGTCCCTCGGCTCCGGGATGAAGACCGTCGCCACCCTGACCCTGCCGCAGGAAGGCCCCGGCTGGTATGAGTCCCGCTTCCGTCCCGGCGAACCGGGCGTCTACCTGGTCCGGGCCAAGTCCGGCTCCCGCATGGTCTCCGCCGGGCACGTCCACCAGCCCTCCACCGAGGTCGCCGCCGGCCGCATCGACGACGCCCTCCTGCGGCAGGTCTGCGAGATCACCGGGGGCACCTACCTCGAAAACGCCGACGCGCCCTTGGAGTTGACCGGAGAGGACGTGGCCCGCTACGTCGAGCTATGGCCTTGGCTGATGACGGCCTTCCTCGCCCTGCTCCTCCTCGACCTCTGCATCCGGCGTTGGGAGAACGTGCTGGGCGTCGTCGATCTCGGTGGGAGGGTGCTGGGGCGGGGGCAGGTGGGGTGAAAATGGGGTCGTCACGGGAGCGGAACCCGGATCGAGCGCCATCGCGCGGGCGAGCCTTCGGGTTTCTCCGTCCAAGCGACGAGGAACCCGTCCGCGGTCGCGACGACCAAGGGATGGATCGCCGAGGGGGCGGCTTCGGGGACGGGGCGGGCCTCGCCCCAAGTGGCCCCGTCGTCATGCGACAGGGTATGGCGCAGGACTGAACCCTCTTCGGTCCGCTCCTGCCACACGGCGAGGAGGACGTCGGAGGCGTCGGAGGCGAGATCGGGATGGGTGGCGAAGGGGCCGCCGAGGCGGGTCGAGCCGGGGTGGCCAGGCCGCACGAAATGGACGCCGACATGGTCTGGGCTTCCGGTCCAGACGAGGGCGCTCAAGCCGAGGCTGGTCGCGGCGAGACCGCCTCCGGTATGGGGACAGCCGTCGAATTTCCAACCGAAATCCCCGGCGACGAGCGGTTTTTTCCATTCTCCGTTTTCTGTGAAAACCACTTTCATATCCCTTGGGTCGTGGTCTCTGAAAAGGACGGCGGGATTGCCTCGGGGGCCGATGGAGAGGGTGTTGCGGCAGCATTCGCAAGTGCCGGCTTGGAGGGTGCGGTTCGGAGACCAGTTCGCCCCGCCGTCTTCGCTTTTGGCGTAGCGCAGCCCCTGCCGTCCGTCCCGGCTGTCGAGCCAGACGAGGTGGAAGACGCCCTCCGCGTCGGCGGCGAGGTCGAGGAAGCCGTGTCCGGTGGTCAATCCGTCGTCGGCGGGGTCGGGGCCGGCCCGCCAAGTTCGGCCTCCGTCGTTGGACCGGGCCGTGGCGATGGGGCCGGAACCCCAGCGGTCCGTTCCGGCGGTGGTCCAAGCGGCGACGAGCTTGTCGCCCGAAACGGCGATTTGCGGGTCGAATCCGCGATGGGGCGAATAGGGCGGGGCTTGGCCCTCGTCGACTCGGACGGCTTCGCTCCAAGTGTTGCCGCTGTCGGAGGAGGCGAAGTGGAGCAAGCGGGTGGCCCCGTCTCCGGCGGTTTCGGCGGAGAGAAGGTGGACGCGGACCCCGTCGGCGGAGACATCGAGGGAGCTCGCTCCAGGCGACGCGGCGTGAGGGTTCGCCCAAGCGCTCCCGGCAAGGGAGAGCGCGAGGAGGGAGAGGGGGAGGAAGTCACGGGTCATGCGGGTAAATCCGAAATCCGAAGCTCGAAACCCGAAATTCGGATTTCTGCCTTCGGATTTCGGGTTTCAGTTTTCACCATTTCCATTCCAATCCGGCGTAGATGCCGCGGCCGTCTCCCGGAAGGTAGATGGCACTACCGGGGACGTAGGTGTTCACGACGCCGGTGGTGGCGGCGTAGATCTCGTCGGTGAGGTTTTTCGCTTCGACGAAGGCGGACCAGCCACGCTCGCTGCGGTAGCCGATTTTGAAGCCGAGGAGGGCGTAGGAGTCGGCGAACTCGGTCGCGGCGGAATCGACGCTGTAGCCCGAGGGCACCCATTCGACGTTGGGGCCAAAGTAGAGACCGTTGGGATGTTCGTAGAGCAATTCGGCGCGGTAGTAGTGCTCGGGGATGCCGGGCAGCCGGTTGTCGCCGAAAGTCGGGTCGCCGTCGAAGCGGAAGTCGTTCCAGAGATAGTGCTGGCGGAGGACGAGACGGTCTCCGGAGGTGTGCGCGGGGGCCTTCGCCGCGACTCCTTTGCCGTCCGGTGCGATCGCCGGGCCGGAGCCGGACGCGAAGAGGCCCGAGGCCAGCTCGATCTCGAAGGCCGCCTCGATCCCTTGGTGGATGGTCTTGTCGGCGTTCACGGTCTGGAACTGGCCGGGGAGGATTTGGTAGGAGAGCAGTTCGTCGTCGATGAGGGCGCAATACCAAGCCAGATCCCAGACGACGCGATCCGTCCGCCCTCGTGTGCCGATCTCGAAGGTCGTCGCGGTTTGCGCCGCCAGTTGGACGAGGCCGGCTCCGCCGCCGAGCGGATTGACGAGTTCGCCGAAGGAGGGCGGCTCGAAGCTGCGGCTCACGTTCGCGAAGACCTGCGTCTGCGGGGCGATGTCCCAGAGCAGGCCGACCTTCGGCGAAAAGGCGGTCCAGTCCTGACGGTCGCTGTTGTCGGGCGGGACGGGGAAGCGGTCTTCGCTGTCGCGGACGGCATGGCTCAGTTGCGCACCGAGGACCAGGGCCGTGGTCGGGGCGAAATAGTGGACGTTCTGCGCGTAGAAGTCGGCGTTCAGCGAGGTCTGGTGGCTTTCCGAGAGCAATGCACCGCGCTGGCCGAGGACGTTGACGAAGCGGACGTCCTTGACGAGGCCATAGGTGGGGGCGAATCCGGCGACGAAGTGGTTCTCCCGCCCGAAAAGATCGGTATCGCTTTCGTAGCGGAAGTCGAGGCCGAAGTCGTTGCTGTTTTGGTCGATGACTTGGAATATGGGGTGGTCGAGATCCTTGTGGGACCAGAACGCGCCGACGCTGAAGCGACCTTCGTCGAGTTCCCAGACGGTGCGGTTGGCGATGCGGAAGAGTTCGAAATCGCGTTTCCAATTGCTTGCGATCTGAACAGGGTTGCCTTGGGTCGGGTTGGCCAGCATCTGGGCCTTGGTCAGTTCGCCGGGCAGCTCCGAGTCCGTCCGCGCGTAGGTGACATGGAAGCGTGTCTCCACCCCCGGGGCGAGGATCTGGCCGAAGTTCGCGAAGAGCCGCTGGTTGCTCTGCGCGGAATGCTCGCGGAAGCCTTCGCTGGAGGAATGGCTGAGGCTGAAGTAGGCGTCGCTGTCGTCCGAGGCGGATGCGCCGCTGACCTGCCCGCGCAGGGAGTCGAAACTGCCGTATTCGATCCGCGACTGGAAGGGCGCGGCGGTGCGGCCGGTGTGGGAGACGAAGTTGACCGCCCCGCCAAGGGTGGTGGCCCCGTATTCGAGGGCGTTCCCGCCGCGATGCACTTCGATGTATTGCGTGGCGAGCGGCTCGACCGCTTGGAAGTCGAAGCCGCCATCGGCGAGGTTCAGCGGCACGCCGTCCTGCATCAGCTTGAGGCCGCGCCCGTGGAAGGTCCGCTGGATGCCCGAGCCGCGGATGGAGATCCGGGATTCCTCGGCTCCGAAGCGGGGCTGCACGAAGACGCCGGGGGCGTAGTCGAGGGCGTCCTTCAGGGTGGTGGCGCGGCCCCGTTGGTAGTCCTCGGCGTCGATCACGGCGGCACCGCCGGGCCGTAGGGACAGCGCCTCGATGGCCTCCGCGACGGTCGGCACGGTGAGGGATGCCGCTTGCGGCAGCGCATCGTCGATGACGAGGGGCGCGGGTTCGGGCCGGGGAGTGGCAGCGGGACGCGGTGCCGGTCGCGGCGGGGGGGCAGTGGCGGGGCTGCTTTCGACCACAGTGGAGGGGAGAGTGTCCGCCGCGCCCTCCTCTTGGGAGCGGGCGGCGGGGATCGCCAAGACGGCGGTCCAAGCGAGGCAAAGAAGGGGCGACAGGCGAAACCGTCGCGGGAAAAGGAGTATCATGGGTTCTGACAAAAGAAAAGGTTGGTTAGGGGAGCCGGTCCGCATGGGCGGGGATCGCGGCGGGCGCAGCAGGACACGACCGGAGGCGACGGGCCATCGGTCGGGGGAGGGGGAAAGGCTCTCAAGCGCGCCAAGGTGGCGGCGAGGGCAGGGGCAGACGGATCGAGGAGGATTCGCCCGGGGTTTCGAAATAGACCAGCGCGACCGAGACCGGGGGAGGCAGCTCGACGGCGGGGTTGAGGACGGCATTGACCTTCGAGACCAGCTCGACGGGGCGCTTTTCGCCTTCCTCTTGGAGTCCTTTTTTCACCACGCAGCAGAGAGAGCAGGGGTGTTCGCCGTCGAAAGTCTTCTCCAGCGCCTCGGTGAGCGGGGCCTCGCGACGGTTTTCGACGAACATCCCGACCCACGCGACCGTCTGCAACGCGAACCAGTGCCCGCCCATCAGATGCAGGCAGGCGATCAGCGCGAAGGATTTGGCGGCGGGGAACCTCACGGCGCGGTCAATGTGGAGGGCGCGTCGCGGAATGCAAGGGGGGAATCGGAGGCGGCGGGCCGACGGTTCTGGTAGAGAAGTTCGTGAGAACTTCTCCCCACCGAAGCCCGGAGGACGCCCGTCGAAGTTCTCACGAACTTCGCTACGAGGCTCCGCAGACAGGAAGAGCGAACACAGCGAGCGGATGGTGTTCGTGCGTAGAGAAGTTCGTGAGAACTTCTCTCCTCCGAAGCCCGAGAGGACGCTCGCCGAAGTTCTCACGAACTTCGCTACAGGCTCCGCAAAAGGGCGGGACGGACGCGGGATTTTTTCCGGGACTCGAACCGCAAGCGGGCGTATCTCTTCCCCATGCTCGTCCAAGGCCAACCCCGTCGCACTGTCTGGCTCGAATCCGATGGCGAATCGGTCGGCGTCATCGACCAACGCCGGCTGCCTTTCTCCTTCGAAACCCTGACCCTGCGTTCCACGGAGGACGCCGCGCGGGCGATTCGCGACATGGCGGTGCGCGGGGCCGGCTGCATCGGGGCGGTGGCGGCGCACGGGATGTTCCTCGCGGCGCGGGAATGCGAGCGCGAGGGCTTGGCGGGCGGGGCCTTCGACGCGGCTTTCGCGGAAAAGGGCCAGGAGCTCCGTGCCACCCGGCCCACGGCTGTGAATCTCGCTTGGGCGGTGGAGCGGCAGCTCGCCGCTGTGGCCTCCGTCGTTTCGGCGTCGGACAAAACCGCCGTGGCCCGCGACACGGCCTGCGCCGTCGCCGACGAGGACGCCGATTTCTGCCGCCGCATCGGGGAGCACGGATTGCCGATCTTGCGGAAAATTTTTGAATCGAAAGGAGGGAAAACTCCGGTCAACATCCTGACGCATTGCAATGCGGGATGGCTCGCCTTCGTCGATCACGGTTCGGCCACGGCTCCGATCTACGCCGCCCACGCGGCGGGCATCCCCGTCCATGTCTGGGTGGACGAGACGAGGCCGCGCAACCAGGGCGCCCGTCTCACCGCTTGGGAATTGGGCCAGCAGGGCGTGCCTCACACCCTGATCGTCGACAACGCGGGTGGCCATCTGATGCAGCACGGCAGGGTCGATCTCGTCATCACCGGCACGGACCGGACGACCTACAGCGGCGATGTCGCCAACAAGATCGGCACCTACCTGAAAGCCCTCGCCGCGCGGGACAACGGCGTGCCTTTCTACGTCGCCCTGCCGTCGTCGAGCTTCGATTGGGAGATCGCCGATGGCCTCACTGGCATTCCCATCGAGGAGCGCGGAGGGGAGGAGGTCTCCCGCATCGGCGGCTGGTCCGGCGAGGCCGAGTCGGAGATCGAGGTGAATCTGGTTGCCAAAGGCACCCCTGTGGCGAATTTTGCCTTCGACGTGACTCCTGCGCGGTTCGTCACCGGACTCATCACCGAGCGCGGGGTCTGCCCCGCGACCGAATCCGGCATCCGCGCCCTTTTTCCGGAGAAAGTTCCGGCTCCCGCCCGCGTCTGACCCTGCCCGACATGCCCGTCAAAATCGATCCCAAGCTGCACCAGGAGCGCAAGCCTTCCTGGATTCGCGTGCGGCTGCCGAACAACCCCGTCTTCTGGGACACCAAGGGCCTCATCGAGGATCTCAAGCTCGTCACCGTCTGCGAGGAGGCGCAATGCCCGAACCGCTGGGAATGCTGGGGGCAGGGGACCGCGACCTTCATGATCGCGGGCGACCGCTGCACCCGCGCCTGCGGCTTCTGCGCGGTGGACACGCGCCGCCCGCTCCCGCTGGAGGCCGACGAGCCCGACCGCGTCGCCGCAGCCGTCGCGCGGATGAAGCTGAACCACGTCGTCATCACCGCCGTGGCCCGCGACGACCTCCGCGATGGTGGGGCCTGCCATTTCGCCAATGTGATCTACAAGGTCCGCGAGCTGAACCCGCAGACGGTCATCGAGGTGCTCGTGCCCGACTTCATCGGACGCGACGACTCGCTCTGGATCGTGATCGAGGCGGCCCCGGCCATTTTCAACCACAACCTCGAGACCGTCGAGCGCCTCACTCCGGTGGTGCGGTCGAAGGCCGAGTATTGGCGCTCGCTCAAGGTGCTCCTCACCGCCCGCGAGATGGCGGAAAAGATGGGCCGCCGCTGCGCGACGAAGAGCGGCATCATGCTCGGCCTCGGCGAACGCGAGGAGGAGGTGCTGAAGGCCATGGACGACCTCCGCGACCACCGCGTCACCGTGCTGACGCTGGGGCAGTATCTGCGGCCCACGCCGAAGCACCTGCCCGTGGTCGAATACATCGATCCCGCCGTCTTCGACCGCTACCGCGAGATCGCGCTGGAGAAGGGCTTCCGCCACGTCGCCTCGGGGCCGTTGGTGCGCAGCTCCTACCACGCCGCCGACTTCAAGCCGGAGCTGGACCCCTTGGCGTGAGCGGGCAAAGTGGATGAGGCGTCCGCCGCTTGCCTTCGGAATGTGGCGGAATCGCGGCAGGTGAAATGAGTGGATTTTGATATGAAAATCGGTTCACATTTCATTTCCGCACATTTCCACGCCCATGAAACGCTTTTCCGTCCTCTCCGCCGTGCTTGCCTGCGCCGCGACCACCTTCGCTCAAGAGAAAGTCGTCATCCAATACGACTGCATCCCCAACTACGCCAACTGGGGCGGAGTCACCGCCGCCTATTTCAAGGCAAGCGGCGTCCGCGTCCCGCCCGACATGAAGGGCAGCTCCGCCGCCATGGCCGCGCTGGAGCTGGAGAAGGCGAATCCCCAAGCCGACACCGTCTACTACAATGGGGGCATCGGCTACCAAGCCGCGCAGAAGGGCCTCCACGAGCCCTACAAGCCGGAGGGCTTCGAGAAAATCCCCGACGACCTCAAGGACCCCGAGGGCACTTGGTTCACCGTGCATACCGCGCACATCGCCATCTTGGTGAACACCTCCGCCCTCGGCGGCAAGCCGGTTCCACGCTCCTTCGCCGACCTCCTCAAGCCGGAATACAAGGGCATGGTCGTCTACGACGATCCCACCATCCACGGCACTGGCTTCACCTTCGTTTACGGCATCAACGCCATCCTCGGCGGAGGCTCCGACTTCAAGGCCGGATTCGACTACCTCAAGGCGCTCGACGCGAATATCCTCAACTACGCGAAGGAGAACAGCTACAACGAGCTGCTGCGCGGCGAGATCCCCATCTGGATCAACGCCGACGGCAACGGGCTGAAGGCGAGGCACACCGACAAGGCCCCCGTGGAGGTGGTCATCCCCAAGGAGGGCACGGTCGTCCTGCCGATGGTCATGGCCTTGGTCAAGGGCGCTCCTCGCCCCGAGGAGGCGAAGAAATACCTCGACTGGCTCCTCGGCGACGAGGCGCAGAAGGTCATGGCCGAGTCCTATTTCCGTCCCATCATGAAGGTGGACCTCGGACCCGGGCTGAGTTCGCAGTTCCTGCCGGACTCGGCCTACGCCAAGGTGCAGGCCCTGCCCCTGAAGGAAATGGCCGCCGACGCCGACGACTTCAAGGCCCGCTGGACCAGGGAAATCCGCGCGGGACGATAAGTCGCAGGCGGCGGCGTGAACGGCTCCCTTGCCCCAATGGAAGCGGCTCCCCTTGCGACCGGTGCTGGACCGCGTCGCCGCGCTTGGGAGTTGCTGCTGGCGCTGCCGCTCGCGGTGGTCTTCGCCGCTTTTCTGCTCTATCCGATCCTGACGATCCTCCTCACCAGCCTGAAACCCGGCTCAGGGGTGTTGCACAGCGGAGGCGGAGGCTCGTCCAGCCATACGATTTTCTCCAACTACCTCGAACTGTTCCGCGATCCCATCTACTGCGAGGCCATGCTCCATTCCCTCGTGCTCAGTGCATCGGTGGCCTTGGGCGCGACCTTGCTCTGCCTCGGACCCGCTTGGCTCTTCGCCCGCTACGAGTTTCCGGGGAAGCGCCTCATGCGGGCGGGCTTCGCCCTGCCCATGTCGCTCTCGGGCATCCTCGTCGGCTTTCTCGCGGTGATCATGCTGGGGCGAGTCGGCTTCATCCCGCAGATGTCCCAAGGCCTGACCGGCAAAGCCTGGCTCTCGGGCGCGGCCTACCAGCTCTCCGGGCTGGTCATCGCCTACCTCTATTTCGAGATTCCGCGCGGCGTCGTCACTTTGGAGAGCGCCCTGTCGAAATTCGACCCCCGCCTCGACGCGGCGGCACGCTCGCTCGGCGCGAGCCGGTGGCAGCGCTTCCTCTGGATCGTGCTGCCCTTGATCGCGCCAGCCCTCGTCGCGACCTTCGCGGTGACCTTCAGCGTCTCCCTCGGCTCCTTCGGCGTGGCCCTCGTCCTGTCGAAACGCTTCTCGGTGCTGCCGCTGGAGCTCTTCCATCAGGTCGTGGCCATCACGAACTTCCCCCTCGCCTCCGCGATGGCCGTGTTCCTCATCGCCCTCGCCCTCGCCCTCAACTTCGCCCTCGGTCGCTGGATGCGGCGCCATTTCTCCCTCCGCCATGCGTGAAAATCTGCGGCGTCCCGGCTTCCTGCCCCTCTACGCGTTCACTCTCGTCCTGTGGCTGATCGTGATGTCGCCCTTCGCGGTTGTGGTGCTGGGGGCCTTCCTCCAAACCACTTTCCTCGGGTTGTCCACCGAGCAGTGGGCGCGCGGCGGCGACGGCGAATCCCTTTTCAGCGTGAAATGGTTCGGCTATGTGTGGGGCCTCTACCGGGGAACCCTGCTCTTCAGCGTCAAGCTCGCCCTGCTCTCGGTGCTGCTCTGCCTGCTCATCGGCGTGCCCGGCGGGATGGTGCTGGCCCGCCGCCAGTTTCCGGGGCGGGATTTGCTGGAGAGCATCGTTCTGCTGCCCCTGTCCCTGCCCGGCATCGCCCTGTCCATCGGCATCCTCCAGGCCTTCGCCATCGTGCGCGGCGAATGGTGGCTCATCCTCGCGGGGCATCTCCTCTACACCCTACCCTTCATGGTGCGGATGGTGATGGACGCCCTGCGCAGCTTCGACGTCGCCGCGCTGGAGACGGCCGCACGCAGTCTCGGGGCGGGCTACTGGCAGCGCCTCCGTTGGGTCGTGTTGCCCAACCTGCGCCATGCCATGGTCGCCGCCTCGCTGCTCGTCTTCTGCGTGTCCTGGGGCGAGTTCAACATCAGCTTCCTGCTGAACACGCCCCTGAACCAGACCTTCCCCGCGGCGCTCTACGCGACCTACACGACCAACAGCTTCCAGGTGTCCAGCGCCGCCACGGTGATCTTCCTCGGCGTGGTCGTCCCCGCCCTGATGGCGATCCAGTGGCTGGGCGGCGGGCGCGGCGTCAAACTCGAACAAGGTGTCTGAATCCATGGCCCAAGTCGAAGCCCGCCAACTCGTCAAACGCTACGCGGACAACGCCGCGCTCAAGGGGTTCTCCCACGTCTTCCCTGGCGGCAAGATCACCGCCGTGCTCGGGCCGAGCGGTTCGGGCAAGAGCACCCTGCTCTCCCTGCTCGCCGGCTTGCAGCCTCCGGACGAGGGCGGCATCTCGCTCGACGGGCGGGACATCGCCCGCCTGCCAGCGGAACGCCGCGACTTCGGCTTGGTCTTCCAGAACTACGCCCTCTTTCCCCATCTCACCGTCGCGGAGAACGTCGGCTTCGGCCTGCGTGTCCGTGGTCTGCCTGCCGCCGAACGCCGGGAGCGTGTCCGGGAGACGCTGGAGCTGGTCCGCATCCCGCATTTGGCCGAGCGCCACATCCATCAGATCTCCGGCGGCGAACAGCAGCGGGTCGCCATCGCCCGCGCCCTCGCCTTCCGGCCCAAGGTGCTGCTCATGGACGAGCCGCTCTCCGCGCTCGACGCCCGCCTGCGCGAGGACTTGCGCGCCGAGCTGTCGCGCCTGCTGCGTGGCTTGGACGCCACCACCATCTACGTCACCCATGACCAGGTGGAGGCCCTCGGACTCGGCGACGAACTCGTCATCCTGCGCGACGGAGTGATCGAGCAGAGCGGGCCACCGCAGATCGTCTATCGCCATCCCGCCACCTCCTTCGTCGCCTCCTTCCTCGGTGCCGCCAACGTCATCCCCGCCACCTTCCGGGAGGGAAAAATCGAACTGCCCTTCGTGCGTCTCGTCCACGAGGACGCCTCCGGTATCCAAGGGCCGTGTCTCGCCGTGATCCGCCCCGAGGACTTGGAACTCGCCACCGCAGACGGCCCCGGCGCGTTCGCCGCGGAACTCGAATCCTCCCTCTTTCTCGGCAACCGGATGCGGCTGCATCTGGTCGCGGGCGGAGAACGCCTCACCGCCGACCTTCAGGACGGCAACCAAGTGCAAGCCGGTGCTCCCGTCCACTTGCGTATCCGGCCCGGACGCTTGACCCTCTTGCCCGCATGATCGGACCCCGTCATGCCCCGTGCCTGCTGGTGGCTGGTCGTTCACAAAGCGGCCAGCCATCCCGGCGGTCGCGGCCGCAGCACCCGCTCCACCGGCGGCAGGCTCGCCACCCCGCAGGTCCACACCCCGTTCCTCAAGGGGATGGTGAACACGTCGTCCACCCCCTCGGCACGGAGCCGATCCGCCCAAGCGAGATGATCGTAGGGGACGCGTTCGATCACCGGACGCCAGCCACCACCTTCCTCCCACACGAGCGAGGCGTAATGCACCGCCGCATCGTGGTCGTGGTCCGGTTTGCCGCAGACCCCGCAGTTCACCGCGAAGCGTCCGCCGGGAAGCTCCCTCACCCAAGGCAGGCCCGAATGGCCGCAGACCAGCCCTTTCGCATCGAATTCATCCAACCAGGCTTCGAGGCGGGCCCCGTCCAGTTCCGATTCGTAGAGGAACTCGTTCGTTTGCGCGGGGCTGCCGTGACAGAGCAGCAGGCCGCCGCCGTCCGTCCGCAGCAGGGCCAAGTCCGGCCACTCGCCGAGCCAGCGGCGGTTCTCCTCGCCGAGCGAAGCCATCGCGAGGCGATGGGCGATACCACCGTAGCGGTTGTCCTCCGGCACCGCGTAGTTGCAGCCGCAGTCCTCCTCCCCGGTGGCCGCTTTCTGCTCGTGGTTGCCTGCCACGAGAAACGGGAAATGCTCGTGGATCAGCGCCAGAGTCTCGTCGCTGTGCCCGCAGCATCCCGTGGCGTCCCCGACGAAGGCAAAGCCGTCGCAGCCGGTCTCCTTGGCGTGGGCGACGCAGGCCGCGAGCGCGGGCACGTTGCCGTAGGCACCGCCCATCGTCGCGAAACGGCGCAAGCCGCGTCCGTCGTAGAGCGCAAGCGGCTTGGGCGAACCCGCCGCAGGTGCGCAATGCGGCGCATCGGGATTTGCCTTGAATGTTTCGGAAACCATCTGCATAATTGCGCAACTAAACAAATATTCACTAAAGCACGCTTGACAAGCCCGGAATCGCCAGCCCACCGCCGCTGATGAGAAAAACCAATCTTTTGGAAGAAACGCTCGCTTGGTTCCACCGGACGGCTTTGCTCTCCTCCGACGAAGCCCGCTTCGTGGACGGTCTCTTCTCGCCCTATTTCGAGTTCGCCGAAGCCATTAGGCTCGCGGATTCCATTCATCTCCACCTCCGCGTGGACGACACCGACGCCTTGCCGTCGGACGAGTTCGCCCGGCAGGACGGCGTCCTCGACCACGGCCATCCCGGCTACGTCAAATACCGCTTCCCCGAGGGGGTGAACGCCATTTTCTCCTCCATCCCCGTGGCCCAGGACAACTTCGCCGAAACCCCGGAGAACCGCCGCCCGCGACCGCACCTCGACCACATCGGCATCGACCTGCGCCGGGAGGAGGAGGAGGAGGTCCGCGCCGAGTTCGACCGCCTCCCGGAGCGCGCCGCCGCCCTCGGTTGGGGGCACATCCCCCAAGGCGGCAACGGACGCCCCGTGTATTGCTGTCATATCGAAGTCGAGGCGAAACACTGGATCTACCCGCCCGATGGCGCCGGACACCGGAGCATCCCCCTCGAGTTCGCCTACGGTCCTCTCAAAATCAACGACGAGAGCGTCGGCTGCGACCTGCGCCCCTCCAGCCCGGTGATCCACTTGGCGGAGGGGGTGAAAAATTCGTGCTGCTGCTAACCGCCTCGGCACCCATCTAAGACCACCACCATATCACCCCAACTACGCCCCATGACATCCGACCACCCTCTGAGAAACACGCTGCTCGGCGCCGCCACCTTTCTGTGCGGAGCTTCGCTGACGGCGGGAGACTACGAGAAAGCCATCATCGACGACAAGGCTCCCATCGCCTCTTGGGAGTTCTGCGACCTGTTCAAGAACAACACCCTCTATAAAGGGGACGGCTTCATCCGCTCGATCAAGTTCAAGGGCCGCTACCACGGGCACTACGTCAGCAGCAGCGACGACCACCTGCTGGGGAATCCCGCCCCGAACAGCAATGTCCCAAGCGATTTCTGGGAGCACCGCCGCTGGCGCTCCGGCTTGGAGTTCGGCTTGGCCCACGACCTCAAGCTCACCAGCAGCTTCAACCATGACGTGACCCGCAACTTCAACGGCCCCCATTTCGTCGATAATCTGGACGAGCTTCACATCCAGTGGTCGCCCTCGGACGATTTCTGGATCCGGGTCGGCAAGCAGAAGCTGCTGATCACCCGCGAATACGAGGAGTCCTCCAACCGCATCCTCACCCCCGAACGCTCCACCATCGTCAACAACGTAGCGCCTCCCGGCAAACTCTGGGGGATCGCCGTCGGATTTGAGGCTGCCGGATTCGAGCATCGCGCCAGCCTGTTCGGCGTCGGCTACGACAACGACTTCTACTGGCCTGCCTTCGAAGGCGCGGGAGCCGTCTTCACCTACAGCCTCTCCCGCGAACTGACCGAAAACACCGAGGTCTTCTTCGACTACATGTACTCCGACACCGACGCGAGTCCCGCCACGGGATTCACCGAGCGCTACGACGCCAGTGCCTACGAGCATGTCGTCGCCCTCGGCACCGAGTCGAAATGGGGCCGCTTCGGCCTGATCACCGATGTGATCCTCGCCAGCGACCGCCGGGACCGGACGCTGGACGACACTTGGGGACTCGTGATCCTGCCCTACTACGACATCACCGACAAGCTCCAACTGGTGGCCCGGTACTCCTACGCCGAGGACGCCCGTCTCGCGCGTCCCCAACAGCATGCGTCCCAGCCCTATGTGGACGGGCTCAGCACCTTCTTCGTGGGCTTCAACTACTACATCTGCGGCCACAATCTCAAGCTGACCGGGGGCTACGAATACGCCACGGGCGACCAGTTCGCCAACAACACCTCGAACGACTACCAGAACGATTCTTGGATACTTGGTGTGCGCACCTCTTGGTAAAAGCCGCTTCCTTTACGCGTCCATCGACGTTTAGAGGCGTCCCCAACGCCCGATCACCCGCAGCCGCACAGGCCCTTCCGTGTCTATTGGGCGCGGAACAGAGCGACGTTCAACGAGGCTAGTGGCCCATTTCAGCAAGTGATGGATGAAGCGTGGAAAAACGCGTCAGCGTCTGTAGCCGACCTCACTGGGGCCGGACCGAATGTCCAGACGACGCCCTCTCCGAGGTCGATGACCTCGGCTACAAAAAGATCCACCTTCGATGGATTGACCGAACGAGGTCGCCACCGGATCAACCGAAGAGCTGAGTGACTGGCGTACCTTTACGGGCGAAAGTGAAGGGCCGTTGGGTCGGCGAGTAGACCGTCTCCTCCATGTTCAAGCCGAGTCCATGACCGATGGTCGCAAGGAAGTCCTGCGGCTTCACCGGATTCGCCTTCACCTTCTTGCCGGAGCCGTCAGTCTCGCCGTAGACGGTGCCGCCCTTGACTCCGCCGCCCGCGAGGACGCAGGAGTAGGCCGCCGGGTAGTGGTCGCGACCGGAGTTCATGTTGATCTCCGGGGTGCGCCCGAACTCGGTGCCGACGGCGACGAGGGTGGACTCGAGGAGACCGCGGGAGTCGAGATCCCGGATCAAGGCCGCGACCGCCTTGTCGAATTCGGGAAGCCGGCTGGCGGTGCCTGTGGCGATGTCCAAGTGCATGTCCCAGCCGCCCGATACGATCTCGACGACGCGCACGCCGTGCTCGACGAGGCGGCGGGCGAGAAGGCAGCCTTGACCGAAGCGGTTGTCGCCGTAGTCGGAGGCGTTCGACTCGCCGGAGATATCGAAGGCTTGCAACTCCTCGCTCTTGAGCAGGTCGTTGGCTTGACGGTAGTATTCGACGTAGGAACTGGGGCCGCCGTATTTGAATTTGTCGGTGAATTGCTGACCGAGCTTCTGCGCCATCTGCATGCGCCGGTCGAAGCGCTCGCCCTCGACGATGAGGCTGGTGTTCGGCACGCCGCCGGAGGGGTCGGCGATGGGCAGGGGGCTGAGGTCGGGCTCCATGAAACCGGCGTTCGAGGTGCTCTCGCCGATGAGGACGGAGTCGGGAAGGATTTTGCCGCGCTTGCCGAGGAGCTTCTGCGCCCAAGGGCCGATGGTGGGATGGACGATGGTGGCGATCTTCTCGTAGCCCGTCCGCATGATGTACTCGCCCTGTTCGTGGGCCCCTTGGGTGGAACTCATCGAGTTGATCACGGCGAGCTTGTCGGAGACCTTCGCCAGTTCGGTGAGGTGCATCCCGAACTTCATGTTGTCGACCTTCGTGTCGAGGATGGTGGTGCCACCCATCACGGAGCTGTTCTTCTTCGGGTCGAAGGTGTCGAGGTGGGTCATCCCCCCGGAGAGGAAGATGTAGATGAGGTTCTTCGCCTTGCCAGCTTCTTGGGCTTTGAAGCTGCGGGGGAGGAAGGGGACGCTGAGACTGACTCCGAAGGACAGCTTGGCTGTCATCTCCATGAAGTGGCGGCGGCTGAGGGAGTCTTTTCCGGCGAGTTCGGCGATGTGCATGGCGTGATGGGGTGGAAGGTTCGAGGGACGGGGATGGGGGATCACTGGATGTAGAGGAATTCCGGGCTGTTCATCAGCGCCCAAGCGAGGTCGCTGATGCCTTCGTCGCCGTAGTCCTCCATCATCCCGACGCCGAGATCCAGCTCCTCCTTGTTGGGGAAGCGGTTGAGGAGGGTGAAAAAGACGCCGCGGACTTTGTCGTCGTGCCCGTCGAGCGACTCGAGGTCGGCGACGACTTTGGAGGAGGCGCCGGTGAGCTGGCGCGTCACCGAGCCGTTCATCAGGGCGAGCACCTGCGGGACGGAGCCGTCGTAGTTGTGCTCGTCGGTGACGAGGCGGTCGGACTGGCCGAAGGTGTCGAGCAGGGAGGCGGGCGGGGCGGGCTGGTTGAGTTCGGAGGCGCGCAGTTCGGAGTCGTTGACGAGGACGGGACCGTCGCCGTCTCCCGCCATGGCCATCGCGCCACCGCCACCCAGCGACTGCCACATCTCATAGTGACGCCACACTTCGTCGTTGCTGGCAGTGTTGAAGTCGATGTTGAGGATCTTCTTGTAGAAGGAGCCGTCGCCGCCGCTCTTCTTGTCGATCTCGGCACCGTGGGCGAGGGTCATGATGGAGTCCCAAGCCTGCTCGGCCCGCATCCGGCGCAGCACCGGCCCGGCGAAATAGTAGGCTTTGCTGGGATCGGGTTCCTCCGCCGTGGCGACGGACTGGTAGGCGCGAGTGTTGTAGAGGATGCGCATGAACTCGCGCAGGTCGTAGTTTACCCGGTGCATCTCGCGGGTGAGGTAGGCGAGCACCTCGGGCTGCGAAGCGCCCTTGATGGAGGCATCGTTGAAGTCGTTGACCGGCTCGATGATAGCGCGTCCGAAGGCGCGTCCCCACATCCGGTTGGCGATGACGAGGGCGAAGCGCGGGTTGTCCGGCGCGGTGAGCCAGTCGGCGATGGCTTGGCGGCGGGATTTGCCACCCATTTTGGCGGTGGCCCCGATCAGGGTGCGGGGCTTGGCGACCTCGCCCGGCTTGCCGCCTTGGCCGATGAAGTCGTGGGGCAGCACGGTCTGGAGCGCCTCGTTGTCGGCGAGGTTCCAGCCGAGGGCACCGAGGAAGAAACGGAACTGCTGGTCCCTGAGATCCCCGGGCCGGATACCCTTGTTGGCCTCGGCCCATTTCTCGAAGTTGTACTTCCAGCCGGACGGCGCGTTCGGCATCTCGATCTTGCCGCCGTCCATCATGGAGCTGGCCCCGCCGTAGCGGAGGGACCGCTGGGTGTTCCCGAAGAAGGCGGCCATCTCGTAGAAGTCGCCCTGGGTCCACTCGTCGAAGGGGTGGTCGTGGCATTGGGCGCAGGAAATGTCGATGCCGAGCATGATCTGGCCGAAGTTGGAGAAGGCGTCGAACTCCATCCCGGTGTCGCGGAGGAGGAAGCCGGCGGCGGGGTTTTGCCCCACGTTGCCGTTGGCGAGGACCATGTCCTGGACGATCTCGTGGTAGGGCCGGTTCGCCTTGATCTGCTCGCGCCACCAGTTGACGTAGGGGTCCATGCGCACCCCGTTCACGAAGACGTTCCGGCTGCTCGCGACGATGCGGTACATGTCGGCGAAGTAGTTGAAGAGGTGCGAGGCGTATCCGGGGGAGAGGAGGAGCTCGTCGATGAGGGCCTCGCGCTTGTCAGGGCGGGCGTTCTCGGCGAAGCGCAGGAACTCCTCCCGTGTGGGGATGCGCCCGGCGATGTCGAGGTAGACGCGGCGGACGAAGAGGTCGTCGGGCAGGGGCGCGTTGAAGGAGGTGAAGCCGTTCTTCTTCAGCGTCGTCGCGAGGAGGGTGTCGAGCTGCCGCGCCGAGGCCTTGGTGAAGCTGTCGTCACCGATCTTGGCGAGCCGCTCGGCCGCCTCCTGGTCGGCTTTGATGAATTTGTCCTTGTGGACGGAGATCTGGTTGCCGTTCTGGAGCTTGAACTTGTAGGTGTCGCCCTCGATGCCGAGGAAGATGGCTTGGAGCGGCTTGCCGTCGGTGCTGGTCCAAGTCCGGGCGCTGGCGGACGGAAGGAGGAGGCCGGCGAGTGCCGCGAGCGAAGCGAGCCTGAGGACGGATCGGATGTTCATACGCTTGAAAAAAGAAGGGGTTTCACATCTTCATATCGGGAACGGCTCCGTACGTCACGACAATTTTTCGGAAATTTCCAAAAAATCCGCTTGCCCGAAGAATCGCGGGCGGAGGCGCGCCTCGCTACCGTCCCGGATTCAGGAATCGAGGAACTGGAGGTGCCGCTCCACCTGGGCGTGGTCGGGGATGGGATCTTGCGCCCCGGCGCCGAGGGTGGCGAGGGCCCCCGCGCAATTCGCGGCGCGGAGCGCGTCTCCGAGAGGTTCGCCTTGGGCGAGGCGCGCGGTGAAGCACCCGGCGAAGGCGTCGCCCGCCCCCACCGTATCGACCGGCAGGACCGACAGGACCGGCACGGAGAAAGGAGGCTCGTCGCGGGGGAACACGAGCGTCTCCTCCCCGCCGCGGGTGATCACGAGATGTCCCGAGCGCAGCTCGGCGAGCCGCTCGCGGACCTCGGGCGCGGACGGGAGGGAGGGCGCGAAACCGAGGAACTCGACCGCTTCGGTTTCGTTGACCACGAGGTAGTCCGTGCGGATCTCCTCCCAGGGGAAGTCGGGCTGGAAGGGCGAGGGGTTGACCACGACCGGGATGCCGCGGCGGTTCGCGAGATGGATGGCCTCGACGAGGGCGGCGGCGGGCACCTCGAACTGGCCGAGGAGGATGTCGCATTCCTCGATCCGCGCCGCCGCTCTGGCGACGTCGGCGCGACGCAGTTCCCCGTTCGCGCCAGCGGCCACGACGATGGTGTTCTCCCCGCTCCGGTCCACCGTGATGAAGGCCGCCCCGGTCGGACCCGGCACGGTGCGCACGCAGGAGGTCGAGACACCCTCCTCCTCCAAGGCGCGAAGATACGCCGCGCCGCCCTCGTCCGCACCGACCGCCCCGAGCAGGACGACGGCGCAGCCCTGTCGCGCCGCCGCGATCGCCTGGTTCGCCCCCTTGCCGCCCCGGAAGAGGTGGGCCCGGTCCGCCGGCACCGTCTCGCCGGGCCGGGGGAGGGACTCGACCAGGACGAAATGGTCCAAGTTGAGCGAACCCACGACCATGACGCGGCCTTGGGAGGGGGGGCTGGTTCGAACGGAGGCCATGTGGCTGGAAGGCTAACCAATCCTCAGCCCTTGGGAAGCGATTGTTTGCGTCCCTCCCCGTCGACCCGAACCAAAGTCACCTCGGTCGAAAAAATCTCCTCCCCGTCCTTCGAGACCTTCACCGAATAGGTCGCCGAGGTCTCCCCGGTCCGGGCGCGCAGCGCCTCGAAGCGCAGCACCGCGCCCTCCCGCACGCTCTTTTTGAAGGCCACCTCCTTCATCCCCACGGTCACGAGCTGGCATCCCGGATAGTCCCGGCTCGCCGCCATCCACGCCATCTCGTCGACCCAGGCGAGCAGGTAGCCCCCGAAGAGGAAGCCGTATTGGTTCATGTGCCCGGGCAGGACGAGGCGGTGGTTTTCCATCGGGGGAATCTTGCCAGCATCGTTGAACCCGCGCCAATGGAAATGGTCGAATGCTTCTGGTTTCCCAACGCTTTGTTTGCATGTATGCTTCATCAGGATCGTCTTACCTTCCGTTCCACCCTGTTCCCTCCATGACCAGACCCTGTCTCCTCCTCTGTGCCGCCCTAGCCCTCCTCTCCCCCCTTCGCGCCCAGGAGGGGACGCCCCCGGCCTCCGAGCCATCCTCCTTCGCGAGCAAATCCATCGACGAGATGAGCGCCGACGAGGTGCTGAAGCTGGTCCGGCTCAGCTACACCCTCTACGACCGCGATTTCACCGGGATGCTGCGCATGGGCCTGACCAAGAAGGTGCCCTTCCGGCTCAGCCTCAAGCCCGAGGCGATCAGCTTCCTTTTCAACGAGCCCGCCCAGCTCATCCATCTCGACACCCGCAACCAGCGCTTCGCCCTTTTCGAGGGAGTCGGCGGGGCGCAGACGAAGCCGGTTCCCCCGGCGAAATACGGCGAGCCCGTTCGCGGCACCGACATCACCTACGACGATCTTTCCATGCGCTTCCTCTACTGGCCGAACGCCCGCATCGTCCGGCAGGAGAAGCTGAAGGGCCGCGACTGCATCCGCGTCAGCATCCGCAATCCCGACGGGGCCGGGCTCTACTCCAGCGTCGAGGTGTGGATCGACAAGATCAGCGGCGGCATGCTGAAGATGATCGGGCGCGACCGCGCCAGCCGCCCCATCCGGCGCTTCGAGGTGCTCAGCGGAAAGAAGTTCGGCGACATCTGGATGGTCGACGAGATGCGCATCGAGACGATCACCGGTGCGGTCGGCGCCAGCGACGGCACGGTGAAGTCCAGCACCCGGATGCAGATTCAAGCTTTGGCGAATTGACCGGGGCCTCGGGAACGGGCGGCTCCGGTTTCCTCGGGGTCACGTCGCCCCGCGACGGAGTTGCGGATTTCGCGGTCGGGGTGAGGCTCTCGTGGTTTGGTGTCCCGTGATCGGGTAGGGTGGTTCGGCTCGAACCGCCGGAAGGGCGCTCTGTGCCGGGCACTGGCTTGACAAAACCCGGGCGGGGCGTCAGCCTTTTGCCACAGAGGTCGATGAGCGCGTTGGGCGATGATATTATCCGCTTGTCCCAAGGCAAGGAGATCAGGAACGGGGAACTCCTCGCCTTGTACGGCACCCTGCCCGAAAGGAGGGAGGGGCCTCCCCTCATCGCCGGCATCCGCTACCGGTTCAAGCCCTCGCCACTGCCGAAACCATATCTGACCTACCAGTTCGACAAGAGCTTCGACCAGCGGACTTGGGCGCCGGAGCACATTTTCACCAACCGGCAGCATCACGCGATCTACCGCCACTATCACTCCCTGGGCTTCCACATGGTCGATATCGGGCACCGCCGCTACGACCTGGAGACCGCCGCCGACATCATCAACGGCTCGGAGGGCCATGTCGGGGTTTGCAGCGGCATGGGGTGGTTCGCCATCGCTTGCGGGAAGAAGCCCGTCATCTGGTACGCCACGGAGGCCGACAGCCCGCAGCTCAGGCCGTACATCGGATGGTGGAAGCTCAACGGGGCGGGGATCCGCTACTTCGACCAGTCCTTCGAGTGGGTCGACTGCGACGTGGCCGTCGATGGGAAGCGCTACTCCTATTGCGGCGGCTAGAGCATTTTAAATAAAGAGGTAACCACTCGTCCCGGCGCGGAAGCAAGCGGAAGAGAGGAGCGCGGGCACTCCTGCCCGCAAGGCGGACGGATAGGCTCCGGGTGCGGACAGGAGTGTCCGCGCTCCCTTCTCGCAGCCGTCCGATCAGATCGGCTACGAGTAAATGAAAATGCTCTAGCGCGTCACCCCGCCGCCCCGCGCGGATTACTCCCCTAGGAAGCCGATCCTCCCCATGGCCCTGAGCTTGTCGAAAAAGACCTTCTCCGTCCGGGGTTGATGGCCCTTCGAGGGGGCGGGGAACGGGTCGCGGTCGCTGTAGTAGTGCATCCGCGCGGGGGAGTCCCACCAGTCGAACCCCGTCAGCGTCACCCTCTCGTGCCGCTTCAACAGGCACCACACACCGATGGCCCCGGTCGAGAAAAGGGAGTAGGGCAGGCCGAGGAACTCCTGCATCTCGGCGATCCGGCTTTTCGCCACCTCATGCACGGGGGTCGCCGATCCCTCCGCCGCGAGGGCTTCGCGGAAGCTCGCCGCCGCCTCCTCCGTCCCCGTCCATGTGTGGATGTGGATCTCGCGGAAGCGATGCTCCCGCAGCATCGCCCGGATCGTCGGCGTGCTCGCGTCCCGGTTGTTGAACCAGATCGTCGTGCGGCTCCCGACATCGCGCGAGAACGGCCCCGTCTTGAACAGGTTGAAGCGCACGATCTCGTCATGCCCGTCGATGGCCTCCCCCCGGCGCCCGCCGATCAGGCTCGAACCGTTTCCGACGATGATCACCCTCCGTGCCATGCCTCGCGTTCAGGTTCTCCGGCCGCCGCTCCCGTAGCCTCCCAGCCGGAAGTCGGCCTCGTAGGCCGTCTCGATCCATTCGAGGACCTCGTCCGTGACAGCGCACTCCACATGGAAGCGCCCCGACGGGTTCAGCCGGGGGAGCGGCTTGCGGGGGATTCCCAGCGTTCCGCAAAGGGAGGCCCAATCGGAGTCCAGGCGCTCGAAGCGCAGGACCCTGTCGAGCATCAGGTTTCCCGCCCCGTCGCACACGAAGCGATGCTGCGGCATGATGTGGACGATCCAATCCAGCAGGGCGGGCTCGCCCTTGAGCTTCCTCACGAACGCTTCGAGCGTCCCGCATCGGTGGACGCTTTCATTGCGCAGCGCCTCCTGGGCCGGCATCCCCCTCAGATAGCGGAACGCCGAGAGGAATCGGTCCACCGGATGCCGCAGCAGGGCGAACTTGAAATACTCGCCGAACTCGACCGGAAACGCCCTCCGGTATCCCAGGGCGGTCGTGTGGCCGCCGACGACCTGCGACGGCCCGTCCAGGAGCGACCGCTCGACCGAGGTTCCGGCGGTTTTCGTAACGTGCACGAAGATCGCCTTCAGATGATGGAAGATCTGGGGGAGGGGATAGACCATCGGGGGAGGCGGCTGCGCCGCCGTGAAAGGTGGGAAGGTGAAAAGGGAAAGGTCCGCGCCGTTGGCTTTGCGCGGCTTTGGCGGTTAACTCTACTTAGAACTTATCCGTAAATAAAT
>DDTJ01000090.1:0-468 GCA_002344525.1 Akkermansiaceae bacterium UBA2367
GCCCGACCGTTCCCCCCGTTGGTGAGGTTGTTGATGTCGAGCTGCGGAGTGCCGAGCCCTTGGAAGTTCACGTTCCCGGCGACGACGTCGGGGCCGACGGGGTTCGCCGCGACGGGGACGGGATACAGGATCAGGCCGGGCGTCATCATCACCAGGATCAATGCCTGGAGGAAGAGGTTCCGGCGGAGGGAGGGGGCGATCGTTTTCATGGAATCGACGGAGGGTTGCGGAGGAGAGGGGGGGGCCGGCTCCCGCGCGGTCATCCTGTAGGGCTTGTGGCTGATAAAGGCTGAACCCTATGGAATGACAGCATCGAGGCCGCTTGTAAATGCAAATCTCACGAATTTTGACGGGGTGTTCATTGGGCTTTGTCGCGCGGAGGGGGGGCGTGACGGGAAAAAAATCCGAAATCCGAAGCTCGAAATCCGAATCCGCAGATGGACTGGCTCCCAGTCGAGCCTCCGGCGA
>DDTJ01000090.1:539-14201 GCA_002344525.1 Akkermansiaceae bacterium UBA2367
GCGAAAAGGTTTCCGGTCCACAGCCCGAGGCCGACCATGGCGAGGGCGAGGACGAAGCTCACTTTCAGCACGAGGGAGAGGTGACGCGGTCCGGCGACGCCCTCGAAGATGTGCCCGCCATCGAGGGGCAGGATGGGAAGGAGGTTGAGGATGGCCCAGCCCACGTTCACCCAAAGCATCCACCCGACGAAAAAGGCCACCCATTCGTCGCGGATGCCGGGGGTGAGGACGAGCAGCCAAGCCAGCCCGCCAAGGAGGAGGCTCGCGGCCGGACCGGCGGCGGCGATGAAGACGGACTGGCCCCGGGTGAAATAGCCCGGCCCGCCGCAAAGCCCGCCGAAGCCGTGGAGGATGATCTCGGACCAAGGGGCGCCGCTGCGTTTCCGCGCCCACGCGTGGCCAAGCTCGTGCCAGAGGATGGAACCCAGCACGACGACGGTCAGGATCGCGAAGCGCCCCAACCCCTCCGGCCCGGCCTGCGTCAGGTAGTTCCTGCCCAGCAGCACGCAGAGGAGCCAAAACATCCACTCGATGCGGACAGGGTAGCCAAAGAGGCGGAAGGAGAGCATGTTTTTGGGTTCTTGGTTCTTGGTTCTTTATGCTTGGTCTGGATTGTGGAAGCGGCGTCCCGCCGCTTCATCCTGTAAAGAAGCGGCGGGACGCCGCTTCCACATTCTGGACTATGAACCAAGAACCAAGAACAGCGAAACGCTCGCGCGTTCCGCTAAACGAACTCGTTGATCAGGTTCTCCAGCATCTCCTGGCGCCCGCTCTTGGTGAGGGGTTCGCCGTTTTGGAGGGCGTAGGCCGCGAGATCTTCGAGACTGGCTTCGCCGGATTCGATCTTCGCGCCGATGCCACTGTCGAAGGAGGCGTAGCGCTCTTTCTTGAAGGCCTCGAGGCGGCCGTCCTCGAGGATGGCGTGGGCGGTCTTGAGGCCGCGGGCGAAGGCGTCCATGCCCCCGATGTGGGCGTGGAAGAGATCGACCGGCTCGAAGCTCTCGCGCCGGCATTTGGCGTCGAAGTTGAGTCCGCCGGCGGTGAAGCCTCCCGAGCGCAGGACGCAGAGCATGATCTGGGTGGTGAGGTAGATGTCGGTGGGAAACTGGTCGGTGTCCCAGCCGATGAGCTCGTCGCCGGTGTTCGCGTCGATGGAGCCGAGGGCCCCGGCGGCGATGGCGACCTCCAGCTCGTGCATCATGGTGTGGCCGGCGAGGGTGGCGTGGTTGGTCTCGAGGTTGAGCTTCAACTCGCCGAACAGGCCGTGCTCGCGGAGGAAGTTGAGGCAGGCGGCGGCGTCGGAGTCATACTGGTGGGTGGAGGGCTCGCGGGGCTTCGGCTCGATGTAGAAATCGCCTTGGAAGCCGATCTTTTTCTTGTGCGCGACGGCCATCTTGAGGAGGGCGGCGAGGTGGTTCAGCTCGCGCTGGATGTCGGTGTTGTAAAGGGTGGCGTAGCCCTCGCGACCGCCCCAGAAGACGTAGCCCTCGCCGCCGAGGCGGTGGGTCACCTCGAGGGCTTTCTTCACCTGCGCGGCGGCGTAGGCGAAGACGTCGGCGTAGGGAGAGGTGCCCGCGCCCTGGTTGTAGCGCTTGTGGGCGAAGAGGCAGGCGGTGCCCCAGAGGAGCTTGATCCCGGTCTCCTTCTGGGCCTTCTCCAACTCGTCGGCGACGGCGTCGAGGGCGTCGTTGGAGGCTTGGAGGTCGTTCAACTCGGGAGCGACGTCGCGGTCGTGGAAACAGTAGTAGCCTATGCCGGTTTTTTGCAGGAACTCGAACATGGCCCAGACGCGGCGTTTGGCGTTCTCGATGGAGTCGCTGCCGTCGTCCCAAGGCCGCTCGGCGGTGGGGCCGCCAAAGGGGTCGGCGAGGCCGTTGCGCATGGTGTGCCAGTAAGCGGCGGCGAAGCGGAGGTGCTCGCGCATCGTCTTGCCACCCACGATCTCGTCGGCGTCGTAGTGCTTGAAGGCGAGCGGATTCTTGGACTTCGGCCCCTCGAAGGGGATGACGGGGATTCCTGGGAAAAATTCCTGACTCATGGGCGGCCAGTCTCCCCGCCTCCGATGGCAAGATCAAGGGGGAAGTGGGGGAGTTTTCAGATTTCAGGAAACTTCGAGAATCCCCGGAATCCACGGCCCCCATCCGATCCGCCGGACCGCTTCAATCCTCCATTGACGCCTCCTCCGCCCATGCTTTACCCTGACGCGTCAAAAACAACATCCAGCATGAAAGCACTTCTTCCCGCCTTGATCCTTCTTTTCAGCGCCGCCGCCCCCCTCCTCGCCGACAACGCCCCATCCCTCCATGCGTCCGAAGCCGCGGCCATCGCCCAGGAGGATCTCGTGTCGAGGGGGCTCGACGCCACCATCTACATCGCCGAAGTGAACTACAAGAAAGCTGGCCTCCTCGGCGGCGAGCCCGCCCATTGGGAAGTGCTCTGGTCGAAGGATTTCGACGCCCAGACCCAAGGCCGCAAGGAGATCGGACTGAAGATCAAGATGGACGGCAGCTACACGCGTTCGGTGCGTTGACGCGGGAGCCCGTCGAGGAGCCTCCCCTCCCCTCGCGTCGTCGGCTCACCCCATGATCTGCCGGATGGGCCGCTGCGGCTCCACCCCTGTCAGCCTCGCGTCGAGGCCCTGGAACTTGAACGTGAGACGCTCGTGGTCGATGCCGCAGAGGCGCAGGAGGGTGGCGTTGACGTCGTTGAGATGGGCGGGGTCCTCCGCCACGTTGTAGCTGAAGTCGTCGGTCTCGCCGTAGCTGACCCCGCCCTTGACCCCGCCGCCGGCCAGCCACATGCAGAAATTCCTCGGATGGTGGTCGCGTCCGTAGTTGGTCTTTGTCAGGGTGCCTTGCGAGTAGACGGTGCGCCCGAATTCGCCGCCCCAGACCACGAGGGTGCTTTCGAGGAGGCCACGCTGCTTCAGGTCGGCGAGGAGGGCGCCGATGGGCTGGTCGGTGTCCTGGCACTGGAGGCGGATGTCGGAGGGCAGATTGCCATGCTGGTCCCAGCCGCGGTGGAGGATCTGCACCACCCGCACCCCGCGTTCGACGAGGCGGCGGGCGAGGATCGCGCTCGCAGCGAAGGTGCCGGGCTGGAGCACGTCGGGACCGTAGCTGTCGAGGGTGGCCTTGCTCTCGCCGGAGAGGTCGGTCAGCTCCGGCACGCTGCTCTGCATGCGGAAGGCCATCTCGTATTGGCTGATGCGGTTCTGGATCTCCGGATCGCCGAGCCGGGCGAAGCAGTGCGCGTTCATCTCCGCAAGGATGTCGAGCTGGGCGCGGCGCTGCGTCGCGGAGACGCCATCGGGATTCTTCAGGTAGAGCACCGGGTCGCCCGCCGATCTCAGGGCCACGCCGTTGTATTGGCCGGGCAGGAAGCCGCTGCTCCACATGCGCGTGAAGAGGGCCTGCGCCGCCGCTTTCGATTTCCAGTTCGGCGTCAGCACGACGAAAGCGGGCAGGTCGTTGCTCTCGCTGCCGAGGCCGTAGGCGAGCCAGGCGCCGAGGCTGGCATAGCCCGGCACCTCGCGCCCGGTCATAACGAAGGTGCAGGCGGGGTCGTGGTTGATCGCGTTGGTGTGGACCGTCTTCACGAGGGCGATGTCGTCGGCGTGCTTCGCGGTGTGGGGAAGCAATTCGCTGACCCAGCGCCCGCATTCGCCGTGCCGCGAGAACTGGAAGAGGCTCGGCGCGACGGGGAAGCGGGCCTGCTTGCTCGTCATCCCGGTGAGCCGCTGGCCGCCCTGCACGCTCGGCGGGATGTCCTTGTCGAACCACTCGCCCAGACCCGGCTTGTAGTCCCAGGTGTCGAGTTGCGACGGCCCGCCGTTCATGTGCAGGTAGATCACCGCCTTGGCCTTGGCCGGGAGATGCGGCAGGCCCGGCAAGGGAGGGTGGACGAGGGACGAAGGTGCCGCCTGGGCCATGGAGAAGGCGTCCCGCCCCATCAGGTAGGCCAGCCCGAGCCCGCCAAGCCGCAGGCCGCTGTGGCCGAAGAACTGGCGGCGCGAGAGGAGGAGGTCGTGTTCGTGGAAAGGATTCATCTGGATCGAACTTCGCGCAGTTGGAACTTGGAATCGGGATTCAACCGGGATACCTTCGAGGCATGACGCTCACGCTGGACCTTCCCGACTTCATCCTCGCCCGTCTCGGTGCCGGGGCGGGGCGTGCCGAGGAGGAATCGCTGCGCACCTTCATCTGCGGGCTTTATCGCGAGGGACGCATCACCGCTCCGGAAGCGATGCGGACGCTGGGCATGGACAGCCGCATCTCCTTCGAGAATCTGATCGCCCAGCATCGGACGCAACGGGACTGGAGCGAGGAGGAAGTCGCCGCCGAACTGGAAACCATCGAACGGATCAACCGATAACCGCCGATGGTGGCGAGCAATACGTCTCCACTGAACTATACTTCTCTGCGTCATGGTGTCGGACTTCGAGCCGGGGCTAACGGCGTCATTCGCAGACTCAAGGAGGGCCGACATTCCTGTCGGCCGACTAGTCCTGCCGCAACCGGGCTTGACGACCGACAGGAATGTCGGCCCTCCTTGAGCTTTCCGAAAACATGGCGCAGAGAAGTATATCTGGTTCAAATGGCTCGGCGCGACCGGGAAGCGGGCCTGCTTGCTCGTCATCCCGTCGAGACGCAAGCCGCTGTGGTCGAAGAATTGGCGGCGGGAAAGGAAAAGGTCGTGTTCGTGGAAGGGCGACATCTTCCGTAACTTACCACAGAAACCCGCCGCTTCCGCCTCCCTTGATTGCGGCATCCCCCGGTTCCACCCGGTGATTTGCCCTTGGTGATCCCCGCCGGGCGGGGTAAACTGACCGCATGAGCAATCCGATCAAAACCCAGGTGCTTCCGAATCCGGACGTGCTGAGGCAGAACGTGCTTTCCAAACTGGAATCGATGAGCGCCGAGCAGTTGGCCACCGTGCACGACTGGCTGCTCCAGATTGAACTCGATCAGGCCGTGAGAGAGTTGCGCGACGCCGTGGGCGGAGACGAGGCCCTCGGGCGCATCGCCCCGGAGGTGATCGACGCCTCCATCCGTGAATATCGGCGCAAACATCCCTGCAGGGCATGATCGTCGTGATCGATACGAATGTCTTGCTGCCCTTGTTCTCTCCAAGGTCGCCGACGCCGGAAATCGTCACTTCGAGCCGTTGAAAACAGCCGGATATCGACCGCAACCGATCTCACCTGCCGAGTTTGTGCGACGGTATCTCACGAGCCGGTAAAGGAAGGCACCTTCCCCCGAAGCCCCCCGTCACTCGCCTTCCCGAAGACGCTGCCACGCGGCCTCGACCGGGAAAAACTGGGAATAGTAAAGCTGGCTGTAGTCGTAATGCGCGATCACCTTCTCGATCTCCGCGCGATGCCGCCGCACGAAGTCCGCGTCGGGACAGAGGGTCACCAGCCAAGCCGCGTAGGCGGTCTCCCGGACGAAGACGAACTCCCGATAGCGCCTCGGCGAACGCTTGCCCAGCTCCTTGATCTGGACCATGGCCACGTCCACGGCGTCCTGCTCCGAGGCCTGCGGTTTCCACCATTCGTTGAGGACGCGCCAATCGGCCTCAAAAGTCTGCTGCGCCGCCGGATCGAATTCCGCGTGCAGAGGCAAGCTCGTCAGGGCCAGCTCGGCACCGGCTTTCAACCCTGCGGCGTAGGCCGCTTTCAGTTCGGGATCGGTCTCCAGTTCCCACAGCCCGCGCAAGCCGATCACCCCGGAGGCGCATGTCCAGGAATGCCGCCGCTCGTGCTCGAACAACATACCGCGTTTGCAGATTTCCAACCGGGTCATGCCACTGACCTGACCCTGTTCATACAAGGCGGCGTGGTATCGCTCCGCCCAGATCTCCTTCCCGGTCAGGAGATGGAGCCACTTCATCAGGAAAAGGAGGCGGGGCGCGAACTCCCAGCCGTCTCCCGCGAAGGTGCCCCGATAAGGGCTGGGAGCCCCGGTGTCGCAGGGCATGCGCCATCCGCTGGCCGCGAGCGCCTCCGCCACCAATTCGACCTTGGCCACCATCTCGGCCTTCTCCTCCTCCGACGCGAGGCCGGAGTCCAGATAGCGCCACATGCCGTAGAACCACGGCGCGGTCTGGTCGTTCGACCCCATCGGGTAGGGCGTCCGGCCATCGGTCGCCACATTGCGGGCGATGAAGCCGGGCACCTCGCTCACGGAGGCGAGCAGCATCAGGCCCTTGGCCAAGCGCCTCGCTTTTTCCGCGTCCGCGTCCGCCCCGCTGCGCTTCCATCGCAGCACCGCCGCGTCCATGTAGGTGCCGTTGAACATGCCGCCGTTCTCGGTCGCCGTCCACCAAGCCAAGGCGTTGGGCTTCCCTTCGCGGCATTCCTCGGGGGTGGAACGGGGATAGTTCCCCTCCAAATCCGTGTAGTCGATCACGATCCCGTGCTCGTCCACGAAGCGCCTCCACATCTCCCCATGGGCCTGCTCGGCCTTTTGGGCGGCGAGGGTCGAAAGATCGGCGCGGGCAGGCGGGGTGGCGACTGCGGCCAAGGCCAGCAGAAAAGGCAAGAGGGAGAGAGCCTTGCCATCTCCAAGGCCGGAACGATTCGGTTCGCGTGTGGTCATTGGCCGACCACGATAGGAACAATTCGCGGGACCGCAAGGGGTGGAAGAGCGCCCGCTCGCGCCTGAAACGGAGCCAAGGTAGCCCTGACCGGCCCGGTCAGGGAGCGAACGTCGTTTGGACGTCCGATTGGCCGCGCGAGCCGCACGGCCCTACCTTCGCCGCCATTTCCCATCGCCCCTTGGCGAACACAGCACGCCTCACTCCGCCACCAGATCGTAGCCCCGCCAGTCGCGCACGGTGACCTCGGCGAATTCGCCGACGGGCAGTCCGGCGGGGACGAAGACGGTGCCATCGACTTCGGGCGCGTCCATCTCCCCGCGCGCTTGGCCGGGGGAATCGACGAGCACCTTGAGCCGACGACCGACCTGCTCGCGGTTGCGCTCTTCGGCGAGGCGCTCAAGGCGGCGCATCGCCGCGTTCCAGCGTCGCTTGCGGGTCATGTGGTGGACTTGGCCGTCGAGCTTGTCGGCGCGGGTGCCCTCCTCGCGGGAGTAGTTGAAGACACTGGCCCGCTCGAATCGGGTCGTCTCGATGAACTCAAGCAGTTCGGCGAAATCCTCGTCGTTCTCGCCGGGGAAGCCGACGATGAAGGTGGTGCGCAGGGAGAGGTCGGGGATGCCCTCGCGCATCCGCCGCACGAGGTCGCGGATGTAGGCTCCGTCGGTCTCGCGCCTCATCGCGTCGAGCATGCGGTCGGAGATGTGCTGCAAGGGCATATCGACGTAGCGGGCGACCTTGTCGCTGACGGCGATGGTCTCAATAAGTTCGTCGCTCCAATGCGCCGGGTGGGTGTAGAGGAGACGAATCCAGAAGTCGCCCTCGATCTGGTTCAGGGCGCGGAGCAGGCTGGCAAGCGAATCGCCCCGCGTCGAATCGACGGGACTGCGCGGGTTGGGGCGCTGGCCCTCCCAGCGGTCCATGCCGAAGTAGGTCGTGTCCTGCGAGATGAGGTTGATCTCCTTCACCCCGGATTTTACGAGCGCCTCGGCCTCTTTCACGACCGATTCGAGGCTGCGGGAGCGGTGCCGACCCCGGATCTTCGGGATGATGCAGAAGGAGCAGGGGTGGTTGCAGCCCTCGGCGATCTTGATGTAGGCGCTGTGCCTCGGGGTGAGGCGGAAACGCGGGGTGTCGTAGTCGGGGATGTATTTCGGCGAGGCGGTGACGTGGTTCTCCGAATGCGGCGGCTCGTCCTTGGCGACGAGGCTGCGGATCACGGGAGCCACGGAGGTGATCTGGTCGAGCCCGATGAAGGCGTCCACCTCGGGCATCAGACCGGGCAGCTCCTTGGAGAAGCGCTGGGCGAGGCAGCCGGCGACGATGATCTTCTGCCGGGGCCGGGCCTGCTCGCGATCATCGACCGCGCCGAGGATGGCATCGACGCTCTCCTTCTTCGCTTGGTCGATGAAGGAGCAGGTGTTGATGATGAGCACGTCAGCGAGTTCCGGCTCGGGCGTCATCATCATGCCCGCCTCCTGGAGGTGGCCGATCATGATCTCGGAGTCGATCAGGTTCTTGGCGCAGCCGAGCGAGACGAGGCCGACCGTGGTTTTTCCGTCAACGGGCATGGTGGGGAAAAGGACGGGATCAGCCGTCGAAGCGCTCGACGAGGAGCGAGGCGTTGTGCCCGCCGAAGCCGAAGGAGTTCGAGAGGGCGCGGCGGATCTTCACCTCGCGGGCGGTGTGCGGCACGTAGTCGAGATCGCACTGCGGATCGGGCTGGTCGAGGTTGATCGTGGGCGGCACGATGCCTTCGGTGATCGCCTTGACGCAAGCGGCCAGCTCGACCCCGCCTGCGGCGCCGAGGAGGTGTCCGGTCATGGATTTCGTGGAGCTGACGAGAAGTCCGTCCTTCGCGTAGTCGCCGAAGACTCGCTTGATCGCTTGCGTCTCGCAGACATCGCCGAGCCCAGTGGAGGTGCCGTGGGCGTTGACGTAGTCGACCTCTTCGGGATTCAGTTTGGCGTGATGCAGGGCCATCTCCATGCAGCGCCGCGCCCCGTCGCCCTCGGGATGGGGCGAGGTGAGGTGATAGGCGTCGGCGGAGACGCCGTAGCCGGTCAGCTCGGCGTAGATGCGGGCACCGCGGCGCTTGGCGTGCTCCAGTTCCTCGATCACGACGACGCCCGCTCCCTCGCCCATGACGAAGCCGTCGCGGTCCACGTCGAAGGGGCGCGAGGCGCGTTCGGGTTCGTCGTTGCGCATGGAGAGGGCTTTCATGTTGCCGAAGCCGGCGAGGCCCATGGGGCAGATCGTGGATTCGGACCCGCCCGCGACGAAGGCGTCGGCATCGCCGAATTTGATCATGCGCCACGCCTCCCCGATGTTGTGGTTCGAGGTGGCGCACGCGGTGACGATGCACATGTTAGGACCGCGCAGGTCGAACTCCATCGAGACCATCCCGCTGGAGATGTTCGCGATCATCATCGGGATGGTGAAGGGCGAGACGCGGGAGGGCGACTTGTGAAGCAGGTTGGCGTGCTGCGTTTCCAGCGTGATGAGGCCGCCGATGCCGCTGCCGACCATGCAGCCGAAGCGGTCGCGATCGACTTGGTCGAAATCAACGCCGGAATCCCGGATCGCCATCACCGAGGCGGCCATGCCGAGCTGGGCGAAGGGATCGGCGCGGCGGGCGTCCTTGTAGTTTTTGAAGAAAGGGCCGGGGTCGAAGTCGCGGACTTGCCCGGCGATCTTGCAGTCGTAGTCGGCCAGTTCGGGCTTGTCGATGTGCGACACGCCGCTCTTGCCGGAGACGAGGCTGCTCCAGAAAGTCTCCAGATCGTTTCCGATCGGGGAGACGACTCCGATTCCGGTAATGACGACGCGGCGTTCCATTTTCTCTTTTTTACGACGGGGATGGGGGCTGGATGCGAACGGCTAAACTCGCGTGCTTCCAAGTCATTGCAAGGCGATTTCTCCCCTCCCGAAAAGCGGGAAATCCCCGGCAGGACGGGCTTTCCGGCACGGACGCGACGCTCAAATCTCCAGGATGCGCTCGCGCTCGTTCATCGCCCCGCAGCGGGGGCATTCGGCGAGGTCGTGGCTGGAGGGGTCCTCGAAAACATGGTCGCAGATGCCGCAGATGACGAAGTGCTTGCGACGGCGGTGCTCCCTCCCCTTTCGGAAGATCTCGGCCGCGATCCAAGCGAAGAACAGGGCGCAGAGGATCCCCACGAGATAAACCGCGATCATTCCATCGAGGGTGACGGGGAACATGGTGCGAGGAAGGAGGAAAGACGGCGCACAACGCGCTTGGGAGAAGCTTGCACCGCACCGGAGCCAGGTCAACCCCCGCCCAGCTCGATCCAGCCCTTCGCCGCCTCCGAGGCGGGGAGGAAACGCAGGGTCGATTCGACCACGTCGGTGAGTTCGCGTTTCTCCTCCTCCTCCAAGGCCGCCTCGACGGCGGCGACCCTTACCCTTCCATCCGGCGCGATCTCGATGGACAAGCGGATGGAGGGGAGGTCGTCGGCGAGGTCGAGGTAGTCGTGGAAGATGGACCAAGGCGCGAGGGGGCGGTCGGTCAACGAAGGGGCGAGCTTCACTCTCACCGAACCCACCCCGCGAACGCCATCACCCGTCACCGGGGTCACCGGGAGCGGTTCGATCGGCCCCGGTCCGGCGAGGAGCGAAGGCGGAGGCAGAAGCTCCAGCCCGGCCCGCTGGAACGAGGGGGTGAAGCGGACCCGGTGCGACTCCAGCCTCACCCGCACGTCCGACGGCGTCGAGGGAGGCAGCAGATAGACGGTGCGGTCGGACAAGCGCTGCAGGACGGCCCTCGTCGCCGGATCGGCCGGCGACATCACCAAAATCGAATCCGGCTCCGGCACGACCTGAACGGGCGGAGGATAGACCACTTTGAAGAGGTAGAAACCCACCCAGTGGACCAGCGCCGAAAAGAACAGGAAGGCGGAGAAATGCATCCAAAGGCGCTTGTCCTTGGCCCACGTGAAGACCCTGCCCCTCCCGTCGGGTTCCTCCATCGCCGTCCTGCCAAAGAAAAAGCCCATTGGATTAGTTGAGAGCTGATAGTTGAGGGTTGATAGGCTTGGACTCGGTGAGTTGCTTCGGTAGGACAACTCGCTCTTCTGGTGAACCTGAATTTCGGCGCAAGCCGCTCATTTCCAATCTCTCAACGCCCAGCTCCAAACTCTCCACTCCAAACTACTCCGCCTCCAGCTTCGTCGCGAAGGAGACCTCGAAACCCGCATCGAGGACGAGGCGGGCGATCCCCATGACGACGCCATAGGGCACCGCCTCGTCGCCGAGGATGACGATCTGGTTCGACCGTTTCCGGGCCTCGACAAGCCGCTCGTCGAGCGATCCGAGATCGACCCGCTCGTCGTTGAAGTAGAACTCCCCCGTGCCGCCCGGCGTCAGGGTGATGAGGTGGGCGTCCTCCGCCGCCGGGAGGGACGACGACGACGACGGGAGCCGCACTTCGACGCCGGACTTGAGAACCAAATTCGATCCGAGGAGGAAGAAGATAATCAGCAGACCCATCACGTCCATCAGGGGCGCTGTGTAGAGCATCCCGCCAGCTTGGTCGGAGAGTGTGGATTCCAGTTTCACAGGATGTCGGAACCGATGGTGGCCATCCAAGATCAAGCCCCGGCGGCGACCTCGTCCGGGTTGTCGTCCTCGGCCTGGTCCGACCGGATCGCGATGATGTCCGAGGGCTGGGAACGCAGGTCGCAGATCGTGTTCACGATTTCGATCCCGGCGCTCTCCATGTCGTGCATGAGGCTTTTCGCGTAGGCGCGGAGGTGGGAGTAGAAAACGAAGGACGGGATCGCCACCATCAGCCCCGCCGCCGAAGTGATGAGAGCCTCGTAGACCCCCTGCGAGATCTCCGCGACCGTGGCGAAGCCGCCCACCGCGTTGATCTGGACGAAGGTATCGACCAAGCCCAGCACCGTCCCGAGCAGACCGATGAGCGGGGCGATGTAGGCCACGGTGAGAAGCACGGCGAGGTGCTTCTCCAGCTTCGGCACTTCGAGCTGGCCGCTCTCCTGCACGATCTCCTTCAACTCCGTGCGAGGCGCCGAGTAGCGCCGGATCGCGGAGTGGATCACCCGCGCGGCCGGTCCCGGCGTCGCCGCGCATTCGGAGAGGGCCTCGGCGTAGGCCTTGTTGCGGATCAGGTTGCGGAGGCCGAAGAGCAGGTCGCCCACGTCGATGCGAGCGCGGTGGAAATAGAAAAGCCGCTCCAAGAAAATGGCGATGGCGATGACCGAGCAGCCGAGAAGAAGCCACATCAGCGGACCGCCTTTGGTGATCAAATCCATAGTGGGAAAAGCGTGCCGGGGGCCGGGAAAACCGCGCCGGGAAATCCATACGTAGCACAGGATGGCGACCACGCCAACAGTTTCGTTGCCCTCCCCGGCTCCTCGACAATGGCCGGAACCGCATAAACTTCGTCCATCGCTTCCAAGCGCCGCCCCCGACTTCGCGGCACCATGATCTCTTTCCCACAGGCCCCACCCCATGACCCAGCCCATCGCAAGACCCCGCGTCGCCATCGTCGGCCTCGGCTTCGGCGCCGAGTTCATCCCCATCTACCAGCGCCATCCGAACGCCGAGATGGCCGCGATCTGCCAGCGCAATCCCGAGTCGCTGAACGAGGTTGGCGACAAGTTCGGCATCGCGAAGCGCTACACCGACTACGCCGAACTCCTCGCCGATCCCGACATCGACGCCGTCCACATCAACACGCCCATCCCCGACCACGCGGCCCACACCCTCGCGGCCCTCCACGCGGGCAAGCACGTCGCCTGCACCGTGCCGATGGCCACCTCGGTCGAGGACTGCAAGGCCATCGTCGATCTCTGCGCCGAGACCGGGCTGAAATACATGATGATGGAGACCGTCGTCTACGCCCGCGAGTTTCTTTTCATGAAGGAGCTCTACGACCAAGGCGAGCTCGGCAAGTTGCAGTTTCTCAAGGCCAGCCACCAGCAGGACATGGACGGCTGGCCGGGCTACTGGCCGGGCCTGCCCCCGATGCACTACGCCACCCACTGTGTCGGCCCCGTCCTCGGGCTCGCGCGGAACGAAGCCGAATATGTGAGCTGTTTCCCCAGCGGCACGATCCGCGAGGAGATGCACGCTTGCTACGGCTCGCCCTTTGCCGTCGAGACGACGCACATCAAGTTCCACAAGAGCGACCTCAGCGCCCAGCTTTACCGTTCCCTCTTCGACGTGGCTCGGCAGTATCGCGAGAGCTTCGAGGTCTACGGTTCGAAGAAGGCCGTCGAATGGCCCCTCGTCGAGCACGAGCCCCTCGTCGTCCACACCGCGAAGCGCCCCGAGCCGGAGATCCCCGAGCGAGTCGAATGTCCCGACTACGGCCATCTTCTCCCGGCGGAGATCGCCCCCTTCACCCAAGGCGGCGTCTACGGCGGCGAGGACGGCGAAGAGCATCTCAGCTTCACCCAAGGGGCCGGGCACGGCGGGTCGCACCCGCATCTGGTGCATCAGTTCGTGCAGCTCCTGCGCGACGAGGGCGAAGGGTATCCCAATGCGGTGCAGTCGGCGAATATCACGCTTTGCGGGATTCTCGCGCACGAGTCGGCGCTGAAGGGCGGCGAGATCGTGCGCCTGCCCGAGTGGAGTCTGACCTCGTCCGACTAGGGTCTGTTAATATAATCATGTTTTTCCAAAAATTGTGAGATCCTCGGAGGAAACACGAGCGTTCGTTGGCATGCCTGAGACGAATTTCTTCAAACGACACCTTCGAAATTGCGCTCAACCCCACCGAAAATATATGTTCTCGAGGCTATTTTTAGAATTTCATCGTTACGTTAACAGGCCCTAGGAGACTATTGAAAAACCCCCGTGATGAAAAACTGCGAGACATTTTCCCGCTTGGTGAGGCGCGACGAAGGAGTGGAGCGGGCTCCACGACTGAGGAGCAACGAAGCCAGACGGAAAAAGGGCCGCAGCCTGCAGGGTCGGTCCACGACGCAACCGGCGAAGCCGCTGACTTCCCAGACAAAAACATCGCCAGATTTTTCATTGCGGGGTTTTTCAACAGTCTCCTAGTAGTCCGTCAGAGTTAAA
>DDTJ01000008.1:0-9692 GCA_002344525.1 Akkermansiaceae bacterium UBA2367
TCGAGGATGACGAGGTCGGGGCGGTTCGATCTGGCGAGCTTCAGAGCCTCGAGGCCGTTGGCCGCTTCGAGGAGCTTGTAGTCCTCCTCGCGGAGAAGGTTCACGGAGATCAGTTCGCGGATGTCTTCCTCGTCGTCGACGATCAGGATGGTGGGCATGGCTTTGCGGTTGGGGGGACGCGGGCAATGTCAAGTGACGACCGCGAATGGAAAGCCCCGGGCCGTGACATTTCCGTCACCCGATGGGGCGGGAGGGCGAAAAGGCGCTGGCGCGGGGCGGCAATCCATGCGACGAATTCCGCATCGAAGCCTAATCCCCCACCTCATGGCAGGCAAATCCGGCGACACGGAGCGCCACGCGAAACCCCGGTCGGTTCATGTGATCGTGAACCCCGCTCCCTCACGCCGCATCCCTTTGCTCGCGATCCTGAACCAGGCATTCCGCGACGCGGGCATCCATTGGGACATCTTCATCACCCACGGCACCGGGGACGGGGCCAATCTGGCGCGGAAGGCGGTCGAGTCCGGCGTCGACGTGGTGGCCGTCTACGGCGGCGACGGGACGGTGATGGAGGTGGCCTCGGGCCTGCTCGGCACGGACGTTCCCCTGCTCATCCTCGCGGGGGGCACAGGCAATCTCGTCGCCAATGAGCTGCGGTTGCCGATGCGCTTGGAGCGGGCCTGCGGACGCATCTGCGACGACGACTTCTTCACCCGTCGCATCGATGTGGGGATGATCGGCGAACACCCCTTCCTCCTCCGCATCGGCTGCGGCATCGAGGTGGGCGTCGTGCAAGGGGCGACGCGTGAGATGAAGGACCAGCTCGGCAAGCTGGCCTACGTCTGGGCGGCGCTCAGGCGCATGCAGGAGACCCCCGAGGCTGACTACGAGATCGTCCTCGACGGGCGGGAGACGGTGCGGGCGCGGGGAGTGGCCTGCGTCGTGGCGAACGCCGGCACCGTCGGGGTGGGGCGTCTTACCCTTTCGTCCTCGGTGGACATCTGCGACGGCAAGCTCGACGTGTTCCTGTTGAAGCGGGCCAACATCGAGGGGATCGGGCAGATCGTCGAGAAGTTGACCGGCCTCGACCAGTTGAAGCAGGCCAGCATCGAGGGCGTGCTGCGGCTCGTGGAGATGACCGGCTACGACGGGTTGCGGTCGGATGATGCGGACTCCGACGCCTCCCACCCCTCCCACGCCCTGAGGCAGTGGTCGGTCGAGCAGGTGGAGATCCGCACCGACCCCGTCCTCGACATCCAGGTGGACGGCGATGTCATCGCGAAGACCCCGCAGACGATCCGTGTGCTGCCGTCGGCGCTGCGGGTGGTGGTGTAGGGGGGCGGAGTCTTCCCGGTGGACTCCGGCAGAAATGGAGTATCTTCCCCAGATGGAGTCGCTTCGGGCAGGAATCCGTGTCTTGGGCCTCGTTCTGCTCGCGGCGGGGGGGGCGGGGTGCTCGGTTCCCCGGCCCGACCTTCCCGAACCAGGCGAGAGCCTCGCCGCCTACTACCGCCGCGCCGCAGGCGTGGAACGGCTCCCGGTTTCGTCCCCGCGCTTCTACGACAGCGGCCCCGCGATCCGGGCCGAGATGCTCGACCTCGTCGACTCCGCGCAGGACCACATCCTGCTCGACAGCTTCCTCCTCAACGACGGCCCCGCCAGCCGCGAGATCCTCGACGCCCTCGCCGAAAAAGCCGCGCGAGGGGTGACCGTGCGCGTCATCGGCGACGCCTCGTCCCGTTTCGTGATGGAGCCCGAGGCCTTCGAATACCTCGAATCCCGGGGCGTCGCCGCCGCCGAATTCAATCCCGTGAAAGGCTGGCGGCTCCTGACCCCGCCCATTCTGCTGGAGCGCGACCATCGCAAATTCTGGGTCGTCGATGGTCGGCGCGTCCTCCTTGGCGGAGCCAATCTCAGCGACCTCAGCCTGATTCCGCCGGGGCAGGGTGGCAACCGCGACCTCATGGTGGGCTTCGACTCCCCGGCGGCGGCCCGTCTTCTGACCCGATCCTTCGTCGAGACTTGGAGCGATTCCGAGGCTTCCTTGGAGATCCGCGAGGCCGATTTCCGGCCCGCCGCGGATTCGCCGGCAAACGGTCCCGAATACTGGTTCTTCAACGAAGAGAAGGTGCGGAAGCGCCCCTGCATGACGGCGGTGATGCTGGAGGGGCTCTACGCCTCGGCGCGGAAGTCCGTCTGGCTGGTCGAGCCCTACACCTTCACCAGCCCCGGCATCCTCGCCGGCATCCGCTCGATGACCGCCCGAGGTGTCGAGGTGAACCTCGTGCTCTCCTCGCAGGTGCGTGCCCCGAGGTTCCGCTACGCCTCCTACTACGGGATCAAAGACCTGCTCTCCGCCGGGGCGAGGGTCTGGATTTTCGACTCCGAGACGAGTCCGCTGCACTACAAATGCGCCCTCGTCGACGACCGGCTCGCCTACGTGGGGTCCGCGAATTTGAATTACCGCTCCCTTCGCCTCTCCCGCGAATTGAATGTCGTCTTCGACGATCCCGTCGGTGTCGCCGAGATCCGGAAAGTGGTCGAATCCGTGCGGAAGGGCTGCCGCGAGGTCGATGAAAAAGAGGCGAGGGCCTACCGCACGCTCCCCTTCGCGACCTGGTGGGCCATCATGCAGACGGCGGGGTGAGCGTGTCGGGCCATGGTCGCGGGTCTCGGGTGTAAAAATCCGGGTTACAAACACCGATTTCCGGTGGATGGTTCCGCCCCAAACGCCGGTCTCCCAAAGACTTCGGGCCTGTAGCTCAGCNNCGGTTAGAGCAGGGGACTCATAATGGGATTGAGGCGGTTTCCCCCGGATTCCCCCATGTCATCTGAAATCCTCTTTTCGTTTAGGGTGAATGAATTGCGAAACTTATTCTTCATCTGGAATAGTCTCAACAAGGCTCAAATTTTGGCCTCGGGTTACTAAAACGGGTTACTAATTTTGACTTCGTCGCGGAATCTTGTCCGTTGAAGCGATCTGGCAAAGCAAGAGGATCGGGAGCGGGGCGGATGCGGCGGAGCCGCGCCGCCCCGCTCCCGATCCTCTTAACCTTGTCTTATTGGAAACAACTCCAAGGACACGATGCCTAAGCCCTTCATCTCCTCTGGGGGGCGGAACGGATGGGGAAACCGGAGGGAATGATGGACGCGAAAACGACTTGGACCCTGAAGATTCGGGGTGCTTCGGATGGATGGAAGAAAGGGCAGGAGGACTCGGGGCGCTCCCGGATGAAGGTTCGTGTTGCCCTTGTGAAATGCCCATTTCCCCCGGAAATGGGCCTAGATGCCTCTTGGCTGGGAGGAGTTCCGTTGCTCTTGGAGATCAAGCAAAAACGCGTATAAGTGCCGAAGGCCGGTGCATCCGCTTGCCGGATGCGGAGTTATGCCGCGTTTTTGCTTGAGCGGACGTCCGGGCCTCCCTGCCACGCCGCCTTGGGACGTGTGGTCTGTCGCCTTTGCTCAGGCGAGGAGCTTCGCCATTTCTTGGGAGTGCGTCTGGCGAAGGTGTCCGTAGGTCTTCGCAACCAGAATCCCGCCGTCCTTGTGCCCGATCCAAGCCGCTATGGTCTTGAAATCCACGCCGGCCTCGATTGCGTTGCTCACGAAAAAATGCCTGAACGAATGGTGCGTGAACCGTGGTAGACCGCCAGCCTCGCAAGCCGATTGGAGCGCTGACTTGGTCGAGTCGATCCCGATAATTTGCTCCTGATCGAATCCCGCCCCTTCGGGCCTGACTTCCTCCAGAAAGCGTCGCAACCTCGGAAACAGCGGCACAACTCGCGTCTCCCCGTTCTTCGTTCCGACCCCCCCGCCGGAAACGGTGAACTGGCCTCGCTCGAAATCGACTTCCCGCCAGAGAATGCGCGTGGCTTCTCCCAGGCGCATCCCGGACAAGGCGAGCAACTGGACGAGCTTCGCCGACTCGCTTGCCCGACCGTCGAGCTTCCCGATTTCCTCAAGGAGCCGCTCGTATTGCTCGCGGGCGGGGATCACGATTTCTTTGTCGACCACCTTCCGGCGTTTCACGACGCGGGCCGGGTTGTCGAGGATGAGACCGTCCTCTTGCGCGTAGTCGAAGATGGCGCGGAGGACGAGGGCGTCCTTGTTGAAGGTCGAGGCGGCGATTCCCGTTCCCCGGTTCGCCATCCAATCCTCGCAATGGCGCTTCGTGATCTCGGAGACGGGGAGCTTGCCGAAGGTCTTGTTGAGCTCCTTCACGCAACGGACATTCCGGTCTGCGGAGGAGGGTTTGAGGTGGACGTTGTGAATCTTGAGCCAGCGCTCCGCCAGAGCGGAAAATGGAGTCCGACGCTCCTCGGGTGAGGCGGTGAGGTTGGCGGCCTGTTTGCGGAACTCGGAGAGCCGCCTCTCGGCAAGCTTACGGTCCTTCGTTTTGAGGCTTTTCCGTATTTGCTTGCCCTTCCGCTTCACGAAGGCGAAATAAGTCCCGGATGTTCGATTCCGGTAAAGGCACTCAGCAAGTTTCACGTAAACGAGGTCTTCCTCGTGCTCGGCAGGCATGGGAAAACCTTCGGGTTACTAAAACGGGTTATCAATTGCTTTTTTCGCTTGATCGAATCGCCGAAAAACCCTTATCTTATAAGACTTCGGGCCTGTAGCTCAGCNNTGGTCGCGAGTTCGAATCTCGCCGGGCCTATTGCTCCATGTTCAAAGAACCTGCATGGCGCTTTTTCCCGTTGACCCCCGCCGCGCAGACTGGAAGCCTGTGGGCCATGCGCACCTACACCCTTGACGACTTGCGGAACTGGCCGACGGCCACGCGCGACCTCTCGAATCCCGCCCGGCTGGCGGTGATCGGCGATCCAGTGGCCCATTCGCGATCCCCGCAGATGCACAACCCGGCCCTCCGTGCCGCCGGGATCGATGGCGAATACGTGAGGCTCCACCTGCAACCGGAGGAGTTGGAGGAGGGCATCGCCTTGATGAAGGCAGCGGATTTCATCGGTTTCAACGCCACGATCCCGCACAAGGGGGCGGTCTTCGCCGCGGTCGACGGGATGAGCGAGACGGCGCGGCGGATCGGCGCGGTGAACACGGTCGCGATCCGGGATGGCGTCCTCGTCGGGCACAACACCGACGCGCCGGGGTGGAAGGAGGCGGTGCGGGAGGCTTTCTCCGCGGACCTCGCCGGGCTGCGCGTCATGGTCGTCGGCGCGGGCGGCGGAGCGGGCCGGGCGGCGGCGGTGCAATGCGCCATGGACCGCTGCGAGCGGCTCGTGCTCGCGAACCGCACGGTGGAGAAAGCTCACGCGCTCGCGGCGGAGCTGCGGGACGCGATCGGTGACGCCGGACGCCTCGCCGTGATCCCGTGGGAGGAGGGAGCGATGGAGCGCGAGCTCGACGGCATCGACTTGATCGTCAACGCGACTTCCATGGGGATGAAGGAGGGCGATGCGGAGGCGGTGCCGCAACGGCTTATCCAGCCGCATCACCTCGTCTACGACATGGTCTATGCCCCGGCACGGACGCGTTTGATGGCCGCCGCCGAGGAGCGGGGCGCGAAAGCCGAAAACGGGCTAGGGATGTTGCTGTGGCAGGGGGCGCTCGCCTTCGAGTTCTGGTTCCGGCGCGAGGCTCCGCTGGTGGCGATGCGGGAAGGGCTTCTTGGTTCGTAAGCCTTTGGTACGGGAGAGGAGGATTCGGGGAACGGGGTACCGTTTCCGTTTTTTGGACAAAGGCTCATGGCATCCAACATTTTCTGAATCGGCGCGAAGCTTGGCTCGTCATTCCAACATCGCCGCGAGGTCCGGGAGCCGGATGCAGGCGAGACAATCAACCACACCACCAACACACCCCACCCACTATGAAACTCACTGTTCTCTCCACTCTCGCCGCCGCCGCCTTCGCCTTGGTCGGTGCCACCAGCGCCGAAGCCGGTCCCCGCTACGGGGGGCATGGCGGTTATGGTCACGGCCACGGCGGTCACGGCCACAGCCATGGCGGCTACGGTCACGACCACGGGCACTACCGCCCGGTCTACAAACTGCACACGGTGGAGGTGAACCGGACCCGCCATTGCCGCACCGCCTACGACCACTGCGGTCGCCCCTATACCTACCACGTCACGGTGGTGACTTACTGCGACCACTACTCGAACGGCACCTCGCGCACTTGGTCGCGGACCTTCTCTTGAGCGAACGCCCCCGCCATCGTCGGCGGGATCCATACCCAAAAACGAAGCAGGGCACCGGGAACGGTGCCCTGCTTTCGTTGGAAGCAGGTCGTAGGCGCGTCCAATCGGGAACGGACCGGATGTCCGAACGACGCCCGACGAAGCCAATGGCCTCGGCTGCAATGGAAGATGCGCCAAGGCCGAGGCGGTCGCGCCTACCGCCCCAGGATTTTCAAATGAAGGGTCGGAGCCGGCAGGGTGGGATGCCGGGAGGAGGCGAAGGCATGGACGAGGCCGCCGCTGCGGGTCTCGGGGGTCTCGCGGACGACGAGGAGGGTGGCGAGGCGGTTCGAGTCGGCGTTGAGGAAATCGCGTAAAACCTCACCCTTAATGCCGAAGCCGCCCGTCTGGATGCCGCGCGGCACGGTGAAGCGACCGAGTTCGCGAACTCGGTCGCGGAGAATCCCGTTCCCGGTCGAGAGCTCGTTGGCGGGGGCGTTTTCCCAATCCAGGGTCTCCGCCTCCCAGGCGTCGAGGGTGTCGTCGAGGAGACCGTAGACCGTGAACTCCGAGTCACCGAGGTGCGAGGCGAGGCCCCAGCCGGTCGGGGTGAAGCTCAGCTCCAGCCGGGCCGAGGCGATGCTGCCGGGGGCGATCCCGTCGAGGGGGAAGCGGAGGCAGGCCTTCCGGTGCGGCGAGGGCGAATCGATGCCGTGTTTCAACAGCAGGAGGGTGTCGCTGACGTGGTCGTTGGGGCGGCCCGCCCAGACATAGGCGTCGGCCCCGCCGGGAGCGGCGGTGGTCAGGGTGGTCATGCCGGGCTCCTTCGGGGCGGAGGGGATCTCGGGCAGCGCCCAGACGCCCTCCTCGGGGCCTTCGCTGACCCCGCCGAGGGAGGCTCCGGCCACGAGGGTCTGCTGCCCCCCGCGCAGGGCGATGCGCTTTCCGGTGTCGGGCTGCTCGACTTCGACGAGGCCGTCGAACACTTGCGTCTGCGTCGCCCCGCTGCTTGGATGGACGTTCACCGCGAAGCGCGTCCCGTGGTCGATGACCCGCGCGCCCGGCGTGCGGATGGAGAAGCCCTGTGCCGATTCGCCGACCTCGGCGACGACGGTGCCGCGGGCGAGGACGCAGTTCATCGCGTCGACGAGGGTGAGCTTCGCCGGGGCTTCGAGGACCAGTTCGGCCCCCGAGTCGAAGGCGATGGTGGCGAGGCCGCGGACCAGTTCGAGATCGCCCGGCCCGAGGCGGGCGCCCTCCGCCGTCGGCAGGGTGCCGCTCTCCCAGCGGGCCGCCTCGGTCTTCTTCATCGTGGCGAAGCTCGCGTCCTGCGGCTGCGGCCGCACGATCACGAGGGCGAGCAGGGCGACGAGCGCCGCGGCGGCGAAGCCCTGCCACAGCGTCGGGACACGGCGGGCGCGGATCGGGGGGAAGTCCTCGATTTCAGCGCCTTCGCCGTTTTCGCCCCCCGCCCCGACGCGGTCCCAATGCAGCGTGGCGTGGTCGTGGAGGAAATCGAGATAGACGCGCCGGGCCTCGGCGTTCTCGGAGAGGATCGTCTCCAGTTCCGCAACTTGGGCGGCGGAGAGGGAACCCTCGATATAGCCGTGGGCGAGTTCGAGGAGAGGGTCGATGCTGGATTCGTTCATGCGTGGCCGAGTTCTTTTTCGACGCAGAGGTAAAGGCTTTTGCGGAGACGGCTGAGGAGCCGGTAGACCGCGCCCTCGGTGCGCTCGGTGCGGCGCGAGATGCCCTCGATGGAGGCCTCGTCGCGGTAGCGCAGATCTAGGATCTCGCGGTGGTCGGGAGGGAGCTTGGTCACGCATTTTTGCAGGGCCTGCTCGCGCCGCTCCCAGCGGTTCTCGCGGATGGCCGACTCGGACTCCTCGCTGAGCAGTTCGAGGACGCGTTCGCCGAGGTACTCGGAGCGGGCACGTTTCGAGCGGCGGCGGTAGGCGAGGATGCGGTAGAAGAGGATTTTCCGCGCCCAAGCCGGGAAGTTCGTGCCCAGCTCGAACTGGTGGAACTGCCGCCAGATCACGATCTTGCCTTCCTGCATTACGTCCTGGGCGTCCTGCGGACAGGCGACGAGGCCGGTCACGTAGAGGGCGAGGCGGCGTTCGTGCTCGGCGAGGAGGAGCAGGAAGGCCTCGGTGCGGTCGGGATCGGGGCTGGGGGCTTCGGCGGGCATGGCTTTTCCAAGGGATTCAGTCGGGACGCGACGGTTTTGGACAGGGAAAAGTGCGGCGCCCGACCGGATCAGGGCCGTAGCAGGGCGGCGAAGGCTCCGTCGTGGCCGTCGCGCCAAGGGAGGGAGGAGATCGTCCTTTCCACCGCGAAGCCGGAGGCGGCGACGACTTCCTCGTTCTCTTCCCGGTCGATGGAGCAGGTGCTGTAGACGAGGCGGCCGCCGGGCTTGAGGAAGGCGGCGACGGAGCGCAGCAGGGCGAGTTGCTGCCGGGCATGGCGCTCGAAATCGCGCTCGGTGAGCCGCCAGCGCACGTCGACGCGGCGGCGCATGGTGCCGGTGTTGGAGCAGGGGGCGTCGAGGAGGATGGCGTCGAAGGCGGGCAGGTCGCTCGCGGGTGGGGGATCGGTCCAGTCGAGGTGGCGGACTTCGGCGTTGGCGATGGAGAGGCGTTCGAGATTCTCGCGCAAGGGACCGAGGCGTGGCTCGGAGGAATCGCTGGCGACGATGCGCCCCTGGTTTTCCATGAGGGCGGCGAGGAGGGCGGTCTTTCCACCCGGCGCGGCGCAGGCGTCGAGCACGGTCTCGCCGGACTGCGGATCGAGGAGGCGGCAGGCGAGGGAGGTGCTGGGGTCTTGGATGTAGATCAAGCCCTGCCGCAGCCATTCGGTATTCGGGGTCCCTTCGATGAGGAAAAAACCAGGGTAACTGTCTCCCAGTGAAGAGGGTAGGGTCTCCGACCTGACCCTGTCGAGCGCCTCGCGGTCGCGGGCGAGAGGGTTGAGGCGGGCGTAGACGGGAGGGGCCTCGTTGTTCCAGCGGCAGAGGGCTTCGGTGGCCGCTGGACCGTGCTGGTCGGTCCAGCGGCGGAGGAGGAAGTCGGGGTGGGAGTAGCGGTCTTCGAGGGGCCAAGTCTCGATCCCGGCGAGGAGTTCGCTTTTCTGGCGCTGGGCGGTGCGCAGGATGGCGTTGACGAGGGAACGCTCGTGCGGGCGGGCGAGGGCGACGGTCTCGTTGACGGCGGCGTGCTCGGCGATGCCGGTCTTGAAAAGCTGGTAGAGGCCGAGGCGGAGGAGGTTCTGGGTCTGCGATTTGATGGCCCCCCGGCGGAAGCGCTCGATCAGTTCGTCGAGGAGGTAGAGGTGGCGGATGACGCCATAGAGGAGATCCTGGGCGAGGCCGCGGTCGGGCGGGGAGAGCCGTCGCCGCCGCGCGAAGTCGTCGAGGAGGTCGGCGGCGTAGCGGGAGGTATCCTCCCAGGCGGTGAGGGCGTCGAGGGCGCAGCGGCGGGCGGGGGAGTCATGGGACATGGGTTTGGGGGTCACGGGTCACCAGTCACGGGGAGGTTTCGGATTTCGAGCTTCGGAT
>DDTJ01000008.1:9721-23393 GCA_002344525.1 Akkermansiaceae bacterium UBA2367
GTCGATGACGAGGGTGTTGGCGAGGTTGTCGCCGAAGTTGGTGAAATCCCGGAAGGTCCAGACGACTTCCTTGGCTTTGGTGATCTCGATGATCTGGGGATTGTCGGGGCCGGCGTGGCAGTTGCCGAAGCGGAGGTGGCCATTGTCCAGTTCTTCGACGGTGGTCACCCAGGCGAGGACGATGCCGGGCAGGTCGTGCTGTTCGAGCTTCCAGGCGATCTCCTTTTCCGGGGTGACTTCGAGGAGGCTGTGGCCGTTCCCGGTGGCGATCAGGGTGTTGCCGTTTTTCAGGCGGATGGCGGCGAAGCATTTGCCTCCGAAGGCCTCGGGGCCGTGGCCTCCGGCGGGTTCGCGTCCGAAGAGGGGCACGGGGAATTCCCACACGACTTTGCCGGCGGCGTCGTATTCCTTCACGGTCTGGTCGGCTTCGTGGGCGACGAGGGTATGGCCGTCGTCGAGGCGGCGGACGAGGCGGGTGTCGGAATGGGGGTTCGGTTTGGAGACAGCGAGGGGGAACTGCCTGAGGACGCGCTTGCCGGGATCGACTTCGATGACGCGGCCAGGGCCGGACTCGACGATCATCGTGCTGCCGTCGGGGAGGCGCTGGTAGGCGTGGATCTCGACTTTGCCGTTGCCTTCGCGGCGGTTGGTGGTCGTGGCGTCGTATTCCCAGACGATCTCCTTGGCGAGGTTGATCTCGATGACGCGGGGCCAGCCGTCCTGCGTAAGGAGGTTGCCGTTGGGAAGGAGGTGGAGGTCGTGGACGGCGCCGAGGGGGCGGTGCCAGAGGAGTTTGTTGCCGTCGGCGGGATCGACGATGGCGATGCCTTTGCCGCCTTCCGCGCCGATGACGAGGCGTTCGGGCGGGGCGGCGGAGGCGCTGAGGCTCAGGGCGAGGAGGAAGGCGAGGATGGGGAGTCTGGTCATGGGCGGGTCACGGGTCACGGGTCACGGGGAGCGGCCAGACGGGGGAGACGGTCTCTCTGCGCACCCAGCCTCGCAGGTTGCCGGGGATTTCGACGTAGCTCCACGGGCCGGTGGATTGGAGAAGGCGGAGTTCGGAGCCGGGGGGGAGGGCGATGACGGCTTTGGCCTCGGGGACGGGGGCGGTGAGGGCGTTGGTCCCGTCTTGGACGACGGTGGCGAAGTTCTCGATGGCGAGGCGCTCGGCGCGGTATCGGGCGGCGCGGGAGGCGACGAAGGAGACCATGAGGAGGACGAGGCCGAGGGTGAGGAGGGCGGGGCGGTTCGGTCGCAGGCGGGGCAGGGAGAAGCTGGCGGCGATGGCGAGGGCTGCGGCCCAGAGGGACAGCGAGACGGCCCAAGGTCCGAAGGTGGGGGGCAGTCCGGTGAGGAAGCGGTCGAGGCGGGTGTCGGCGAATTCGAACCAAGCGAACCGCGAGCGGAGGTAGGCGAGGCTTTGCGTGGCCTCGGGCATGCCGGGTTCGAGGACGAGTGCCCGCCGCATCCAGAGGGCGCCCTCGCCGTTCTCGCCGAGGCGGTGTTTCGCCGTGCCGAGGTTGTAGAGGAGTCCGGCGGAGAGATGTCCGTCGCGGACGAGGGCCTCGTAGGCGGTCGCGGCCGCGGCGTGGTCGCCGGATTCGAAGAGACGGTTGGCCTCGGCGAAGGCGGTGGCGGGATCGGCCTGGACGGGGCCGCCGACGAGAAGGGCGAGGAGGACGAGGAGGGGGCGTGGGATCATGTCGTTTTCACGCCCGTCAGCGTTTCGTGAGATGGTGGAGGAATTTGGCGCATTCCTCGGCTTCGGCTGCGGAGACGGGGGCGTCGGTGCCGCCTTGGCCGCTGTAGAGGACGGTGTCGCAGCGTGCCGAGAGGCGGTCGAGGGCTTCGACGATCCGGGGTGGCGGGGCGGGATGCTCGCGCCGCCACGCGTCGAGGGCCTCGGCCACGGCGTGGAAGAACTCGCGCCGCGAGGAGCCGGGGCGGGGCAGGCGTTTCACGGCTCGGGAGAAGGAGATCTCGGGGACAGGGGTGAGGCGGCGGCGTTTCAGGGCGGCGAACCAGCGGGTCGCGCCGAATCCGGCGACGGTGCAGAAGGCGGCGGAGAGGAGGGCCTGGACGATCCAGAAGGACGCTCGCGTCTTCCCGATCCCGTCGGCGGCGATCCAGCGGGGCGGGGTGGTGCGGATGTGGAGGACGTCGGCGAAGGCGGGTTCCGGTCGCCGCGCGGCGGGGGCTGCGTCGCCGCCTCCGGCGGGGAAGGTGATCGCGGGGGAGGCGGAGGAGGAGGGCGACGACGATTGGGAGATGGTGACGGGGAAGGGCCCGGCTTTGAGGGTGACGTATTGCTCTTTCGCCGGGTCGAAATAGCTGAGCTGGAACTCGGGGATGGTCTCGGTGCGGGCCTCGGGGATGAGGACTTGGGAGAAGCGGACCTTTCCGGCGCGGAATCCGTCGGAGTCCTCGTCGTCTTCGAGCTTTTTGCGGGCGTCGTAGGTCTTCCAGATGCCAGTCGGGGGGACGGTGAAGACCGGGGCGCCCATGGTGCGGAGGTTGCCGATGCCGGAGACCTCGAACTCAATGGTGAGGGGGTCGCCGATGCCGAGGGAGGTGGTGGAGGGCTGCGCGGTGAGTTCGAAGCTGCCGACGCCTCCGGTGAAGCTTGCGGGGGCGTCGCTGGGGAGGGCCTTCACGGTGAGGTTGACGGTGTTCGTGACCATCTCGCGGGTGGCGGTGCGCTGGAAGAAGGAGGAGAGACCGCCGAAGCCCGAGCCGGAGTCGATCACACGCACGGCGATCTCGGCGGGCCCGAGGCGGTGCGAGCCGGGTTTGAGGGCGAAGAGATGGGAGGGGATCACGGCGGAGGAGTAGTAGCTGTTCCCGACTTCGGCCCCGTCGGTGCGGACTTCGCGGAAGCCTTTGATGACGAAGCTCTCGTGCTCCAGCGAGGCGGAGACGACGTCGTTGATGGCGTTGCGGCCCCGGGCGTAGGCGGTGAGGGTGAAGGGAACGAGCTCGTTCACATAGAAGGTGTCGCGTTTGAGTTCGAGTTTGCCGAAGTAGGGCTTGGTCGCGTCGAGGGCGCTGTCGGAAAGCTCGTTCTCGGCGATGGTGACGACGAGGGGGCGGGTTTTCGCGACGCTCTCGCCTTGGCGGGTGCGGAGGCGGATTTCGAACTCGGGAATGGTGTAGGTGCCGGGCTCGTTGCCGCGAAAGCGGTAGAAATAGGTGGTCTCGACGCTCTGCGCCCCGTTGACGATGTTGACGGAGGATTGCTGCCCGGAGAAGAGGATCTCCAATCCCGTCGCGTCGATGCGCTCGGGCAGGGTGGCTTCGGCGTTGCGGAGCTTGATGAAGAGTTGGCCGATCTCGCCGATGCCGATGCGGTCGCGGAGGACGTTCACGGTGAGGGTGTTGTCGGTCGGGGCGGAAGGGTCGGGCGTCTGCGCCGCGACCGCGAGAGGGAGGAGGAGGAGGAAAATCCGAAATCCGAAATCCGAAATCCGAAGGCGAGATTGCATGGGAAGGGGAGCGCTGGCGGGTGGGAGAAGTTTCGGATTTCTCAAGTTACCAATTCTTGAATTTCTCGCCTTTCGCCGGCAGGGGGATGAGCGGGCGCACTTCGGTCTCGTCGGCGAGGGCGTCGAGGAGCTGGCGGGCCTCGGAGGGCGAGTATCCGGTCTGCGGGTTGGGCTGCGCCTCGGCGGCGCTGGCTTGATTGGGCTGGGTCTGCTGGGGCTGGGCTGGGTCCGGGTTCGCTTCGAGCTTGCCGTCCTGGGGGGCTTCGGGTTCTTGGGGCGGGGTTTCGCCGGGATTCGGTTTCGGAGGCTCGTCGCCTTTCCCGTCTTTTTCGTCCTGCGGGGGGGCGGGGTTGTTGGACTCGTCGGATTTGTCTGACTTGTCTGACTTGTCTGACTTGTCTGACTCGTCTGACTCGTCGGGCTGGCCCTCGGGATTCTCGGGTTTGTCGGGGTTTTGCCCTTCGGATTTCGGATTTTCGGATTTCGGATTTCCTTCGTCTCCCGAGTCGTTCTGCTTCTGGTCCGAGGGATTGTCTTGGTTTTTCTCCTGCTCCTGATCCTTCTCTTCCTCCTTCTTCTCTTCTTCGTCTTTGTCTTCTTCCTTGTCCTCCTCTTCTTTTTCCTCGTCCTTTTCTTCTTCCTTCTTCTCCTCGTGCTTCTCTTTCTCCTGTTCTTCCTGTTCCTTCTGCTGTTTCAGTTCTTCGAGCCGTTTTTTCACGTAGTCGCGATTGTGGGCGGCGCGGGGATTGCCGGGAGCCAAGGCGAGGGAGGATTCGAAGTGCTCGATCGCCCCCTCCCAATCTTGGATGGCCCGTTCCCTCGCTTCGCCGGGGGCGGAGAGGGATTGCATTTGGTCGGGGTCGCCGGGTTTGGAGGCGGCGGCCCGGAGGGCGGTCTCGCCGCGCTGGAAGAGGGTGTTGCCGAGGTTGTAGTGGACTTCGTCACGCAGCCGGGGCGAACCCTCGGCGAGGGCGGCCCCGTAGGCCTCGGCGGCGCGCTCGAAGTTGCCGAGGCGGTAGGCGGCGGCGGCGAGGCCCATCTGGAGGCGGCCCTTCGCCTTGGCGGAGAGCTTTTCCCCGAGGCTGCTTTCGTAGGCGGCGAGGGCGGCGGCGTAGTCCTCCCGGACGAAGGCGGCGTGGCCTCCGGCCAAAGGGTCGGTGGCGGGGAGCGGGGAGGGGAGGGCGAGCAGGAGGAGGACGGCGGTCGCCGCTGGGAGGCGGCGGCGCTCTTTCCTGGTGGTGGCCCGCCGCACCGCGACCGGCTTCGGCCAGAGCAGCGGCACGACATGGGAGAGGGCGAGCAGAGCGAAGGCGGCGGAGAGGGGCCAGAGGAAGCGCTCGATGGGGCGGTGGCGGGTTCCGCCATCCTCGCGCGAACTGGCGATGCCATGGCGGATCTGCTGGACGACTTGGGTGAGGGAGACCGCGCCGCCGAGATGGATGTAGGCGCCGCCTTTCGAGGCGAGAGCCTGGAGCGACTCGGGCGTGAGGCGGGTGCGCACGACCTGGCCGTTCTCGTCCCTCACGAATTCGCCGGGGACGACTTGGCCGTCCTCGTCGGCCTCGGGGATGATGGAGCCTTCGAGGGTGCCGACGCCGACGGCGAGTAGGGAAAGCCCGGCCTCGGCGGCGCGGTCGCGGGTCTTCTCGATTTCCTCCAGCCCTTCCAGGGCCTCACCGTCGGAGAAGAGGACGAGGGCGGCGGGACCGAGCTTCCCCTCGTTCGCCGTTTCCAAGGCGAGGGAGACGGCGGCGCTCAGATTGGTGCCGCCGCGCGGGATGATCTCGGTGTCGAGTTGGTCGATAGCCTCGATGATGGCCTCGTGGTCGACGGTGAGGGGGGCTTGGAGGAAGGGTTTCCCGGCGAAGGCGATCAGGCCGATGCGGTCCTCGGGCAGGGACAGCACGATGTCCTTGGCCGCCAGCTTGGCCCGCGCGAGACGGTTCGGCGGGAGGTCGTCGGACATCATGCTGCGCGAGGTGTCGATGGCGATGAGGAGGTTGCGCGCGTCGATCTCGGTCTCGATCTCCTCGAAGCCCATGCGCGGTTTCGCGAGGGCGGCGCAGAGGCAGACGAGGGCGAGGGCGCGCAGGACGAAGACGGTCCAGCGACGCCCTTGGCCGGCCCCGTTGACGAGGCGGCGGGAGAGCCGGGGCGAGACGAGGCCGGGGAGCTGGCGGGCGGAGCGCAGGTGCGCGCGCAGGCGCAGCACGAGCAGAGGCAGGAGGAGGATGCCGCCCCACCAGAACCATTCGGGATGCGCGAAAGTCAGTCCGTTCATGGGAATCGCCTCCAGAAAGTCTCCTCGCCGAGCATGGTGAGGAAGCCGAAGCCGAGCCCGGCGAGGGCGAACCAGTGGAACCATTCCTCGCTCTCGACGCGGGTGCGGCGTTTGATCTCGGTCTTCTCCATTTCGTCGATGAGGGCGAAGATGCGCTCCAGCCCCTTGGTGTCCTGGGCGCGAAAATACTCGCCGTCGGCGATGCGGGCAATCTCCTTGAGGGTCTCCTCGTCGAATTCCTGCCTCAGCCGCTGCGGCCCCATGGGGGTCTGCACGACGTAGTCGCCGTAGGTGCCGACGGCGATGGTGTAGACGCGGACGCCGAGGGTCTTCGCGAGCTTGGCCGCCTCGACGGGGGAGAGCCTCCCGGCGTTGTTGACCCCGTCGGTGAGGAGGACGACGACCTTGCTCTTCGCGGTGCGCTTGTCGAGGCGCTTCGCGGCCGCGGCGATGGCCGAGCCGATCGCGGTGCCGTCCTCGACGAGGCCGATCTGGACGCGGCCGAGGCCCATGGGACCCTCCAGCCAGGATTTCGACAGGGTCAGGGGGCTGGCCAGATAGGGTCTGCCGGCGAAGGCGAGGATGCCGATGCGGTCGCTGGTGCGGCCCTGGATGAAGTCGCGGGTCACCTTTTTCGCCGCTTGGAGGCGGTTCGCGCGGCTGCCCTCGATGGTGAAGTCCTCGACCTGCATGGAGCGCGAGACGTCGATGGCGAGGATCAGTTCGACGCCGCTCTCGGAGATCTCCTCCGTCTTGTTGATCCACTGCGGCCGGGCGAGGGCGAAGGCGAGGCAGGCGAGGGCGAGGAAAAGGCTGGCGAGGCGGAAGCCCCCGGCACGTCCGCGAGCGACCGGGCCGAGGCGGTCGAGGATGTGGAGCGAGGAGAAGACGACCGCGCCCTCGTTGCCCGAGCGGGCCTTCATCACGGCGAGGATCGGGATGAGGAGCAGCAGGAGCAAGGCCCAAGGCTGGGCCAGATGGAAGGTCGTTTCGGCAGGCGGATTCATCGCGCAACGGGGGCTTTGACAAGGGCGGCCCTCATTCGCTCGCCTTTTTTCACCATTCGATCACCGCGCTGGCCCAGGTGAGGCCGGCTCCGAAGGCGACGAGGAGGATGCGGTCGCCCGGCTTCACGCGGCCCTCGCGGTGTGCCTCGTCGAGGGCGATGGCCACGGCGGCGGCGGAGGTGTTGCCGTATTTGTCGAGGTTGATGAAGACGTTCTCGCGGTTGAAGTCGAGCCGCTCCACGATGGCGTCGATGATGCGGAGGTTCGCCTGGTGGGGGATGATGAGGTCGATGTCGGCGATGCCCAGGCCCGCCGCCGCGATGGCGTCGTTGGCCGCTTGGCGCATGGCGTTGACGGCGTGCTTGAAGACCTCGCGCCCCTGCATGGAGAGCACGGCGGGCCGCGCCGGGGCGGCGCCGGGCAGGGCGGGGCAGGCGGAGCCGCCGCCGGGGATGTTGAGCAGTTCGGCCTGGGCGCCGTCGGTGCCGAGGGTGGAGGAGAGGATGCGTCCGCCGCCGTTGGTCGAGGGCAGCAGCACGGCGGCCCCGGCCCCGTCGCCGAAGAGGACGCAGGTGTTGCGGTCGTTCCAGTCGACGAAGGCGCTCAGTTTCTCCGCCCCGATGATGAGGGCGTTGCGGAAGGCTCCCGCGCCGACGGAGTGGCGGGCTAGCTCCATCGCGTAGAGGAAGCCGGAGCAAGCGGCGGAGACGTCGAAGGCGACGGCTTTGAACGCACCGATCTGCTGCTGCACGTAGCAGGCGGTGGCGGGGGTGAGGGTGTCGGGCGTGATCGTCGCGACGATGATGAGCTCGATGTCGATGGCGGCGACGCCGGCCTGGTCGAGGGCGCGCCGCGCCGCCTCGCTGGCCATGTGGCTGGTGAACTCGCCCTCTTTCGCGATGCGCCGTTCGCGGATGCCGGTACGCGAGGTGATCCACTCGTCTGAGGTATCGACCGCCTCTTCCAGCTCATGGTTCGTCATGACGCGCTCGGGCAGGTAGCTGCCGGTCCCGGCGACGCGGACGGGGCAGGATCGGGGAGTTTCAGGTTCGAGGCTCAAGTTAAAGTCGAGGTTTCGGATTTCGGATTTCGGGCTTTGGTATTCAATAAATGAGTTCCGAGTATCGGTCCATCTCTTCTTCGATGTGCGGGTTGACGTGGTGCTTCACCGATTCGAGGGCGACGCGGATGGCGTTGTTCACCGCGCGGGGGGAGCTGGAGCCGTGGCCGATGATGCAGACGCCGTTCACGCCGAGCAGGGGGCTGCCGCCGTAGGTCTCGTAGTTGCCGCGCTCGCGGACGGCGTGGAAGGCGTCCTTGGCGATGTAGGCGCCCATCTTGCGGACGGGGCTGGCGTTGATCTCCTGCTTCAGCCACTTGAACATGGCCTTGGCCGTGGCCTCGCAGGATTTCAGGATGACGTTGCCGACGAAGCCGTCGCAAACCACGACGTCGATCTTGCCTTCGAACAAGTCGTGGCCCTCGACGTTGCCGCGGAAATTCAGGTCCGTGGCCCGGAGCAGTTCGAAGACCTCGCGGGTGAAGTCGGTGCCCTTCGAGTCCTCCTCGCCCACGGACATGAGGCCGACGACGGGCTTCTCCTTGCCTTGGACGTGGCGGGCGTAGACGCTGCCCATGATGGCGTAGCCGAGCAGGTGGGAGGGCTTCGCATCGACGTTGGCCCCGGCGTCCATGATGTTGCAGGGGCCGTGCTCGCTCGGCAGGGGCGAGGCGATGCCGGATCGCTCGACGCCGGGGATGTGGCGCCACTTGATCGTCGCGGCGGCCACGGCGGCCCCGGTGTTCCCGGCGCTGACCACGGCGGAGGCGTCGCCGCGCTTCACCAGATCGACGGCGACGCTGATGGAGGAGTCCTTTTTCTGCCGCACCGATTTCACGGCCGAGTCGTGCATGGTCACGATCTCGGAAGCGTGGACGATCTCGATTTTCCCGAGCGGGCAGGAGAGGCGGTCTAACTGGGCCTTCACGATCGACTCCTCGCCGACGAGATAGAGTTTCTCCAAGTCGCGACCGTGCGCCTGGAGGGCCTCGACCGCGCCCTCCACGATGGCTTCGGGGGCCTTGTCGCCCCCCATCACATCCAGAGCGATTCTCATCCGTGAATCAGGCCGCTATTGAGGAACAGGCCGAGGCAACATGCAACCCCGAAAAGCGCAAAGTCACCTCGGCTGAGGTGACTTTGCAACGGTGGGGAAATGACGGGAGTGCCTTCGTATCAAAGCTCGTCGACGACCAGCACTTGGCGGCCTTTGTAGTAGCCGCAGCTCGGGCAAGCGGTGTGGGAGGGGGCAGCGCTGCCGCACTCGGAGCACACGTTGAGCTTGCGGGCATGCCACCGCTGGCCGCTGCGGCGGAGGCGCTTCTTCATTTTGGAGGTTTTGCGTTTGGGGACTGCCATGGCGGGAAATTCGGGTGAAGGGCGCACTTAAACGGAGATTGCCGGAATGTCAACATCGTCCTTGGCCTTTTGGTTTGGATCGCTATTGAGGTCGCCAAGGGGCCAAGGACCAAGGAGAACCAAATCGAAATTCCCGCAATTTTCCCCTAGCAAGTCGCGCAGATTGAAGCGACTTTGCCCTTTTTGAGCGCGAGTTTTCCGAACGCTATTCAATGAGCCATGCCATTTCCGCCCGGGCGAACGTCGATTTGATCGACCAGAAATACGCCGACTGGAAGAGAGACCCCCTGTCCGTGGACCAGAATTGGGCCATGTTCTTCGAAGGATTCGAATTGGGCATGGCCCAACCCGCGCCTCCCCGAGGACGCGCCGACGCGACTCCGGCCGGGGCGGGTGCCGCCGACCTCGCCACCCACGCGAGGATCGTCACCCTGATCAACGCCTTCCGCACCCTCGGCCACACCGCCGCCTGGCTCGACCCGCTCGAAGACGAGCCGCCCGTCCAGCCCCTCCTGAGCCTTGAGCACCTCGGCCTCGACCCCTCGCAGTTCGACGAGGAGGTCTCGACCGAGCTTTACGAAAAAGGCCGGCGCATGAAGCTGCGCGAGCTGGTGGACCGCCTCCGCCGCACCTATTGCGGCAAGATCGGTTTCGAGATCATGCACATCCAGACGCCGGACGTGCGCAACTGGCTCCTCAAGCGCATCGAGTCCCGCATCGACCGCCCCGAGCCCCCGCTGGAGAAGAAGAAGTTCGCCCTCCAGTGGCTCGCCGAGGCCGAGCTTTTCGAGAAGTTCCTCCACCGGAAATACGTCGGGCAGAAGCGCTTCTCCCTCGAAGGCGGCGACGCCCTCATGGTCGCGCTCAACGGGCTGGTGCGGATGTTCCCCGCGCACGACATCGGCGAGATGGTCATGGGCATGGCCCACCGGGGCCGACTCAACGTCCTCGCGAACCTGCTGCGCAAGCCGCTCACCACGCTGCTCTACGAGTTCTCCGACAACTACGTGCCGAACCTCGTGGCCGGGGACGGCGACGTGAAATACCACCTCGGTTTCGAGTCCTACCAGGAGATCGACGGGAAGCGGGTCAGGATCCACTTGGCCGCGAACCCCAGCCACCTCGAAGCCGTCAGCCCCGTCGTCGAGGGCAAAGCCCGCGCCCGCCAGCGCGCCCGCGATCCGCAGCGGCGCGACTCCTTCGTCGAGCGGGACAGCGTCCTGCCCGTGCTGATCCACGGCGACGCCGCTTTCGCGGGGCAGGGCAGCGTCGCGGAGACGCTGAACCTCTCCCAGCTCCTCGGCTACCGCACCGGAGGCACCATCCACCTCGTCGTGAACAACCAGATCGGCTTCACCACGACGCCGAAGGACGCGCGCTCCTCCGCCTACTGCACCGACGTGGCGAAGATGATCGAGGCCCCCGTCTTCCATGTGAACGGCGACTCGCCCTTGGAGGTACTCCATGCCGTCGAGCTGGCCCTCGAATTCCGCCAGCGCTACGGACGCGACGTCGTCATCGACATCGTCTGCTACCGCCGCCACGGGCACAACGAGGGCGACGAGCCCGCTTTCACCTTGCCCAAGACCTACCGCGAGATCGGCCAGCACGACACGCCCCTCGCCATCTTCCGCCGTCAGCTCGTCGAGTCCGGCGACCTCACCGGGGCGGAAGCCGACGCCATCGAGGGGGAATACCAGGCCAAGCTGGACAGCGAATTCGCCGAATTGCAGGAGGCGGTGGCGCGTGGCGAGGACCACACCCTCGGTGAAGCCGCCCCGCCCGCCCAGCCCGATTATTCGCACGAGCCCGCCGCCACTGGTGTCGATGCGGAGATCCTGCGCACCATCGGCCGCCGCCTTTCGGAGGTGCCCGGAACGGTGAAGGTGAACCAGAAGCTGGAGTCGCGCTTCCTCAAGCCGCGACGCGAGGCGATCCAGTCCGGCCAAGGCATCAACTGGGCCTTCGGCGAGGCCCTCGCCTTCGGTTCGCTGATCCGCGAGGGGATCGCGGTCCGGCTCTCCGGGCAGGACTGCCGTCGCGGCACCTTCAGCCACCGCCACGCCGTCCTTTACGATCCCGAGACCCGGCAGCGATACACCCCGCTGAACCACCTTGAGTCGGGGCAAAAGGCCAAGCTCTGGGTCTACAACAGCCACCTTTCCGAGTTCGCCGTGCTCGGCTTCGAATACGGCTACTCCCTCGACGCGTCCGACGCCCTCGTCCTGTGGGAGGCGCAGTTCGGTGACTTCGCCAACGGTGCCCAGGTCATCATCGACCAGTTCATCTCCTCGGCCGAGTCGAAGTGGGGCCGCGCCAGCCACCTCGTCATGCTCCTGCCGCACGGCTACGAGGGCCAGGGGCCCGAGCACAGCAGCGCCCGTCTTGAGCGCTTCCTCCAGCTCTGCGCCGGCTGCAACATGCAGGTCTGCAACCTGACCACCCCGGCCCAGTACTTCCACGTCCTGCGGCGGCAGATGAAGCGCGACTTCGTGAAGCCGCTCGTCATCATGACGCCGAAGAGCCTGCTCACCCACCACTCCTGCGTCTCCCGCATCGAGGACTTCGCCGAGGGCACCCATTTCGAGGAAGTCCTCGACGACACCGCCGACGAGCGCGGCCCCGCCGAGCGCATCAGCCGCCTCGTCTTCTGCTCCGGCAAGGTCTACTACGACCTCCTCGACTACCGCCGCAAGCACGAGATCGGCAACGCCGCCATCATCCGGCTGGAGCAGATCTACCCCTTCCACCACAACAAAGTCACCGAGATCGCGGCCCGTTACCCGAACGCGACGAAATGGGTCTGGTGCCAGGAGGAGCCCCTCAACATGGGCGCGTGGACCTACGTGGGGCCGCGTCTGCAGAAGCTCACCGAACGCCGCGTGCGCTACGCCGGGCGCGACACCGCCTCCAGCCCCTCCAGCGGGTCGAAGGCCATCCACAAGAACGAGCAATACCGGCTCCTTGAGGAGGCTTTCAGCAAATGACCCGCCCGGAAGAGGCCGTCCGGGGCCGGCGCGGCGTTTTTTCCGCGTGACTTTCCCTTTTCCCTTTCCATTCTTCTTTCATCCGAACAACGAGTCCGAACATGGCGCACGAGATCAAAATCCCCTCCGTTGGCGAATCCATCGCCTCGGCCACCCTGGGCACCTGGCACAAGGCCGACGGTGATTATGTCAGGGCCGGGGAGGTCATCCTGACGATCGAGACCGACAAGATCTCGACCGAACTGGAGTCTGACCGCGACGGCGTTCTGCGCCACCTCGCCGCCGTCGGCGACGAACTGGCCATCGGCGCCCCCGTCGCTCGCATCGAGGAGGGCGAAGCCCCCGCCGCGTCCTCAGAAGCTCCCGCCGCCGAGGCGAAACCCGCCGAGCCCACGCCCGAATCCGCTGCCCAAGTCAAGGCAACCCCTGTGGCCAAGAAGATCGCCGAAGGGGAGGGGATCGACCTCTCCCGCGTCAGCGGCACCGGGGCCGGAGGCAAGATCACCAAGGCCGACGTCCTCGGAGCTTCCGCGCCCGCCCCGGAATCAGCCGAACCCGCCGCCGCCCCCGCCGTCGCGGGCGAAAAGCGCAGCACCCGCCGGAAGATGTCGCCCCTGCGCCGTAAGATCGCGACCCACCTCGTCAACGCCCAGCACGAAGCCGCCATCCTCACCACCTTCAACGAGTGCGACATGAGCGCGGCGATGGACCTGCGCAAGCGCCTTCAGGACGATTTCACCGCCCGCCACGGGGTGAAGCTCGGGTTCATGTCTTTCTTCGTCAAAGCCGTCGTCGAGGCCCTCCGGTCCGTCCCGGCGGTGAACGCCCGCATCGAGGGGGACGAGATCGTGGAGAACCACTTCTACGACATCGGTGTGGCCGTGGGCACCGAAAAGGGGCTGTTCGTCCCCGTGATCCGCGACTGCGACCAGAAGAGCTTCGCCGGGATCGAGAAGGACATCGTCGATTATGCGAACAAGGCCCGCGAGGGCAAGCTCTCCCTGACCGACCTGCAAGGGGGCGTCTTCACCATCACCAACGGGGGCATCTACGGTTCGCTGCTCAGCACGCCCATCCTCAATCCCCCGCAATCCGGCATCCTCGGAATGCACAGCATCCAGCAGCGCCCCGTCGCCGTCGATGGCCAGGTCGTGATCCGTCCGATGATGTATCTCGCCCTCAGCTACGACCACCGCCTCGTCGACGGCAAGGAGGCCGTGACCTTCCTCGTGCGCGTGAAGCAGTGCCTCGAAAATCCCGAGCGCATGCTGCTGGGGGTGTGAGAGTTGAAGCTGCCGCGTCCTTCGGAGTGGATCTGCAGCCGGGGTCATTGACCCCGGTCGAGCGTCGATGGGACGTCCGAACCGACCTCAGTGAGGTCGGCTACAGCGCTGACGCGTGATTCCACGTCCACTTTCCTTCTCGTCAGGATTGGGATATGTCGGGACATCTCGAACGAATGCCTTCAGATGGTAAGGGTCTTTCCTAGATTAGGG
>DDTJ01000033.1 GCA_002344525.1 Akkermansiaceae bacterium UBA2367
TCCAAAAATCCGTTGCATCTCACTACTCCTACTCCTACTCCTACTCCTACTCAATCGGCGGGGAGGATGAGGATTTATTTACCTTTCCCTTTTCACCTTCCCACCTTTTACTGGGCGTCAGCCCATGCCACTCGTCACCGGAAACCACCTCGTCGAAGTCGGCTGGACGCCGGGTCCGAAATTCCCCGCGCTCCTCGCGGCGGCGGCGGAATACGAGGCTCGCGGCATCCACGATCCGGCCTACATCCTGAAGCTGCTCGAACGCGACTTCGTCAAGGACGATCCGAAACTGCGCCTTCGTGAAAGCCCAGCGGCCTTCTCCGAAGCCATCGAGGCCACCTGCGAACTCGACGAGGCCAACCTCGCGGCCGTGCGACGCTACATGGGCCAGCTCCTCCGCGTCCCGGTGATCGAAGCCGGGGCGGTCATGCCCGACGCCTGCCCCGCCGGATCGGCCGAGGCCACCATCCCCGTGGGCGGGGCCATCGCGGTGCGCAACGCGATCCTGCCGGCCGCTCACAGCGCCGACATCTGCTGCTCCATGCACGCGAGCGTCTTCGAATGCGACGGCTCCACCGCGAAGATGCTCGACGACCTCGTCGCCTCGACCCGCTTCGGCTTCGGCGGGCGGAAGGAGGAGGACCGCGTCGACCACCCCGTCCTCCACGAACCCGTCTGGTCGAATCCTTTCCTCAGCGGTCTCGAAGACCACGCCGCCCGCCATCTCGCCGACCAAGGCGACGGCAACCACTTCGCCTATCTCGGTCGGTTGCGGGTGACACGCGGCTTTGTCGAGGCCCTGTCCAAGGCCGGGCACGACTCGCTCGCCCGCTCCCTCCATGACGCGGCGGGCGGCGGTCTCGACGATCCCGATGGACGCAGCTTCCTCGTCCTCGTGACCCACCACGGCTCGCGCGGGCTGGGCGCGCAGGTCTACGCTCGCGGGCACAAGGCCGCGATCCGCGAGACGCGCAAGATCGCCGAGGGCATCCCCGATGCCGCCGCCTGGCTCGACGCGACCACCCCCGAGGGCCTCGACTACTGGGAGGCCCTGCAATACACCGCCCGCTGGACCAAGGCGAACCACGAGGCGATCCACACGCGCTTCCTCGAACGCTCCGGCGCCAAACCCGTCGCCGCCTTCGGCAACGAGCACAACTTCGTCTGGAAACGCGGCGAGACCTTCCTCCACGGCAAGGGCGCGACGCCCGCGTGGCAGGACGACGGAGGCCGCCCGCTCCTCGGACTCATCCCCCTGAACATGGCCGCGCCCATCCTCGTCACGCTGGGACGCGACAACGCGGAGTTCCTCAGCTTCGCCCCCCACGGCGCAGGGCGGAACCGCTCCCGCACCGCGACCTTGCGCGAGTTCAGAAAGGCGAACGGCGAGACCGACGAAGCCGCCGTGGCCAAGGCCATCGCCGAAGCGACGCGGGGATTGGACATCCGCTGGTACTACGGACGGCCCGACCTGAGCGAAAGCCCCATCGGCTACAAGCCCGCCGCGCAGGTCCGCGCCCAGATCGAGCAATTCGGCCTCGCCGACATCGCCGCGGAGATCACGCCCCTCGGCTGCATCATGGCCGGCGATCCGGGTCCCCGCCCTTGGCAGCGGAGACAGGACATCCTGACACCTAAACAAAAGCGCCAGATGGAGCACCGCGCCGACCGGAGGAAGGACCGGCAGGGGTTGCTGAAATGGGAAAAAGGCGGTCTCGACGAGGAGGGTCAAGGTTAAACGGCGGAGCTTGAGAAAATCGCGAAGCGCCGTATCCTGAAATCCATGACAACGTCCGGCTTGGATCAACTCATGTCCCCGGTCGCCGATTGCCTCGACGAACCGTCCCTGCGCGCCTTGGTCGAACTCAGGGCCGATCCGGCCTCTTGCGAGCGGATGGAGCATCTCGCGTCACGCGCCAACGAGGGCGTTCTCACTGCGGAGGAGCGAGCCGAATACGACACCCATTCCCAATTCGCCGCTTTCCTCGGCATCCTCCAGTCGAAAGCGCGCCTCAAGCTGAACCGCCACGGCTGATATGTCCCTGCCGACGGCGTTGCGCACCTTGGTTCGAGAGCGGGCGGAGGGACGATGCGAGTATTGCCGCATGGCGAACTCTTGGGAACCCTATTTCCCCTACCATATCGAACACATCGTCGCAAAACAGCACGGCGGTTCCGATGATCCCCCCAATCTCGCGTTCGCCTGCCACCACTGCAATCGGATCAAGGGGCCGAATCTCTCCAGCATCGATCCCGACAGCGGCCTCATCACCTCCCTGTTCCATCCGAGACTGGAGCATTGGGCAGACCATTTCGCCCGTGAAGGCTCCCGTCTGCGGGGACTCACCGCGACCGGGCGGACAACCGTGTATCTTCTCCAGATGAATGCGCCGCACCGGATGGAGTTGAGAGACCTGAACTCGGTTGATTTCTGATACGGATGACCGCCTCCCTCCACCAGCTCGCGCTCGCCGAACCGTTCCGCATCGCCCACGGCGTCTCGTCGGCCCGCACCGTGCTGCGGGTGGAACAGGAAGGCTGCGTCGCCGAAGCCCCCTTCGTCCCCTACTACGGCGAGAACCCGGAGGCAACCCTCGCCCGGCTCCAGTCCAGCGCTTCCCCCGCCGATCTCCCCCGCACCGCCCGCCTCGCCCTGAACCTGCTCGACCACGAGATCGCGGCCCGCGCCGCCGGACGCCCCCTTGCCGCCTGGGCGGAGGAACGGCTCGGCCTTCCCCCCGGCCCGCCTCCGCCCGGCTGCCGCTCGCTCGGCATTCCCGACGATCTCGCGCCCTTCGCGGAGAAGGTCGCGAGCCTCGCGAGGCAGTTTCGCGTGTTGAAATTGAAGCTCGGCTCCGGCGATCTCGGGCTGGATTTGGCCATCGTCTCGGTCGCCCGTCGCGCCGCCCCGGAGACGGAGCTGATCCTCGACGTCAACGGTGGCTGGGACCCCACCGAGGCCCCGCTGATGATCTGGAAGCTGATGGACTACCGCCCCGCCCTCGTCGAGCAGCCCATCCACCATCGCCACGGGCTGGAGGCTTGGCGCGACCTGCGCGCCGAACTGCCCGCGGGCGCGCCCCCGATCTACGCCGACGAGAGCGCGCAGACCGTCGAGGACGTGCCGCGATTGGCCGCGGTGGTCGAAGGCGTCAACGTGAAGCTGCTCAAATGCGGCAGCTTCGACGGAGCCGTCGCCATGGTCGCGGCGGCGCGGGAGCACGGGCTGGGCGTGCTCCTCGGCTGCATGGTCGAGTCGAGCCTCGGCACGACCGCCGCCGCCCATCTCGCCCCCTGGGCCGATTGGATCGACCTCGACGGCCATTTCCATCTTGCCGACGACGACTACGCGGGGATCGAGTATGCTGGCGACGGCTCCCTCGTCATGCCCGACCGCCCCGGCATCGGAGCCGTGCCCCGATGAATCCCGAGACCTTCTCCGCCGCCGCCGAACGCCACCTCCCCGCCGCCCTCGACCTGCTCCGCCAGCTCGTCGCGGTCAACAGCTTCACCGCGAACGCCGACGGCGTCGCCGAGGTCGCCCGGATCACCGCCGAGGCCTTCGCCCTGCTCGGCTTCTCCTCCGCATTCGTTCCCTGCGCCACGCCCCAAGCCGGGCCGCATCTCCTCCTGTCCAAACCCGGCGAAGGCTCCCCTGTCGTTCTCGTGACCCACTCCGACACCGTCTTCCCGCCGGAGGAGGAGGAATCCAACGACTTCCGCTGGGACGAACGCCCCTCGGAAGGCCGCATCTACGGACCCGGCGTCATCGACAACAAAGGCGGCACCGCCATGATCTGGCTGGTCCTGACCATCCTCCGGGAACTCTCGCCGGAGACCTTCGCCAGCACTCCGTGGCTCGTCGCCTCGAACGCCGCCGAGGAAGTCACCGGGGACGATTTCGGAAAAGCCGTCTCCCGGCATTGCGGCGACCGTGCGAGGGCCGTGCTCGTTTTCGAGGGCGGTCCGGTGGACGAACGCGGCTGGCATCTCGTCGTCTCGCGCAAAGGCCGCAGCACTTGGCGGCTGGAGGCGGAGGGCAGGGCCGCCCATGCCGGGAGCAAGCACCACGAGGGTATCAACGCGATCGACGCCCTCGCCGCCGCCCTACCCTCCATTGCCGCCCTCACCGACACCGCCGAGGAGCGCACCGTGAACCTCGGCCGCATCGACGGCGGCACCGTGGTGAACCGGGTGCCGCACGAAGCCTTCGCCGAATGGGAATGCCGCGCCACCGACCCCGGTCCGTTGGCGGAAGCCGACGCCTTTTTCGCGGCCCTCTCCGGCCCCTCCGCCAACGGCGCGATCCTCTCCGCGACCCGCACCGGCCACACCCCTGCCTGGCCCGGCGGCGCGGGGACGGAATCGCTCTTCTCGATCTGGAGCGAAGCCGCCGCCGCCCTCAGGCTCGCCGCAGTGCCCGTGCCGCGCGGAGGGCTCAGCGACGCGAACCACCTCGGCCATCTCGGGCCGACCCTCGACGGTCTCGGCCCCTCCGGCGGGAACGCCCACTGCTCCGAACGCCGCGCCGATGGCTCGAAGCTGCCCGAGTATCTGGAAACGGCGTCGTTCGCGACGAAGGCGGCGATGAACGCGCTGGCGCTTGGGCGACTTTGTCGCTGGTAGAAAATCCGAAATCCGAAGCTCGAAATCCGAATTTGGCCTCCGGCGACCGCTGATTTCCGCTGATCTTGTCTGGCTTGGAAAAATCAGCGAGGATCAGCGCTAATCAGCGGTCGAGTCCTTTCGGGTTTCGAGCTTCGGATTTCGGATTTCAATCGCGCCTTGTCGCCTCCTCGTGCTTCTTGACGTGCCGGGCCTTCCAGATCTCGTAGACCATGGGCATCACCGACACGACGATGATCCCGATCACGACGAGTTCGAAATTCTCCTTCACCACGGGGATGTTGCCGAAGAACCAGCCCGCGGGCACAATGATCCCGACCCAGAGGAGGGCACCGATCACATTGAAGAACATGAAGCGCCGGTAGTTCATCGCCCCGGAACCCGCCACAAAAGGAGCGAAGGTGCGGACGATGGGGACGAAGCGCGCCAGGATGATGGTCTTGCCGCCATATTTCTCGAAAAACTCGTTGGTCACGTCGAGGTGCCTCTGCTTGATGAGTCGGGGAAATTTCGCGGCGAGCCTCTCCCCCGCGTATTTCCCGATGGAATAGTTCGCCGTGTCCCCGAGGACGGCGGCGACGAAGATGAGCCCCGCCCCGATCCAGACGTTCAACCCGCTCGCGGGATCGGCGGCGAGGGCACCCACGGCGAAGAGAAGGGAGTCGCCGGGGAGGAAGGGCGTCACCACCAGCCCGGTCTCACAGAAGATGATCAAAAAGAGGATACCGTAGATCCACCGACCGTAGTCCTGGGTCAGTTGGTGGAGATGCTCCTGAAGGTGGAGCACGAAATCGAGGAGCTGCTTGATCCAATCCATGCGGGGTCGCGGGAGTCTCCGCCGGACGCGGGCTTTTTCAACCGGGCTTTGCGCGGGGTTGGGAGAAGGGTTCGCCTTTCCCTTGGCACTCCCGCTTCAGAACCATTTGAGATGGCTTCTCACCCTTCACAATGATAGAAAATGTGAAAAATATTGAAATTTCAATAAAGGTGTGGCATTTTCAAATGTGTCAGCAAAAGACGAGGATTCCGAGGATCGATTGGAACGTGAACGAGAGTTTCACGACCATGCGTTCAGCAGCGATTTGCGTGAATGCACGCAGAAGTTCTACGCCCTCACGCAAGTCGAGTATGACGAATACGAAGCCAGGCTCCGGGCGCTGGTTCCCGGGGCCGACGTCTTGGAATACGGATGCGGCCCCTACGGGTGCATCTACGAAGCGGCGAAAACCGCCAACAGCGCCCGTGCCATCGACATCTCTCCGGTAGCCATCCAGATTTCCAAAGACAAGGCCGCAGCGATGGGGGTGTCCGCCGAGTTCCTTGTCATGGATTGCGAAGCCATGGAGTTTCCCGACGACTCCTTCGACCTCATCTTCGGCAGCTCCGTCCTTCACCATCTCAATCTCGAAAAGACGTTTTCCGAGATGCGGCGCGTTTTGCGACCGGGAGGCGTGGTTCTTTTCACCGAACCCTTGGGGCACAATCCGTTCATCAACCTGTATCGCCGTCTCACCCCCCGCCTCAGAACCGAGGACGAGCACCCGTTCATGCGCTCCGACATCGCCCTGATGGAGAAGAGCTTCGGCTCGCTTCGAAAGGACTTCTATCATTTCACGACCTTTGCGGCGGTGCCATTCGTCAGGACGCCTCTATTCAAACCGATGCGCGGCCTGTTCCACGGCATCGACCAGTCCTTGTTCCGAATGCTGCCCTTTCTCCGCCACCACGCATGGATGGCGCTGCTCGAGGCGAGGGTTGACTAGACTAGGCAATCCTCCACAGTCGTATTGGACGCCAAGCCGAGCTGGAGCAGGGCATCGCCCCGATTTCCGAAAGCACATGACTCCCCATCGCTCCACCCGGCGGCGCGGGAGCCCCGACCGATGGCCAGGAAACGCAAGCCCGACGACGAACTGAGCGGTCCCGACCTGGTCAAGGAGACCGCCCGGCGCATCCGCCTCGCCCGCACCTATTGGGATGCCCATCGCAACGGAGCCTGCCGTCTCGAACGCGACCGTGCCCTCGCTCTCTACGAACGGCTCGACGAGGCGCAGAGGGAGCAGATCCCCCAAGTCCTCCGCGTCTGGCTCCGCTACCGCAGCGAGAAATATTTCGGAGAACACCGGACACCGCCCTCCTTCGCCCGGCGACGCGGGAAGGAAGGCTCCGGCAGCGGTTCGGGAGACGGGCTTTGATTTTCAGCATGAAGTCTCAAAATTGATATAAATTGTGATTTTTATTGATTTCTCCATCACTTCGCCTTTATTCTAAAAAATTTCACAGTCCTCCGCCCCACTTTTCCGTCGATCTCCCCACCCCTGACGCCACTCGCCAGATGGCCTCTCCCCACTCCCCCGCCGCCGAAATGGCCTCGGCCCGCACCGGGACGCCCGTCCTCTGGCTGCTCGTCGCTCGGCTTTTCCGCGTCCTGACGCCCTCGGCGGTGCGCATGGTCGGGGCGGGCTTCCAATTCCTCAGCACCGTGATGGTGGCCCGCGCCCTCGGGGACGGCCCCGCCGCCCCTTTCTTCTTCTGGTCCTCGGTGCTGACGACCTCGGGGGCGGTCGCCAGCTACGGGCTGGAGCAAATCGCCTTGCGCAACGTCCCCCGCCTTGAGCGCGACGGCCCGGCGGAGGCGGGGCGCTTCGTCGCGAAGCTGCGGGCCATCGCGCTCGTCTTCTCCCTCTTCCTCGGGCTCGGCTGGACGACCTACGCGGTGGCGACGGAGCCGGGCGGCTTCCAGCTCTGGCACCTCCTCCCCGTCTTCGCCCAAGGAGCCATCGCCCTGACCTTTATCAACGGCGAAGCCTTGAAGGGCCTCTCGAAGCCCGTCCTCGGCAACGTCTTCGGCCATGTCCTGCCCGCCTGCCTCTTCTGCGGGCTCGTCGCCCTGCTCGCGCCCCGCCTGGAGTCCCCCGGCCTCATCGCCCTCTTCACCGGGAGCTTCATCGCCGCCGCCGTCCTCGCCCGCCACGCCCCCGGTGGGGTCTTCCGCGAGCCCTTCGTCCTCTGGCCCGACCGCGCCACCCTGGGCGCTCTCCTGCGAGAGGGCTTCCCGATCTGCTGCGTCAACCTCTTCGCGGCGCTCGTCCTCGTCGTCCCCCTCGCCATCTGCGAGTGGACCCGGCCCGCCGCCGAGGTCTCGCACCTGACCGCCGCCTTCCGCATCTCCGCCCTTTGCTTCGTCCTCTCCGGCGCGATCCACAGCGTCTTCGCCCCCGCCCTCTCGCGCAGCGCGGAGCTGGACCGCCCGCTCAACCCGGTGATGCGGGTCTACGGCCAGTCCATCGCCATCGCCCTCCTCGCCCTCGGACTCCCCCTCGCTGTCGGTATCGCCATGCCGGGGCAGGTCATGGCGGTCTTCGGCGGGGAGTTCCGCGACGGGGCCGAGGAATTGCGCCTGCTCCTCGTGGTGCAGTTGCTCTCGCTGATGGCGGGGCCGGGCGCCTACCTCCTCCTGATGACGGGGCACACGGCCTTCCTCGCCCGGCTCGGGATGGCGAAATTCCTCCTCGTCGCGATCCTCTCCGTCCTCCTCATCCCGAGCCTCGGCGGCATCGGCATGGTCATGGCGGTCGGTGCCGGCACCCTCGGGGAGGGCCTCGTCGGCGTGGCCTATGCCGTGGCCAAGATGAGGGCCAAGGAGTCGCGGTAGGGGTCCGACGAAGGTGGGGCGAGGCGTCCTGGGGCGAGGCGTCCCTGCCGAGCCGTCTCCGGCTGGAGAGCATCCTTCCCCCGCCTGCCGCGCCGCAGCTCCGCATCGGCTCACCGGGACGGTTCGCCCCACCCGGCTGCCGCCGAAAACCATCCCGTCGGCCAAACCTTTTTCAGATTTGGTATCACACGAACTCGCTCAGCTTCACCGGTCGCCCCTCGCTGACGGAGCGGTCGCAGGCAAAGAGGATGCGGAAGCTCTCCAATGCCTCGGCGAGGCTGGTCCGCGCCATGTCCTCACCCCGGTCGAGGGCGTCGAAGAACAACTGGAACTGGTCCTTGTAGGGATGGTCCGCGACATCGCCGGAGTCGGCGAGGGCCATGGGCAACTCCGTCCATTTCTTGTCGCGCAAACCGAGCTTCGTCGAATAGAGCTTGTTGTCGAGCAGGCTGCCCTCGCTGCCGACGAGATGGGTGTGGAAGTAGTAGGGCTGGAGGCAATCGATCACCGAGGCGACCTTGCCGACCGCGCCGTTGGCGAACTTCAGCAAAGAGACGGTCGTGGTCTTGTATTCGTATTTCTGGAAGATCTCGTGGCGCGACTGGGTCGCGTAGGCGCTGACCTCCTCGACTTGGTTGCCCATGCAGAGGAGGAGGGCGTCGAGCGCGTGGCAACCCGCCGAAAGCAGGCTGCTGCCGCCGTTTTCGCAGGTGGTGTTCCAGCGATACTGCCCGTACCAAGGGCCGATGCCGTGGTAGTAGTCGACCTCGCCGTAGTGGATGTCGCCGATGAAGCCGCTCTCAAGAAGCTTGCTCGTGGTGAGGAACTGGCTGACGAAGCGCAACTCGAAGCAGACGCAGGCCCTGACCCCGGCGGCGGCGACCGCGTCCCGGATGGCGACGCAGTCCTCCCAAGAAAGGGCCATGGGCTTCTCCAGGATGATGTGCTTCCCGGCCTTCGCGGCGGCCTCGACTTGGGCGCGGTGCTGGGCGGGATAGCTGGTGATGGAGACGACATCGATGTCCGAGGCGAGCATCTCGTCGAGATCGGTGTAGGTCTTGATGGCGCTGCCATGCCGGGCCGAGACCTCGGCGTCGTCGAGGGGCCTCGACGAATACACCGCCGTCACCGTGCCCTGGTTCGTTCCGTTGATCGCGTCCGCGTGGGCCGTCGCCGCCCAGCCATATCCGATGATGCCTACTTTGTATGCCATGGAGGCACTGAAGCGAAGGGTGCGCCCCACGGCAACGGAAATCTTCGGGAAGCCCTATACTCGAAACCGCTACGCAGGACCGCGGATTGGCGCTGATTTCCCCAAGCCCAAGAAAAAGATCAGCGGGAATCAGCGAAGATCAGCGGTCGCCGGAGGCCGCCAGCAATTCGAATTTCGGATTTCGGGCTTCGGATTTCCAACCTCACGCCGATCCTTCGTTCAACTCGAAGGACATGCTGACGAAACCGCCGCCGCAGTATTCGCCGCCGAGACGGTGGGCGATGCGGAACTCGGGGAAGAGGAGCGGCTCGCCCGAGACGTTCTCGCGCCCCCGCCACCACATCACGACCCAAGCGACGCAGCCAACCGCGGCGAGGCCGCCGAGGATGAAGACGACGGCGAGGACGAAGGTGAGGGCTTTGCCGTTTTCGTCGATGAAAATGCCGGGGGCGTACTCGCGCAGCAGTTCGGGGGCATCGGGCGAGGCCACCAGCTCGTGGATGGAGGAGGCCCGTTCGAGGGCCTTGCCCCCGTCCTTCTCCTGCTCCATGAGGCGGCTCAGCCAGTAGAGCTGGATGCTCAGTTCGATGGCCATCTTCTCGACCTGGTCGGGGGCGAGGTCGGCGACGGCACCCTCGCGCAGGCAGTTCTGCAAGATGCGGTCGAAGACCGACTTCGGCAGCGAGTCGCGGATCGACTCGTTGAAGACCAGCTCGGTCAGTTGCGGCTGCTCGCGGTAGTAGAGCATCAGCACCGCGGGCGAGTCCGAGAACCACTTCTGGTGAAGGGCCTGGATGTCAATGTCGGCGGGGATCTTCTGGTTCTCTCCGAAGGACATGATGTAGATGCGGATCTTCGACTCGTCGGAGTGGAACTCGAGGAAGCGCATGATGTCGTTCGACTTCTGCTCGGTGAGGAGACGTTGCGGGTCGATGAGGAACTCGACCGGGGCGTGGGCGAAATAGAGGTCGGCGAGTTCGCCCTCCAACGGCGGGAGCGGCTCGTAGGCCTCGACTTCGGCGACTTCCTCCTCGGGCACGGTGAAGGTGCCGTCGGGGTTCTCTCGCACGCGCTGGAGCGAGAGGTCCGGCCCCTCCTCCGTCCCGGCGACGGGGCCGTAGAAGGGACCGGGGCTGGACGGGACCGCCGGCGCTTCCGTCCCCGCGAGGCCCGTATCGGGGGAGGGAAGGGGCGGAGCGGGCGGGCCGACGAAATCCGGATCGGTCTCGGCGACGGCCCGGTTTTCGGAAGCGCCGCCGGGGATGAGGCGCTCCGGCCAGAGACCTCCGCCGAGGGAATAGCTGCCTGCATCCGCAGCGCTGTCCCATTCGGGCAACTCGATCCTCGCGTGGAGGGAGCCGCAGGCGACCGAGGCGAGAAGGAGGATGGCGAGACTGCGTTTCATCGGTGGGGCGCTCACGCCGACATCAGCTCGCTCACGCGGGCGTCGTCTTCCTGACTGGGCGGCTTCGGCAGCAGTTTGGGCGGGCTGAGATGGGGGGGCAGGTCGAGGAGGGTGTTCTTCGCCCCGCTCAGGGTGGCTTGGAGCTGCTCGCGGGTCAGCTTTTTCAATTTGCGCCCTTGACGGTCGAGCACTTTGCCGAGCTTGAGGAAGATGCGCTCGATCGCCTCGCCGAACTCGGAGTTGACGAGGTTCGGGCGGGCGGCGGTGAGGGCGCGGTAGGCGTCCTCCTCGGAGATGAGGGTCTCGGCGAAGTAGCCGAGGGAGATACCGATCTGCTTCCGGTTCAGGTCCATCACCACGAGGATGCCGTTCTCGTTGGGGCGGGCGTACTCGGCCCCCTTGACCTGCCCGTGGTTCAAAAGCCAGAAGCCGAGCTCGGAGAGGCCGAGCTTCGGCGGGAGCGCGCCGAGGTAGACGCAGAAGAGCATCTGGGGAAACTTCACCTCCAGCATGTCGAGGGTCTCGCCAAGGGTGTCGCGCTCCTGCTTGCGGAGGCAGTGCGCCGCATCGTGGACGCGGTTGAGGAGGACTTGGTTCGCCCCGAACACCGCCGCCGCATCCGCCTCGCTGTAGCCGCAGGAATAGCAGCTCGCAGCTTCGTGATCCACGGGGCGCAGACAGCGGGGACACTTCATGGGGACAGCACGGAAGGAGGGGCAGGTCTAGCTTTCCTCGAAATTATCAGATTTTCAAGATTATAAAGGAATATTAGACAAGTCAAGGGGGAGACGGCTTTTCTATGAAAGAAATTGTCAGATTTGCCGGATCGTGACAAGCCTGCATTTTCGTCGATCTCCTTTTGTCGTGGGGAGAACCGGACGGATTTCCCCGCCGGACCGTACAATACCAATTCTGACAAAGACTTGGGCCATTGCGGAGAGGATCCCGGATCGGACCTGACGAAGGTGGGGCGAGGCGTCCCTGCCGAGCCGCCTTCTGTCGGAAAACGCCCTTCCCGTCTGCCACGCCGTGACTCCGCAGCGGCTCACCGGGGACGGTTGCCCCACCCGGCTGCCACTGGATGGCTGGATCGGCAGCGTCAGACTGACTGACGGGAAACGATCAGATCGTCCAAACCTTTTTCAGATTTGGCATGAGGAACAATCCGGGCGTTCCGCCACCCTCAAATCGACATCGCGGAGAAGCCGCCGTCGACGATCATCTCGATGCCGGTGATGAAGGAGCCCGCCTTCTCCGAGGCGAGGAGCAGGGTCGCCCCGATCAACTCATGCGCCTCGCCGAAGCGCTTCGCCGGGGTGTGCCCCAAGATCGCCGCGACGCGCGACTCGTTCAGCACCTTGCGATTCTGCTCGGCGGGGAAGAATCCGGGGACGAGGGTGTTGACCCGCACCTTTTGCTCGGCCCACTCGCGGGCGAGGTTCTTCGAAAGGTTGTGGACCGCCGCCTTACTCGCCGAGTAGGTGAAGACACGGCTGAGGGGTCCGAGACCCGAGATCGACCCCACGTTGATGATGGAGCCGCCCCCGTGCTCCAGCATGTGCCGCCCGAAAATCTGGCAACTCCGCAGGATCGCGCCGAGGTTGATGTCGAGGATGCGGGCGAACTCCTCGTCCTCGATCTCCAGCACCGGCGTGGGCGAGTTCACCCCCGCCCCGTTCACCAGGATGTCGACGCGGCCCTGCTTCGCCACGACCTCGTCGAGCAGGGCTTGGAGCGAGTCGCGATCAGCCACGTCGGCGGGGACGAAAAAGGCCCGTCCTCCCGCCATATCGATCTCGCGAAGACGTTCCGCGCCTTTCTCCTCGCTGCGGCCCACCACCACGACGACGGCCCCGGCCTTGGCGAGGCCCAACGCCATCTCGCCGCAGAGCACTCCCGTGCCCCCGATGACGACGGCGGTTTTTCCTTCGAGCGAAAAGAGATCGTGCAGATAATCCATCTGCCATTGATAGCGCATGGTGGCTCGGGGTCAATGGGGAGGGTACCGTCCCACTCCTTACTCCTTACTCCTTACT
>DDTJ01000011.1 GCA_002344525.1 Akkermansiaceae bacterium UBA2367
GAGGTGGTTCGTCGGCTCGTCGAGGATGAGGAGGTCGGGCTGGCGGAGGAGGGCGCGGCACAGGCCGACGCGGCGCTTCTCCCCGCCCGACAGGGGGCCCACGGGGCGGTCTCCGGGAGGCGCGGAAAGCTCGCGGCGCAGCATCTCGACGCGGGCCTCGAGATTCCAGCCGTCGGCGTGCTCGATGAGGGAGAGAAGCCGGTGCGATTCGTCGGGCGAGAGGCCGTCGTGCGTCTCGTAGCGCCCGATCGCGGCGATGAGATCGGCGGCTCCGCTGCGGATGTTCTCCTCGACGGTGGCGTCGTCGTCGAGTTGGAACTCCTGCGGCAGATGGCCGACGACGAGGCCCTGCTTGCGCGAGATGGTGCCCGCGTCGGGCTGCTCGTCTCCGGCGACGATGCGGAGAAAGCTCGATTTACCGCAGCCGTTCCGACCGACGAGACCGACTTTCTCGCCCGGATAGATCGCGAGCGTCGCCCCGTCGAGCACGGGGTAGCGACCGAAGGAAAGGGACAGCTCCGAGGCGGAGAGGATCGCGTCGTTCTGGACGGGAGAGGGGGGCATGGGGCCGCCAATGTAGCGGCGGAGCGTCACAACACAACCGGGTCAGGGAATGGTCTGTGGCAGTCATTCGACCGGAGGCAGGATCGCGATCTCGGTCTCGACGAGTTGCAGCGGTCGGTGCGCGACATCGGGAGGAAGGGCGATCTCGATGCGGTTCCAGCCTTCGCGGACCATGCCGGGACCGGCGACGGGCCATTGCACGTAGGCTTCGGTGGCGGGCGAGGCCGCGATGCCATGGCGTCTGCCGATGGTCACGACGAGGTGCGGAGCCGCAGGGCCATCGTGCAAAGGTTGGCCGTTGACGAGCACGGTCATGGAAACGTCCCCGTAGGCCTGGTTGGCGCCGTGGAGACCGAGCCGCAGGTAGGTGGGCGCTGCGGGCCTTTCGCCGACGAGTAGACGCAGCGTGGTGGTTTCGCCAGGGTTCAGGGGCGCGGGGAGCTGCTTGCGGTATTCGTAGGTGTCCTCGCGGTCGTGGTAGTAGGCCGACGTGACTTGGTGGCGGCGCTCACCCCGCATCGAGGACAGCGCCTTCACCGTGGCCTTGTCGGTGTGGAGGAGATAGTTGTAGATTTGATAGCCCGCGACGCCGAGGTGGCGCTGGTTCAGCGCCGCACCGAGAAACTGCGGAGCCGTGGGGGTGCGCATGACTGGATTGGCATAGGAGCCCTCGACGTGGTCGGCGCTGAAAGGCCAATGGTAGGCCGTGCGGCCGTAGAGTGAGCCGACGACTTGGCAGTCGGCGGGGCCGGCGATGCGCACGAATTCGTCGAGCGGCATGTCGTGCGCCAAGGTCATCACCTGGGCGGGAATAACGATATCGACGAGGCCTTGCCGCATCCACTCCGCCACCTCGAGACCGGACCAGACGCAGTTCCTCAGCGTGGGCGGGACGCGCACGACGAGCTTCATCGGACGCCCTTGCTCCACAGCGATGGCGGCGAGCCGCTCGCGTGCCCGGGCGACTATTTCGGTGATGAGAGGCGCGTTTGGCGCCGCCTCGCCGGGAGGGAAGAAGACTTGGAAGCGGTTGAAGTCGAGCTCGAACCCGTCCATGAGATCGGCGTAGCGGTCCATCGCCTCCAGGATCACGCCGAGGCGGTAGGCGCGGACATCCTCGCGGGCGAAATTCAGCAGGTATCGGTATCCCTCGTAGCCGGCGACGGGCGATGCGCCGATGGCGGCGTCCTGGTTCTCCATCCAGAAGCGGCCAGTCAACGGATAGTGCAGCGGGTCGCTGCAATAATGCGCGTCGTTCATCCGGTAGGACGGGAAGAAGGCCAGTCCGCGCGTCCGTGCCCGCTCTCCCGCAATGCGCGGCGCGTCGAGACCAGCCTCGATGGCGGTCTGGCAGCGCTCGATGCGGGTTTTCCACTTCGGATCGTCGTGGTATTTCGTGCGCCGCCAGCCCCAGGTACTGGCGACCCGCGTCTGGTAGTAGAGAATGTCCGACCCCGCGCCAATGGACCACATCAGGCCCTGCACCGGACCGTCGGCAATACCGTCGATGAGTTGCTGCAGCTTCTCCTTCGACTCCTGCGGCGTGTCGCCCGTGAACGACAAGTCGCCGTCCAGGTTCTGCATCAGAGGCAAGGGGTCGGCGGCGGCCAAGGGCAAGCCTGCGAGCAGGAAGATGGCACAACGGAGAAGCGTGGACAATGGCTGGTGTTTCGGGAGCATCGGGCGCCGCGTGGCAGAATGGCCCGATCCGCTCCTTTCCGTCAAGGTTTTTCGGGCGGAACCGGGGTTTTCCACAAATGTGGCCGGAAACTTACTCCTCCTCGGGGAAGGGATCGGGGCGTCCTACACGCGCCCGCGTGACCGACTGCCCCTCCGATGCGATGGGGGACTTGCCGGATGGGCTCCAGTCAACCCTTGAGAGCCTCTCCGGCAGGACCGAGGATGTCCTATTGGAGAATGAAAAAAATGCGGGGCCGCCTCGCCTTTCCGCCCTCGACGCAGTATAGGTGAGGCCTTCCAGCGAAGGTCGCCGCCCCCCCCTCCGACCTTCGCCCGTCCCCGCCCGATTCCCGACGATGAAATCCATCCGATTCCTCCTCCCCGTCCTCGCTCTGCCCGCGTTCGCCGCCCCTTGGCCCGAGGCCCCGCTCGCCCCCTTCGCCGCGATCCCCCCGGCGGTGGACGTGCCCAGTGCGAAAGCCCTCGCCGAGGCCCCGCTCGACCTCGCCACGGCGCGAGCCGCGGACGGGTTCTTCGAGGGCCTCGGCCTCGCCCTGACCGATGCACAAAAGGCCGCGTTGGAACGGGACAAGTTCCTCCTCATCCCGATCGCGGCGGTGCCCGACCTCGACCCGATGGATCTCGACCCCTACGTGCCGGAGGACCCCGAGGAGCGGGTCCACTTCCCGCAACCCACCGGCGGCTTGGGCGTCTATGCCGACGAAATGCTGGGCCTCTACAGCCACTTCAACGGCAGTTGGGGAAGAGTCGCGCCCTGGAAGAACGCTTTCGTCACCGCCGACGCCATGATGCATGCTTGGCACCGCTTCTTCGAGGCAGCCTTGGAGGAGGTCGAGACGAGGGAACTGTATCCCCGCCTCGACGCCTTCCTCACCCGCTGGCTCTCCTCCATCCGCGCCCGGCGCGAGGCCGCCGCGCCCGAACTCGCGCCCCACTGGGAGCAGCTCGAAGCCCAGATCGCGGTCGCCCTCGTCCTTCTCGGCGACGACGGCGCGGAGCCGCGCAAGGAGATCACGTCGGGATGGGACGAGGACGGCAGGCCGAAACCCGTCATCCTGACCAGCCTCCAGGAGCGGATCGACTCCATTCTCGGAGCACTGCCCGAGTCGTGGCGGGCGAAGGCGAAGGACGAAGTGCGCCTCATCCTCGCGCAAGAGGGCCTCGTCCCCTCCCCGCTCTTCGCGAGCTACGATCCCGCGCAGTCGCAGGACTACACCCAGTTCACCCCGCGCTCGCACTACGCGAAAAACCAAGCCCTGCGCGGCTGGTTCCGCTCGATGATGTATCTGGGCCGCAACAGCTGGCCGCTCCAGGCCTCCGACGGGCCGGGGCTTTCCCACGCCCTCCTCCTGGCTCAGTCCCTCGCCGAACCCTCCCCCAACGGCACCGCCCCGGTCGAGGCTTGGCGCGAGATCATGGAGATCACCTCCTTCTTCGTCGGCGGATCGGACGACGTGGACTACCCCGAGCTGCGCCGCTGGCTCGCGGGCCACACCGACCTCGCCGCTTGGACGGCGGAAAACGCCGTCGATCCCGCGACCCTCGGGACCCTGCGCGGCAAGCTCGGCGAACTGCGCCAGCCCGGCATCCTCAGCCAAGCGCGCCTGCGAACCGAACCCGGCGAGACGGGCGAGGAAGTGCGCGCCGCCTCGCTCCAGTTCCGCGTCTTCGGCCAGCGCTTCACCTACGACGCTTGGGCGCTCAGCGAACTGACCCCGCCTGCGGCCCAAGGGATGCCCGCGACCCCGACCGCCCTCTACGTCGCCGCCGCCCTCGGCGATCCGAAGGCGCGCGAACTCGCCCTCGCCTGGCTCGACGGGAAAGGCGTCGCGGACAAGACCCTCTTCGGGACGACGCTCGACCGTCTTTCCTCGACCCTCGCCGCCGTGCCCGACGCGGAATGGTTCGGCTCCATAGCGGCGAAGAAGCTCCATCTCATCGGCACCCTCGCCGGGCCGAAGGGCGACGGTTTCCCCGCCTTCATGCGCTCGCCGCAGTGGGGCGCGAAGCAGGTCGAGACGATGCTCGGGGCCTACACCGAGCTCAAGCACGACACCCTCCTCTACGCGAAGCAGGTCTACGCCGAGGGGGGCGAAGGCGGTCTCCCGGACCAAGTCGAGGAGGACGAGGTTCCCTACGGCTTCGTCCAGCCCGAGCTGCGCTTCTGGGCCGAACTCGAGCGCCTCGCCAACTACACCTACGAGGGCTTCAAAAAACACAAGCTCCTCCCCAACACGGTCGAGGAATGGGGCCATCTCGGGCAATTCCGCAAGGACGTCCCGGCCTTGAGGCATCTCGCCAACAAGACCGTCGCCGGGGAGAAATGGAGCATCGAGGACCGGCTCTGGCTGCACGATTTCAATCCCTCCTACATGGCCTCCCCGGTCGATACGATGAACGAACCCGGACCCGACGACGGCAAGGCCGCCATCGTCGCCGACATCCAGACCAACGCGCAGGACGGCGAGGTGCTCTACCAGGCTCTCGGACGACCTCATCTCATCCTCGCCCTCGTCGGCGACGGTGGCGTCAACCGCCTCGTCGCGGGCACCGCCTACGACTACTACGAATTCACCCGGCCCTTGCAGAAGCGCCTCACCGACGACGATTGGCGGAAGAAATTCTACACCCTCGACCCCGAACCGCAGGAGAAGCCCGCCTGGACCGTTCCGGCGGTGCGGTAGCGCGGGGAGCGGAGAGATGGAATTCCGCCGCCTCGCCTTCGTGGTGCTTTTGTCAGGGTTCCCCGCCTCGGCGGAGGAGGAGCCGCCCTTCCCGTCTTTCTATTCCAGCGCAACGCCCTTCCGCCGGGCTATCGACGAAACCGCCGCCGTCCCGCTCGATCCGCCGCCGACCGGCCTGGCCCTGCCACACCACGCCCTCGCCGTCGATCTCATCGCCGAGGGGCTCGCCCTCGCGAAAGGCGGCGATTACGAGCGCATCGTGATCGTCAGCCCCGACCATTTCCGCCGCGCCGGAACGCCGGGGGCCGTGGCCATGCGCGACTTCCTCACCGTGCTCGGACGCGTCCCCACGGATCGCGAAGCCTCCGCCCGCCTCGCCGCAGACCCGCTCGTCTCCGTCTCGAACCTCGCCTCGCACGAGCACGGCTTCCGCGCCATCCTGCCCCTCCTCGCCGAATGGTTCCCCGGCACGCCCGTCGTCACCCTCGCCGTCGGCGCCCGCACCACGCCGGAGGAATGGCGCGGACTCGCCGAGGCCCTCGACCCGGTTTTCACGGAGAAGACCCTGCTCATCCAATCGACCGACTTCTCCCACTACCTCACGCCCGCCGAGAGCCGCGCGAGGGACGCGGAGACCCTGCGCTTCCTCGCCTTGGGCGATCCCGACGCCGTCGTCGATCTGATCCAGCCCGACCACCTCGACTCGAAGGCCGCGCAATGGATCCAGATGACCCTGCAAGCCCGGCGCGGTTCGCAGGTTGCGGTGGTCGAAACCCGCAACTCGGCCCACTACGCCGAGGGCCGCGAGCCGCGAAAGACGACGAGCTACATCACCCAGGTGTGGCGGCGCGAGTTCGTGCCCGCCACCCTGCTGCCGGGGAAGGCTTGGTTTTTCGGCGGCGACTTCCACCTCGGACGCAAGCTCGCCGAGGTCGCGGAGAACCCCGAGGCGACCGCGTTTCTCGACGAGCAGCTCCTCGGATTCACCGGCAGCGCACCCCTCGTCCTCAATCTGGAAGGCGTCTTGACAGACGCACTACCCGACCCCGCCTCGCTCCACCCCATGCAAATCGCGATGTCGTCAGACGTGACCTTGGCTTGGCTGAAACGCTGGAACGTCGTGGGAGTCGTCGTGGCCAACAACCACAGCCTCGACCTCGGCGAGGCAGCGCTCGCGGCCATGGTCTCGCGCCTGCGCGAAGAGGGCTTCCTCGTCGTCGAAGAGGGCGCGACCGCCGCCTTTCCCGAGTTCGACCTCTTCGCCGCGAGCGACGTGCGCAACCATCCCACACCTGCCGCGAACGTCCTTCGGGCGCACCACTTTCCCGCCTCTGCCGATCCGCCGCCCGCCTATCCCCATCGTCCCCGCCTCGCCTTCCTCCACTGGGGGGCGGAGTATCGCGAGGGCCCCGACGAACGGCAGCACTGGATCGCCTCCACGGCACGGAAGACGGGCTTCGACCTCCTCATCGGCTGTCATTCCCATCTCCCCTCGGCGCGTCAGCAGGTCGTGGAGGGCATCCTGACCCTGCCCTCGCTGGGGAACCTGCTCTTCGACCAAGGACGAGAGGAGCGCGGCGGCGCGCTCCTCGAGGTGCGCTTCTTCGAGCAGGGCACCTTCGCGACACGCGTGATCCCGGTAGGGAATCTCTACTTGCGGAACCGGCGTCGATGACGTTCCCCTGTCCAAGTCCATGAGCCTGCGCCCTTCCCGCCTCTGTTTCGCTCTCGCCTTCGGCAGCTTCTTCCTCGGTCTCGCGGCCACTCAGGGACAGGTCGTGGAGCGACGGCCGACGCCGCTTTGGATGGAGGGAGCGGCGCGCTACGAGATTTCTTTCGAGCATCGCGAGCCGCTGCTGATGGCCATCCTGCTGGTGGCGTCGGACCGCGAAATCGTCGTGGAGGTGAACGGGGAAACGGTCGGTGGCGCGAACGATCCGGCCAAGGCGTCGAGCCACGAGATCACGAAACGGCTTCGCGCCGGAGGGAACCGGGTCGCCTTGCTCTCGAAAGACGGCACTCCGGTCCGGGCCGCGGCCCTGCTGGAACTGAACGGCGATCTCGCGACAAGCCGCTGGATCGCAACGGGTCCCGGATGGACAGCACCCGTCGGCAAGCCCTCGCTGGGAGGCGCGGTGGACGCCGATCCGGCGGCGAATCCCTTCGATCCGGCCAAGGTCGCGGATGCCTACAGCAGTTGGAAGCTGGCCCGGCCCGGCGAGCAAAGCACGGCAACCGATCCGGCGGGCTTCACCCTGCCGCCGGGTTTCCGGGCGGAGCTGGTCCGTTCCGCCGGCGCGGACGAGGATTCCTGGGTGGCGATGGCCTTCGACCCGCAAGGACGGATCACCATCGCGAAGGAGAAGCGCGGCCTGTTGCGGCTGGAGCCAGGCGGCGGAACGGAACTCATCGAAGACAGCCTCTTGGAATGCCGCGGTCTCCTCTACGCGGAGGGCGCACTCTACGCCCACGCCAACAACAGCAAGGTGCTGGTGCGGCTGCGCGACATGGACGGCGACGGCGTTTTCGAAGAGAAAACCGAGCTACTGCGCACCGAGGGCGGCGTCGGCCACGGTCGCAACCATGTCAGGCTCGGTCCCGGCGGTCACCTCTGGATCGTCCTCGGGAACAACGCGCGTCTCGCCGAGGGGATTTCGCCCAACTCGCCCCTGCGGCACTTCGCCGACGACCAAGTCCTGCCGAATCCTTGGGACCCCGCCATGTTCGACGGAGACGTGGAGCTGCCCGCCGGCCACATCCTCCGAATGAGCCTCGACGGCGGACTCGTCGAACTTGTCGCCGGCGGGATGCGAAATCCCCTCGATCTCGCCTTCAACCGGGAGGGCGAGCCTTTCACCTTCGACGCCGACATGGAATGGGATATCCGCACCCCTTGGTATATGCCGAACCGCGTGCTGCATCTCGTTTCCGGAGCGGACTTCGGCTGGCGGCGCGGCACGGGACGCTTCCCGGCGCGGTATGCGGACACCCTCCCGAGCGTCGCGGACATCGGGCTTGGCTCACCCACGGCGGTGTTCTTCGGCTACGGCGGTCGTATGCCGGAGCGCTATACCGAGGCTTTCTTCATCTGCGACTGGGCCTACGGCCGCATCCTCGCGGTGCATCTGCGGCCCGAGGGGGCCAGCTACGCCGCCGAGACGGAGGCCTTCATCGCGGGTCGTCCCCTGAACGTGACCGACGGCTGCATCGGACCGGATGGCGCCCTCTGGTTCCTCACCGGAGGGCGCGGCACCCAGAGCGGCCTCTACCGGGTCAGCTACGAAGGGGAGGTGAACCCGCCGACTCCAGCCCCGGCGGTAAACCCGCTGCGCGATCTCCGACGCCAGCTCGAAGCCCATCATCGAGGCGTCGCGGCGGATCGGACCGAGGAGGCGCTGGCGCTGATCCTGCCGAATCTCGGCCATGGCGACCGCTTCATCCGCCACGCCGCCCGCGTCGCCTTGGAAACCATTCCCGCCGAGGCATGGCAGGATCGCTTGCTGGAACAAGCGGATGGCTGGCCCGTCCTCCTCGGTGCCCTCGCTCTCACCCGGACGGCGGGAGAGGAGGCGGCCCCGGCGATCCTCGACCGCCTTCTCCAGATAAATTGGGACTTGCTCGACGAGGAGCGCCGCCTCGCCGTTCTCCGCGTCCTCGCCGTCACCCTCGCGCGGCTGGGCGATCCCGACGAGGCCCAGCGCAGGAAGCTGCTCGCTTGGCTGGAACCGCATTTCCCAGTGGCAAGCCCCGTGATGAACGAGGATCTGTGCCTCCTCCTCGTCCGTTTGAAATCGTCCGTCGTGCTGGAGCGGTCCATTGCCTTGCTGCGAAAGGCGGAGACGCCGGAGGAGCTGCTCTTCTACCCTCTGCACCTCCGCTACCTGACGTCCGGCTGGGATGTGGAGTCGCGCCGCACCGTCTTCGAGTCGCTGAACCGCGCCGGGGAATTCGGTGGCGGAGGACGCAACCACACCAAGACGATCCAGGATCTGCGGACCGAATACACCGCCTCGCTTTCGCCCGAGGAAGCCGGGCAACTCGCCGAACTGATCCACCTGCCCCAGCCGACCGCCACCGCTCCCGTCCCCGCGCCGACAGCAGCCAAGGTCAAGGCGTGGACGCTCGAAGACCTCCTGCCCTCGCTCGGGCAAGTGGACCGGGGCCGTTCCTTCGAGAAGGGCCGCGAGGCCACTCTCGCCACCGGCTGCGCCGCGTGCCATCGCGTCAGCCCCGATCCCGCGTTCCCCGCCGGTCTTCTCGGTCCCGATCTGGTGCAGGTCGCGGCGCGCTTCGGTCGCCGCGATCTCCTCGACCACATCCTGAACCCCTCGAAAGTGGTCGAGGAGAAATACCAAACCGTCGTCGTGACCCGCACCGACGGCACGCAAGTCGCAGGCAGCCTCGAAAGCGAGGACGACGAGAGCGTGATCCTGAAACCGAGCCCCTTGGCCCCCGACACCATCGGGATCGGCAAGTCGCAGATCGCGAAGCGCGAAGTCTCGGCATTGTCCCAGATGCCCTCAGGCCTCCTCGACTCGCTCAAGGCCGAGCAGATCCTCGACCTGCTCGCCTTCCTCGAAGCCGGCGGCGATCCGAAGCATCGTTGTTTTCAGCCGTAGTAGAAACAGCAGGGAAAAACCAAGAACAACGTCGCCTCACCGCGACGTTCAGCAGATCGGCTTCGCTGGCGTAGGTGGCTACGGCTTGCGCCTTGGAGACACTGGGCGGGATGAGGGCCTCCTTATTAATGCGGTACCCAAATAGATTTTTTTTGGAACCTTCCCAAGTCCTGCAGATTCCGAAAACGGCGAGCGGGTAGACCCGACCGGCCCGGTCGGGGGTTGGGCGCGCAGGGATCCAAGAGCGGCCTTCCGGCGGTTCGAGCCGAACCGCCCTACCCGACTCACTGAACGTCTGCTGGATGTTCCGAATCTATTTGGGTACCGCATTAATAATAGCGTCGGTGTGGATGCGGTAGTTGATCTTGGCGAGGGTACGCTGGAGGTTCCACTCCAGCTTGAGACGGTCGTTCTCATCTTCCTTGAGGCGGCGAAATTCCTTGACCAAGTAGATCTTGAATTCCGGGCTGATCCACATTCCGAATTCGAAGGCGATATCGGGATGCGCAAAGGTGCCTCCGTAGCGGCCCGCCGTTGCGCGGAGGCCGATCGCACGGGTCTTTTCCACCCATTCCTTGACACTGAGCTTATAGCTGTTCAGGCCGGCTTGGCTTCTAATTATGGCGAATTCGCCATAATTGAAATCCGGGTTGAAGACGGACTCCCAGATGCCCAGGAACTCGACCGTGTTGCGGTTGCGGAGCCAATCGGAGATGAAAAAATCGCCGTCTTTGGCCCGCAGCATATCGGTGAGAGAGATGTAGTCCCCCTCCTTTGCGGAAAGGACTTTGATTGGGGTGCCCCGGACTTCGAGCGTTGCGGTCTTTGGTTTGCTCATGGCTCAGGCGGCTGACTGGTTCAGGCTTGCGTGGTCTCGAAGCTGGCAGGTTTCGGCGATTACAGCATTCCGAATCCTAACCTTTCCAAGGCAATCCCGACAACGGTTTTCCGTTTGTCCATTTGGAATCAATCAGTGGATGCGCCCCGCAAACACGCTCTCCCGAAACTCCGGGCTTCCCCCGGAGTTCGATTCCAGAGTATCCTGTCCTCCGACTCGACCCTCTCTGCCCATGCGCCGAACCCTCTTCAGTCTCGTCCTTCTCGCTTTCGCAGGCTTCGCCTCCGCTGCGGACAAGCCGAACGTCCTCTTCCTCATCTCCGACGACCTCAACCACTACCTTGGCTGCTACGGCGATCCCCGGGCGAAGACGCCGCATCTCGACGCCCTCGCCGAGCGCGGGGTCCGTTTCGACAAGGCCTATTGCGCCTTTCCCCTCTGCGGGCCGAGCCGCAACTCGATGCTCACGGGACTCTACCCGAACAGCTCCGGCATCCTCGCGAATTCGCAAATCTTCCGCCAGACCATCCCCTCGCACCTCAGCCTGTCGCAGGCCTTCCGGCTCGACGGCTACTTCGCCGCCCGCATCGGGAAGCTCTACCATTACAATGTCCCGAACTCCATCGGCACGAACGGGCACGACGATCCCGGCTCATGGGAGTTGGAACTGAACCCCGCCGGGGTGGACCGGCTCGAGCTGGACGACGTGTTCACCCTCACGCCCGGTCAATACGGGGGCACCCTGAGCTGGCTCGCCTCGCCCAAGAGCGACGAGCACCACACCGACGCGAAGCTCGCCGCCGACGCCGAATGGGTGCTGGAGCGCTGCGCCAAGGACAAGAGCCGACCTTTCTTCCTCGCGGTCGGCTTCTATCGTCCCCACACGCCCTACGTCGCGCCGAAGGAGCCTTGGTTCGGACTCTACGATCCCGCCGAGATGCCGCTGTTCCCCACCGTCGATCAAAACCCGCCCGAGGTGCCCGCCGCCGCGCTGGCGAGCTACAAGAAGGATCAGGACCAGCTCACCGACGATCTGCGCCGCCAATGCGTCCATGCCTACTACGCGAGCATCAGCTTCATGGACGCGCAGGTCGGTCGCGTCGTCGCCGCCCTCGACCGTCTCGGGCTGGCGGAGAACACGATCCTCGTCTTCACCAGCGACCATGGCTACCACATGGGCGAGCATGGGCTATGGCAGAAGCAGAGCCTCTTCGAGGGCAGCGCCCGCGTGCCGCTGATGATCGTCGCCCCCGGTGTCACGAACGCGGGCGGCGTGGCGGCGACGCCGGTGAGCCATGTCGATCTCTACCCGACCCTCGCCGAACTCGCCGGGGTGAAGACGCCGGAAAACCTCCAAGGCCAGAGCCTCGTGCCCATCCTCAAATATCCCTCGGCGAAAGGGCGTGGCTGGGCGTTGACCCAAGTCGCCCGGGGCGGGGGCGGAGGTGGCAAGGCGAAGGCGGGCGGAAAGCGCTTCTTCGGCTACAGCCTGCGCACCGAGCGCTGGCGCTACACCGAGTGGGACGAGGGCGCGAAGGGTGCCGAGCTCTACGACCACGGGAACGATCCCGGCGAACTCGCCAACCTCGCCGGGAAGCCGGAGCACGCCGTCACTGTCGCGGAGTTGAGCGGGCAACTCCGCGAGGCGGTGAAGGGCAGCTTTCCGCCGGATGGCATCACGCCACCGATCAAAGAAGGACCGCTCTGGGCACCGAATTTGTTGAATCCGTGAGGTGAAGAAATGAAGGTGCTGCTGATTTCTGTGCTCGTTGGTGTCTTTAGCGGAGGGCTTGCCGCAGCGGAAAAACCGAACCTCCTCGTCATTCTCGCCGACGATCTCGGCTGGGGCGATGTCTCCTGCAACCACCCGGAGTCGAAGATCGCGACGCCGAATCTCGACCGCATCGCGCGGGAAGGGATTCGCTTCACCGACGCCCACACTTCCTCCGGCGTCTGCACCCCCTCGCGCTACAGCCTGCTCACGGGGCGCTACCATTGGCGGACCCATCTCCAGAAAGGGGTGCTCGGCGGTTTCTCTCGTCCGCTCATTTCGGCGGACCGGGTCACGCTGGCGAGCTTTCTGAAGGGGCAAGGCTACCACACCGCCTGCATCGGGAAATGGCATCTAGGGATGGACTGGCCGCTCACGGATGACGGGGTCGCGGACGATGGCGGCGATTTCTCGAAGCCCTTCGCCGACGCGGCAAAGGTCGACTACGCCACGCCGATCCGGAACGGTCCGGTGGATCGCGGTTTCGACCACTACTACGGGATCAGCGCCTCGCTCGACATGTTCCCTTTCGTCTGGATCCGCGACCGCCACGCCACGGAGGCGGCGACGGCGGAGAAGACTTGGTTGCGCAGCGGCCCTGCCGGTCCGGGCTTCGAGGCCGTGGATGTGCAGCCCGGCATCACCGAACGCCTCGTCGCCTATCTCGGCGAACGCGCCGCCGAGGCGAAGGCGGGTCGGCCTTTCTTCGCCTACGTGCCGCTCGCCTCGCCCCACACGCCCATCGTGCCGAGGCCCGAGTTCCAAGGGAAAAGCGGTCTCAACGACTACGCCGACTTCGTGTTGCAGATCGATGCGGACATGGGGAGAATTCTCGACGCCCTTGAGGCGAACGGATTGGCAGAAGACACGATCCTCGTCTTCACCTCGGACAACGGCTGCTCGCCGCAGGCCAAGATCGCGGATCTGCAAGCCGTCGGCCATTTCCCGAGCGGCCCCTTCCGGGGGCACAAGGCGGACCTCTACGAAGGCGGCCACCGCGTCCCCTTTCTCGTGCGCTGGCCGACGAAGGGGGAGGCGGGCAGGGTCTCCGACCGGCTCGTCGGCCAGATCGACCTGCTCGCGACGATGGCGGATCTGCTAGGGCAGGAACTGCCGCCGGACGCGGGCGAAGACAGCGTCAGCTTCCTCTCCGAATGGATCGGTGCGGAGGGCGGACCGTCCCGGACGAGTCTCGTGAGCCAGTCGATCCACGGCAGCTTCGCGATCCGCGACGGACATTGGAAGCTGCTCCTCTGCCCCGGCTCGGGCGGATGGAGCCATCCCCGTCCAGGCCACGACGACACCTCGGGGATGCCGGAGACGCAGCTCTACGATCTCGCCGCCGATCCCGGCGAGACAAGGAATCTCGCCGAGGCGCAACCCGAACGAGTCGCGCGGATGAAGGCGGCGATGGAGGAAGCTATCCGGCGCGGGCGCACCACCCCCGGCCCGGACTTGAAGAACGATGTCGAGATCGAGTTGGTGAAACCGCTGCCGTCGGCGGGGCTGAAAAGGAAGGCGAAATCGTGACACGTTTGGCTTTGGAGGTTCGGCAGGACCGCCTTTAATCAAGCAGCCCTAATAAAATAGAGCCACACCCGATCCCGGCTCCTTTCCCCCAAGACATCGAGCGCAAATCCCGGCAAATCAGCTAAGTTGCGGGCACATCCCATGACCGATCCCCGTTCGCACTACGAAGCCCATGGCCAAGGCCATGTCTTCGCCCATTTCGATTCCCTCTCTCCGGCAGAGCAGCAAGCCCTGCTCGACCAAGCCGCCGCCATCGACCTCGCGGAGGTCGCCTCGCTGCACGAGACGCTCGTGACAGGTGGCGGCGTGAAGGACGAGGACCGGACCGGGGATCTCGAGCCCGCCGACTACATCCCCCTGCCCGGCCACAGCGAGACGGCCAACCCCAGCCTCTGGCGCGAGGCCGCGCTGAAGGGCGAGGCGGCGCTGCGCACCGGGCGCGTCGCGGCCTTCACCGTCGCGGGCGGACAAGGGACGCGGCTCGGTTTCGACGGCCCCAAGGGCACCTTCGGGGTCACCCCCGTTCTGCAAAAATCCCTCTTCCAGGTCTTCGCGGAGAAGATCCTCGCCACGAGCCGGGTCTACGGACGCCCCGTGCCCTGGTATCTCATGACCTCGGTGCTGAACCACGACGAGACCGTCGCCTTCTTCGAGCGCCACCACCATTTCGGTCTCAAGCCCGAGCGGGTCCATTTCCTCACGCAGGGATTCATGCCCGCGGTCGATGCCGGGGGCCGCATCCTGATGGCCGACCGGGGTGAGATCGCCCTGAGCCCCGACGGCCACGGCGGCGCCCTGCGCGCGCTCGTGCGCTCCGGCGCGATCCGGCGGATGGAGGCCGACGGCGTGGACACGATCAGCTACTTCCAAGTCGACAATCCCCTCGTCCGCTGTCTCGACCCGACCTTCATCGGATTCCACCTCCTCCACGAGTCGGAGCTGTCCTCGAAGATGGTGCCGAAGGCCTATCCCGGCGAGAAGGTCGGCGTCTTCTGCCAGCGCGGCGGCAAGGCCCTCGTCGTCGAATACAGCGACCTGCCCGAGGCGCTCGTCGAGGAGACGGGTCCTGATGGGCAACTCCGCTACCGCTCCGGCAGCATCGCCATCCACCTCTTCAACCGCGGCTTCATCGAACGCCTCGGCGGGGGCGGCGGCGGAAACGCCTGTCTCCCCTTCCATCTCGCGCACAAGAAGGTGCCCTTCGTCGACGGGGCTGGCGTCCGCCACGAGCCCGCCGAACCGAACGGCTACAAATTCGAAATGTTCGTCTTCGACGCGCTCCCCTTCGCGAAGAATCCCATCATCGTCGAGACGGAGCGGGCCGACGATTTCTCCCCGGTGAAGAACGCCGAGGGCGTCGATTCGCCGCGCACCTGCCGCGACGACCAGCTCCGCCAGTTCGCCCGCTGGGCGCAGGCCGCCGGGATTCCGCTGGAGACCGACGAGACCGGCCTGCCGCCCTTCGCCTTCGAAGTCTCGCCGCTCTTCGCCGACACCGAGACGCGATTCAAGAAGGCATGGGAGGCCCTGCCGCACAAGCCGGTCCTGACCGAGGGGCTGGTGCTGGTCTAGGGAGCGGGGATGTCACGGAGAACGTCGCTCGCTCTTTTCTTTTCCAGCACCCTTCATCAAAACTCAAGATTCGCCCGCCATGTTTGCCGACGCGGGGCGGATCGCGCCGATTCCATGTTCCAAATCCCACGAGTTTCCCAGACCCGCTTGCCCTTCCTCCTCCTGGCGGCGGCTCTCTCCGGCTGCGTCATGGCGGACCGCCCGGCGGGCGGCGTCGTGGTCCCGACGCAATGGCAGCACGACCCGTCCCGCGCCGGGGCGCTCGACACGGCGGCGCTGGCGAACTGGTGGAAGCGCTTCCGAGATCCGGTGCTCGACCAGCTCGTGGCGCGGGCCTTCGAGTCGAACACCGACCTGCGCACGACGGTGGTGCGGGTGGAGGAGTCGCGGGCGCGGCGCGGCGTGACGAAGGCGGCGCTGCTGCCCTCGCTCAACGGATCGTCGGGCGCCCGCCACAGTTGGACCCGCGACTCCCGGACGGGCGTCGACATCCATTCCCATTCCGAATCCTACTCCGGCTCGCTCGACGCGGGCTGGGAGATCGACTGGTTCGGCAAGCTGCGCAAGGAGCTGAAGGCGGCGGACGCCGAGGTCGCGGCAGCGGAGGAAAACCGCCGGGCGATGGAGGTGGCGGTCTCCGCCGAGGTCGCGGACGCCTACGTCGCCCTGCGCGTGGCCGAGGCGCAGCTCCGGGTGATCCGGCGCAGCGTGGCGACGAGCGAGGAGACGGCGGAGATGACGCGCTGGCAGGAGCAGGCGGGCGAGGGCACGGCGCTGGCGACGCAGCAGGCGCGGGCCAGCCTCGGCCAGTCGCGGGCCTCGATTCCCGGCGTGGAGCAGAGCATCGGGCAGGCGAAGGACCGCCTCGCCCTGCTCGTCGGCGTCGCGCCGGGCATGCTGAACGGCCTGCTGGCCAAGGGCGGCGGCGTTCCGAAGGCCCCGGCGAAGCTGGCCACGGGCATCCCGGCGGACACGCTGCGGAACCGTCCTGACATCCGCTCGGCGGAGCATTCGCTGATGGCGGCGGCGGCCCGCACCCGTGCGGCGGAGTTGGAGCAACTGCCCTCGCTGTCGCTCTCCGGATCGGTCGGGCTGGAGGCTCTGACGACGGGCACGATCTTCTCGCCGGAGCTAGCGGCGGCTTCGGCGGCGGGCCAACTGACGGCCCCGATCTTCAACGGCGGCCGCATCCGCGAGACCATCCGACTCCAGAGCGCCCAGGAGAAGCAGGCGCTGATCGCCTGGGAAGCCTCGGTGCTGGGAGCCCTCTCGGAGGTGGAGGACGCGCTGATCGCGGTGAAGAAGAGCGACGAGCGCCTCGCCCTGCTCGCCGACGCCACCCAAGCGGCCCGCGAGGCTGAGTCCCTCGCCCGATTGAATTTCCAAGCCGGACAGGTCGATCTGCTCGACGTGCTGGTGGCGCAGCGCACGCTGTTGAACTTGGAGGAGTCTCAAGCCATCGCCGAGGGCAACCGAGCCAGCGCCCACATCCAGCTCTACAAAGCCCTCGGTGGCGGCTGGACGCCCTGACCTCCGACCAGACAGGGTCAAGCCGCCCATCGAACCCTCTTTCCTTCTCTTTCCAAACCCGCATGAAACCGAAATCCGAAACTTCCCCCGAAGACCTCGCCACAATTCTGGCGGCGTCGAAATCCGGCCAGCGCGGCTGGGCGGTCGGGGTGGTCGTCTTCCTGCTGCTGCTCGGGGGTGCCGCGTATCTCTACTGGCGCAGCCTCGCGGCGGCGGAGCCGAAGGAGGAGCGCTTCATCACTCAGACGATCCGGCGCGGAAACATCGAGCGCGACGTCACCGCGACGGGGAACCTCCAGCCGACCAACGAAGTGACGATCGGCAGCGAGCTGTCGGGCATCACCGCCGAAGTCTACGTCGATGTGAACGATCGGGTCACGACCGGGCAGGCGCTGGCCCTGATCGAGGTGCGCGGCCTGCTCCAGCGCATCAACAGCAACCGGGCCTCGCTGAACGCAGCGAAGGCCTCGGTGAAGCAGTCCGAGGCCTCCCTCGCGGAGAGCCAGGCCGCGCTGGCGCGGCTGAAGGAGCTGCACCAGCTCAGCGCGGGCAAGATGCCGTCGAAGGCCGACATGGTCGCGGCCGAAGCGTCGGTGGCCCGGGCCGAGGCGGATCTCGGCGTGTCGATGGCGCAGGTGGAGCAGGCCCAGGCCCAGCTCGACACCAGCGAGGAGGAGCAGCGCAAGGCCACCCTGCGCTCGCCCATCGACGGCGTGGTGCTGACCCGCAGCGTGGAGCCGGGCCAGACCGTGGCGGCGAGCTTCACTGCGCCCGAACTGTTCCTGATCGCGGAGGACCTGTCGCAGATGAAGCTCGACGTCGCCGTGGCCGAGGCGGACATCGCCCTCGTGGAGCAGGGGCAGAAGGCGACCTTCGCCGTCGATGCCTGGCCCGGCCGCACCTACCAGGCGACCGTGTCGCGCGTCTCCTTCGGATCGGCGGTGACGGACAACGTCGTGACCTACGAGACCGAGCTGCTCATCTCGAACGACGACCTCAGCCTGCGCCCCGGCATGACGGCCACGGCGGACATCCGGGTGGCCACGCGCGAGGGCGTGCTGCTGGTGCCCGACGCGGCCTTGCGCTTCGATCTGGAGCGGGCCACGGCTCCCGTCGAGGCGGCGAAAGAGCCCTCCTTCGTCGAGAATCTGCTGCCCCGGATGCCCGGACGGCGGCGCTCCAGCAGCCCGTCGGCGGGCGGTCCCGGCGGGCCGGGCAAGGGAGGATTCGGAGGCTTTGGAAGCAAGTCGAAAGGAAAGCGCAACGGAGGACCGACGATCTGGATCCTGCGCAACGACGAGCCGGTGTCCGTCTCCGTGAAGACCGGACTGAGCGAAGACGGTTTCACCGAAGTCAGCGGCGAAGGGATCGAGGATGGATCGCTGGTGATCGTCGGAGCCAAGACGCCTACCCCATGAGCCAGCCCCCGACCAGCGCCGACGCCCTGATCGAGCTGAAGGGCATCACCAAGACCTACGGCAAGGGCGACGCCGCCTTCCTGGCCTTGCGCGGCGTCGATCTCTCGATCCGGCGCGGGGAGTTCGTCGCGATCATGGGGCCGAGCGGATCGGGGAAATCGACCCTCATGAACCTGCTCGGCTGCCTCGACCAGCCCACTAGCGGGCACTACGGCTACGAGGGTATCGCCGTCGAGTCGCTCGACGCCGACCAGCGATCCCTGCTGCGGCGGCACGCCTTCGGGTTCATCTTCCAGGGCTTCAACCTGCTCGCCCGCACCAGCGCCCTCGAAAACGTGGAGCTGCCCCTGATCTACCGCGGCGTGCCGCAGAGGGAGCGCCACGCGCTCGCCGCCGGAGCCCTCGCCGCCGTCGGCCTCCCGAACAAGCTGCGGAACACCCCCGCCGAGCTCTCCGGCGGCCAGCAGCAGCGCGTCGCCATCGCCCGCGCCATCGTGACCTCGCCCGTAACCCTCTTCGCCGACGAGCCGACCGGAAACCTCGACACCCGGACCACCGCCGAGATCATGGAGCTGCTGACCCGGTTGAACAAGGAGAACGGCATCACCATCCTGCTCGTCACCCACGAGGACGAAGTCGCCGAATACGCCGGGCGCGTCGTCGTGGTGAAGGACGGCCTCATCGAGACCGACCGGGAGAACCACAAAACCCGCCCATGATCTGGAACGCCTTCCTCATCGCCCTGCGCGAGATCCGCCGGAACCCGGTACGGGCCTTTCTCACCGTGCTCGGCATCATCATCGGCGTCGCCGCCGTCATCACCATGGTCACCCTCGGCGAGGCCGCGACGCGGGTCGTGCGGAACCAGATCTCCCAGCTCGGCAGCAATCTCATCAACGTGCGGCCCGGCATGGGCTTCGGTCCACGCTCCGCCTCGGCGGGCGTGCCCAGCTTCACCGAGAGCGACGTCCACGCCATCGCCACCCAGATCCCCGGCCTCGTGGCCGTGGCCCCCGTCAGCACCGCCAGCCTCAGCACCATCTACCGGCAGAACGCCCGCAGCACCGGCATCGCAGGGACCCGGCCCGAGTATTTCCAGATCAACAACTGGAAGCTCCACTCGGGCCGCTTCTTCACCGACGAGGACGTGCGCACCGGAGACGCCGTCTGCGTCATCGGCCAGACCGTCGTCACCAACCTCTTCGGTGGCGAGGACCCGCTGGGAAAGAAGATCCGGATCGGCCGCGCCGCCTGCGAGGTCATCGGCGTCCTCGCGGCCAAGGGCCAAGCCGGGATGGGCGACCAGGACGACACCATCGTCGTGCCCATCACCACCCTCCAGCGCCGCCTCGTCGGGCGCACCTCCACGCGCGGCATCAATCTCATCACCCTCTCCGCCGAGGATGGCTCGAACGCCGACGCGCTCATCGCCGAGCTCGTCTCCCTGATGCGGCAGAGGCGCAACCTGCAACCCAACGAAGCCGACAACTTCAACGTCTTCGACACCCGGCAGATCGCCGAATCGCTCAGCGCCTCCACCCAGACCATGACCGCCCTGCTCGCCGCCGTCGCCGGCGTCAGCCTGCTCGTGGGCGGGATCGGGATCATGAACATCATGCTCGTCTCCGTGACCGAGCGCACCCGCGAGATCGGCGTTCGGCTGGCCATCGGCGCCCGCGCCCGCGAGGTGCTGCTCCAGTTCCTCGTCGAGGCGGTGACCCTCTCCTCGATCGGCGGCGGAGTCGGCGTGCTCCTGGCGTTGATCCTGTGCCACACGCTCTCCAGCGCCATCCAGATGCCCTACACCTTCGAGCCGAGGATCAATCTGATCGCCTTCTTCTTCTCCACGGCGGTTGGGATCGTCTTCGGCTTCGCCCCCGCCCGCCGCGCCGCCAAGCTCGATCCCATCGTCGCGCTGCGGCATGAGTAGGAAGAAAGGAGCGGGACTTTCCAAGTCCCTTCGTTGTTCAGACGGCACCCAAATCGATTGATTCCGGCCCAAGGAGGGCCAACATTCCTGTNNACAGGAATGTTGGCCCTCCTTGGGATCTGGAACCGCATCGGCAGAACCATTCGGACTGCCGGAAATCTCCTTTCCAGTCCTTCATCAGACAGGGGCGGCAGGGCACAATTTCGTTCCCCTACTTCGGCTCGCGGTACCACCTGGCCTTGTAGACCTTCATCCCCGGAAACTCGAACGCCGCCGGTGGATTGGATAGGGTCACACGCGTCGTCCACCACTGTTCCTCCGGCACGGTGAAAAGAAAGCGACCGTCGGCAGTTTCGCTCAGACTCTTGATGTTTTCCGCATCGTGGAAGCCCTCGATCTTGGCGAAGGTCTCCGTCTCCAGATCGAATCGCCAAGCACCGGTATGCTCCGTGACCAGAAACGACCGCCCTCCGGAGACGAGGGTGAGATCGTGCCCGCCCTCCCCCGGAATCTTCCACTCCTTCGCCCGCCGAAGCGCCCTGCCTTCCAGCCGATACTCCCGCAGCACATCGTAGCCAAGGGCGAAGAGCGTCTTCCGTTCCGGATGCCAGACGAGGCCATGGGCGGAATGAAGCTCGTCCGTGAAAATCGCCTCCGTCCCGTCCGCGAGGTCGAAAAGCATCACTTGGTTGCCCTCCGCATGGACCGAAGCCGCCGCCGCGAGCAGATTTCCCGGAAGCAGCTCGACTGAATGGGCGTTGGGCACGTAGGCGCAGAAAAGCGTCTTGTTCCGCTCCAGATCCCAGAGCGCCACGGCACCTGAGGACGACGAGACAATGAGTCTCCGCCCCTCGTCGACCGGCTTCACGTCGTCCACCGAATTGAACCACCGCGTTCGGAACTCCTCGGGAAGATCCTCGATCTCCCGGGCGTCCCAAGTCCAGACGATCTCGGGGGTACCCGCCTGGGACCGCTCAAGATCGACGAGATGCACCTTGCTGCCTCCGCAGACGAGGATCGAAGGCGTTTCCACCGGTCGCGTCTGGGCAAAGACCGTCGCCGCACCCAGCAGCAGGGAGCACCCGACCAAGGTCCACCTCACGGCTGCGGCCAGTTTCCCCATCGCCTTCGCAGTCCCCTTCCTTCCGGAGATCCGGCATCGGTGGGAGCAAGGTCGAGGCAGAGTCTGGACGGTGGCAATCATCTGACGTCAGGATAAGCGGACTCCCGCCGATCCGTCAAACTTTCGCGTTCCTTCGCCAAATGGCAGGGGATGGCCACGAAAAGGCACAAGAGGCACAAAGGGCCACCTCGTCTTTGTGCTCTTTGTGCCTTTTCGTGGCCAAATCCCCATCCCCACCGGACACACCTTTCGCCACTTCCGAACAAACACGGGTTGACCGGACGGCTTTGCTCCGGTGTAGTGGACCTCTTCCAATAAACCCATCCCAACCATGAGCGCTGAAGCCCGTCTCGCCGAACTCGGCATCGTCCTCCCCCCCGCCCCGAAGCCGGGCGGCGTCTACAAACCCCTCGTCCGCGTCGGCAACCTCGCCTGGCTCTCCGGCCACGGCCCCTGCCTCGACGGCGAGACCTACCAGACCGGCCGCGTCGGCGCCGAAGTCAGCCTCGAAGAGGCCCAGATCGCCGCGCGGAACACCGGACTCTCCCTCCTCGCCACGATGAAGCGCGAACTCGGCTCCCTCGACCGCGTCTCCCGCCTCATCAAGACCCTCGCCCTCGTCAACTGCACCGACGACTTCACCCAGCAGCCGCTGGTGGTGAACGGCTTCTCCGAACTCTTCGGCGAAGTTTTCGGCGACGCCGGAATCGGCGCCCGCAGCGCCCTCGCCGCCAACACCCTGCCCGGCAACATCCCCGTGGAGATCGAGATCATCGTCGAGCTGAAAGACTGACCGCATGAATCCCATCGCGAATCTCAAGACCGTCCCCTCCCCTGCCCTGCTCTTCGACGCCGACGCGATCGAGAGGAACCTCCAGCTCATGCTGAAGACCGTGGGCGGCGACCCGGCGAAGCTGCGCCCCCACATCAAGACCCACAAATGCCGCGAGATCCTGGAGCGCCAACTCGCCCTCGGCATCCGGCAGGTCAAGTGCGCGACCATCGCCGAGGCCGAGCTTTCCGCCATGGCCGGCGTGCCCGACGTGCTCCTCTCCTACCCGCTCGTCGGACCGAATGCCGCGCGTTTTCTCCGCCTCACCGACGCCTACCCCGGCACGACCTTCTCCACCCTCGTCGACAGCGAGACCGCCCTCGACGGCTTCGTCCGGAGCGGCCACGCGCCGGTGAGCCTCTTCATCGACCTCGACTGCGGCATGCACCGCACGGGCGTTGCCCCCGGCAAGGCCGTCGCCCTCGCGAAAGCCCTCGTCGCCCGGCCCGAGCTGCGCTTCGCCGGGCTCCACGCCTACGACGGCCACATCCACGACGCGCCCATCGAGGCGCGGCGCGAGCAGTTCGAAGCGGCCATGGCCATCGTCGACGAAGCCCGCGCCGCCATCGAGGCCGAGGTCGCCCCCGTGCCCCTCCTCGTCTCCGGCGGCTCGCCCACCTTCGGACTCCACGCGGCCCGCTGCGCCGCCGATCCGCGTCCGCGCCAATGCTCGCCCGGCACCACCGTGCTGTGGGATTGCGGCTACGGCCCGAGCTACGAGGATCTGCCTTTCGAGGCCGCGGCCTTCCTCCTGACCCGCGTCGTCAGCCATCCCGGCGAAGGCCAGGTCTGCGTCGATCTCGGCCACAAGGCCGTCGCCGCCGAAAATCCCATCCATCGGCGCGTCCACTTCCCCGCCCTGCCCGACGCCGAGTTCGTCTCGCAGAGCGAGGAGCATCTAGTCCTCCGCGTCGCCGATCCCTCCGCCACGCCCGTGGGAACGGAGTTGCTGGGCGTTCCCAAGCACGTCTGCCCCACCGTGGCCTTGCATCAGGAGGCGCTGATCGCGCGAAGCGGATCGGTCACGGACGAGGCTTGGAAAATCGCGGCACGGGACCGACGGATCGGGATTTGAGGGGAAACCCCGCCGACAAATAGCCATTGGTGCCTCCGCTATTTTCCTTTACCTTCGTCCATGCAAGTGACGCTTGAGATCCCCGACGAAGTGGTGCGAAGCCTGCCTGTGTCGACGGAACGCGACGGAGATCTCGCCACCACCTTCTTGGAATGTTTCTCCGTCGAAGCCTATCGGCAAGGACTCCTCTCGGCGGCGCAAGTCGGGCGTCTGATGAGCCATGCCTCGCGATGGGAAACCGAAGATTTCCTCGCCTCCCATGACGCGTGGCCATACCTCACCCCCGACGAAGCCGCCGAGGATGCTCGCGCTCTCTCCAAGCTGCTGGAGGGATGATCGTCGTCTCGGATACATCCCCTTTGCGCTACTTAGCTGCGCTCGGTCAACTGGAGTTGCTCCCGCGTCTCTTTCAGGAAATCCTCTGTCCACAGACGGTGATCACCGAATGCTTGCATCCCGCCGCGCCCGAACCGCTGCGGGAGTGGGCGCGTGAACCGCCTGCTTGGTTGCGGTCGATCACGACCGATCCGCTTGATCCCCGCACCTTGGACTTGGATCCGGGAGAAGCCGCCGCCATCACCCTCGCCCTCGATCTCAAAGCCAACCTTCTTCTCATCGACGAAAGGAAAGGCCGGGCCAAGGTCGCCGCACTCGGCCTGAATCGGATCGGAACCTTGGCAGTCCTCGCGCAAGCCGGGCGACGCGGCCATCTCGACTATCCTGTCACCGTGGCCCGTCTGATGGGGGAAACGAATTTCCGCGCCTCCGCCGCGGTGATCCAAACGACTTGGGAGCATTCCCTCATCCACCACGAGGAAGGCGGATTCCGGAGTTCGCCATAGACAACCCAATTCATTCCAACTCACCTCCCCAGCACACCCACCTCGACCGTTCCCTCGCGCCCGTCGGGCAGGCGGACTCTCGCTTGGCTGCCGCTGCGCTCAAGGACGGTGACTCGGCTGCCCTCGTGGAGGCGGACGAGGACGCCATCGACCGTGGCCTGGGTCGCCGAGAGCACGTTCACCGTCAGCCCGGTGGCAGGGATGGAGGGACGGTTCACGAAGATCGACGACCCGCCACCAGCGGGAGGCGTCGGCGCGGGAACCGGAGCGACCGACGCGGGATACGACGGCGGCGAAGGCATGCCCACCGGCTCACTCGCCCCGGGAACAGGTGGAGCGGGCGGGATCGGCGCCTGCGGCGGAGCGGACAGGGTCGAATCAGGAGACAAAGAGGGTTCGGTCCCCTTCCCCTTCCCGAAGAGACGGCCGAGGAAAGACGGCTTTTCCCTGGCAGCCCCTCCCTGGGTGGCGGAGGCGAGAGCGGCCTGTTGCGCGGAGGGATCGACAACCGGAGGCGAAGGCGGCATGGAAGTCGAAGGCTCGGGATAGGCGGCGGCGGGAGGGAGAGCCGGTTCGGACGGACCGGAATCCCCACCCTTCTCCTTCGGCTTGAAAAGGCCGAGCAAACCGCGCTTCTCAGGGCGGGCAGACGCAGGGGGCGGCGCGACAGACGGCGATCCTCCGCCACGTCCAGCACGCGGCGTCACGTTCTCGAACTGCGGCACATAGGTGTCGCGGCGCACCGGGGAGGGCGCGGGAGCCGCCTCGCCGGGCGGACGGGCGGGCGGGCGATGCACGGAGAGGAACTGCTCGGCCGAGGTGATGGTCGGCGGCTGGTGGGCGACGGAGGCCATGGACTCCATCAGCGCCTTCTTCTGCCTGGCGGCGAGGGTCGCCCTTTCCAGATCGGCCTCGCGCTGGGCCTTCGTCCAAGCGGCGTTGCCCTGGATGCCCCACCCGTCCGGCGGCGGCGTGGTGACAAGTGCGCCATCCTGCCCATTGCCAAGTGCGGCGACAAATGATAAAGCCAAAGTAGGCCAGAGCGTCGTTTTCATCCCGTCTGCGTGTGTTCGGCACCACTTTGACCCGTTTTTCACCTGATTTCCAGCCCCCAAACCATGAATTTGATCTTCGACGTCCACCTCGACCTCAGTCTCAACGCCCTCGAATGGAACCGCGACCTGACCCTGCCCATCGCCCAGATCCGGGAGCTGGAGGCGGGCAAGACGGACATGAAAGGCCGCGCCCTCAACACCGTCTGCCTCGACGAGATGCGCAAGGGCGGCATCGGCCTCTGCGTCGCGACCCAGATCGGTGGCTGCATGAAGCCTCGCGGCCCCGTCGCCTGCTGGGAATCGCCCGCCCAAGCCTGGGGTATGACTCAGGGCCAGCGCCACTACTACGAGGCCCTCTGCGATCTCGGCGAAATGGCCCAGATCCGCAATCTCGCGGAACTCGACGCCCATCTCGCCCTCTGGGCCGCCCCGGTCGCGGCGGCGGCGGCGAAAGCGCCCGTGGGCTACATCCTCAGCCTTGAGGGGGCCGACTCCATCGTCACGCTCGACTATCTGGAAACGGCTTGGGAATACGGTCTCCGCGCCATCGGCCCGTCGCACTACGGCGCGGGCCGCTACTCCATGGGCCACGACCAAGTCGGCGGCCTGCGTCCGGGCGGCGCGGAGCTGATCAAGAAAATGGACGAGCTGGGCTTCATCCTCGACGTGACCCACCTCAGCGACGACTGCTTTTTCGAGGCGATGGACCTCTACGAGGGCACGGTCTGGGCGAGCCACCAGAACGCCCGCGCCATCGTGGACGATCCCCGGCAGTTCAGCGACGAACAGATCAAGCTGCTCATCGAGCGCGGCGGCGTGCTCGGGTCGGTCTACGACGCCTGGATGATGGTCCCCGGCTGGGTACGCGGCACGACCACGCCCGAATCCGCCGGCGTGACCCTCGCCCACATCGGCGAGCACATCGACCACATCTGCCAGCTCGCGGGCAATACGAAGCACGTCGGCATCGGCAGCGACCTCGACGGCGGCTTCGGCAAGGAGCAGGGTCCGCTCGACCTCGACACCATCGCGGATCTGCAAAATCTCGAAGGCATCCTGAAGGGGCGCGGCTACTCCGACGAGGACATCGCTGCGATCTTCCACGGGAATTTCCTGCGCTTGGTGCGCCAAGCTTGGGCTTGAAAGTTTGGGAGGGTTCAGGGTTCAGTTTTCAGCCCCGCGAAAGGCCGGTTGCATTTTGAAACCAGCGGTGGTAAAGTATCGTCATGCCTGCTGTCGCCATCAAGATCTCCGAAGAAGTCGCTGAACTGGTCCGCCGCGCCGCGAAAGTCTCGGATCGCTCCATGGCCGGACAAATCGAACATTGGGCCAAACTCGCGATGGAAGTCGAAGACCGCGCCACGGTCTCGGAGGTGAATGCGATCAAGGGGACGGAAGGGAATTGGGATTCAATCCAAGACGAGCCCCTGCGCGAACGGGTCGAACGCTTGGTCGCGGAATTCCGCTTCGCCACCAAGGAGGAGATTCGGCACCGGATCGGATTGGTCCAGCGTGCCGTCTATGAGCCGGATTCCTCCGCGCCCGGCGGCGTGGTGCGCATCGAGCCCGATGGGACACGGATTCGCGGACGCATCGAAGGCCGCGATTTCGTGCCAGCGGACTGACCTTCCCCCGTCATCCCCCCACCGCCCGAACCATCGAAACGCCGCCACCGCGTGGCTGCCCTGAAGTTTTTTCGACTTCACCCCGGCGGAATCCCGTGTAAAAGGAGGCATTCCATGGACGAGACTTTCGACCCCCGCCTTCCTTCCATCGAGCACCTCCGCGAACGGGCTCGACAACGCGTGCCGCGTTTCGCCTTCGAATACCTTGAGGGCGGCTGTCATGCCGAGGTGAACCTGCGCCGCAACACCGACGAGATCCGCGAGCTGCGGCTGCGCCCCTGGTATCTGCGCAACTACGCCGGAGCCGACCTGACGACGGAGCTGTTCGGCGAGGCCTACGCCGCCCCCTTCGGCGTCGCGCCCATCGGCCTGCAAGGGCTGCTCTGGCCCCGCGCCACGGAGATCCTCGCCAAGGCCGCGCACCATCACCGGCTGCCCTTCATCCTCAGCACCGTGGCCACCGCCAGCATCGAGACCGTGGCGGAGCTCACCGAGGGCCGGGCCTGGTTCCAGCTCTACCATCCCGTCGAGGACAGCCTGCGCGACCAGTTGCTCGACCGCGCCGCCGCCGCCGGGTTGAAAGTACTCGTGATCCTCGCCGACACCCCCACCTTCGGCTACCGGCCCAAGGAAATCCGCAACGGCCTCGCCATCCCTCCCCGGATGACCCTGCGCAACCTCCTCCAGATGGCCACCCGCCCGGCTTGGGCGCTGGGGCAGCTCTCCGTCGGGGCACCGGAATTCGCCACGCTGAAACCCTACATCCCCGAGGGACTCGACATGAAGCATCTCGGACTCTTCATGAACCGCACCTTCTCCGGTCGCCTCGACCCCGCGCGGATCGCGGCCTTGCGGGCGCGGTGGCAGGGAAAGCTCGTCGTCAAAGGCGTCGTCACCGAAGAGGACGCGGAGACGGCGGTGAATATCGGCGCGGACGGGATCATCGTCTCGAACCACGGAGGGCGGCAGCTCGACAACGGCGAATCGACGATCCGCCCCCTCACCAGGCTGGCGGAGTCCTTTGGCAACCGCCTCGCCGTGATGATGGACAGCGGGATGCGCTCCGGCCCGGACATCGGGAACGCGCTCGCCAGCGGGGCGAAGTTCACCTTCCTCGGGCGCTCTTTCATGTATGGCGTCTGCGCCCTCGGCGAACGGGGCGGCGACCACACCATGACGATGCTGAAGCGGCAGTTGCGGCAGTTGATGGAGCAGATCGGCTGTGCCCGCGTCGCCGATTTCCCCGAGCACCTCGTCTCCGGGAAGGAGCAGTTTTTTCCAAGCGACAGACAAAAGAATTGACGCCCCCCGCCATCACGGGCATCGTTCCAGTCCGTCCCCGCGCCAGCGGCGTGGCGGAGACATTTCATTTCGACAGGGTCAGGTGGCTGAGTGGTCGAAAGCACTTCTTTGCTAAAGAAGCGTGCCCCAAAAGGGTACCGAGGGTTCGAATCCCTCCCTGACCGTTTTTTTGAAAACCGCAGCGGGACGAACGCAATCAATCCCTCCCTGCTCCGCTTCCGACGGGGCATCCGGCGGAAATCCTTCCTCAACGCGACAGCCCGAAATGCCGGGCGATCCTGTCTGCGGTCTCCATGGGGGGTTCGTCGTGGGGCACGGGCAGTTTCAGGAAGTCCGCTTCGCGTTTGAACCAGGTCTCCTGCCGCTTTGCGTAGCGGCGCGTGGCGAGACGGATGGCTTCCTGGCAATCGGCCTCGTCGGTCCCTCCGACGAGGAGGGAGCGGATCTCCCTCAAGCCGATGGCCTTCTCCGCCGTGGCGGAGAGGGGGCCGAGGCGCGCGACTTCGGTCACGGCCCCGGCTGCTAACATTGCGGCGGTGCGGCGGACGATGCGCTCGTCGAGGTCGGCGCGGTCGCGGTGCAGGTGGACGGCTCGGATCGCCGGCGAATTCTCGGCCCATTCGGCTTTCAGTTCCGAAGCGGCCCGGTCGGACAGGAGGCAGATTTCGAGGTTCCGCGTCACGTAGCGGCGGTTTTTCAGGTTCGTCTCTGCGGCTCCGGCGGGATCGAGGACGCGGTAGCGGGCGACGAGATCGTCGAGGCCGAGCGAGTCCAGTTCGGCCCGCAGGGCGGCGTCGCCTTTCGGCACGGGCGCGAGGCCGTGGGTGATGGCTTTCAGATAGAGGCCACTGCCGCCGACGACGAGGGGCAGGGCCCGCCGGGAGATTTCGGCGATGGCGGCTTTGGCCTTGGTCGCGAAGGCGGCGGCGGCGTTCTCCTCCGCCGGGTCGAGGACGCCGAAGAGATGGTGGGGGCAGAGGGTGCGCTCCTCCGGCGTCGGCGCGGCGGAGAGGATTTCGAAGCCGCGATAGGCTTGGAAGGCGTCGGCGTTGACGATCTCCACGGGCGGCGCGAGCCGCGCGAGGGCGAGGGCCACGGCGGTCTTCCCGCAACCGGTCGGTCCGGCGAGGTAGATCGGGTCGCGGGGCGGGTTCATGCGGGAGGGGAACAAAAAACCCTCTTCGATGCGGGACCGAAGAGGGTTCGATGCTCGATTCAAGAGGGTCGTGTCCGACCGGGCCGGGTCACTTCCCTTCCTCGGCCTTGAGGGTGTTGTAGAGCTCGAAGGCCTCCTCGGGCTTGAGCCCTTCGTGGACGACGCCGCGAACGGCCTTCATCATCGGCACGGGGGCGTCGGACTGGAAGATGTTGCGGCCCATGTCGACGCCGGAGGCGCCGGATTCGCAGGCCTCGTAGGCCATCTTGAGGGCGTCGAGCTCGGGGCGCTTCTTGCCGCCGGCGATGACGATGGGGACGGGGCAGCAGCTCGTGATGGTGTCGAACTCCTCGTCGGTGTGGTAGCACTTCACGAGGTGGCAGCCCAGCTCGGCCATGATGCGGGTGGCGAGGCGGAAGTATTTCGGGGTGCGCTCCATGTTCGTGCCCACGGCGACGACGCCCATCACGGCGATGCCGTAGCGGTTCGCTTGGTCGATGAGGCGGACCATGTTCTGGATGGTGTTGCGCTCGTGCTCGGAGCCGATGAAGACCTGCACGGCGAGGACGCTGGCGTTGAGGCGGATGGCCTCCTCGATGGAGCAGGCGAGGACTTCGTCGCTGAGGGAGTCGGGCCGGGCCATGGAGGTGCCGCCGGAGGCGCGCAGGGCGATGGCCTTCTGCGTGCTCGCGGGGATGACGGCGCGCTGGATGCCGCGGGTGAGCATGAGGCAGTCGCAGTAGGGCTCGAGGGGGAGGATGGTCTGGTCGACGCGCTCGAGGCCGGTGGTGGGACCTTGGAAATAGCCGTGGTCGAAGGCCAGCATGATGGTGCGGCCGTTCTTGGGGTTGAAGACCTTGGAAAGGCGGTTCTTGAGGCCCCAGTCGTATTGGTGCGAGCCTTTCAGGAAGAAGCCGGGGGCCTCCTGCGTCACGTCGGTGAAATATTCCTTGTCCTTCTTCTCCTGCTTGGTTCCGTCGAGGTCTGCCATGGTGGTTTTTTCTGGTTTGGGATTGAAGAGGGAGCTTCGTGGGGACGAGGGCGGGGGTCAATGCCGGATTGCGCAGGGCTTGAGTCGGTTCACCACTCTTACTCTTACTCTTACTCTTACTCTTACTCTTACTCTTACTCTTACTCTTACTCGTCCTCCTACTCATCCTCCACCCCTTTCGAGTATGAGTATGAGGGATGGGGCGTCACACCGCTTTGGCGCTTTCCCTCGCGGCTTTGGCCATGGCGGCGGCGACGGGATTGATGGCGGGGCGCGGGGAGGCTTCGGGCTTCTCCAAGCGGCGGGTCACCGAGCCGGCCACGGTGGGGCCTTCGACGCGGTCGCGGATTTCGTGGACGCGGACGAAGCGAGCCTTCGCCACGAGACCGAGGAGGAGGAGGTCGCCGTCGTGCAGCTCGCGGGCTTCCTCGCCGAGGGCTTCGCCGTTGAGCCGGGTTCCGTTGGTCGAACCGAGGTCGGCCACTTCATAGCTGCCCGAGGCGGTGCGGCGGAGTTCGCAATGCTTCGCGGAGACCGCGTCCTCCTCGACGACGACGGCGTTCCCCTGGACCCGACCGAGACGGATGGAGGCGGCGTTGAGGAGGTAGTGGCGGGGCGGGCAACCGGGAAGCTCGACGACGAGGTTGTGAAGGGGTTTGGCGCTCATGGAAAGCGCGAGCGTAGGAAAAATGGCGGGGGGATGTCAATGCTGCTCGCGGCGTTTTTTCTCTCTTGCTCTTACTCCTTACTCCCTACTCTTACCTCTTACTCGAAATCGGACGTCCATCGACGCTCGGGAGGAGTAAGAGGTAAGAGTAGGGAGTAAAGAGTAAGAAGGTGAGCCTTCAAATCCCCACGGCCCCCCGCCAGACCTTGGCCATCAACCCATGCCCGGCTTGGGTCGGATGCACGCCATCGGCGGCCCAGTAGGCGGGTTCGGTCCCGGCGGCGACGGCTTGGTCGAAGGCTTCCTGGAAAGGCACCCATATCGCCCCGGCACCTTTCGCAACCTCGGCGGCGAAGGCGCGACGGGTTTCGAATTCGGGGAACCACGAGTCGTTCACCGCGCCGCAGCGCAGGACGAAAGGCTCGCAGATAGCCAAGGTGACGCCGGGAAGGGCTTCTTTCGTCTGTCGCAGCAGGTCGGCGAAGCCGTCGCGGTAGATCTCCGGGGTGCCGTCGTATTTCCCGTTCAGTTTGTGCCAGATGTCGTTGACCCCGATAAGGATGCTGAGGACGGCGGGCTTCAGGTCGAGGCAGTCCTTCTGCCAGCGGGCGGCGAGGTCGGGCACTTTGTTGCCGGAGATGCCGCGGTTGTAGATGGAGAGCCCGAGCGGGGCGTGGTCGGCGAGGAGCTGCCCGGCGAGGTGGAAGGGGTAGCCCCGGCCGAGCATGGCGGGGTGGTTCGCGTTGCCTTCGGCGTTGCGGTCGCGTCCGGCATCGGTGATGGAGTCGCCTTGGAAGAGGATCGTGGCCCCCGCGTCGAGCTTCGGGGCGGCGGAGGCGGTGCGAGGAAGCAGGGCCGCGGCAGAGCCAGCGGCGGTGAGGGAGAGGAGGTGGCGGCGGTTCATCGTTTCGGAGTAAAAGGTGAAAGGTGGGACTTTGAGAGGATTTATGAGTTTTTGAAGGCTTTCACGTAGGCGGACATGGCGTTGAGGTGCTTCACGAAGAGTTCGGCGCTGATTTCGTCCTTGTCGAGCCAGATGCCGTCCTCGGTTTGCGTGCCGAGGGCGGTCTTGACTTTCTCGCGCAGGTTGCGGGCGGCTTTGGCCCGACGCTCGGGGGTGTCGGGAGGCCGACGCGAGGCGAGCAAGTCTTCGCGCGGTTTGGCGAGGTCGGCGCGGAGGCGTTCGACTTTGTTGACGAGATAGTCGGACTGGAAGCTGTAGTGCGAGGGCAGGTTCGAGTCGTCGTAGGTCAGCCGGTAAGTCCCGGCTTCGCAGTAGAGCGGGCGGTTCGTGCCGAATTCGTAGAAGCGCGACCATTTCCCGTTGGAAAGGCGGCTTTTCTCCAGCCAGTCGAGGGCGGCGGAGAGGGTGTCGCGGTATTTTCCTTCGCCGGTGGCGAGCCAGATTTCGAAAAGGGTGAGGCAGGCCCCGTAGGACTCGGACGAACTGAGGGCGGGTGGCTCGAACTTGCGCGCCCAGGACGGGACCATCTCCGCGTCGTATTGCTGCGCCCAGCCGGGCTGGTCGCCGTCGAACTGGGCGAGGAGGAGGAAGTCGCCGCAACGCTTCGCCGAGTCGAGGTAGCGGGTTTCCCCGGTCAACTCGTGGGCGCGCAGCATCAGGTGGACGAGTTCTTCGAGGTTGCCGTCGTTGAGGGTGTGGTAGCCATGATATTTCTCCTTCGGCCATTCGCGCGGCCATTCGGCGGGGATTTCCGCTTTCTTCACGAGGCCGTCGGCGGGAGCCGCCCCGCTGAACTGCTGCGGCCACGAGCCGATCCTCGTCTGCACGGCGAGGACGTGGTCGAAGGCGTATCGCAGGGCGTCTTGGAGTTCCGGGTCCGCCTTCCCGGCCGGGGTGTGGGCGAGTTCGAGGAGGAGGAGCATCGCCGACTGGGTCTTGTTGTCGTCGAGGGTGGAGAGGTTGGCGCGTTTGCCCTTCTCCGTGTCGCCTGCGAGAACCTGTTTTCTCAGAAAGCGGCGCTGCGCGTCCTCCCCGCCGAAATCGAAGTCGTCGGACCAGCCGCCCGATTCGAGCTGGCAGTCGATCAGGGCGCGGGCCGCGCCTCTGGCCCCTTCGAGGAAGGCTTCGTCCCCCGTGGCCTCGTAGGCTCTCAGCATGGCGAGGCCGACGGTGGGGGTGCCGGGCGGCTGGATCGAGATGAGGTTTTCGCCCTCGCGGTGCTCGCTGCGTCCGGGGCCTGGACCGCGTTTCCACGAGGAAGCGTAGCCGCCATGGACGGCGAGCTTGGAGACATAAAAATCGTTCGCCTTCCGCATCGCCGCCGCCACTGCCACGGGGTCGGACAGATCGTCGGCGGCGAGCGACAGAGCCGGGAGCGCGAGGGCGGAGAGGACGGCGAACAGGCGGGTGCTCATGGAGAGGAGCGCCCTCAATACTCCCGGTCCTTCTTGATTCCCGGTTCGGGCACGGGGTATCTCCCGTCGGCGTCGGGCATCAGGGGCGAATCGGATTGCAGGGTCAGCTCGGCCACGTTCGGAGCCATGACGAACTCGCTGTTCAGCATCTGGTCGTAGGTCACGGTCTGCCCGGTGTGGGCGGCCATGCGGCCCATGGAGGTGACGGTGCTGGCGGCGACGCCGCGCTCGACTTCGTTGTAGGGCTTGTCCTCGCGGATGGCGTCGATGAGCGCCTCCCACTCGATGTCGTAGGGGTTGCCTTCGAGGCTCGCGCCGCGGTCACCGGTGGGGAAAGTCCAAATCAGGTTCGAGGGCGTGCCGCGCCAGTTCAGGTCGATGTTCTGGTCCGAGTAGAGGCGCGGGCGGGCGGGGACGTGGCCGGAGGAGGAGATCACAGCGGAACCCTTCGTGCCGTGGGCGTAGGCGGCGAACTCCTGGTGGCAGCCCGCGATGTTGCGCCCCTCGTAGATGGCCTTGGCCCCGTCCTTGAAGGTGTATTCGATACTGTAGCTGTCGAAGTTCTGATCGACGGCTTCGAGGATCTTCCCGTTGCGCTCGACGGTCTTGTAGTGGCGCCCGCCGTAGCCCTTCGCCTCGATGGGGAAGTCGTTCTTGATCATGCACATCTCGTCGATGCCGTGGATGAAGAAGTCGCTGAAGGACCCGCCGCTGAGCCAGAGGAAGCTGTGGAAGTTCCGGATCTGATACATCAGTTCGCTCTGGTCCGTGTCGTTCTTCGGCGTGAAGCAGGTGCCGATGGGGCCTTGGAGGCGATAGCTGCGGAGGAAGGTGATGTCGCCGATGGCCCCGTCGTCGATGCGCTTCTTCAGCTCGTTGCGGGCCTTGCAGTGGCGGCACATCAGGCCGACGCCGACCTTCAGGTTCTTCTCGACGGCCTTCTTGTTGATTTCAAGCAGCTTCCGGGCGGTGAAGCCGTCGGTGGTGACGGGCTTCTCCATGAAGACGTGGAGCCCCTTCTCGACGGCGTATTCGAACATGGGCCAGCGGAAGGCGACGGGAGTGGTGAGGATGACGATGTCGCCCGCCTTCAGCGAGTCCATCGCGTCGCGGTAGCCGTCGAAGCCGATGAAGCGCCGCTCGGGCGAGACATCGATCTTGTCTCCGACCTGGGGATCCTTGGAAAGGGTCTCGTGGCTGGTCTTCAACTTGTCGTCGAAGACATCGGCCATGGCGTGGAGCTTCAGCGGGCCGAGCGAGCCGGAGACGCTGAGGGCGTTCTTGACCGCCCCGGTGCCGCGCCCGCCGCAACCGACGACGGCGAGCTTCACTTCGTTGTTCTCCTGGGCGTGGACGTGGGGGATGGCGACGCCGGCGAGGACCGAGGCGCCGGCCACGGTCTTGATCGCGGAACGGCGGGTGGTGGGGATGTTTTGGTTTTCCGTCATGGAGGGATTTTGGCAGGATGGGGGGATTCCGTCAATGCCCCTTTCCGCGCCCCTCCCCTCCCCTGCTCATCGCACCACCCGGGCCCCTCCACCGCCGACGACCTTCTGCACCTCCGAGAGCGAGGCCATGGTCGTGTCGCCGGGAGTGGTCATGGCGAGGGCGCCATGGGCCGCGCCGTATTGAACGGCCTGGGCCGGGTCGTTGAACTGGAGGAAGCCGTAGACGAGGCCCGAGGCGAAGCTGTCGCCGCCGCCGACGCGGTCGAGGATTTCGAGGTTCGGGTAGGGGTTCGACTCATGGAACTGCCCGTCGTGCCAGCAGATCGCGGCCCAGTCGTTGACCGTCGCGGTGTGGACCTCGCGCAGGGTCGTGGCCGTGGCCTTGAAGTTGGGGAACTCCTTGATCGCCGTCTCGATCATCCTCTTGAAGTTGCCCACGTCGATGCCGCGGATGTTCTCGTCCACGCCCTCGACCTCGAAGCCGAGCGAGGCGGTGAAGTCCTCCTCGTTGCCGATCATCACATCGACGTATTTGGCGATCTCGCGGTTCACCTCCTGGGCTTTGGCGAGGCCGCCGATGGAGCTCCAGAGCGAGGGGCGGTAGTTGAGGTCGTAGCTGACGATGGTGCCGTGTTTCTGCGCCGCCTTGCAGGCCTCGATGGTGAGCTCGGCGGTCGTCTCGCTGAGCGCGGCGAAGATGCCGCCGGTGTGGAACCAGCGGGCTCCCTGTCTGCCGAAAATCTCGTCCCAGTCGAAGTCGCCCGGCTTCATCTGGCTCGCGGCGGTGTTGGCTCGATCGGGACAGCCCACGGCTCCGCGGATGCCGAAGCCTCGCTCGGTGAAGTTCAGCCCGTTGCGCACGTCGCGGCCGATGCCGTCGTATTTCTTCCAATCGATGAAACGGGTATCGACCCCGCCTTGGAGGATGAAGTCCTCGATGAGACGGCCCACCGGGTTGTCGGCGAAGGCGGTGATGACGCCGGTGCGCAGCCCGAAGCAGCGGCGCAGACCGCGGGTGACGTTGTATTCGCCCCCGCCCTCCCAGGCGGCGAACTGGCGGGCGGTGTGGATGCGGCCCTCGCCGGGGTCGAGGCGGAGCATGACTTCGCCCATGGAGAGGCAGTCGTAGGCGGTTTCGGAGGCGGGTTTGATCGTGAGGGACATGGGGGAAGTTGAGAGTTGAGAGTGGATGGTTGAGAATCAGAGCGAAGCAAAGTCAATTGAAAGTGGATAGGCGAAGGGGGCTCGGAAGCGGTTGGCGGATCAAACCAGTTCCCGCATGGGTCGCGTCCTCGGAGAGGGCAAGGGGCGCCCGTCCTCCACATGGATGCGTTCCCATTCGTCGATCACCTCCTGCAATTCCCGCGCGACCTCAATGGGGTCGTCGCCGTGGACTCCCGCAAAAAAGAGGTCCGGGCAGCGCCCGACATAGCACTGGTCCTCCTCGGACCACGCGATCCAGCGATGGTAGATGTCGGTGGGTTTCATCGTTTTCCCGCTTCTTCGATGGCGGCCCGCACCTGTCTCTCTTGATACGGTTTCGCGTCGCCACCGGGTTTTCCTGAAAGGGTAACACCGATTCCCTCCGGGTGAAGGAAATTTCGATGGCTGCCCTTGCCACCGCGATTCCTGAATCCGGCCTGCTCAAGCTCTTGGATCAACTGGCGGATTTTCCGGGGCATCCCTCAGAACTTGTTCGCCTGGATGAAATCCGAATCACCCATTAGGTAGTTGATGAGGTTGTTCGTCGCCCGCATCGCCTGACGCTCGACGCTCTCGTAGGTGCGCGAGGCGATGTGGCTGGTGATGATGCAGTTCGGCGCGGTGAAGAGGGGGTGGTTCGCGGCGGGCGGCTCCTCGTCGAGGACGTCGGCTCCGTAGCCGCCGACCTTGCCGCTGACGAGGGCGTCGCGGATGTCCGCCGTCTCCACCAGCTCGCCGCGGGCGCAGTTCAGGACGATGACGCCGTCCTTCATCTCGGCGATCTTCTCGGCGTTGATCATGCCCCGGGTGTTCTCGTCGAGGAAGCAGTGCAGGCTCACGACGTTCGCGCCGAGGAGGACTTCATCCATCGTGGCGCAGCGGGTCACGTCGTGCTCGGCGGCGAAGGCCTCGTCGAAGTAGGGATCGTAGGCGATCACCGACATGCCGAAGGCCTTCGCCCTCGTGGCGACCTCCTTGCCGATGCGGCCGAGGCCGATGATGCCCATCGTGCTGCCAAGGATCTCGTGGCCGACGGGTTTCTTCCATCCGGCGACCCACTTCCCGGCAGCGACATCGACCGCGTTCTCCTGGATCTTCTTGGTGAGGCCGAGGAGCAGGCCGAAGGTGTGCTCAGCCACGGTAGTGTGGTTGACGCCGGGGGTGTTGAGCACAGGGATGCGCTTCTCCGTGGCGTAGGCGACATCGATCTTGTCGAGGCCGATGCCGTATTTGCTGATGACCTTCAGGCGCGGCAGGGACTTGTCGATGACCGCGCGAGTGATGGCGTCGTCACCGCAGAGGAAGGCGTCGAACTCCCCCGCGAGGTCGAGCATGGCGGACTCGGGGAGGGGGCCGCGCTCGCGCGCGATCTCGAAGCCTTGCGATTCGAGGAGGGCGTGGTGGGGGCCGGGGGTGTCCTGGTAGCTGGTGGTGGAGAGTAAAATACGGGTTGTCATGGGCGGAGGGAACGCTTAGCGAGAAGACGCGCGAAAACAAGGCGCAATTCAGTCTCCCGATGCCAGATTCCCCCGAACGCGATTTCGGCCCCCAGCCGCTCGACGGGCTCCTCGCCGAGCTCGGCTTGGGGAACCACGACCTCGTCGCCGCGAGCACGCAGCAGCTCACCCACAAACAGATCCAAAAGGCGCGGCGCGGTCGCTACGTGACCCTCAACATCCAGAGAAAGATCCTCGCCGCCCTGCAAGCCGTCGCTCCGCAAGACGGGGAAGGCGGGCCGCGGGTTTTCAAGGTCGAGGATCTGTTCAACTACCGCCCTTGATCCGCGGCCATGCAGATCTCGAAAAAAGCCGACTACGCCCTGCGGGCTATGGCCATCCTCGCGACCCTGCCGCCCGATCGCAGCCTCCAAGCGCAGGAGCTGGCCGACACAGGCAAGATCCCGATCAAGTTCCTCGAGCAGATCCTCCTCGTCCTGAAGCGCGGCGGTTTTTTGCGAAGCAAGCGCGGGGTCGGGGGAGGCTATCGGCTCGGGCGGGAGGCCCGCCTCATCTCCGTGGCCGAAGTCGTCGAGGCGGTGGACGGCGAACTGCTCCAATTCCTTGAGAAGAAGAGCTACCCCGATTTCCCCGGCGCGGCCGGCATCCTCCGCTGCCTCGCCGAGGCCGGGGAGGCGACGAACCGCCGCCTGCGCGAGACCTCTCTGGAGGACCTCATCCGGCCCGACACAGGAGACGCCATGGTGGGCTACGGGATTTGAGGAGCGTCCTTCGGGGGATCTGTAGCCGAGGTCATCGACCTCGGTCCGAGCGTCGTCTGGACACCCGATCCGCCCTCGATGAGGCCGACGCTGGCGCATCCTCGAGGCCTTGGAGAACGTTCAAGGATCAGGCACCGGCGGAACGCCGGTTGCCTGCACCGCCTTCCATGAGAAGGCAGTCAAACAGAAATTGAAGTCCACTTCAAGTTTTCATTTCAGGGGGGCTGGGGCGGGGTTGGCGGCCGGTCGCGGGCGAAACAGGGATTCTCGCTTCCATTCGCACTCCTGGACGGCGTTTCCGTTGCTTGCCGGGTGCATGATTGGATCCGTTGTTTCCGTTGTCGCTTCCTGCTTTCAGGAAAAGGGGTGGAACGCCGCCATCTTGTTGCCGCACTCGGTTCCCTCGGGGCCGGTGCTGTCGGTGCAGCGCAGTCGTTCCAAAGGGGGGTGCCGTGGATGCATCGCAGTCGCTCCGGATCTTCGAAGTTGTCTCATCGCGAGGGATAAAGAGGGGGGATCAGGCCGAGGCCGGTTGCGGGCGGCGGTCGGGCTGGTAGTCGCCCTGCCCTTCCCAGAGGGCCAGCAGCAGCACCGCCAGCTTGCGGGCCACGGCGACGACGGCTTTCCTCTTCGCCCGGGAGCCTCCGCGCTCGGCGAGCTGGAGGCCCTTGCGCTTCAGGTCGCAGTCGGGGCCGAAGGGGCCGAGGATGTATTGCGCCGCCCCGACGAGCAGCCGGCGCAGGTAGGCGTCCCCGGTCTTGCTGATGCGCAGCTGCTTGTCCAGGTCGCCGGACTGGTCGCGCTTGGGGACCAGCCCGAGGTAGGCGGCCACGTCGCGCTTGCGGGCGAAGCGCTCCGGGTCGCCGACGGTCAGAACGAAGCTCAGGGAGGTCATGGCCCCGACGCCGGGGACTTGGCGGAGCCGCCCGGTCGCGGGATAGCTCTCCTCGCAGAGCGCCTCGATGCGGCGCTCCAGCTCGCGGATGCTCTTGGTGAGCAGGTCGACGGTCTGGAGGGACGGCTCGACCATGGCGAGCAGCTCCCCGTGCTCCCCGGCCAGCAGGGTGCGGCAGCGCTTGGCGAAGCAGGCGGTGTTGGGCGAGGGCAGGCGGACGCCGAGGCTCTTGAGCGCGAAGCGGATCGAACTGATGATGTTCACGCGCTGGCGCACGAGGTTGTCGCGCAGCTTGATCTGGAGGAGGTCGCGCTGGGCTTGCTCGGAGCCGTGCTCGACGGGGTGGAGCAGCTCGGGATCGACCCGCGCGAGACGCGCGAGCATGCGGGCGTCGGTCCGGTCGCTCTTGCGGTGGTTGGCATGGATGGCCCGCAGCTTGCGGGCGTTGGCCACGAGCACCTCGTGGCCGAGGCCTTGGAGGAAGCGGCTCGTCCACGGGCTGTGGGTTCCGACCTCCAGGGCGATGCGCGCCCCGGGGTGCTTCTGCGAGAGGCGGCGCAGGCTCTCCCTGTGGTTGGTGACGCTGCGCTCGTCGATGATGTCGCCCGCCGCGTCGAGGACGCAGACGGCGTGCTTCTTGTCCCCGAGGTCGAGGCCGATGGTG
>DDTJ01000018.1 GCA_002344525.1 Akkermansiaceae bacterium UBA2367
AGGGGCGGTTCCCAAGATGGCATGAACGGGATGATGATGGTTTCCGCGAACGCTGGCAAGGGGAAAATCCGAAACCCGAAGCTCGAAATCCGAAGTGGCCGACCGCTGATTGGCGCTGACCTTCGCTGATCTTTCGGATGCAGAAGGCGGGGCTGGCGCTTCGGATTTCAGATTCGACAAATGTGGGGCGGGCCGTTGGCCCTCGTTGCGGGGGACGACGGGCGGTCACCGGGGCGATGCCCCGGTGACCGCTGGTATGAAGCGGGCCTTTGGCCCTTGAGACGATGCGCCCTCTCCGGGTTGAGGGCCGAAGGCCCGACCGATACCAGACCGGGGCAACGCCCCGGATGGGATCGCCCCTCCAAAAAACCAGAAAGGGCCAACGGCCCGACTCATCCCTGCCTCGCCCTTCCTCCGAAGCCGCGGGGCGGCCTCTTCGATCTGACTCCCCTGAGTTCCTGACTTGACACGGTGTTGCCGCCTTTGCCATCATCCGCCGCGCTATGTGCTGCTTCTCCCGTTCCGTCCGATCCGTGTCCAGAACCCGGATCTTCGCCCGCTCCGCCGCTCCAGGGCGTCAGTATTTGGTCTATCAGATGCGCTACGACGCCGACGAGGAAGTGGCGATGATCCTGCCATTGCCCGCCGCCTTGCCCGCCGGAGGGAACTCGATCCGTTTTCTCAGCCTGAAGGATTACGCCTCGTTCTTCGACGACATGGACAAGGGCTTCCCACAGCCTGCGGAGAATTTCGGTCCCGGTCCCTTCGGCGGATCTCCATCGGAGGAAACCCTCAAGATGGAATCGGTCGGCAACTTCGATGCTTCCTTCGTTCCGACGATTCGGGATTTCGAGCGGCTCGACCCGCGCTTTCGCATTCCTGAACCGACGTGGGGAAAACTGCCCGACTACCACGATTTCAGCTTCGCGGTCTTCCAGTTGAAGGCCGATGCGAAAACAGTCCACCCCATCGCTTTCGAATTCGCCACCCGACTGCCTGAGGGGGAACTGTTTTTCCCCACGGTCCACATCCACGACGGCGAAGTGCACGAGACCGCCGATTACGACCACACCCTCTACCAGCAAGGCGGACAGCCCCGAGGCCAGACGCGGCTCCGGCACGAGGAATCCCCCGTCGACGATCTTTCGTGGGCGGAGTCGCGAGGCATCCCGGTCCAGTTCATGCAAGCAGGCCGGGCGGCAGGCACTGTCGATCCCCGGCTCCACATCTATCGCCTGTCATTGAAAGGCAAATACCTCAATCGCGATTTCCACACTGTCCAGCGGATCGGATGACCGGAAATCCGGAGGCGCGGCGAAGCCTGTAGAGAAGTTCGTGAGAACTTCTCTCCGGTCGGCGTTTCAAGCGACGTTTGCCGAAGTTCTCACGAACTTCGCTACGGCTCCCGTTGGAGAACCACCAAGCCACCGGAAAATCAGCGAAGATCCGCGCCAATCAGCGGTCGCCTCCCAAATCAGCGATATTCCTTCCGGTAGTGGAGCGGCGTCATTCCCATGTGCTTGCGGAACTGCCTCGTGAACGCCGCCTGATCGTAGAAACCCAAGTCCGTCGCGATTTCGGCGATGGGCTTGCGGGTGCGGCGCAGCTCGTCGCAGGCGGCGTGGACCCGCATTTTGACGAGGTATTGCTGCGGCGGGGTTTTGAGGTGACCCTTGAACTTGCGCTCGAACTGCCGCACCGAAAGCCCGCAGCGCCGTGCGAGTTCGGGGATGGACACCTCGCGGTGGAAGTTCGAGCGGATGTGCGCCAGCGCCGGGGAGATGTCCGAATCGGGCGGCAGCAGCTCGCGCTGCTTCTCGTAGTCCTGGATCGTGCCCATCACCCCGATGACCTCGCCCTCGCGGTTGCGGACGGGGAGCTTGTTTGTGAGGAACCAAGCCGGAATCCCCTGGCGGCTGATGAACAGCTCGACGATCTCCAGCATGGGCGCGCCAGTGCGGAGGATGCGCAAGTCGTCCGCGCGGAACTTCTCGGCGAGGCTGCGGGGAAGCAGTTCGAAATCCGTGACCCCCCAGAAATCCTCCTCCTTCGCATAGCCGTAGAGATCGAGGAGGGCGCGGTTCGCGGCGAGGAGCCGGCCCTCGCGGTCCTTCGCGAAAAAAAGCACGCCGGGGAGATGGTCGAAGAGGAGATGGAACGCCCGCTCCGGCGGGATCGCCGAGAGGAAGGCGGTTCGGAGGGCGCTGCCGTTCATGCTTGGATGAAAGAAAACCCGCGAAGGGAGCCGTATCCTACCCCGTCATCCCACCGGCGACAGCCCGAAAGAACCACTCCCCTCCCCTCGCTTTCCCGCGAAACCGACTTATTTTCCCCCCATGAGCACCGACTACGATCCCGAAGCGGCCCTTGAGGCCTACGGCTATGGCAAATCCGGCAAGAGCACCGGCAAAACCGTGGCCATCGTCCTGCTCGTCCTCCTGCTCCTCGCCACCATCGGCGGGGCCGGGTTCCTCGGCAAGCTCTGGAGCGACGAGCAGTCGAAATCCCTCGACCTCGAACGGCAGGTCAAGACCTTCACCAGCCTCGTCAGCGATCTGGAGAACCAGAAATCCGAGCTATCCTCCCTCCTCGCCGACAAGCAAGCCGAGAGCGAGCGGCTCCGGCAGGAGTGGAGCGCCCAAGTCGAGACCCTGAAACAGGAGCACGCCGAGCAGCTCCAGCGCACCTACGCGCAGATGAACGAGATCGTCTACGACAGCCGCTCCACCCTCGCCTACATCGGCGACGTCGAGACGCGCCTGCGCTCCGGGCAGAAGCTCGACCGCGAGGAGGCCGCGAAGCTCACCGGAGTGATCAACGGGCTCGCCTTCCTCCACCAGCAATACGGGAAGCCGCTCTACGAGTTCCGCGAACTCGACCGCTACTTCGCGCGCCAGCTCGCCTCCCTGCCCGCCGACCAGCCCGACCCCCGCGACACCGCCTCGCTCGGCAGGAAGATCTTCAAGAACAAGGAGTTCAAGGAGGAGCGCGACGCCTTCATCGAGAACCAAGGGCGGCGCTCCGCCCTCGTCGAGGCGAAAAGCACCGTCGCCGCCGCCTACGCCAACGCCCAGCGCCAGATGGCGAACATCTCCCTCGACGCCAACCGCTACCTCGCCCAGATCCAGCACATCGTGGACTCGAACGAGGCGTCCGCCACCGAGGTGGAGGATTTCTTCAAGAAGTCGAAGGAGATCCTCAAAATCCACGACAAGATCATGAGCATCGAGCCGCCCAAGGCGGAGACGGTGCGGCCTTGAGCGCCCCCAGGGCTTACGCATGAATAGATGAACAAAATATGGCGGAGGCATCGATTGATGGTTTGCACGATTGGCTGAGACTGATGCAGGGTATGGATGACCACCGATCCCTTTGACGCCACCGCCGCCCTCGAACGGCTCCGCCAAGCCTTCGCCGCAGCCGCCAGTCCGGCAAGGTCCTCCACCAGCTCGACAAGATCCCGGAGACAGGGAATCTGCCGCCAGGAAAAGATAGTGCGGGCCTTTGGCACTTCTCGTTGTTTTTTGGGACCCTTGTTTCCCCAGGGCGATGCCCCGGGCTGGAAATCACGACGGGCCTTCGGCCCTCGGGACGATACGCCCGCACGGCTCGAGCGGTTGGCAAAGGCCCTTCCCGTAAATCCGTGGGCCAAAGGCCCCTCCCATACCAGCCCGGGGCCTCGCCCCGGGATAAAACGCCCCTGCCGAGGAGGGCTGAAAGCCCGACCCATCACCGATCCATCCCGGAGAGTTCCCGGTGACAGGCAATCAGTCGCCGCGTTCATGCGTCATCCCTGAGGCTTCCCTCGATCCACGCAATCTCCGCTTGCGAAACCGGGGTCCGCGTCTGACCCGTTCGTCCGGCATCCTCCGCCGTCCGCACATGTTCCCTCCCGAGCCGCCCGCCCGCACCACCCCGCTCCTCGTCGCAGCGGTGTTGGCGAGCCTGCTCGTCGCCTGCCGCACCGCCTCTCCGCCCGACGCGAAGCACCTTGCCAGCGTGAAGGCCCCCGCCCACTGGATCGCGGGCCCCTCCTGGACCCCCGCGCACCCGCCCGACCGCGACTGGATCGGGGAATTCCGCGCCCCCGGCCTCTCCGACTTCGTCGAGCGGGTGCTCGCCGGGAACAAAGACCTCAAGGCCGCCCGCGCCCGGCTCGAAATCGCGGAGGCCACCGCCCGCATCATCGGCGCCGACCTGCACCCCCAGATCCAAGGCGGCTTCTCCGCCCAGCGCGACCAGCAGAACTTCATCGGCCTGCCCCTGCCAGGCGGTGTCTCTTCGCGCAGCAACCGCTTCGCCCTCTCCCTCAACCTGAGCTGGGAAATCGACCTCTGGGGCCGCATCCGCGCGGCGAAACGCGCCGCCGTGGCCGATTTCGAGGCTTCGGGTTTCGACCGCGCCACTGCCGAGCTCTCCCTCGCGGGACAGGCCGCGAAGACCTGGTTCGCCCTCGCCGAGTCGCGCGACCAAGTCGCCCTCGCCCGCTCCGCCATCGCCACCTTCGCCGAGACCGAGACCGCCATCCGCGAACGCTTCGAGCGCGGCATCGACGGGAATGGCCAGAACATGGCCGCGCAGCTCCTCCTCGCCCGAGGCGACGCGGCCACGGCGAAGGAGCAGCTCGCCGCGAGGCAGGAGATCGAGGGCCGCGCCGCCCGCCTCCTCGAAGTCCTCGCCGGAGACTACCCGGCCGGACGCGCCGGAGCCGGGGCCAAGCTCCCCGACCTGCCCGGCAAAGTCCCCACCGGACTGCCCGCGACCCTGCTCGACCGCCGCCCCGACCTCGCCGCCGCCGAGCGACGCATCGCCGCCGCCGACCAGCGGCTCCTTGAGGCGAAACGCTCCCTCCTCCCCGCTCTCAGCCTCACCGGCAGCCTCGGCAGCGCCAGCGAGGACATCGGCGACCTCCTCTCCGGCGGGTTCAGCATCTGGAGCCTCGCGGCCAACGCGACGCAGCCGATCTTCCAAGGCGGACGCCTCCTCGCCAACGTGGATCGGCGCGGCTCCGAGACGGAGCTGGCCGCCGCCGAATTCGAAAAAGCCGCCCTCACCGCCTTCGCCGAAGTCGAGAACGCCCTCTCCGCCGAGCGGCTCCTCCATCAGCGCGTCGCGGCCCTCGCCGAGGCCTCCCGCCTCGCCCGCGAGGCCTACCGCCGCTCCCTTGAGGAGTTCGAAGCCGGCACCGGGGACCCGCTCACCGTGCTTTCCGCGCAGCAGCGCCTCTTCGCGAGCCGCTCCCAATGGCTCGCGGCGCGGCGGGCCCTCCTCGACAACCGAATCGACCTCCATCTCGCCCTCGGCGGCGGCTTCCGTCCCATCGCGGCCCCGGCGGCGAAGACGGAGGCGAGGTGAGTGCGGCGGACGCCTGAGCCAGGCGTCCCTTGCTGCCATTCCGCTTAACCGAACGCCCTTTCTCCTTGGACATCGGGTAGGGCGGTTCAGCTCGAACCGCCGAAAGGGCGCTCTTGGTTCCTTGTTCGCTTAACCCCCGACCGGGGCCGGTCGGGTCTACCCTCGCTTCGTTTGCCAAAACTGCTGGACTCCAAACAGGGAAAATTCCCGCGAACTCCATGTCACTTTCCCCTCTTTGCATTTGTCATCTCCCGGCAGCGCCCGGATAGTATCTGCTTTCCACCGACATGAGGAGATTCCGCTGGTTCTTGCGACGGCTCGCCACCGAAGCCAGAGGTTTCCTGCGGGAAAACGCGATCGACCCCCTCCCCATCCGACGCGGCTTCCGCGGCTACCGCCCTGCCAACCTCCGCGCCGACGCCGGCGCGGGGCTGAACGTCGCCCTGCTCTCCTTCCCCCAAGGCATGGCCTACGCGGCCATCGCCGACCTGCCCATCCAATACGGCGTCGTCTCCAGCGCCGTCGCCGCCATCGTCGCCCCCCTCTTCGCCGGGTCGCGCCACACCATCCTCGGGCCGACCAACGCGACCGCCTTCCTCCTCTTCGCGCAGTTCGCCGCCTTCTCCGCGCCCGATCGGCTCCTCTACCTGCCCATGCTCGTGCTCTTCACGGGGCTGCTGCTCGTCCTCGGGGCCTTCTTCCGCGTCGCCGAGCTGGTGCAGTATGTCAGCCGCTCCGTCATCGTCGGCTATATCACGGCGGCGGCCGTGCTCATCATCGCGAACCAGCTCTCCCCCCTCCTCGGGATCGAGCGATCCGCGCAACCCTCCGACGCGCCGAAGACCTTCTTCACCATCCTCCAGGCCACCTTCGCCGGGATCGAGAGGGTGAACTGGCAATCCGTCGCCCTCGCCGCCGCCACCTTCGCCCTCTGGCTCGTGCTGAGCGGGCGAGTCCGCCGCAAGCTGCCCGTCTTCGCCATCGTGCTCGTGGCGATGTCGGGGCTCTACGCCATCCTCCACCGCTTCGCCGGGTGGGAGCTCGACACTTTCGACTCCTTCACCCTCGCCGACCTCGCCCCGCGACTGCCCGAGGTCGGGCCTCGCGGCTTTTTCTCCGACGTGAGCCGCCTCATCGGCATCGCCTTCTCCATCGCCTTCCTCGCCGCGCTGGAGAACTCGGTGATGTCGAAGACCCTCGCCAGCAAGGTCGGCGACCGCCCCAACGTGAACCAGGACATGCTCGGCCTCGGCATGGCGAACCTCGCCTGCGCCTTCACCGGCGGCATGCCCGCCTCGGGTTCGCTGACCCGCTCGGCCCTCAACTTCGCCAGCGGGGCCGTCTCCCGTCTCGCCGGCATCTTCGGGGGGCTGTTCTGCCTCGCCGGACTCCTCCTCCTCGGCGGGCACATGGGCCTCGTCCCGAAGCCGGTCCTCGCCATGCTCGTGGTCTGCATCGCCCTTTCGGTGGTCAACCGCCACCACCTCCGCATCTCCCTCGCGGCCACCCCGGCGGACGCCGCCGTGCTCGCCACCACCTTCGTCGCCTCCCTCCTCCTGCCGCTGAACGTGGCCATCTTCCTCGGCGTCGGCATCTCCATCATGCTCTACCTGCGGGCCGCGAGCCGCCCCCATCTCGTCGAATACGAGTTCTCCGAGCAGGGCGAGCTGCGCGAGGCCGGGGAAAAACGCGCCCGCCCCATCCCCGCGATCTCCATCGTCCATGTCGAGGGCGATCTGTTCTTCGGGGCGGCGGAGATCTTCCGAACCCAGATCCAGAAAACCTCGCTCGACCCCGATCTGAAGATCATCATCCTCCGCCTCAAGAACGCGCGGCACCTCGACGCCACGAGCGTCGTCGCCTTGGAGGAACTGGTCCATTTCCTGCGCGACCACGACCGCCACGTCATCATCAGCGGGGCGACCAAGGACGTCTACCGGGTGCTGAAGAACGCGGGATCGGTCGAAGTGGTCGGAAGGGAGAACATCTTCCTGCACCATCCCCGGAACCCGAACCTCTCCACCCGCCAAGCCCTCCTTCACGCCCAGAGCCTGCTCGGCACGAAGGAGGCGGATATTCGCATCTTTTACGAGAAGGGGCCTGAAGGGTGAAAGTCCCTCCTACTCCTTACTCATTACTCTTTACTCTTACTCCATCCGAACGTCGAGAGGCTCCGATTTTGAGTAAGGAGTAAGAGTAAGGAGTAAGAGTAAGGAGTCCCGCCCCAAACAGGGTTTGGGGCGGGCACCTTGACATCCCCGCGAACCGCCCGAAGGTTCGCCCCGAAAGGAACCCCCTTCATCCACCCTTCCGAGCCGACCCACGATGAGAATCGCCTTTTTGACCGCCGGGGGCATCGCCCCTTGCCTTTCCGCCTCCATCGGAGGCCTGATCGAGCAGTACAACCGCCTCGCCCCCGACGCCGACCTGATGGGCTACCTCAACGGCTACCAGGGCCTCCTCCTCGGCAACTCCTACCATTTCCCCCGGCAGGTCCGGGAGCAGGCCGCGATTTTCTACAACTTCGGCGGCAGCCCCATCGGCAACAGCCGCGTCAAGCTGACCAACGTCGATGACTGCACCAAGCGCGGCCTCGTCAAACCCGGCGAAGAGCCCCTGAAAGTCGCCGCCGAGCGGCTCGCCAACGACCGCGTCGACATTCTCCACACCATCGGCGGGGACGACACCAACTCCACCGCCGCCGACCTTGCCGCCTACCTCCACGGGAACGGCTACGAGCTCACCGTCGTCGGCTTGCCCAAGACCATCGACAACGACGTCTTCCCCATCAAGCAGACCCTCGGGGCCTGGACCGCCGCGCACCAGAGCGCCCGTTTCTTCCGCAACGTCGCCAACGAGAACACCACCAGCGCCCGCCAGCTCATCATCCACGAGGTCATGGGCCGCCACTGCGGCTGGCTCACGGGACGCGCCGCCCACGATTACCACGAGAGCCTGCACCAGTACGACTGGCTCCCCGAAGCCCTCCTCCACCAGATCCGCTGGGATGTGGACGCCGTCTGGGTGCCCGAGATGGAGATCGACCTCGAAGCGGAGATCGACCGCCTCAACGCCAAGATGGACGAGCACGACAGCGTCAACCTCTTCATCAGCGAGGGCGCCGGCCTCGACAACATCATCGCCGAGCTGGTCGCCGAGGGCAAGGAGCCCGCCAAGGACGCCTTCGGCCACTACCGCCTCGACACCGTGAACGTGGGCAACTGGTTCGCCTCCCGGCTCAAGGACAAGCTCGGCGCCGAGAAAGTCCTCGTGCAGAAGAGCGGCTACTTCGCCCGCAGCGCCGCCCCCAACGCCGACGACCTTGAATTGATCAAGGCGAGTTGCGCCCAAGCCGCGCAGTCCGCCCTCGACGGCGTCAGCGGCGTCGCCGGCCTCGACGAGGACAACGGCGACCAGATGGGCACCATCGCCTTTCCCCGCATCAAAGGCGGCAAGCCTTTCGACATCGACGAGAGCTGGTTCTCCAACCTCCTCGAAGAGATCGGCCAGCCCAAGGGGAACCGCATCGCCGCCCATTGATTCCGCTACGACGGACGGCTGAGTTTTTGGACGGGAAGACTGGCCATCGGCTCCCAACCAAGCGAGCCGTTCGCGCCTTGTTGAACGAGGACCTGCGCTCCGCGCCAAAGGCGCATTCCATCTCAGTTTGGGGCAACGGCCCATAGGCGTCAGGATAAAAGAGCGGCACCCAAATCAATTCGAAACATCCAGCAGATGTTCCGCACGTCGGGTAGGGCGGTTCGGCTCGAACCGCCGGAAGGGCGCTCTGGGATCCCTGTGCGCCCAACCCCCGCCCGGGCAGGTCGGGTCTACCCGCTCGCCGTTTTCGAAATCCGCAAGCGTTGGGGGGCAGGGATATCCTTATCCTGACGCCTATGGGGCCAACGGCCCAAGCTGTCGGTCCGGAGACGGGGGGATGGCTGAAGGCCCGATCCAGCGGCGAGCTTGGCCTGGCGGGATGGATCGGGCTTTCAGCCCTCCCTCGTTTTCCGGGGCCGGGTTCCCAGGCCGCCGGCCAGGGCTGGCATGAAGCCGCGCCTTTGGCGCTGAACTCATTGGCCACCATGGGAGGCTGTGTTTTGGATCTTTATTTCCGCAAGCGCCTTTTCGATTTTTGGGATCAAGTCGGAAGATGGAAGCCCGACAACGAAATCCCTTTCCTTGCTGACGGAGATTCGCAATGCGTGGAATCCGTGCAATGTCTCAAAATGATATCCGAGCGCTGATTTTGCCGATATATGGCGTGCGGTGCCCCCCCATGTCTTGATGATCTTTTTTTCCGTAATCGCGATTTGAGCCGGAACGAGAAGCCGCAGCAGCGGCTGCCCGTAAACGATCACCCAGCCAAGGATAATCGATAAGATCAAAGCCACCCAAAAGGGAGGCGGTGTCTTTTGAGGGGTAAAGTGCGCAACCCACCACATTCCAATTGTGACGATACTGACAACCGATACGGCGATTGGACGGACCCATTTCGAGGAACTTTGCAGGGTTTGCGTGCGCATGGCTCTCGCAAACGCACGCGGTTCCCTCCATGATTCGAGTGCCCTCATTTTGCCGAACGCCATTGATCCACAAAGAATCGGGCAAGGTTTGGCACTTTCAAGCCCAAGAGTTCTTCCTCACGACCGATCCACCCCGCAGGCTCGGGGAAGAAGGTGGGGCGAGGCGTCCCCGCCGAGCCGACTCGGGCCAAAAGACGCCCTTCCCGGAGACAGCGACTCCCCCTACCGCTCTCCGCGCCCCCCATAAACCGGTGCCTTCCAATCGGGCGGCAGCTTGCCTTGGGGACGCACCCCGTAGGCATCGGCGGGGATGGGATGGCCCACCGGGTCCAGAAGCGGCAAGTCGTCGGGCAAGTGTTTGATCTTGAAATCCTTGTATTGGATTTTCATGGCGGGGCCGACATGCACCTGCACGGCGAGGACGCCTTCGAGGGCGCGGCCTTTTTCGTCGAAGTCGATGAGGTCGGCGGTGGGATGGCCGTCGATCCAGTGCCGATGGTGGTTGCCCTCGACGAGGACGCGGAACTCGTGCCACTCGCCGGGGTCGAAGGTCTTTTTCTCCAGCGCCCCGACGACCCAAGGCTGCCCTTCGGGATCGACGATGACCTTCTCCCCGGTGTGCGAGAGGATGCGGCGTCCGCGCTCCTCGTAGAGCATCCCGTTGTAGCCGGGATTGTCGGCGACGACGTCGCACTGGTAGCCGGAGACGATGTCGAGGCCGATCTCGGGCCGCATCTGGCCGCGATACTGGAGGCCGCTGTTCCCGCCCGGCGTCACCTTCACCTGCACGCGCAGGTCGAAGTTGCGGACCGTCGAGCCGGTCCAAGTGAGGAAACGGTTCATTTTCAGCGTGCCGTCGGCGGTTCCGGTGATGGCCCCGTCCTCGACCGACCAGTATTGCGGATCGCCCGTCCAGCCGCGCAGCGACTTCCCGTCGAAGAGGCTGACGAAGCCCTCGGCATCCGGCTTCGTCCCGACGGCGGCGGAGGCGACGGGATAGGGATCGGTCGATTTCTGGAATTCCCCCTTCAGCGGCGGCAGGGCTCCACCGTACGACGCGACCCGCTCGTCGGTGCGGGCGCGCAACTCGGCCAAAGTCGCGGCGTGGGCGGGGTCGGTGGCGAGATTGACGATCTCGTCCGGATCGTTCTCCAAATCGTGGAGGAACTCGTAGCCCAAGTCGAAGTAGCGGGCGTATTTGAAACGCTCCGTGCGGACGCCTTCCCAAGCGGGGACGCGGTTTCGCACCGCGAAGTGCTCGTGGTAGGTCTCGGTGCGCCAGTCGTCCGGCTTCGCGCCTTCGACGAGCGGTCGCAGGCTGCGGCCTTGGTAGGACGCCGGGATTGTCTCCCCAGCCCAGTCGAGCAGGGTCGAGGGCAGGTCGAGATTCATGGCGAGGGCTTCGCTGACCTTGCCGCGCTCCGCCTCCGGCACCCGGGGATCGGCGACGATCAGAGGCACGTTCAGCGACTCCTCGAAATGCGACCATTTCCCGGTGAGGCCGCGGTTGCCGAAATGGTAGCCGTTGTCCGCCGAATAGACGACGATCGTGTGGTCGGCGAGACCGGCCTTTTCGAGGGCTTCGAGAAAGCGCCCGATCTCACGGTCGATGCCCGTGACCATGCGGGCGTAGGCGCGGGCGTTGGCTTGGTATTTCTCCGGCGTGTTCAGCGCCCAGAAATAGCGTTCACGGGAGAGCGAGCTGCGGTAGAACTCGGGCAGGGCGTCGAAGACGGCGGGATCGTGGAGCTTCGGCAGGGGCATCTCGACCTCCTCGTAGAGGCCATCGACGGAACGCGGCCAAGGGTAGAAGCCGATGCCGGGCCGACGGTCGCTGTCCTCGGCGTGGCAGGCGTTGAACCACAGATTCAGGACAAAGGGCCGATCCTTCGGCTGGCCTTCGAGGAAGGCGATGCCCCGGTCGACGACGATCTCCGTCTCGTGCCGCAGGCTGCCGTCGGGCTGCGTCTTGTAGTAGGGACTCCGTGTCACCGCCTCGAACTCGTCGAAATGCGCGGCGGGATCGTAGCCCGGCGGCATCATCGCGTTCCACTTGCCGAAGAAGCCGGTGCGGTAGCCCGCGGCGCGGAGGAGGTCGGACACCAGCGTCTCCGCCACGTCGGGCCGGGTCTGGTCGGGAGCCTCGGGCGTGCCGCTGCTGCGCCCGACTCGGCCAGTGTGGATCGAGGTGCGGCTGACCCAGCAGATCGAGTGGCTCACCAAGGCCCGGTCGAAGCGCACCCCGCGCGAGGCCAGCGCGTCGAGATTCGGTGTCCGCACGACGGGATTGCCGTAGCAGCCGAGCGAGCCCGAGGTCTGGTCGTCGGTGAGGAAAAAGACGATGTTGGGCCGCTCCTGCGCGGAGAGGAGGCCCGTGCAAAGGAGGAGAAAGCAGAGGGCGAGGGAACGGGGGGAGTCCATACGGCCAACCCTGAACCGGAAACGGCGGGCTGTAAACGGTGGGAAAAAGCGGTTTACTTTTCCTGAAAAGCCCCCATATTCCGCGCCTTGGACGTCATTCAACCTGCCGTCGGTCCTTGGTATTTCGCCACACGGGTGGCGGAGACGCGTCCTGCCTCTGGGTAACCCGGCAATCTGAAACCATCATGTCGAAAGCACTCGCTCCGTTTGAAATCCCGGATCGCCTCGTCAAAGACGAAGCGACCGCCACCGAAACCTACGCCAAGTTCGTCGCCGAGCCCTTCGAGGCCGGTTTCGGCCACACCATCGGCAACAGCCTGCGCCGAGTCCTCCTCTCCTCGCTTGAGGGCGCCTCCATCACCTCCGTCCGCATCTCCGGAGCGCAGCACGAGTTCACTTCCCTCCCCGGCGTCGTCGAGGACGTCACCGAGATCATCCTGAACCTGAAGCAGATCCGCTTCAAGCACTTCGAGGACCGCGCCCCCGCGACCCTCTCCCTGACCGTGGACAAGGCCGGCCCCGTCACCGCCGGCGACATCCAGGAGATCTCCCAGTACGAGATCGTCAACAAGGACCAGCACATCTGCACCCTCGACCGCGCCACGAAGTTCAGCATCGAGATGGAGGTGCGCGTCGGTCGCGGCTTCAACAGCCAGGAGGACAACAAGCACCCTGACATGCCCATCGGCGTGATCCCCATCGACTCGATCTTCTCCCCCGTGCGCCGCGTCAAATACGGCGTCGAGAACACCCGCGTCGGTCAGCGCACCGACTACGACAAGCTCAACCTCGAAGTCTGGACCGACGGCCGCATCGAGCCGCACGACGCGCTCCTGCAAGCCTCCGCCATCCTCCGCCACCACCTCGACGTCTTCGTCAACTACGACGACGACGCCATCCTCATCGAGGACCGCCCCGAGACCCAGAGCGAGGAGAACGCCGAACTCAAGAAGCTGCTCAACATGAGCGTGAACGAGATCGAGCTCTCCGTCCGCGCCGCGAACTGCCTCAACAACGCGAACATCTCCACCGTGGGCCAGCTCGCGATGAAGAGCGAGGCCGAGATGCTCAAGTACCGCAACTTCGGCAAGAAGTCGCTCAACGAGATCAAGGACAAGCTCCACGAGCTGGGCCTCTCCCTCGGCATGACCATCGACCCGAGCCTGCTGGAGGCGTCCTTCACCTCCTCCCTCCTCGGAGGCGACCGCTCCCACGAAGGGCCGGGCCTCGCCGCCCTCATCGCCCAGAACCTCCACGACTGATCGTCCCCCCACCCCTCCATCCTCCGATGAGACATCGAAGCAAAACCGTCAAACTCCAGCGGGACAAGTCGCACCGCGACGCCCTCCTGCGCAACCTCGCCGCGAGCCTGATCGAGCACCGCCGCGTCACCACGACCCTCGCCAAGGCCAAGGCCCTGCGCCCCTTCGCGGAGTCGCTCGTGACCCTCGGCAAGCGCAACGACCTGCACAGCCGCCGCCGCGCCATCACCCTGCTCGGCAGCAACCAGCTCGCCCAGCGCAGCACGAAGACGCTCTTCAGCGCCATCGCCCCGGCCAGCGCCAACCGTCAGGGAGGCTACTGCCGCATCATCAAACTGGGCCAGCGCCAGTCCGACGCCGCCCCCATGGCGATCATCGAGTGGGTCGACGCCCTCGTCACCGCTCCCGAGGCGACGGCGGAAGCAGCGCCCGAGGCCAAGGCGAAAGACTGAGGCCCCGAGGCGACAGAAGCCCTAATTTGAAAAGCCGCGTCCGTGGAAACGGGCGCGGCTTTTTTGCATCACTATATTTCCAAACTTCGAAACAGTCGCTCCATCTGCGGAAATTTGCGGCCATCCGCGACCATCTGCGTTAAAAAATGGGGAACGCAGATTTCCACAGATGCCCACAGATTTGCACAGATGGAGGGAACTCGGAACCCTTCAACCCATGGCCCCCGTGACATCCGAAAACACGACGCCAAGTAGTCTGTTTGAAAACCGACCGCCCTCACCCGCAGGGCTTACGCATGAAACGCGGGCAAAGCGGATCGGCGGTGCTGGGTAGAGAAGTTCGTGAGAACTTTTCCCCGCCGAAGCCCAAGGGACGCCCGTCGAAGTTCTCACGAACTTCGCTACAAGGCTCCGCAGGCAGGAAGCGCAGACACAGCAAGCCCGCCCTCACCCGCCCCACTTCACCGCCCGCGTCGCCGCAAACATCGGCATCCACCCTTGGAGCCGGGTCGATTCCTCGTCCCAGTCGTCCTCGTAGAAACCCGTGATGGCCAAGCCCGCCGCGCATTGTCCACCGATCTGCGCCTCCCAACTGTGGCTGTATTCGAGGCTGAGCTGGGATTCGAGAAACCCGGAAAGGATCGCCTCATCCATCGATTCGAGATCGGAATAGGGCAGACGGTAGGCCACCTTGAACTCGCCCGTCTCCTCAAGGAGATCATGGTCGAAAAGGTAGTAGGCCGGGTTCATGAAGCCGCAAAGAAGCCTCCCGCCGGGCTTGAGGACGCGATGGCACTCGCGCCAGATGGGATCGAGGGATTCGGCGAAGACGTTCGAGACGGGATTGAAGACGAGGTCGAAGGATTCCGAACCCAAGTCCGAGAGGTCGGCCATGTCGCCTTGGATCGCGGTGATCTTCAACCCGTGGCGGGCGCAGACCTCCTCGTCCTTCTCCAACTGGATATCCGAGGCGTCGTAGGACACCACCTCGGCCCCGGCAGCGGCGAAGATGGGCGCCTGCTGCCCGCCCCCGCTCGCGAGGGCGAGAATCCGCAGCCCCGTGAGGTCCGGATGCGCCGGGAACCAGTCCCCCGGAACCTCCCGGTTCGGCGTGAGGATCACGGACCAGTCGCGCGCCTTGGCCCGCTCGATCACCTCGTCGGGAAAGGGCGTGCTCCAGCGGCAGCCTTCGAGGGATTGGAGGTTCCAGGCGTTGCGGTTGTATTCAAGGATGTTCATCGGACGGCGCCCCTTTTCGGGCTTCGGATTTCGGGGTTCGGATTTACTCAAGCGATTGGTTCTTCGTGCTGTCGAGACGGAACTGTACCCTCTCCGTTCCCGGAGACAAGACGGTCAACTCGTAGGTCTCGGCGAGGCTGTCGGTGCGGTAGCGCAGCCAGTCCTCGTCATTGGCGGAATGATAGGGCCGCCCCGTCCACGGATTGGCGAGCGATTCGTCGAGATGCCCGCCGCTGACGAGCAGGGCGGCGAGTTCATGGCCCTCCATCATGCGCTTCGGATAGAGTTCCTCCTTCACATGGTAGCGCTGCAGGGCCTCCTGCACCGCGAGCAGCATCGCCCGGACGCGGCGCTCGGTACGTTTTTCGAGGAACGGCGGGACGAAGACAGTCGCGCCGATCACGACGACGAGGAGGAGACTGAGGGTGCGGAGGAGACATTTCCTCCAAGGGGTTTTGGACCGCGAATGGACACGGATGGGTACGAAGGCTCCCGCAGCCACCTTTTCCGATTTGTGTCCATCCGTGTCCATTCGTGGTCCAAACCTGCCCTATCCAAGAAAAAATCCGACCGGAATCCAATACAATCCTCCCGCCACCGCCAGCAAGCCCAGCCCGATCCAGTCGCGCTCCGAAAAACGGTCCTTGCCGAGGCGTTTCCTGACGAACTCCAGCAGCCAGCCCGTCGGACAGCCGAACTTGCAGTAAGCCATCGGGAAATAAAGCGACACCGCCAGCCCTGCCAAAGCCACCACGATCGTCGCGAGCCCGGCGGACTTCAGGAGATACGCATCGAACGGCTCGATGCCCGCGAGGTCGAAATCGAGCCGCAGGAAGGACACCCCCAGCACCCCCGCGAGCAGCATCGGGGGCACCCAGCGGGCCGCCCACTTCCCGTCGTCCGGCAGGGGCCGCTTCCACCTCGCCGGGAGGACCTTCATGGCCCAGCGTTGCAAATTGCCGTGGGGGCAGATGAACTGGCAGTAGACCGGCTGCCCCGTGGACCAAGGCACGAGAAAGGCCGCCGCGACGAGCAGGACGAGGCCCGGCGTCGCCTCCCAAGGCACCCGGCTTTCGGTCCAGCCGGCGAGGAGCGACTGCGCGAGGAGATCGCCAAACCAGAGACCCAGCCCCGCGATCGTCGCCACGGAATAAACCCAGCGCCAGCGCTGGAAACGCTTCGCCTTCCAGAAAGCGAAGAGGCAGCCCAGCCCGAGAAAAGCGACGAGCGCCGCGTCGCGCCAGCCGAAGGAGAGACGGCGCTCCAGCCCCTCCCTCCCCTCGGCCACGGCGAGGCGGTGGCTGAGGCTCTTCGCGACCGCCTCGCTCGTGCGCGTCGCGCCCGAGACCCCGTAGATCCCGGCGGCGGCGAGGTCGGTGATCGCGGCGATCTCGTCCCAGGAGCGACCGTTCCACCGCTCCATGAAAAGGAAGTCCATGCGCACGTCCTCGACATGGCTCGGCGTGTCGTAGCTGTGCCGGATGGCCACGCCCACGGCCTTGTCCCCGGCGTCGAAGACCCCGAGCACGTCGGAGGGTCCCGAATAACCCGTGATCCCGCGCGAATCGGGCATGGTCCGCACCGCATAGCCGATCCTCGCGCCGGAGGCGTCGAGCACCTCCAGCCCCCCGCGCGGCCCCGGATCGACGCGGAGACGGTGGGCGTCCTTGAGGAAAACCCTCACCTCCGCCACCGTCAGCGGCCAGTCGCCCTGCACGCGGAGGCGTTCGTGATGCCCCCGGACGAGCCAAGCGATGGCCACGAGCACGGCGAGACGGTAGATCTGGAGGAGGGCTTTGATGGGCGGCACTGTAGCACGTCCTCACGATGCCGGGGACAATAGAAGCTCGGAGGCGGAACCTGTGGCCGAGGTCTTTGACCTCGGTCGGGCGTCTCTAATGCTCAAATCGTTCTACGGACGCGGTTCCTGGCCCCAAGGAGGGCCGACATTCCTGTCGGCCGTCTAGTCTGGCCGTCGCCGGGCTTGTTGGCCGACAGGAATGTCGGCCCTCCTTGGGCTTGCAATCTATTTGAATGCCCCATCAACCATTCCCCCCCTACCCACCATCACAGCCGCGTCGGAGTCCGAGGGTAGCCCCGAGCGGCCCGCTCGGGGAACGAACGTCGTTTGGACGCCCGATCGGCCGCGCGAGCCGCGCGGCCCTACCCGCGCCTCGCGGCAAGCCCTTCCTTCGCAGCCCTCTCCCCGATGGATGGGGACTGCCGGACAGGTCAAACCTTGATCGTCTCCCCGGCAGAACCTAGGGTTTCCCTATTGGAGAGTGAAGCGCGGTAGGGACGCCTGGCTCAGGCGTCCGCCATGGATGCTTGGCTCGACCTTGCGGCGGACGCCTGAGCCAGGCGTCCCTACCATTTCGCTTAACCGAGCGTCATCCCCTACCCCAACCTCTCCGCACAACGCATCCCGTCGAGCGCCGCGCTGACGATCCCTCCCGCGAAGCCCGCGCCCTCGCCGCAGGGGTATAGCCCGCGCAACTCGGGATGCTGGAGCGTTTCGGAATCGCGGGGGATGCGGACAGGCGAGCTGGTCCGCGTCTCGAAACCGATCAGGCCCGCTTCCTCCCCCGTGTAGCCGGGCATCCGCTTGCCGAAGAGCTTCAAGCCCTCGCGCATCCGCGAGACGACGAAAGGCGGGAGCAGTTCGTCGAGACGGGCGGGCTTCAGTCCGGGTTTGTAGCTGGTCTCGGGCAGCTCCGGCGAATCGCGGCGGGCGATGAAATCCATGGCTCGCTGGCCCGGCGCGGTCTGCCCGCCGCCGCCCGCCGCCTTCGCGATCTGTTCGAGCCGCTTCTGGAAGGCGATCCCGGCGAGGACGCCGTGCTCCTCGAAAAAATCGCGCGTGTCCTCCGGCTCGACCGTGACGACGAACCCGCTGTTGGCGAAAGGCGAGTCGCGCTTCGAGAGGCTCATGCCGTTGACCACGACCTCGTCGTTCTCCGTGGCCGAGGGTACGATGAAACCGCCGGGACACATGCAGAAGGAATGCACGCCCCGGTCGCGGATCTTCGTGGCGAGGGTGTAGCTCGCGGCGGGGAGCAACCGCGGCCGCTCCCGACCCGGTTCGTAGTGGTATTGAAGACTGTCGATGAGGGTCTGGGGATGCTCGATGCGAACCCCCACGGCAAAGGGCTTCTGTTCGAGACGCAGCCCCTTCGCCGCGAGAAGCCGGTAGATGTCGCGGGCGGAATGCCCGGTCGCGAGGATCACGGCGTCGCCGGAAAGCTCCTCCGCCCCGTTCACGACGACACCCCGGATCGCATCGCCGTCGATCAGGAGATCGGTCACCTTCGCCCCGAATCGCACCTCGCCCCCGGCTCCGACGATGCTCCCTCGGATCGCCTTGACCACGTTGGGCAGCAGGTTCGAGCCGATATGGGGATGGGCCTCGACGAGGATGTCCTCCGGTGCGCCGTGGGCGACGAGGATCTCGTAGACCTTGCGGACGGGTCCGCGCTTCGTCGCGCGGGTGTAGAGCTTGCCGTCGGAGAAGGTGCCGGCCCCGCCCTCGCCGAAGCAGTAGTTCGAATCCTCGATCACGGTGCCGTGGCGCAGGATGGGGGCGAGGTCGTAGCGGCGGGCGGAGGCGTCCTTGCCACGCTCCAACACGACGGGCCGCCAGCCGCGCTCGATCGCGGTCAGCGCGGCGAAGAGCCCGGCGGGTCCGCTCCCGACGATGAGGACGGTCTTTTTCGCCCCGGAGACGTCGGGCAGCTCCGCGCGGATCGACGGCTCCGGGGGAAGCTCCTCGTCCAGCCCGACCTCGAAGCGAAGCTGGACCTTGATCTGCCGCTTCCGCGCGTCGAGCGAGCGCTTGCGCAGGCGCAGGGTACGGAGGCGACCGGGGTGGACGTCGAGCTTGCGGGCCACGGCCTTGCGCCACGCGCCCTCGTCCTCGGAGAGACCGAGCGGCAGGAGGATATCGACGACGGGCGGCTCCATGGCGTCACCCCTGTCCGCCTTGGAAAAGGAAGCCGGTCAAAGGACTGCTGGCGGAGGCGGAGGCGGAGACTTCGGGGAGGCCGCCCGACTCGCAGGCGATGCGACCGGCCTCGACCGCCAGCCGGAAGGCGCGGGCCACGGCGGGAGGATCGCCGGCGATGGCGATGGCGGTGTTGACGAGGACGGCGTCGGCCCCCATCTCCAGCGCTTCGGCGGCGTGGCTGGGACGGCCAAGCCCGGCGTCGACGACCACCGGGACGGTGGCCTGGGCGATGATGATCTCGATCTGCCGCCGCGTGGCGATGCCTTGGTTCGACCCGATGGGTGAGCCGAGGGGCATGACCGTGGCCGTGCCGACGTCCTGAAGGCGCTTCGCGAGGACGGGGTCGGCGTTGATGTAGGGCAGCACGGTGAAGCCCTCCTTCACGAGGATTTCGGCGGCCTTGAGGGTCTCGATGGGATCGGGCAGCAGGTAGATCGGGTCGGGATGGATCTCAAGTTTGACCCACTGCGGCAGGCCCGCCGAGGCGGCGAGGCGGGCGAGGCGCACGGCCTCCTCCGCGTTCATCGCCCCCGAGGTGTTCGGCAGGAGGAGGTAGCGCGAGGGGTCGATGTAGTCGAGGATGTCCGCGTAGGGGTCGCCTTTCCCGCTGAGGTCGGCGCGGCGCAGGGCCACGGTCACGATCTCGGTCCCGGAGGCTTCGAGAGCCTCGCGCATGACTTCGTTCGAGGAGAACTTCCCCGTCCCCAACAAGAGACGGGAAGAGAAGGAGCGGTCGGCGATGACGAGGGGGGCGGTCACGGGAAGGCGGAGAACCTACGGGATACCCCGGAAAGCTCCACAAAAAAACCCCTCCGAATCCTCGGAGGGGCTTTCTTTTGCGTAAGGCTTGGAAACCAAGCCCGCCACAACAACAACCAAGCAATGAAACTCGGGGCCAACAACAACCCCTCGAAACAACAACAAGAGAATTTTACCCGGAATCGCGAAAAGCGTCCATCTTTTTCTCGAATTTTCCTGCCGGATTGTGGAATTTTCTCAAATTTGATCAAAAAATAGGTGCGCCGTCTCCTCGCGCCAAGCCGGATTTCGCGCTTCCGGCTCCTCCGCTTGGCGTGCTATGCTTCGCCAGCCATGACCGCCGAGATCCGCACCGACGACCCCGCCCCCACCCACGACGACCTCATCAAGACGCTGCTCTCCCAGCCGAGGCTGCTGATCGACTTCCTCAGAGCCTTCGTCCCCGGCGTCTTGGAGTTCGCCGACCTCTCCTCCATCGAATACCTCGACAAGGAGCACCCCAGATCCCGCAAGCGGCCTCGCCGCGACGGCGATCTGCTGGTCAAGGTCCGATGGAAGGGGAAGGAGGCCGTCTTCCTCATCCACATCGAGAGCCAAGGCAAAGCCGAGGCCATCTCCCTCCAGCGCCTCATCGAGTACGCCATGCGCGACTCCATCCGGTATGGCATGCCCGTGATGCCCGTCCTGCTGCTGACCTATCCGAAGCCGGAAGTCCCCCACCCGGACACGCTGGACTGGCAGTTCGGCGAAGTCGCCTCCATCCGCATCCACTGCCCCGTGCTGCATTTCCATCGGATGGACCCGCGTCCGCATCTGGAAAGCGGCAACGTGGCCGCCTTGGCGTTGAGTTCGTTGATGAAGCTCGATGGAGGGCAGCAGGTGGAGGCCATCGTGCGGACCTTGGCCGAGGCGTTGAGGCAGGGCTTCTCCGAGGAGGAGTTGGCGGCGGCGACGGAGTTCGTGCAGCACTACGCGCCCTTGGACGACGGGCAGCTCTTGCAATTGGAGGAGCGCGTGCGTATGCTGTCGGAGAACGAACCCGAACTTGCGCCCATGCCAACTCTCGTCAATCCCTTCGTCGAACTCGGCAAGCTCAAAGGCCGTCAGGAAGGCCGTCAGGAAGGCCGCGCCGAGGGCGAGTTGGCTGTCTTGCAACGACTTCTGAAGCGGAAGTTCCCCCGCCTCGCACGGAAGGCCGCCCCCCTGTTGAAGTCTCTGGACGAGCCGGGGCTGCTGGCCTTCGGTGAGGCGCTGCTGTTCTTCGAGACGGAGGCGGAGTGCCTCGCGTGGCTGGAGGGGCGGTGATTGGCGCTGATCTTCGCTGATCTTTTGGGTGGGGCCGATGCTTCGGATTTCGAGCTTCGGGTTTCGGATTTCGAGCTTCGGATTTCACCTCCCCTCGATCTTCACGTCCGGGCGGGCTTGGCGGAAGGCGTCGAGGCCTTCGGCGGTCACGGGGGATCGGCGGCCGAGCACGACCTTCTGGAGCGATTCGAGCGGGATCAGCGAGGCGAGGGTGGCGTCGTCGAAGCGGGTGTCTCCGCTACCTAGCTGTGTCCCCACCCGAGTAATTTTGGAACCCTGCAAGGCGGCCAGACGCGATTCCGGCAGCCGGACATTTCGAAAGCTCAACTGCCTGAGCGCGGGCAGCATGGCCACCTGCTGGAGCAGGGCCTCCGCCACCTCCGGATCGCTGGAGGAAGAGGAGACTGCGCCGAGGAAGAGGAGGGACTCCAAGGATTTCAGACCGGCCAAACTGCCCGAAGTGGCTTCGCCAAAAGGTCTATTCGAGCCGAGGATCGACAGGGTGCGCAATTCCTTGAGCCGCCCCAGCTCCACGGGCTCGGCTAGCGAATCTTGAGAGAGATACAGGGTTCCGAGTTCCGGCAGCCCCGCCAAGGCTTCGAGGAAGGCCTTGTCCACCTTCGTGGCACCGCTGATGTACAACGTCCGGACCCGGCGCATTTCCAGGATCGCGGGCAGGGCCTCCCCATCCAGGCGGGGCAGGCCGGTCAAATGCAGGCTCTCCAGATTCTTCAAGGGCGCCAAGTGCAGGATGCCGGCGCTGGTGAGGCCGGAACAAGCCTCCAAGTTGAGCATCTTCAGGCCTTCCAAGGCCGCCACATGGAGCAGGCCCTCGTCCGTGAGATTTTCGCTGCAGCTGAGCCGAAGCCTCCTCAGCGCGGGCAGGCTTCGCAGCACGGATAGCGATGGCCCCGAGAGCGTGGTGTTGTGCAGGGTCAGCTCCTCCAGCCTCTTGAGGCCGGAAAGGCTCCGCATGTCCTCCTCGGAGAGGGGCGTGGGCGGGTTCAGGGACGAGGATTCGAGGCGCAGCTCCAGCACGTCGAAGGAGCCTTTGGGCAGATCCTCCAGCGCCTTCGCCTCGCGGCGGGGTTCGCGGCTGCTTTCGACGACGGCGACGCCGCCTTTGCCGAGGATCATCTCCGCCGCCGCGCGGTCGTCGGGCACGCGGGACGCCTTGCCCGCCGGAGCACTGGTCGGCGCGGGGGGCACGAAGACGATGCGGAAGCCGTGGGCGTAAGCATCGTTGGGGGCCACATGGCTGCGAACGGATGAAACCAAATGACGAGGGCTTTCTCCGAAGTAAAACGCATTACTGCGCAACACGTGTTCTTTTTTCTCTTCGTCCCACCAGTCCTCCACCCATTCCCTCACGTTCCCGCCCATGTCATAGAGGCCAAACCGGTTGGGCTTGAAGCTCATCACCGGAGCGGTCGTCGGAAAGCCGTCGTCGTAGTCTTTTATATAGCCCGCTCTTGCCGCCATCTTCTCCATGCGACTCCGATCAGCGTAGTTGCCCGCGCCTTTCGGTGGGGGCCATTCGTCCCCCCAAGGGAACTCTTTCGAGTCTTTGGAGACCGTCGCGGGTGTGGTGTCCTTCCCCCACTTCTCGTCGCGCCCGATGCCCACGGCGACGCTCCATTCCCGGTCCGTCGGCAGCCGGTAGGTGCGGCCTTCCTTCTGGCTCAGCCATTCGCAGAACTTTTGCGCGCCTTCCCAGCTCACATGGATGACGGGGTGCTCGCCTTGGCGCTCGGTGATCTCGTAGCCATCGACGGTCTGGTTCTTCCAAGCATCGCGGATGCCGGGACTCTCCTCCGCGAAGGCGGCGTAGTCCTGATAGCGCGTC
>DDTJ01000081.1 GCA_002344525.1 Akkermansiaceae bacterium UBA2367
AGCCATAAAGTCTCGCCCTACCCGAATGCCGAAAAGGGACAGGCAGCCTGTCGCACAAAGCCCCGAATTCTACGCAAGCGCTTGCGCATGGAACCTTGATCTCCTCTCGCTTCCAGCTATTTTTCGGTCATGTCCACAGTGATCGACGTGAAGAGCAACTGACCACACCTGAAAAACTTCGGCTGATGGAGGAGCTTTGGCATGACCTGTCCGATACGGACGTCCCCTCCCCCGATTGGCACGGTGACGTGCTTGCCGAACGGGACCGCCTGATCCGCTCGGGTGAGGACACCTTCGTCGATTGGGAGACCGCCAAGCGCGAACTGCGCCGGGGCTTCCGGTTCTACGAGAGGCAGAGCCCCGGTTTGGGGAGCTACTTCCTCGACACGCTCTACTCCGACATCGATTCCCTGCTTCTCCAAGCCGGCATCCACTCGGTCCATCTGGGGAAGTATCGCGCGAAATCGGAACGCTTCCCCTATGCGATCTACTACGAAATCCATCACGGAGAGATGATCGCTATCAGAGCGGTTCTGGATATGCGCCGAGATCCGGGATGGATCGAGCGCAAGATCGAACGGCTCAAGTAGAACCGCAAAGGGATCGACCTCGATCATATCGACATCGTCTGCTCCGGCAGCGCGAACTATCCCTTGAACGAGCGCATCCACGTCACCGGACTGGACCGGGTGGCTGAGATCTTCGCGGAGTCGGCGTGAAGTTCACGGTGCGGCTCACAGAAGACGATTTGCCCCGCGCTCCTATCTGCTCGTCGCTTGCCGACGGCAGACGGTGACATCCCCTACGGATGTCTTGCGAGAAGCTTGTATCTTCGGATAGACTGATGTCCGTGATGAAAAGGCCGGATCGGAGTCATCGAATCAACCTGTTTCTTGCGGGCGCGGTCACATGCCTTGTCGTGGGCGGTATCTGGACGGCATTGCGGTTGGGTGGAGGCGCCCCGCCGGAGCGTCTCGCCTATCGTTCCGTCGACGGTGCCGACCTGACTCTTGATATCTATCGTCCCGTCGATTGGAGACCTTCCGATCATCGTTCCTGCGTCATTTGGTTCTTCGGCGGCGGATGGGAGGTCGGAGCGCCCCATCAGTATCGCAAACAGTCCCTTCGCCTTGCGCGATCGGGGCTTGTTTGCATCACCCCCGACTACCGGGTGCGTTCCCGGCATGGCCGGGAGACCACCCCTTTCGACTCCTTGGAGGATGCGCGCACCGCGATCCAATGGGTCCGCGCCCGTGCCGGGGAGCTGGGGATCGACCCTGGGCGTATTGCCGCTGCTGGCGGGTCGTCCGGTGGCCATCTCGCCGCCGCATGCGCGAGCGTCCCTGCGGTCGATGACGGAAATCCACCGACCAGTTCCGTCCCCGACGCCTTGATCCTCTACAATCCCGTCGTCGATTTCGATATCCCGTTCGTCGTGAAGCGAACCACGACCGGACAGCGGGAACGCCTCGCCGCCATCGCTCCGTTGCATCAGTTGAATGCACCTCTGCCACCGACGGTGGTCTTTCACGGAACAGCCGACGCCATCATTCCGATTCGGACCTCCGAAGCCTTCGTTCAAAGGGCGCGGGAGTTGGGCAGTCCCGACGTCGCCCTCATCTCCTATCCGGGGAAAGGCCACGAGTTCCACCTCGCCGGATCGGTGGCGCGGCGGGAAGCCAAGGAGTCCATAAAGCAGATCGAGGGTTTTCTAGGTCGCTTGGGATGGGTGGAGAAGGACTGACTACAAATTCAGTATGAGGAGGGTTGGGGTTCCAAGACGCCTTTGTAGCAATACGAACTCGGTTGCCGCCCCCTAACCAAACAACAACAGTTGCGTCTCCCCCGGCGGCTCCTCGTCTTCCCGGCTGGGGTTTCGCTTCTTCGGCGACGACTCGTAGGCCGCCGCCGGAGGCGGCACCTGGGTTTCGCTTTCGCTTGGCACGGCTTGTCCTTCGAGGGCGGCGAGAATTTCCTTGGCCCGGGCGATGATGGAGTCGGGCAGGCCCGCGAGCCGCGCCACCTGAATGCCGTAGCTGCGGTCGGCGGCACCGGGAACGATCTGGCGGAGGAAAATGATGCGGTCGTTCCACTCGCGCACCGCGATGTTGTAGTTGTTCAGCGAAGGACGCGAGGCGGCGAGCTGGGTCAACTCGTGGTAGTGGGTCGCGAAGAGGGAGCGGCAGCGAACCTTGTCGTGGAGGTGCTCGACGACGCTCCAAGCGATGGAAAGGCCGTCGTAGGTCGCGGTGCCGCGACCGATCTCGTCGAGGATGACGAGGCTGCGGTCAGTGGCGTAGTTCGCGATCAGGGCGGTCTCGGTCATCTCGACCATGAAGGTGGACTGCCCCTTGGCGAGGTCGTCGCTCGCGCCGACACGGGTGAAGATGCGATCCACCAGACCGATGCGGGCGCTCGCGGCGGGGACGTAGCTGCCGGTCTGGGCCATCAGGGCGATCAGGGCGACTTGGCGGATGTAGGTCGATTTCCCCGCCATGTTCGGCCCGGTGATGAGCATGAAGCGGTTCGCCTCGGCGTCGAGGGCGGTGTCGTTGGGGACGAATTTCTCCTCGCCGATGTTCTGGTCGAGCACCGGATGGCGGCCTTTCTCGATGGCGAGGTCGCGCGACTCGTCGAGGACGGGACGGCAGTAGCCGAAGAGGCGAGCGGTCTCGGCGAAGGCGGCGAGCACGTCGATCTCGGCAAGGGCGGAGGCGGTCTCCTGGATCGCGGCAAGATGCTCCAGCACGGTCTCGCGGAGGTTGAGGAATTCCTCGTATTCGAGGACGCGGAGCCGCTCGTCGGCCCCGAGGATCTTGCTCTCGACCTCCTTCAACTCGGGAGTGGTGAAGCGCTCGGCGTTGGCGAGGGTCTGTTTGCGGGTGTATTCAAGCGGGGCCTTTTCGAGATGGGCGTTGGTGATCTCGATGAAGTAGCCGAAGACGGCGTTGTATTTCACCTTCAGCGAGGAGATGCCGGTGCGCTCCTGCTCGCGGGTCTGGAGTTCGGCGACCCATTGCTTGCCGTCGGTGGCGGCGCGGCGCAGTTCGTCGATCGCGGCGCTGTAGCCTCCGGCGAAAATCCCGCCCTCCTTCAGCACGGCGGGGGGTTCGGGGACGAGGGCGCGTCCGAGGAGTTCGCAGAGTTCGGTGAAGTCGCCGAGGCGTCGCACGAGATTCTCCCCGAAGGAACCGCCGCCGAGGGCGGAAAGATGCTCGCGCACGTCGGGGACGCGGCGCAGGGAGAGTTCGAGGGATTTCAGATCGCGGGCGTTGCCCGATCCCTGGCTGAGGCGGCTGAGGGTGCGCTCGATGTCGCGGACTTCGGCGAAGTCCTCGCGCAGGGCGTTGAGGAGGAAAGGCTCGGCGATGAGGGCGGCGACGAAGTCCTGCCGCGCGACGAGCGCGGGGAGGTCGCGCAGGGGATGCAGCAGCCAATGCCGCAGCTTGCGAGCGCCCATCGGCGTTTTCGTGCGGTCGAGGGCGCCGAGGAGGGAGCTTTTCACCCCGCCGGAACGGCTCGTGACGAGATCGAGGTTCGACTGGCTGGCCGCGTCGATGAGGAGATGAGCCTCGGTGCGGTAGGCTTGCAAGCTGCGGAGATGGCCGACGCTGCGCCGCAACTGCGTCTCGACGTAGTGGAGGATGGCCCCGGCCGCGCCGACGGCGGGGAAGAGTCCGGCGCAGCCGTAGCCGTCGAGGGATTGCACGTCGAAATGCCGTTTCAGGGTGTATTCGGCCTGCTCGTGGAGGAAGGGGTAGGCGTCGTAGCTCTGGGCGCGGGCGAGCAGGTCGAACTCCGCCGCCTGCTCCTCGGAGAAGAGCAACTCGCTCGGGCGGAGGCGGGCCAACTCGTCCTCGAGGGATTCGCGGTCGGCGAACTCGGTCAGGCGGAACTCGCCCGTGCTGTGCTCGACGAAGGCGAGGCCGTAGCGGCCCTTGGAGCGATGGACGGCGGCGAGGTAGTTGGGCCGGGCCGCGTCGAGGAGGTTCAGGTCGGCGATGGTCCCCGCGCTGATGATCTGGGTGATCTCTCGCTCGACGATCTTGCCGGGCTGCGGCTCGGTCGTCTGCTCGGCGAGGGCGATGCGTTTGCCCGCGCGGATGAGCTTGGCGAGGTAGCCCTCGGCGGCATGGTGGGGGACGCCGCACATGGGCATGCCGTTGCGCTTGGTGAGGGCGACATTGAGAATGGGCGAGGCGATCTTCGCGTCCTCGAAGAACATCTCGTAGAAATCGCCGAGGCGGAAGAGCAGCAGGACGTCGTCGGGCAGGCTGCGGCGCATCGCCTGATACTGACGCATCATCGGCGTCAGTTTGCCATCGTCGTTCGGGTTGCCTCCTGCCATCGTCAAAGGCGGAGAACTTAGAGAGCCTCGACGGAAATGCGAGCCGCTTTCTGGGGGAGTTGAGAGGCGTAACCCTGTAGCCGAGGCCAGCGGCCTCGGTCGAGCGTCGTTTGGCCGCCTGGTCCGACCTCAGTGAGGTCGGCTACAGCGCTGGCGCGTCCTTCGCCAAGACACCCGTAGGAACGAAAATCCAATCGGAAAAATCGATGATGCGGAAGAGGGACAATCGAAAATCGCCGGAGCTTCCTCAAGAAGTTTGAAAGGTCGCGCCGCTTGGATTTGGGTGGCCCTTCCAATGCCCCTTTCCGCACCCGCCGCTGAGCTTGGAGCCGCCTTCCGCAACGGCACCCTGTGCCTGGCGAAGGGCGCGGTGGAAATGCGCATCACCGGGTCGCCCGTTCCGCGCTCGGTGATGCGCCGGGGCCGGGACGGGGCTTGGGAGCCGTTCGTCCCGGAGTTCCGCCTCGTCCATCCCTACCGGCCTTCCCCGGCGAAAAAGGTGAAACCGGCCCGCCCCACGGACCAGCTCCACTTCGACTTCTTCGACGAGGCCGCCGCGCCGCGTCCCGACGCGCCCCTCACTCCCGCGCAGCGCCGCAAGCGGGCCTTCGACCAGTTCCGCTTCTCCTTGGCGAAACCGGTCGCCCGGATTCTCGAACCCTTCCGCACCCACCAGTGGCCGCTCCTCGTGATGCTGCACCACGACCCCGGTTCGGTCGATCTGGCCGTGGCGAACCCCGCTCTCGCCTTCGCCCTCGCGCAGAAGCTGAACGGCGACCGTGAACTCATCGCCGCCCTGCGCTGCGGCGGCATGAGGCAGCGCGACCTCCTCGAAGTGCTCGGTCTGCCCTCCTCGCCCGCCGCCGCGAACTTCTTCCGCAAGGTCGATCCGCATTCGCTCGACGGCGACAACTGGCCCGCCCTCGTCCGTCTCCTCCGCGAAGAGCTCGCCGCGCCGAAATCCCGCCTCTCCCATCTTTCCGCGATCAATGCAGGCGTCGTCGAGATTCTCCTCGATCCGCGCGCCTCGCAGGTCGCGACGCCGCAGTTGCTCGAAGAGGTCGCCCGCGACCGCGCCGAACGCCATCGCGGGCGGGTCGTCCACATGATCTCCAGCACCCTGCGGATGCAGAGCGAACTGCGCCGCGAGGACCGCTGCCACCAGTTCCCAAGCCTCGCCCGGCTCCGCGCCGTCCACGACGAGGTCGCGGAGGGTTATCGCCGCCGCGTCCGCCAGCTCATCGACGCGAACGAGCAAGGCCCCGGCTGTTTCCTCCCCCCGCCCGTGCCGGGGATCGCCGGGGGCATCGAACCGATCACCAGCCCGGCGGATCTCGTCGACGAGGGCGAGGCGCAGGGGAACTGCGTCGCGAGCTACGCGCAACGCGTCCGTGAGGGGAGCACCTACATCTACCGCGTCCTCCACCCCGAGAGGGCAACGCTCTCCCTCGTGCGGCGCAGCCGTTTTTCGGATTGGGAGATCGGCGAGCTGGAGAGTCGCTTCAACACCGACGTCTCCGAGGAGACCGAGGACTACGTGCGGGCTTGGCTCGAACGGCATCGGGAGCTGATTTAAGGGGATCTCCGGAAAAAATCTTGCAAGGTTGGTGCCGCCGCGCGTCAAACGGGAAGGAACACCACCTTTCCCATTCCCAAATCCATCATGAAAAAACGCTTCTTCCTGCTCACCCTTCCCGCCTTCATTTTCGGCTCCTTCGCCGTTCCCAGCCTGAACGCCGGACCGGACTCGCTCAAGATCATCAAATTCGAAGCGGACTGGTGCGGCCCCTGCCAGCAGATGAAGCCCGCCTTTGCCGCCGTCTCCAAAAGCTCCAAGGGCGTCGCCTTCCAAACCGTCGATGTCGACCGTCAAAGCAGTCTCTCGGACCGCTACAAAGTCGAGGGCCTGCCCACAGTCATCGCGGTCAAAAACGGCCGCGAAGTGGGCCGCCTCGTCGGCCTCCAGAGCGAAGGGCAACTGAGGAAGTTCATCAAGAAGCACCAGTGACCCGGCCCCTCACCCCAGCATGACTCGCTCGGTAATGCGGCGGATTTTCTCCGCTCCCAGCCCGGGCACCCGGTCGAGGTCGTCGAAGGTCTCGTAGGGTCGGTGCGCCACCAGAATCTCGGCGAGCTTCGGCCCGATCCCCGGCAGGGTCTGGAGCTCTTCGAGGCTGGCGTAGTTCAGATCGACGACGGGACCCTCGGGAGCGCAGTTTTCGTATTCCGGCCAAGGATCGCCCTCCGAAGCGGATGCCTCAGGGCTTTCCTCCGACTTTTCCGTCTCCTCCAGCTCCTCCGGTCGCAGATCCTCGGGTTCGGCGTGATCGCTCTCCAACTCCCGGGGGGGCTCCTCGTGCCAGTAGTGGCCGTCCTCGTGCCAGCTTTCGTCGTGGTTGCCGTGGTGATGGTCGTGATCTTCGTCGTAGCCGCTCACGCCGGGGGCGTCGCCGGAGTTGTGGGCGTTCTCCTCCTCGTAGAGGTGGGCGTGCTCGCGCTCGTATTGCTCGATCTCGGCTCGGTGCAGCTCGGCCTTCTCCTCCTCGGTCAGCTCCGCGGCGGGTTTCAGATAGAGCTGTTCGAGACGCTTTCTCTCCGCCTCCTCCTCGGCGCGCTCGCGCCTCCCCCTCACCTTTTCGATGATCGTCGCGATGACGATGCAGATCTCGTAGAGCAGGATGAGGGGCACGGCGAGCAGCCCCATGGTAAAGGCGTCCGGGCTCGGAGTCAGGAGCGCCGCGAGCACGCAGATGATCACCCAGGCGTAGGAACGGGTGCTGCGCATCACCCTCGCGGTCAGCAGTTCGAGCTTCACGAGGATGGTCACCACGATAGGCATCTGGAAGCTGATCCCGAAGACAAGCACGAGCTGGGAGATGAAGCTGATGTATTTGCCGATCTGGTAGGAGCTGTTGCCCCCCTTCGCCGGCACGAGCACCAGCTTGTCGCGGGCCTCGTCGTGGCGCAGGGCGAAATTCGCCCCCTCCGCCGTGGCGAAGGTCTTGAGCAGGTAGTCCCGGATTTCGCCACGCAGCTCCGGGGTCAGGGGCGAGTCCGCCGCGCCGTCCGCCGCCGGGCTAGGCGGGGTGGCTCCCTTCTCCACCGGCGGGATCGACTCGCCGTCGAAGCCGATCAGGGAGATCTCGGAAATGGGTTTCTGGAGCGCCTCCCGGACCGGGTCGATGCTGGAGAGGCGCTCGTTCTCGAACTGGTAGAAATACCTCAGGGCGAAGGGAGTCGCGAGGAAGAAGGCGAAGGAGCCGCCGAGGAGGAAAAGGATGAAGCCGATTCCGACTCCGGGGATGATGGTCCTCTTCTCCGCCTGCCGCAGGCCGGGCAGGAGGAACTGGAACAGGAAGAAGACGGTGAAGGGGAAGGTGATGATCAAGCCGCAGTAGAAGGCGAGCTTGAACATCAGGAAGACCAACTCCGTCGGGCCCAGCATGAAGAAGTCGAGCTTCGAGTGCAGGGTCACGCCCGGAGCGACCTCGGCGAGGCTGGACTTCGCGGGGAGCTGGACGAGCTGGAAGATCTCCTTGTTGAAGATGAAGCAGACGATCGTGGAGATGAGCAGGGTCACGGCGATCCGGATCAGGGTCTGCCTCAGGTCGTCGAGATGGTCGAGAAAGGGCTTCTCGTGCGGATCGAAGCCCTCGTCGGCCCCGGGGACACGACGGGCGGCGTGCTCTCGCAGGGTGAAAATTTTCTTGATGGCGGTCTGGAGCATGGCGGGGTCGGATGCTGCGGAAGGGCGCATACTAGCCCCGATTTCCGAAACGGCAAAGCCCCGCAAGCGGGGACCGTCAATCGCGCCCCCCCGCGTCCGGCGCAAAAAAGTTTCGATTTGGCCTTCGTCCCGCTTGCAAGGAGGGTTCGGCGTGATAAAAAACCCTGTCGGACGCGGCACCCAGCCGCTCCGGGAAATGCTGGAACGCTTGCAGAGGAGTCAGACTATATGAGCGGTTACGATGCGGACAGGCGGGGCGACGACCGCCCCATCCACACGGAGAAAATCATCGCGGATCGGAAGATCTTCTTTCTGGACCTGAAAGAGAACGACCGCGGGCAGTTCGTCAAAATCACCGAGGACGTGAAGGGCCGCCGCGACACCATCATGGTGCCGCTCGAGTTCCTCGACGACTTCATCGACGCGCTGGAAGACATCCGCGAAGCCGCCGAAGGCTGAGGGCCGCCCTTCTCTGAACGCTCCATGCGCAGCATGACCGGATACGGTCGGGGCGATGCCGCCGCCGACGGATGGAGGCTCGAAGTCGAGCTTTCCGGAGTGAACCGAAAGCAGGCCGACCTCTCGGTGAACCTCCCCGCCGCCCTCCTTGAGCTCGAAGGCGAGGCCCGCAACCTCCTCGCCAAATCCGTCTCGCGCGGGCGCGTCGTCGCGAAGGTCTCGCTGAGCCGCGACGGGGCTGGCGGCAGCCGCCTCCTCTTCGACGAGGAACTGGCGCGCCAGTATCTCGCCGCCGCGAAGCGGATCGCCGGGGAAGTCGGGATGGACGCCAGCCACGCCGCCGCCGACCTCTTCCGCGCCCCCGGCGTCTTCCGCATCGACGAATCCGGGGTCGATCCCGACGAGGTCCGCGGCGCCCTCCTCGAAGCCCTCACCGCCGCCTTGGCCCAGCTCGAGCGGATGCAGCGGGACGAAGGTGCCCATCTCCGCGGCGACTTGCAGGCCCGGCTCGACACCATCGTCGCCGAGGTCGCCGCGATCCGTCGCCTCGCCCCGAACGTGGCGGAGGCCTACCGGCGGAATCTGGTGAAGCGCCTCGCCGAATCCGGCCTTGTCCTCGACTTGGACGACGAGCGCCTCCTGCGCGAGATCGCCCTCTTCGCCGAGCGCTGCGACATCACCGAGGAGCTGACCCGCCTCGACAGCCACGTCTCCCTCTTCCGCGTCTACCTCGCCAGCGAAGAGCCGATGGGGCGCTCCCTCGACTTCCTCTGCCAGGAGTTCCACCGGGAGCTCAACACCGTCGGGAGCAAGGCCAACGACGCCACCATCGCCCGGCACGTCGTCAACGCGAAGACCGAGCTGGAGAAAATCCGCGAGCAAGTGCAGAACGTGCAGTAGGGGCCGATGCCGCCGACTCGGGGGAACTCCGCGGGTCAGGGGTTCCCGGGGGATTCCCCGCCCCGTCCATCTTCCCCCATGGACCGGACCATTTCCCGATGCGGGATGCCCGCCTCCTCGAACACCTCCCCTCGCGCCACGAAGCCGAGCGATTCATAGAAAGGGATCGACGCCACCTGCGCGTGGAGCTTCAGCCCGGCCATGGCCCTCTCCTCCGCCGCCGCGATCACCGCCTCCATCAAGGCCGCCCCCACCCCGCGGCGACGCCATTCCGCCAACACCGCGACCCGCCCGACCCGTCCCGAAGGCAGGAGCCGCGCCGTCCCCACCGGGTTCCCCTCCCCGTCCCTCGCGAGAAAATGAAGCGAGACCGGATCGTGCTCGTCCACTTCGATCTTCTCCGGCACGCCCTGCTCCACGACGAAGACCGCCCTCCGCACCGCGAGCAATTCATCCCGGGCGATTTCCCAAGCAACAGCGGCGACGGAGACGGGCGAGGACATGGCAGCGAAGGGATGTGGTTTCACGTCGCGGGCACGACCCGTTGCAAACCCAGCGTCAGCGCGAAACACACGAGGCAGGCCACCGCCGCGCGCCAGTCCGCGAAAGCGACGACCGCCGCGTCGTAGAGGGCGACGCCCGCGATGGCGAACGCGACTCCTTGCGGAACCCGCCTCGCCAGCGTCCGCCGCACGAGGGCGAGCCAAGCCGCCGTCACCAGCACCCCCGCCGCCATGAGCGCGAGGAAAATCGCCTCCTTCGACACCGCACGCGCCGAGATCAGCGGAAAGAGCACCGGCAGCATCAGCATCAGTCTCGGGACCAGCCGCAGCGAAAGCGGGCCCGCGAGATGCTCCCGCCGCGCCGCCAAGGTCAGCCCTGCGATATAGACCACCACCCCGGCGGCGATCACGACCAGCGTGATCGGCACCTCCAGCGCCCGCGTGTGCGCCGCCACCGCGCTGCCCGCTCCGACGTAGACGAGAGCCCGGCACAAGCCCATGATCAGGACCGACCCGGCCCAGCGTTTGTGGAGCCAGTTATAGAGAATTACCGCCGCCACCAGCCCCGCCGCGAGGAGAGGATGGACCGAGCTGAGTCCCAGCAGCACCGCGACCCCGACCGCAAGCTGGACGAAACCCGCCGCCCACACCGCCCGCCGCCCGATCCGGCCCGAAGGGATGGGACGCCCCGCCGCGTGCTCGCGATCCCATTCCGCGTCGAAGGCGTCGTTCAGGGTCATGCCCGAGACATAGACCAGGCTCATCCCCAGCGCGACCCAGCCCAGCTCCGCCGTCCATCCCCCGCCGGAGAGGAACCAGCCCACCGCCACGTTCGTCCATACCGTCGGCAGGTTCGAAACCCGACCGAGGACGAGGAAGGTGCGGAGAGGAAAAAACGACGGCATCCGCCAAGCTTGGAGGATTCGCGGGAGGGTGGCAAGGCGATTCCGCCTCGGAATGCCAGCGCGGCAAAGAGCCCCCGCCTCAATCCCGCGAGCCGCGCCGCCGGGGCCAGCCGAGGAACTTCCGCCAGCGAGCGAGAAGAAGGAGCCGGTTCCGCCGTGTCGCGAGAGCTTCGAGCACTTTCAGCATCGCCCAGATCGCGAGGGCGAGCGCGAGGGCGACAGGCAGGGCGTAGGCTTCGTAGACTTTGAGCCAGTCGAGGACGATCTCCCCGAGCCACATCGACACCCGCATCAGCACCAAGATGAAGACACCCGAGGCGAGGGTGTGGATGGGGAGGAATTTCCAGAAGGGGTAGTTCAGCACCCCCGCCGCCGCCGTGATCGGGAGCCGCGAGCCGGGGAGGAAGCGAGAGGTGAAGATGATCTTGATGGCGTGCGAGCGGAAGACCTCCTCCGCTTGGACGATGCTCTCCTCCTTCAGGAACCAGCGGAAAGGCCGACGGCGCAGCAGCGCGATGCCCCCGAGGCGGCCGAGCGCATAGACCGGGATGTCCCCACCGTAGATGCCCAGGAGCGCCGCGAGATAGGCCCAGCCGAAAGGCAGCACCCCCTCGCTGACGAAAATGCCTCCCGCGATGCAGGCGAGCTCCTCGCTCACCACCGCGACCAGGCTGATCGCGCCCGCCTTCTGCCAGAGCGGGAGTTCCGCGATCGCCTCCATCCGCGCGAAGGGGTCCAGCTTCCCGCCGCAGCCCGTGAGGAGGACGGTGGCGAATCCCGCGAGGAGAACGAGGAAAGAACGGCGGCAAATCATGGGGTCGGATCGGACCAAGGAGACTAGCCGGGAAGCGGCCCGCGGGCCAGTGATGATTTCGCCATGCCTCCCTGCGGCTTTCGCGCATGGATTTCGCAACGGGCGGCGGGCCCCCCGTCTGCGGCTGGCCAAGTCTCGGTGTGGCTCAGCCGCCATTCCCCCGACGATTCGAAATCGGGGAAGCGCACCGGGTCCGGGATGTCCACATGCAGGCCGATGCGGGTGAGGACGAGGCAACCGGCCAGCGGCAAAGTCGCCGCGTAGACCTCCGCCCCGCCGCAGACGATCAGTTCGCCGACGCCGTTGGCGCGGGCGAGATCCAACGCGGCGGCGGGCGAGGCAACGACGCGATGCGCCGGATGGCGGGGACGGAAATCGGGCTGCTTCGTCAGGATGATCGGCGTGCGATCGCCGAACCAGCCCTCCATTTCCGCATAAGTCCGGCGTCCCACCAGCAGCCATCGCCCCTCCGTGCGCGCCCGGAAATGCGCCCGGTCGCGGGGGAGGTCCCAAGGGATCCCGCCAGAAGCCGAACCGATGACACGGTCCTCCGCAAGCGCGGCAATGAGGGTGAGCATGCCGGAAGTAAAAGGGAAAAGGGGAAAAGTAAACGGTTTCGCCGGGCAATCAGAAAGAGCCGGGAGAGGCGTTTTGCGGACATCCCCGGAGGTCCGGGGCGTTGCGGGACGCGGAGCTTGGACGAAAAGTGCGCCATCGAGCCTTTTGGCCTTGTCAAAGCAACCCCCGATTCCCATCCTTGCGTCATGTCCGATCCCCTTTCCCAAGAAGACTTCTGGAAACGCAAGCTCGCCGCCTACCTGCACGATCCGCCGGAGAAGGCGCTTGATCTCGCCTGGCACAAGAAACGGGCCGAAGCGCACCAAGGCGGCCTGGACTTGAACGATTCCCAATTCACCACTTCAGCCGACCATACCGCTGCTGCCGCTGACCGACTGCCTTGGCCAACGTATCAGCACCTGGAATGCGCGTTTGATGGATCGCTCAACCACTTCAAGCACCCGCTCGGCAAAGCGAGCTTGAAAATCAAACCGTTCGCCACCGCGGAAATCGCCACCGACTCCTCGTGGGCCTCCCGTCCCGTCCTGGACCACGTCGCCGAGGGAGCTGATTTCGATCAATCTCAATTCTTCGCGTTCTGGCGGCTCTGGCGTTGGTGGGCGTCCGATCAGCGCAACCCCAAGGATCCACGCATGGCCTTTTTGCCTGCGGACACCCGGCTGCCCGACCATACGATCTGGGCGCACAACAGCCTCGTCAGCGCCTTCCAAGCCTGCGTCGAGGATGGGAAATGCCGGCCGGCCTTCCTCCTGTTCAACATCGGCCCGGTGCAGGACTTCATCGCCGCCGCCCGTCGCACTCTCGACTTGTGGAGCGGCAGCTACCTGCTCAGCTATTTGACGGCGACGGCGCTCAGGCACATCGCGCTCACGCTCGGACCCGATCAGGTCATCTTTCCCAATCTTTGCGGCCAGCCCATTTTCGATCTGCTGTTGAAGAACGACATCTGGGACAATGCCTTTATCCAAAAAGAAGGCGACGACAGCCTCTGGAAAAGCTTCGGCTACGAAAACGCCTACGCCAGGAGACGCCTGCTCACCCCCAGCCTGCCCAACCGCTTCCTCGCCTTGGTCCCAGCCAGCCAAGCCGAGCAAATCGCCCGGAAGGTCGAGGAGGTCGTGAGAAAGCAATTCCACGACATTGCGGAAAAGGTGTGGAAGCTCGCCGTCGGGAAGATCGACCCGCTGCAACCCATTTCCGCGCAGAATGAGCGCTTCTTTGCGCAAGTGGAACGTCATCTGGAAATGGCTTGGCAAGTCCTGCCGTGGCCCCAATACCCGAAGGACGCGGAAGCCCTTATCAAGTCCTTGCCCAAGGACGACAAACACGATCCCGGCGCTGGCTTGAAAGCCATTCTCGACCTCGCTGCGAACATGCCCAAAGACCACCGGGATGTGCGCAACTTCGAGTGCGAACGATTCCCCGACGGCCCGAAGCGCGGCTGGAAGGACAAATCCAAACTCGAGAACGACGCCAAGCTCGACAACCCAGGAGCCGCCTGGTCCGCGCTTTATTCCCTGCTCAACTGGCAGCTCGACGCTGTGCGGCAGAACCGGGCTTGGAAAGCATGGCCCCAAGCCAGTCGCGGCACAGGCCTGATGAATGACAAGGACAGCCTTACCGGCAAAGAAGAGGCCGTTCTCAATCTCGCCACCGGCGAAATCAAAGACGACCATGTCCCAAATCTGTCCTCCGCCATCGGTCCGAAAAAACTATTCAAAAAAGGCGAGGTTCTCGGAGCCATTACCCTCATCAAGCGCCTCTGGCCCTACGCATGGCTGAAACCCAAGCATGGTTTTGACGACCGCTTCTTCCGCATTCCCGACACCCGCCTCATCGCCCAAGGCCGTCCCTTCGACGACTCCGACAAGGAAGACGAGGACCGGGAAGACGGCCCCGCCTACTTCGCCGTCATCGCCTTCGATGGAGACGAGATGGGCAAATGGATCAGCGGCAGCCACCCGGACATGCCCACTCTTGATGAGCTGCTCGCGGACTACGAAGAAAACGGACAACAGAAAGGAGCCAAGAAATATCTCGATGGCAACGAAGCTCTCCGGCCATTGCGCGGCGTGAAACGCCCGCTCAATCCCTCCTTCCACCTTCAGTTTTCCGAGATGCTGGGCACCTTCTCCAACGTGTGCGCCCGCCGCATCGTGGAGGCCTTCGATGGCTGTCTCGTATACAGTGGCGGCGATGACGTCCTCGCCCTGCTCCCAGCCGGAAAGGCATTGGCTTGCGCAGAAGCTCTTCGCGCCGCCTTCCGCGGCACGCGGGATTTGAACAACGTCAAAGGCGGCTGGGAAGTGGACCCCGAACATAACTATCGGGAAAAACGCGACTTGCCCCTTTTCCAAGTCGAGCAGGAAGGCTTCGTGCAACTGCACGCCGACAATTATCTCATCATGCAAGGCGAGCCGAAAACCTTCCCCGCCATCGTCCCCGGCCCGGCAGCGGACTGCTCCGTCGGCATCGCCATCGCCCACTTCAAGTCCCCCTTGCAGGATGTCGTCCGCGCGGCGCAAGCGGCGGAAAAACGCGCCAAGAACCAGCTCGGCCGCGCCGCCGTTGCCGTCTCCCTTTTCAAACGCTCCGGGGAAATCACCGAATGGGGCAGCAAATGGGAGTCCGGCGGGCTTGCGCTCTACGAGGCCATCGCCGCAGGACTCGGCAACGGAGCGCTCACCCGCAAGTTCCCGCACAGGGTCTGCCAGTTGCTCGAACCCTATGCAACCCACAGCAGCTTGCAGGATGCGCCGGACTTCGATGCCGCCGCCATCATCCGGCAGGAGTTCGCCTTCGCCATCTCCCGCCAATCCGCCACGGGCATGGCCACGGAGAACGGAACGACGCTGCTTCCCAAGCTCGACGAATACCTTGACCATCTCGGGAAGGTTCCACAAACCCTGCTCACCTCCCTCATCGGCCTCTGCACCACCGTTGCCTTCGCCCACCGCACCAGATCCGAAACCCCATGAACCCGCCGAAAGGCAACTGACCCATGAACACCATCCTGCTCGAACCCACCGACGTCCTTTTCTTCCGCGACGGTCGCCCCATGGGCGGAGCCTCCAGCGGCCACGGCGCCGCGTGGCCGCTGCCCAACGTCATCAACCACGCCCTCCACGCGGCGCTGCATCGGGCGGGCTTCGCAGGCGTCCACGAACATCGTCGTGGGCGCAGCGGCGATTACCAAGAGACCCGCGACCGCAAATTCGGCTCCCTCGTCACCGCCGGGCCGTTCCCCGTCTGCACAAAGGGGCAAGACCGCACTTGGTTCTTCCCCCGCCCCGCCGATGCCGACGACTCCGGGGAAGCGGTTCTCCGGCCCTGCAATACCACACCGGGAGCTTCCAGCCTCGCCGCGCCCTGCCTCCACCCCGTCGTTTCCGGCAAACCGCCCTCCAAGGACACGCCGAAGCCTTGGTGGAGCGAAGGAGCTTGGCGGGAGTATCTCACCGGCACGCCCGATCCCGCCTCCCAGCGGCTGGGCGACGCGGAATTCGCCGACGCTGAATCCACCTACGGCATCGAAATCTCTCCGGAAAGCGGCAGCGTGGTCGAAGGCCAATTCTACTCCGCCCACTACCTCCGCCTTCGCGAAGGCTGGCAACTCGGAGTCTTCGCCCAAGCCGACGACAAGACTGGCGGCGACGCGGGCCACAAACGCGATCTCATCACCGAACTCCTGCCCAATTCGGGAATCCGCACCCCCGTGATCATCGGCGGACAGCAGCGTGTCTGCACCGCCCTCCGCGAGGCCACGGGAACCCCGCCTCTTCCCCATGGCCTCACCGAAGGATTCGCGAAGCATGACGGCAAGTGGCTGGTGAAATGGATCCTTCTCTCCCCCGCCGTCTTTCCCGGCATCGCGGCGGGCATCTCCAAACGCGGAACCGAGCGCAAAGCCCATCCCGGCGGCTGGCTGCCCACCTGGGTTTGTCCGCAATCCGGCAAGGTCTTGCTGGAAAGCGTCAGCCCGGAGGAGCGCAAGCGCCGCCGGAATCTGAACGCCGCCGGCAAAGGCTACGCCTCCACCCCCAACATCGACGCCCGTCTCGTCGCCGCCATCATCGGCAAGCCCCTTCCCGTCACCGGCTGGGCGCTTCCCAACGAAGCCGATCCCGACAGAGCCCAAGGCGGAGCCAAATCCACCCATCTCGCCGTCCCGGCGGGCAGCATCTATTACTTCGAGGCCGAATCTCCCGAAGCCGCCAAAGCCCTCGCTACCGCCCTCAACTGGCACGGCTCCGGAGTCTCTCAACCCTCAACTTTCAACCCTCAACCCATCCGCAACCGCCGCTCCACCCTCTTCGGCGAAAAAGGCTTCGGCCTCGGCGTCTGCGGCACTTGGGACTTCCACCCCGCCACTCTGAAAACTGACCACTGAAAACCCGCCACTTCCCCACCATGACCACCAAGATCCTCTACCTCTTCACCCGCACGCCGCTCCACGTCGGAGCCGGAGCCTCCGTCGGGGCCATCGACCAACCCGTCCAGCGCGAGCGGCATACGGGGTTTCCGATCATTCCGGCGTCTTCGCTGAAAGGCAGTTTTGCGGACCAGTGGCCAGCCACGCACGACAACGGCAAGGGTTCCAAACAACGCCTATCCACGGAGGAAAAGGAGATCAACGGCAAGAAAACCCACGTTCTCAAGCAGGCTGACGAATGCGCTTGGCTTTTCGGCTCCGATACGACCGACCTCCCCTTCGCCGGTTCCCTCCTCTTCTCCGAAGCCCGCGTCCTCGCCTTCCCCATCCGCTCGGCCCGCGGCTCCTACGCTTGGATCACCTGCCCGCTCATGCTCCAGCGCGCCGCCCGGGATGGCGTTTTCACCGGCGAGGCTGCGAACGAAATCAAAGCCATCAAGGAGCCAACGGACACAGCCGACAAGGCATTTGCCATTTTTCAACCTGACCCACTCGGAGTCGGAAACGAAAAAAAGCAAATCGTCCTCGAAGAATACTGCTTCACCCACACGGGAACTTATCCCGAAAGCCTCGCCAAAGCCCTCGCCCAACTTGTCCCCGACGATCTTTTCCGATCCATCAAGGACCGCCTCGTCATCCTCTCCAACGGCATGATGTCGCACTTCGCCACCACCGCCTGCGAAGTCGCCCAGCACGTCCGCATCTCAGACGAAACCGGCACCGCCGAAGGCACTGGTCTCTTCAACCAGGAAAACGTTCCCGCCGACACCCTCTTCTACTCCGTTCTCAACGCGACCAAGAGCCGTGTGCCCGGCGGAGATTACAAGGACAAATCACCCGACGACGCCCTGCAAGCCTTCGCCGCCAAAGTCTCCGACAAGAAGGTCTTCCAATTCGGCGGCGACGCCTCCACCGGACTCGGCTTCTGCTCCGCCACCATCAACATCGAAACGAAAGGAGAGTGACCGCCATGCAAAACCTCGACCAAATCCGTGCTGCCAAAGCACTTGAGGCCATCAATCGAAACGGCTCCCGCATTACCAAGCAGACCGTCAGCAAACTGCCCGCCATGATCATCTCCAACGGCCTGCTCGCCGCCGCCGCGTTCGCGGACGAACCCAAAAAGGAAAGCGAAGCCAAACGACCGGAAATGCAGGACGCCATGGACCAAGTGGCCCAACATCTCAAAAATCCGGTTCACGGCATTGGCATCCTCACCGAATGCGATTCCGCGAAAAAACTCATCGAGAAGCTAACCACTGGCAATGCCACCAGCAATGACCTTCAACGCGCTACTGCCGAGGCACTCGCTTTCATTTCTTATCTGAAACGTTTCGCCGTGAAGGAATCCAACGAAGACAACGCCTAGCCATGCCTATTCACACCATACCCGAAACGTTCGGCGTTCTTGGCGGTTCCGGCCTGCCTTTGTGCGAAAGTAGAAGCCTATTCCAAAGCCGCTTCGCTGATCCGCAGGCTAAGGACGAAAAGGACCGCACACCGCGCAAAGACTGGTTCAACTCCCTCCTTAAACGAAAAGCTCAAAGCGCGACAGGCTCCGATTGGCTCCCCGCCAACGCCACCCAACTCCACGCCCAGCTCATGTCCCGTCTCATAGTCGATCTCGGCGGAGGCGTCATGGAAAACGCCAACGTCAACCTCGACCGCTACGGACTCCCGCTCGTTCCCGGCAGCGCCGTCAAAGGCTGCGCCCGCCGCATGGCCCTGCAAGCCCTCCACGACTGGATCGCCGCCGGAAACGACCGCCCCGCCGAAGACGATGCCTGCTCGCCCTGTTGCGAAGGCTTCTCCACGCCTGCGGAAATGCTCGCCGCCATCGCCCGCGTCTTCGGCTGGGTGGAAAAGGATTGGGAAGCCGGAAAGAAGGAAGGGCTGTTCCGTTCCGACTTCGGCTGGGCTTGTGGTGAATCCCACGAAAAAACTTGGGCTGAAGCTGCCCGTCACCTCGCACAGGCGTTCGCTTGGAAGCTCCCGGAAGAGACGCCGTGGAAAAAGCTCCCCAATTTCGCCGGAACCATCGCCTTCCTCCCCGCCTCGCCGAATGCCGACCCCGGCCTGGAACTCGACGTCGTCACGCCACACCACACCGAATACTACCAAAGCACCAATCCCAACGCCGTCGCCACCGACACCGAAGACCCCGTGCCCGTCTTCTTCCCCGCCATCAAACCGCAGCGCGAGCAAGATTACTTCACCTTCCCTCTCATCCCTCTTCTCCGAGCCAAAGGTGGTGACCTCGATCTCGCCAAACGCTGGCTCGCCCACGGTCTCGAACTCTTCGGGCTCGGCGCAAAGACGGCAGCGGGCTATGGGTGGTTCTTGCCCATCTCGGACGAAGACAAAGCCGAAGCGGAGCAGGCAGCTTCGATAGCGGCCAGCGACTACGCCAACGACATCTTCTTCAAGAATCTCGTTCTTGGCAAACTGAATCCAGGCTCGCTCAATCAACTGGAACCAGAAATCGGGAAACTAAGAAAGCCTGAGAACGAAGCTTGGCGCAACAAGCTCATTGATTTCATCAGGACAAAGGACATGAAAGACATTCGCAAACGACTCAAAGAGAAAGACTGGTTCCCCGAAGACTGGCTTCCGCAATAACCCGCCACGATGCACCTCCCATGATCCGAAAAACTTATACCCTTGAGATCATCACCCCCTGCTTCTGCTCAGGAGCCGATCAGGCCAAAGCCGAAATCCGTGCCGCCTCCATCCGTGGTCAGCTCCGTTGGTGGCTTCGTGCTCTTGGCGGCTCCGCAGACGAAGAGCGCGCCGTCTTTGGTGGCATTGCGGGCACGACCGCAAGCAGCTCCATCCATCTCCGCGTCGCCGATCGAAAACCTGGCCCTGCTTGGAATCCACCGAAGATCGATCCCAATTCACCCGATTCCTACGTTTGGCATTTTGCTTCCGTCTCCGGCAAACCTCCGGGTAGCGGACGCAGAACCCTCGGCCCGCGCTGGACTTCCGCCGGAGTTCTCGCTCCTCGCTCCACGTTCCGTCTCGAACTTCTCCAGCGCCGACCGCTGCCGACCGACCTGCAAGACCGACTCGATCTCGCTCTCCGCGCCTTCCTCCAGCTTGGTGGTCTCGGCCTGCGCGTCACCCGTGGCCTCGGAGCCGTCGTCTGCCATGAATCGCCATTTGACTCCTCCATCCTCGCGAAAATTCAGGAGGCCGGATTCAGAACCGAGCACCGATCCGCCCCCTTGTCCGAAACTCAAATCATCAAGGAAATCGGCGCATTGGTCAAAGGCACCCGAAAAGCCAGCGGTTGGAAAATCGACACCATGTCCAATCGACCGGTTTCAACCCCGTCGCCCTTCGGCACATCCGATCCCCGGCAGACGAGCGCCGTCTACTTCCGCCCAGTCCGTCGCGACATCAAATCCAACAACTACGAGCTCGTTGTCTTTGAAGCCCCCCATGACCGAGTTCTCGGAGAACGATCACGCAAGTCCTCCGTCGTCGGGCATGAACCCTCGCACCTTGTCAAACCGGACCCCGCTCCGCCACGACGTTCCCGCTGACATCCCTGGATATCCGTGAAATCGCCATCCGCGAGAATGGAGATGACATTCCCGCCATGATCCTTCTCGGCAGCACCTACCCCCTCGGCCTGATCCGTCGTCCCGCGCACGTCGAACCCGCGTCGCTGGACGAACTCCGCCGCCGCGCCCGTGCCGAGGGCTTCCTCTCCTTCTGGGGCCACGGGAACACCCGCGCCGCCGCAGGCGAAGTCCTCGGCCTCGACCCCGCTCCCGCGACCGAACGCCCCGCCCTCCGCCTCACCACCGACCACCTGCCCAGCCTCGACGGACACGTCTTCGACGAGGTCTGGGTGCTGTCGCCGGACTACGTGCCCGGCTTCCGGCCCCGGATCGGGGAGGAGGTCGGACTGGAGAGCATTTCGGGGTGGCAGGTGCTGCGGATTCGGTTTCACTCTTGATCATGGACAACCTTACCCTCATCCATCTTGTCAGCGAGCAGACGCTACAAAATCTGCTTCCCACGCTGGCTCTACGCCCCAGCCATGTCATTCAAGTGCGCAGCAGTGATCCAAGGTTTGATAGAACCCCTTCTTATCTGGAAACCGCATGCCGTGAAGCTGGATTGACGGAAACCAAATTTCTCACTCCCGAAACAATTCCCGGGGCATCCCCCGACATCACGGAAACTTCCGCTTTCCTTACAACTCTTTGCGAACGCCAAAAAGGACACTCCCTATGCCTGAACTTTACGGGCGGCACCAAACTCATGTCCATCGGCTCCTATCGCGTGGCGGAGCACCTTCGCATCCCTTCCCTGTACACGGACACCCTGCATAGACGGAATTTCGTTGACGGCGGGACAGGTCCGTTTCTTAAAATCCTGCCGGAACTCCACAGCTTTTTGAATCAAATTACCGTTCCTGTCGTCATGGCCGCACAGGGCAAAGAGTTCCGCAAAGACTCCATCACACCACAACTGCTGGAATTCGGCAAAGCAGCATGGAGTATCCGATCCCAACACCATGAAGCCGTCGCTGCTTGGACATCACGGATCCGAACCGCTGTCCCGAGAGACAAGAACGGTCGGGTCGAAAGCAAATCGGGGAAACTCAAAGATTTTCTCTTGTCTCCTTTGCCGTTTCCTGAGGCGGATGCGGCACAGGATTATCTGGATGCGGCTGTTCAAGCCGGTCTGTTGTCCGTGGATGCGTCTGGCGAAGTTCACATGCAGACGGAACCGAAGCGATCAGCCGTGGAGCGCGTCTCCAATTTGCTGGATGGAGCTTGGTTGGAACTGGCCGTTGCTGCCGCCGCAAACGATGGATCACGCTATGGTGACATTCATTGGAGTGTCCAGCCTTCCGATCAAACTGGCGAGGATTATGGGGAAACCGACCTCATTGCCGTTGATCGCCGTCGGCTGAATCTGGCTGTGGTATCTTGCAAAACTAGCACCGCCCATGTTTCATCGCTCGAGCACCTCTCTTCATGGAGGGATCGCACCAGAACGCTGGGAGGCTCTCATGCCTCGGGAATTCTTTGTCTTTTCCGTGTGAAATCCCCGGATGAAGAGGGTCGCCTTCGTGCCATGGGCAAAAAAATGGGAATCGAAATCCTGATAGGAGACGAGATCGTCACCCACTTTAGCGAATAAGTAGAGAATGCCTTCATCCTTCCCGCCCCCATGACCACCACCCTCGTCGCCGTCAGCGGGATGTCGCCCGCCATCATCACCGAGACGATCTGGGCGCTCGCCCGGGAGACTCCGCCCGTGGTGCCGGACGAGGTGGTGGTGGTCACCACGGCAAAGGGCAGGCGGGACATCGAGGAGCTGCTGCTCGCCCCCTTCGATCCGTGGGACGGCCAGACCGTGTGGGCCTGCCTGCGCCGGGACGTCTTCGCCCTCGCCAAGCTGAAGGGACGCAGCGCCAAGCTGCAGCTCTCCGTCCGCGTCATCGGCCTGCCGGATGCCGCCACCGGCGTGCGCACGCCCGCCGAAGACCTGCGCACCCGCGACGACAACGCCCAGGCCGCCGATTTCATCGTCCAGACCCTCGCGCCCTGCGCCGACGCGGAGGATCACCGCGTCATCGCCTCCATCGCCGGAGGCCGCAAGACGATGGGCGCGTTGCTCTACGCCGCCATGAGCCTGCTCGGCAAGGAAACCGACCGCATCACCCATGTGCTCGTGAGCGAACCCTTCGAGAACTGCCGCGAATTCTTCTACCCGGCCCAACCCCACCAAAAGCTGACAGCCAAACCCTTCGGTCAGCCCGCCGCTCCCGTCCGTGCCGCCGACGCCGTCATCGAACTGGCCGACATCCCCTTTGTGCCACTGCGCAACAAATTCGAGGAGCTCAACGAACCCCGCCGCACCTTCGCGGGGCTGGTGGAGCGCTACGCCAAAGCGGAAAGAATCCTGCCAAACCGGCCTCCTCTCGTCGGATTCGACGCCGACCGGAACACCCTCACCGTCGAGGGCCGCCCGATCCTCTTGACCGGCCGCGATCTGATCGTCGCGGGTTTCCTGTTCGTCCGTGCCGCGAACCACCTGGATCATTTCCCGAGCCGGGAAGACGCCACCGCCCCCTTGCAGAAGCATCTCCAATCGTGGCGGCGGGAGCATCCCTTCCACCAAGCGACCGCCCGGCTTTCCGGCACGCTGACGGCGGACGATCTGTCGAAGGCCCTCGCCACCTTGCGCAAGAAGCTGAAGGCCGCCGGTCTGGCGTCCGCCATTCCCTATCTCGCTCCCGAACGCAACCGGATCGGCTTCGAAATGCGGCAGCAATGATGGTCGGGGCGGGGTGAATCTCCCGGACATCCCCGGAGGTCCACGCCTTTGCCAGCACGGGCGTCGCGTGCGATCCTGCCGACATGCCCACCGCCTGCGTCTCCACCCCCGGCTGCGTCGTGCGCCTCGTCTCCGAGCGGCTCCAAGTCCACGGCAAGGACGAGTCGGGCACATCCACCGTGCTGCGCGAGATCCCCATCCGCGACCTCGACCGGCTCGTCGCGATGGAGGGCACCCAGATCACCGGCGAGGCCCTCGCCACCCTGCTGCGCGAGGAGATCCCCGTCGCCTTCCTCGGCTGGAACGGGCGCTTTCTCGGGGCCTTCCACCCCACTGCCCCGGCTCACGGGGCATGGCGGCTGCGCCAATACCGCGCCACCCTCGATCCGGCCTTCGCCCTCGCCGTGGCGGGTCGGCTCGTCGCCTCGAAGATCTACAACCAGCGCCGCGTCGTGCAGCGCCTCGCCGCGAACCGGGGCAGCGACGCGGTCTCCGCCGACCTCGACCATCTCGAAGCCCTGATGCGCGAAGTCTACCGGGCCGACACCATCGAGCGCCTGCGCGGCTACGAAGGCGCGGCGGCGGCCCGCTACTTCCCCGCCTGGGCACGGTTCCTGCCCGAGGCCTTCCCCTTCGAGCGCCGCTCGACGCGCCCGCCGCTCAACCCGGTGAACGCCTGCATCTCCTTCGGCTCGACCCTGCTCTATCACGAGATCGTCTCGGCCATCCACGCCCGGGGACTCGATCCGGCGCTCGGGCTCCTCCACGCGACCGAGGACGGGCGCTGGTCCCTCGCCCTCGACCTGATGGAGCCTTTCCGTCCCGTCCTCGTCGAGGCCCTCGCCCTCGACGTCTTCTCGCACCAGATCCTCAACGAAAGGCATTTCCGCCCGCACGAGGGCGGGGTGTATCTGAACGACGAGGGACGCGCCAAGTTCATCGTGCAATACGAGCGGCGCATGGAGCGCCAGTTCATGAGCGAATTCGCCGGCCACCGCACCACCCTGCGGCAGCAGACCGAGGACTCCGTCGTCCGCTTCAAGCGCGGGCTGGAGGAGCCGTCGGCCTTCGAGGCCTTCGTGATGAACTGAATCCGCGAAATGGAGAACAGTGAAGTGCAACCAGCGTCGATGGCCCCCGAAGCCCCGGCGCTGGGCTGGTGGCACGAGGCCTTCGCTCCGCTGCCCTACGAACGATCCGCCCCCGGAGAAAAAGAGATGCTCACCCTCGTCGCCTACGACATCAGCCAGCCGAAGCGCCTTTCGCGGGTGGCCCGGATCTGCGAGGACTACGGGGTGCGCGTGCAATACAGCCTGTTCGAATGTCGGCTCGACGAGGACGAGTTCGCCGATTTCTGGCTGAAGCTGCTGGACGAGATCGACGAGGGGGAGGACCGGCTCGTCGCCTACAAGATCGACGCGAAATCGGCCAAGGAGACCCTCACCGCCGGGACGATGGTTTGCTCTGAGAAGGTGGTGTGCTATCTGGTGTAAGGATGGAAGTGGCGCGCTCCAGGTCGCGAGATCTGGAGACCGGAAAACCGGGGGTTCGAGACCGCTCGGCGCAATCTATTGACAACCAATGACCAGCAAACAAAACGCGCCCCAAGATAGCAAGGTGGCGACGGCAGAAGCACCGATATCCGGTTTGTCAAATCGCCCTCGCGACCGATTTCGGATTTGCGCCCTTGGCATTCATGGAGTTATAAGTGAGGGGGTCCGCACAGGACACACAGCCGAAAGGCATTGAAGACGGCATGAAAGGGGTAAGTTGCTTAATTATGACATGCGCGGGTCCGCACAGGACACACAGCCGAAAGGCATTGAAGACAAGGGGAAGGTTATCATAAAGTTGCGTCGAGGTTAATGGGTCCGCACAGGACACACAGCNNCAGCCGAAAGGCATTGAAGACCGTGTCCCTCTCAAGGGCTTCGCAGAGGAGACTGCGAGTCCGCACAGGACACACAGCCGAAAGGCATTGAAGACATTCGAGCATCGAGGGATTTCACTTTGCCTTTGCGGATAAGGGTCCGCACAGGACACACAGCCGAAAGGCATTGAAGACCCGCCGGAGGCGCTGAGGACGTTGATTCGCTTGATGTAGGTCCGCACAGGACACACAGCCGAAAGGCATTGAAGACCGATCAAGTGATTTTTTTGCGTTCTCCGGAAAATATCTTGTCCGCACAGGACACACAGCCGAAAGGCATTGAAGACCTCGCGATCTCATCAGAGACGTTTCCCGCGCTGGCTGAGGGGTCCGCACAGGACACACAGCCGAAAGGCATTGAAGACGGGAAAGATTCGGGATTCCATTCGTTCCCCCCCAGTCTGTCCGCACAGGACACACAGCCGAAAGGCATTGAAGACTGTAGGGGTTTTCCGCGATGGTTTCGGTGATGTAGTCTGTCCGCACAGGACACACAGCCGAAAGGCATTGAAGACTGTTCGTGACCGAGACGGACTGAGTGACGAGCGATGCGTCCGCACAGGACACACAGCCGAAAGGCATTGAAGACGACTTCACGAGTCCGATAGCTTCAACCGCTAACTCGGTCCGCACAGGACACACAGCCGAAAGGCATTGAAGACACCCGGCAGACAAACTCCCTGGCCCAGTGGAACACCGCGTCCGCACAGGACACACAGCCGAAAGGCATTGAAGACTTGAGCCCGCGCTGGGCGGCTTCGCGGGGGTTGGCCGCGTCCGCACAGGACACACAGCCGAAAGGCATTGAAGACATCAGGTGTAGCAGTTGGGTTTGGGTTGGGTGCCGAGCGTCCGCACAGGACACACAGCCGAAAGGCATTGAAGACCATTCCATGAGGTGAAGTGGTTCGATCATTCTTTTTCTCGTCCGCACAGGACACACAGCCGAAAGGCATTGAAGACAATGGAACCCCCTTGATGAGACGAGGCGCATGGCCTCGTGTCCGCACAGGACACACAGCCGAAAGGCATTGAAGACCCAATGTAGTCTTTGGCGCTTTTCATCGCCAAAGACTTGTCCGCACAGGACACACAGCCGAAAGGCATTGAAGACTCGGTGTTATCGATATGGGTTTTTCCATGCCAAAATATAGTCCGCACAGGACACACAGCCGAAAGGCATTGAAGACCGTAGAAGTCGAGGAACTGTTCGGTGAGGAATCGGTTGGGTCCGCACAGGACACACAGCCGAAAGGCATTGAAGACATGGCCTCGTCCTCTATTTCCGGCATGTGGGCAATCAGTCCGCACAGGACACACAGCCGAAAGGCATTGAAGACCCAGTCGAGTCGTAAAGTGATGCCGGATTCTTAGACGTGTCCGCACAGGACACACAGCCGAAAGGCATTGAAGACCTCGTAAAACTGCTCGACAGTCAGGGGAGCGGAGTCGCGTCCGCACAGGACACACAGCCGAAAGGCATTGAAGACTACGGGTCGCCTTTTCAGCGTTTCCGGAATTTTCGTCGTGTCCGCACAGGACACACAGCCGAAAGGCATTGAAGACCAAGTATCCGGCGTACTTGGAATTTCGCTTCCGTGGTCCGCACAGGACACACAGCCGAAAGGCATTGAAGACTTTTTAACGGTCGGAATTAACGGTCGGAAGGTTTCGTGTCCGCACAGGACACACAGCCGAAAGGCATTGAAGACCAGGAGCGGCAGCGGGAAAATCGACAGGGTCGGGCGCGGTCCGCACAGGACACACAGCCGAAAGGCATTGAAGACGTCGAGCAGGTCGAGGGCGACCCATGCCACCCCCCACGCGGTCCGCACAGGACACACAGCCGAAAGGCATTGAAGACTCCGGCTCCCATAGCTGGGTGCGACGCCACGCGACATGTCCGCACAGGACACACAGCCGAAAGGCATTGAAGACCTGCGGGGGTTCCGTTCCCAGTGGTCCAGTTGATTTCGGTCCGCACAGGACACACAGCCGAAAGGCATTGAAGACCACCTGCCGGATGACGGAAAGGAGACCGGAGGCATAAAGTCCGCACAGGACACACAGCCGAAAGGCATTGAAGACCGGAAAGGAGACCGGAGGCATAAAATCCGCTAGTCTCCCCGTCCGCACAGGACACACAGCCGAAAGGCATTGAAGACCAAGCGTCGGCATCGGGGGCGATCAACGCCCCGCGTTCCGTCCGCACAGGACACACAGCCGAAAGGCATTGAAGACAACCTTTCGGCCCCGCCCTTTCGGAAGGTGGATTTTTCGGTCCGCACAGGACACACAGCCGAAAGGCATTGAAGACCCAACCATGTAGAGATACGCGTTTTCCAGCATTTCCAAGTGTCCGCACAGGACACACAGCCGAAAGGCATTGAAGACCACATGGCCTCGTCCTCGATTTCCGGCAGGTGATTTCGTCCGCACAGGACACACAGCCGAAAGGCATTGAAGACCTCGATTTCCGGCAGGTGATTTCCCACCTGCTGGATTATGGTCCGCACAGGACACACAGCCGAAAGGCATTGAAGACACCAGGGGAAGTAATGAAACCCCCTGGATTTTACGAGGCGTCCGCACAGGACACACAGCCGAAAGGCATTGAAGACCCGCGAGGGCGAACGCGGCCTTGAGGGCGTCGTTCTTGTGGTCCGCACAGGACACACAGCCGAAAGGCATTGAAGACAAGGTCTGGAAAGCGACATGGTTCGCGAGTTCCGGGTGGGTCCGCACAGGACACACAGCCGAAAGGCATTGAAGACTGGAACGGAGACCGGCGGCATAAAATCTGCTGGTCTCCCCGTCCGCACAGGACACACAGCCGAAAGGCATTGAAGACTTGTCGATTTCGGCCTGAATCTCCTCAGCGGAGGGACCGGTCCGCACAGGACACACAGCCGAAAGGCATTGAAGACCATTTTCGCCCAGGTCGTGTAGGTCTTGGTGAGCGCCGTGTCCGCACAGGACACACAGCCGAAAGGCATTGAAGACCCGCTTCGGCAGAATTGAAATCGGGGGTTTTGTCATCCGGTCCGCACAGGACACACAGCCGAAAGGCATTGAAGACCATAAAATCTGCTGGTCTCCCCGATATAGTCTTTGGCGCGTGTCCGCACAGGACACACAGCCGAAAGGCATTGAAGACCATCCGGGCGCCAAGGGTTGCCCGTTGATTTCGTGATCGAGTCCGCACAGGACACACAGCCGAAAGGCATTGAAGACCGAAACACCGATCTAGGGTTTCGGCCTCGGCTTGTGTCAGTCCGCACAGGACACACAGCCGAAAGGCATTGAAGACCTCCCACAGATCGCGGGCGGGGAAGACCACCATGCAGGTGTCCGCACAGGACACACAGCCGAAAGGCATTGAAGACGGTCATGACGGAGCCGTGGTAGCCGGTGCGGGCTTGGGGTCCGCACAGGACACACAGCCGAAAGGCATTGAAGACGAATCGGTGGAATCGGTCATACGTCAAATATACACTACGTCCGCACAGGACACACAGCCGAAAGGCATTGAAGACTCGTCTCGGACACATGCTGCTCGGATGCATCGCACCAGGTCCGCACAGGACACACAGCCGAAAGGCATTGAAGACGCGCGTGTTGGATTTGAAAATTCGGCATTCCAGATAGGCGGGTCCGCACAGGACACACAGCCGAAAGGCATTGAAGACTATATCCTCAATTTCCGCAAAATTGAGAAACATCCCTAGGTGTCCGCACAGGACACACAGCCGAAAGGCATTGAAGACGACGGGGCCGAAGATGGAGTTGAGTTGACCGAGGAACGCCGTCCGCACAGGACACACAGCCGAAAGGCATTGAAGACCATTTCGGGGGAAATGTGCCCGCAGCCGTCATGGCTGGTCCGCACAGGACACACAGCCGAAAGGCATTGAAGACGGCTAGCTGCCGTGTGGAGAGTGACAGCCGCGCTCGGACGTCCGCACAGGACACACAGCCGAAAGGCATTGAAGACCCACCGCGTCATCGCCGGGCTTCTCCCGGTATTGCTGCGTCCGCACAGGACACACAGCCGAAAGGCATTGAAGACCTTGGTCGGCTCCTCTGGACATTGTCGCGGCCACACGCGGTCCGCACAGGACACACAGCCGAAAGGCATTGAAGACTTTTGGAACGTCCCCAACTATACCCCTCCTCTTTTCTGTCCGCACAGGACACACAGCCGAAAGGCATTGAAGACGTGGCGCGTATGAAAAAGGCTCTTGGGGTCTCGGCTCCCCGTCCGCACAGGACACACAGCCNNNNCAGCCGAAAGGCATTGAAGACGGGCAGTTCCAGTCAAATGAAAACAAACTGGAAGATTGATGTGTCCGCACAGGACACACAGCCGAAAGGCATTGAAGACTTTCCTCACCCGAGGGCAAGGTCTTACGGACATCCTCGGTCCGCACAGGACACACAGCCGAAAGGCATTGAAGACCGATGAGTTCCTTGTCAATCCTCGAGAGGATCTGGCTTGCCGGTCCGCACAGGACACACAGCCGAAAGGCATTGAAGACTATTGTCGCGCATTTTGTGATACCGCATTTCGGGGACGCTGTCCGCACAGGACACACAGCCGAAAGGCATTGAAGACGCTCGGACGGCCTTAATGCCTGTTGCGTAGTCCATGACGTCCGCACAGGACACACAGCCGAAAGGCATTGAAGACTGCAGGCTCCGAGGTGATCCCTTACGTCGGATTCGTCCCGTCCGCACAGGACACACAGCCGAAAGGCATTGAAGACGCGCGATGCGCTAGGCGCATGTGGCGGTTGTATGTGTCCGTCCGCACAGGACACACAGCCGGGGACCAAGCCCCTGCTCGGGGGGCGGTGAAAAGCAAAAGGTCCCGCCAAGTGGGGGTGGAGCAGAGAACAAAAAGGGCGGAACTCCCGCAGAGCTTCGGGCTTCGGGCTTCGGATTTCGAGCTTCGGACTCCACCCCCCCTCATTCTCCGCTTGCCCCACCCGGCCATTCTGTGCGATGAAGCAGGCGATGCAATCCCAGCCCAGTCCAGACGCCGCCCTGCAACCGGTCAACGAGATCCTCTCCCGCGCCCGGGCGGAAGTGGCGAAGGTCGTCATCGGGCAGCAGCGGGTGGTGGATTTCTGCCTCATCGCCGTCTTCACAGGGAACCACATCCTCGTCGAGGGCGTGCCGGGCGTGGCCAAGACCCTCCTCGTCCGCACCCTCGCGAAGGTGCTGGGGACCGACTTCTCGCGCATCCAGTTCACCCCGGATCTGATGCCCTCGGACATCACCGGGACGAACGTCTTCAACCTGCAGGAAGGCGCCTTCCACCTCGTGAAAGGGCCGGTCTTCACCTCCTTCCTCCTCGCCGACGAGATCAACCGCGCCCCGGCGAAAACGCAGTCGGCCCTGCTCCAAGCGATGCAGGAGCGGCTCGTCACCATCGACGGGAAGACGCACCGCCTCCCGGCCAGCTTCACCGTCTTCGCGACGCAGAACCCGGTCGAATACGAGGGCACCTATCCGCTGCCCGAGGCGCAGAAGGACCGCTTCCTCCTGCGCGTCGAGATGGACTATCCCACGGCGGAGGAGGAGCTGAAGCTGGCCACGGCCTCGCTGGGGCGGGAGACGCCGGAGCACATCCTCGAGAGCGGGGCGGTGGAGCCCGTCCTGACCGAGCCGCAGATCGAGCGGATGCGCGAGGCGCTGGAGGCGATCACGATGAAAGACGAACTCGTCGCCTACGTCGTCGAAATCGTGCGCCGCTCCCGCGAGCTCGACAGCATCCAAGTCGGGGCCGGACCGCGGGCGACGCGGGCGCTCCTCCTCTCCAGCCGCGCCCTCGCCGCGATCGAGGGGCGGGACTACGTGACCCCCGACGACATCCGCGCCATGGCCCATCCGGTGCTCTCCCACCGCATCGTGCTGCGCCCCGAATACGAGATCGAGGGCGTCACGGTGAACGAGGCGATCCACAAGCTGCTGGAGGCGGTCGCGGTGCCGCGTTGACCCCCTCCCCTCCTGATCGGCGAAACGACATGCGCCCGGCCCCCCATCCCTCCCTGCTCTGGGTCGCGCTACTGGTCGTCGTGCCGGCGGCGACGGTCTTCGTCTACAGCGACGGGGCTTGGGGAAAGGCGGCGGGCTTGGTGCTGCTGCTGGTGCTCGCGGTCTCGGTCGCCGATCTCGTCGTTTCCCGGGACCGGCTCTCAAGGCTCTCCCTCGACCTGCCCGAGCTGATCCGCTGCACCAAGGGACGCGAACTGGTCGTGCCGGTGACTCTCGCGAATCGCGGCCCCGCCTTGGAATGGTTGCGCTACGGCATCGAAATTCCGCCGGACTTCCGCGTCGAGGGCGAGGTGACGGGCCGCCTCACCGGATTGGAGACGGGAAAACAGCGCCACGTCGAATATCCCCTGAAGCCGCTGCGGCGCGGACGCTTCTTCCTGGAGACGGCGCAGGTGGAGACCGTCTCGCTGCTGGGACTCTGGCTGGTGCGGCGGCGTTTCTCCCCGATGACGGAGGTGCGGGTCTACCCCGACCTGCGGGCGGAGCGGCGGCGGCTCTCCGGCGTCTTCCTGATGCGGGGCGACGACGGCAGCCACATGGTGAGGCAGGTGGGGAAAGGCCGCGACTTCGAGCAGCTCCGCGACTACCAGCCCGGCGACGACTACGTGGATGTCGATTGGAAGGCCACGGCGCGGCGGCGCAACCCGGTGACGCGCACCTACCAGATCGAGCGCACCCAGGAGATCTACGTGGTCGTCGACCACTCGCGCCTCAGCGCCCGCGAGATCCGCGTGCCCGTGGCCGAGGCGCTCGACGGCGACTGGCTCCATCGCGAGGAGTCGGCTGGCGGGGAATGGCTCGTGACGACGCAGTTGGAGAAATTCCTCCACTGCTCCCTCATCCTCGCCTCGGTGGCGGAGCGGCAAGGGGACCTTTTCGGCTTCGTCAGTTTCGCGGACAAGGAGGACCGCTTCATCCGCGCCAAGAACGGCAAAGGCCACTACAACCTCGTCCGCGACGCCCTCTACACGCTCGAACCGAAGCCAGTCGCGCCCGATTTCGAACAGCTCATGGTCGCCCTGCGGCGGCGGCTGACGCGGCGGGCGCTGCTGGTGATGCTCGTCGATTTGAGCGACCCGCTCACGGCGGAGCAGTTCCACCAAGCCCTGCCGCTGGTGAACCGGCAGCATCTCGTGCTGGTGAACATGGTCCGGCCCGAGGCGGCGCATCCGCTGTTCTCCCCGAAGCATCTCCCCGAGACGACGGCGGAGGTCTACGAAAAGCTCGGCGGGCATTTCCAATGGCAGGAACTGCGCGAGACCGCGAACCGCCTCCGCCATCTCGGCGTCGAACTCGGCATCCCCGAGCACGCGGAGCTTTGCACCGAGACGGTGGCGCAATATCTGAACGTCAAGAGACGGCAGTTGATTTGAGGGCCAAGACGCTCTCCCAAACCCGCGCCTCTCCCGGCCAACCCTCCGCCTCCAGCCCTCGGCGGATCGTCGCGTCGTCCGGTTCGACGATCCCCTCCTCGGCGATCTGTTTTTCATCGGCGGGATCGGCGGGCGAGACCTCGCGGGCGATGCGCCAGCAGGCCCAAGCCCGCCACACGCGCGCCTCGCGGCGCGGGCCGCTCATACGCGTGGCGAGATGCTGGAAGTGGCGGCGCGGGTTGCCGATGAATTGGTCCTCGCGCCGCTGTTCCAGAATCCAACGGAGCGCGGCGTAGGGCGGCGGCCATTCGCGCAAGGCCGCCTCGTCCCCGAGCAGGTCGGCGGAGAAGGCGCGGTTCACAAGGAGGATCGCTTGGGCGGGCAGCCCACGCCGCCACAGGGCTTGGGCACAGGCGAGGGCGAGCCGGTAGAAAGCCTCGCCCCGGTCCGTCCCGACCGCGCGGATCGAGACGGCGGATATCGAGGTGTCCGCTTCAGGCAGATAGGGACAAAGGGGAGGAACACTCGGAGTCATGCGTGGCTTTGCCATTGAAGCCGCTCCGCCGCATCTTGCCAGTTCTTCGTTAAATCCGAAATCCGAAGCTCGAAATCCGAACTTTCCGGCCCAAAAGACCTTTCACGTTTTACGGCGGCTTCAGGTCGCCCCGGTGAAAGGCGGGATCGAACGGACGCGTATCCTGCGCCATGAGACGAGTATCGAATCCGAAGTTTGAAATTCCAAAATCGCGGAACGCGGCGACCTTTCCGGGCACCCGCATCGCCCGGCGTCAATCAACGCCCCCCCTTTTTTCCATGAAATTCTCCCGGCGCAAATGGCTCGTCCGCTCCGTGCTTTGCGGCGGCGCCTTCGCAGGTCTCGGATGCGGCGCGACCGAGAAACACCGCCTCTCGGTGACACGGACCGACATCCCCCTCGACCCACGCCACGCCGCCCTCGACGGTCTGAAGCTCGCGCTGATGTCCGACTTCCACCACGACGACTACGGCAACTCGCGCCTGATCCGCCGCGCCGTGGAGACGATCAACAACGAAGGAGTCGATCTCGTCATTCTCGCCGGAGACTACATCTCCAGCGACTCCGTGGGCATCGCCCCGCTCTGCGAAGAGCTGAGCCATCTCAGCCCCCGCCTCGCCACCCTCGCCATCCTCGGCAACCACGATCGTCGGCACGCCGCCCTGATCCGTTCCTCCCTGGAGGAGGCGGGGGCCACCGTGCTGGTCAACGAAGCGCGGGAATTCCCCGAATTCGCCGTCGCGGGGCCAGACTCCCATTGCGGACGGCTCGGAGACCTGCCTCGCACCTTGGGCGGCATCGCGCCGGAAAAGCCCGTCCTCCTCGCCTGGCACGAACCCGACACCTTCGACCTCCACGACGATCCCCGCATCGCCCTACAAGTCTCGGGCCACACCCATGGCGGGCAGATTTGCGCGCCGTTCTACGGTCCCCTCCTCCTCCCGAAATACGGCAAAAAGTATCCCTACGGCCTCTACAGGCGCGGCCCCGCCTCGCTCTTCGTCACCCGAGGGATCGGCACGCTGAAGATCCCGGTCCGCTTCCTCTGTCCGCCGGAGGTGGCGGTTTTGCGGCTTGTTGGATAGAGCATTTTCATTTATCTCGTAGCCGATCCGATCAGACGGCTGCGAGAAGGGAACGCGGACACTCCTGTCCGCACCCGGAGCCTATCCGCCCGCTGCCTCTGCCGTTGCGGGCAAGAGTGCCCGCGCTCCGCTCTTCCGCTTGCCTCCGCGCCGGGACGAATGCCAAGCCTTAAGGGCACGTCTGGAAACCTCCCCCGAAGAGCAAACTTCTGTCACATCTTCGGTTCCCTGGCGAAGGTGTGCGATGAAGCGCTACCGCAAGGCCTGAAACGGAGGCGGCCTGTTCAGTGCCATCGAGCATGAGCGGGCCATCGGCCAAAAGGCCACTGGCATCCTCAAGCTGCGCGACCTCATCCCTTGGGAGGGCTTCCGCCCACTGCTCGGAGAGCTCGCCGGCTACGACGAGCGGGACTGGAGCAAGGGAGGCAAGCCGCCGTTCGACCCCGTGCTGATGTTCAAGGTGCTGGTGCTGCAAAAGTTCCACGGACTCAGCGACGACGCCACCGGGGAGCAGATCCTCGACCGCACCAGCTTCAAGAGCTTCCTGGGGCTTCGCATCGGCGACGACATCCCGGAGGCCAAGACCATCTGGGGCCTCAAGCAGCGCATCGAGGCGGAGGGGCGCGAGGGTGGGCGCCGCCTCTTCGAGGCCTCC
>DDTJ01000038.1 GCA_002344525.1 Akkermansiaceae bacterium UBA2367
TCGTGATCGAGACCGTGAGGGGGAAGGAGTTTTCGGGATGCGCGCCCCCGGCGAGGTCGAAGGTTGGCGTGGACAGACGCGGCGGCGGCGGCGGCGGCGGGGGAGCGGGCGGGCCGGGGTCCTCCGGCTCGGGTTCAGGCTCGGGATCTCCGGGGGAGGAGTCGGTGACGCCCGGATTCGTAGAGAATTTGGAGGGACCGCCCGGAGCGTTGGGGGTCGCGGTGGAGGCGTGGTCCCACACCCAAGTCGAGGTCGCCGCGTAGCTCACGGCCCCGGCGTCGCGATCCTCCAATGTCGCGGCGACTTCCGCGAGGCTGTCGTCGAGGACGAATTCGATCCCGTTCCCGCTCGACTCGGAGACGAACCGTTTGGCTGCGGTATCGTAGCGGGCGCGCAGCTTCCAACTGGAGTCCGGCACTGCCACGGCGGCGATGCGGGGGTCGATGAGGCGGCCCGAAGGCGCTCCGGCGTGCCGCGCCCGCTCCGCTTTGGAACGTGTCGTCTTCAGCTTCGCGAGGACGGCGTTCGCATCGCCATGCCCGTCCAGCGACCCGCCGCTGGCTTGGTACAGGGTGATCGCCGAGTTCAGCGCCTGCACGTCGGCCTCCAGCTTGCGGTGCTGGGTGTTGCGGGTCACCCCCGTCACCGTCACGGCACCGATCGCGGCGATGACCGAGATTAGGGCGACGGTCAAAAGAACCTCGACGAGCGACAGGCCGCTGGAGTGTCGATGGAAGGATGAAGGGGAGATGTTCATTGTAAAAACAATAATAAACATAATAAACGCAAAATCCAGACGCAAGAAATTTTTGAAAAATTCTAATAATTCTAAAATATTCGCTTGTGTCTCTAAAAATTCATAAGATAATGAAATCCGTAATTTTAAGAAATCGCGATGAAGCATTCCCTCATCCTCCTCGCTACCGTCGTGTCCTTTGCTGGATCACCCGCCCGTGCCCAGATCGGACAGCAGATGGCGCTGTCGAACTCGCCCGCCTACGAGGCTGCCGCCGCCCCCCTGCGCAACGCGCCCCCGATGCAGTTCAGCTTCTCGAAAGCGGTCCTGAGCGAAGTGATGCGCATGTTGGCCGAGGAGGCCGGGATCGGGTTCTTCGGACTGCCTGACGGCGTGGGCAGCGGATCGGACCTCGTCACCTTCACCCTCAACGCCAGCCCCTTCGTCGCCCTCGAGACCCTCGCGAAGGCGAACGGCGTCGCCCTGATCTACGACAACGGCATTTGGTACCTGCGTCCCGCGAACGACCAGGAGCTGATCGGCCGCATCTACGAGATCAACTACAACGCGCAGGAGCTCGTCACGAAAAACAGCCAGTCCACCAGCTCCGGCGGGGGAGGGGGCTCGCAAAGCGGGGGAGGCTCGGCGAGTTCGGGCCTGAGTCTGCAAGGCTCCCCCGACTTCTTCGTCACCGAGCCTTCGCGCATTCTTGAGGACATCCAGAACATCCTCGACATCCCCGCCTCCGGGGGCAACGCCCATTTCGCCCCGACCGCCTCCGTGGACAACGTCGCGCAGCTCTCCGTGGGCGGGTTCCAAGGCCAGCCCGACCTCGTCTACCGCCAACCCCAGCAGAGACCGGGTGTCGTTACCGCTGCCCTGGCCGGTAGCGAGACCGTCCAGCAGTCGAAGGTCATCTGGAACAGCGACTCGAACACCCTCTACGTTGTCGCCTCGCGCCAGCAGCACCAGTGGATCGAGGCCTACCTCGCCTCCGCCGACCGGCCCCAGCCCATGATCGCCGTCGAGGTGAAGTTCGTCGAGACCAGCCGCGACCCCAGCTCCGACCTCGGCATCGACTGGGACGGTGTCCTCGGCTCAAACGGCCTTGAGGTGACTCTCTCGGACAACTCCGGCCCCATCAATCTGAACCACATCGGCGGCTACTCCCTCCCCACCGCCGTGCTCAGCTACAGCGACCTGAACCTGAAGCTGCGAGCCATCTACAACGACCGCAAGACCCGCATGGTCTCCTACCCGCGCATGGTCACCCTCGACAACCGCGAGGTCTCCTTCCGCAGCGTCGTGAACCAGCCCGTGCTCGGATCCAGCTCCAGCGCCAGCCTCGGCGCGGGGGCCACCGAGACCTCCTCGGTCGAATACCTGCCCATCGGCACGGTCATCAACATCCTGCCAAAGCGCATGGCGGGGAACAAGATCCTCCTCAACGTCTCCGTGACCGTCTCCGACATCATCGGCACCGAAGTCATCAACGGCAACCCCTATCCCATCGCCACCTCGCGGGTCTACACCGCGCCCCTCACCGTGCAGAGCGGCTACACCGTCGCCATCAGCGGACTCGACGCCGCCCGCACGAACGAGAACGAGACGGGGGTCCCCGTCCTCGGTCGACTCCCCCTCATCGGCGGCGCCTTCAAGAACCGCAAGCAGGACCGCAGCCGCCAGCACCTCATGATGCTCATCACCCCCGTCGCCCTCAACACCGGCACCGAAGGGCTGACCGAGAAGCCCATCACCCGCGAGCCGTGGAAGGCCGCGCCGACTCACCAACCCGTCGCTTACGGCAAGTCCCCGGTCTACGAACCCCACCGCCAGCCCCTGCGCGCCCAGCCGGTCGACAGCATCGAGGACATCGACGACGTTCCCGGCTACCACGAGAGCGCCTCCGGTCGCAAGGCGAACCGCACCTTCGGCAGAGGGGCGGGGACGAGGGAGCCCGAGTTCGTCGAAGCCATCGAGCTCAGCCCCGCCGCCAAGGTCGAGTATCCCGATCCCATCGCGCCGGTTTCGAACGGGGCCACGATGCGCCCGAGAACCACCGCCCCCGTGTCCTCCGCGCCGAACACTCCCATGGTCGTCGTCGAGACTCCCGAACCCGTCACCGCTCCGGCTCCGGTGGCGGCCAAAGCCGGGGACAAGACAGGGTCAGGCGGCGCGTCCGACCCTCTCCAGCCCGCTGCGGGGCACGCGTCTTCCGCCGCCGCTCCCGCTGCTCCCGCCGTCCAGGAGGAGAAGCAGGACCCCCGGATCGCCGGTATCCGTGGCGGCATCGACAAGCTCAAAGCCGAGCTCGGCAAAGTGCCCGAAGGGGAAGGAAAGCTCTCGCCCGACGACGCCCAGCTCGTCCTCAACGTCCACGGCGAGACTCAGAAGCTGCTCGATCAGGTCGAGGAAGTGCGTGGCGACAAGAGCAAACCCCTCGCCGGAGAGCTTGGCGACACTTGGTGGGATCTCATCCATCTGAAGTCGCAGGCCGCGAAGCTGAGCCGCCGCTCTCCCGAAAGCCTTGCCGTGAAGGCTGGTGATGGGGGTGAAGGGGCGAAGGAGGAGTGAGGTTCGTTCTCTCCTGCTCATCCTCGTCCTCCTACTCCTACTCAAAATCCGCCGAGTATGAGGACGAGTAAGGAGTAAGAGGTAAACCATGCCAGCCCAGCTCCTCCCCGCCGACCACCGCCGCGAGTCCGTGCTGGGCGCGGTGCGAGCGAACCTCGGCCTTCTCCTCTCCCTTGCCGCGATCCCTTGGGCGGTGGAAATCCTCGATCTCCTCCTCGCTGGCTCCCTCGACCGCTTCGGCATCCGTCCCCGCCAGTTGGCCGCCCTGCCGGGCATCGCCGCCTCGCCCTTCCTCCATGGCGGCTTCGGCCACCTCGCTTCGAACACCCTGCCCTTCCTCGCCTTGGGCGGCATCGTCCTGTTGGGCGGACGCTCCCTCTTTCTCACCGCCACTACCGTCATCCTCCTCCTCGGGGGAGGCGCGCTCTGGGTGTTCGGCCCCGGCGGCACGAACCACATCGGGGCCAGCCTCCTCGTCTTCGGCTACCTCGGCTTCCTCCTCGCTCGTGGCTTCGTCGAGCGCTCCCTCGCTTGGATCCTCGTCGCGATTGCCGTCCTCATCCTCTACGGGGGCATGGTCGCCGGCGTCCTGCCCGGAAAGCCCGGCGTTTCTTGGCAGGGGCATCTCTCGGGTTTTCTCGCGGGCTTGGTCACCGCCCGGATCCTCTTCGCGAGGGCCTCGCCGAAGGGGGAAGGGGACATGGCCGCATGACCGTCCGGTTCCTTCGCCCCATTGACTAAGCACTCTTTATTTTTTAAAAAGGTTCAGTATATTTTAGCCAAACACGGTTCTACGAAGACCGATTGCGAATCGTTTCATCCTGTGAACTCCATCGCCACTATGCGTTCCCTCCCATTGTTCCGAGTCACCGCCTTCCTCCTGTCGGGTGTCTTCGCGCCCCTGCTGCTGACCCAGTGCAAGACCACTGCGGCGAAGAGCTACAAGGATGTCAGCTACGATCCCGCGAAGCTCAAGACGCCAGGGGGGCATGGGATGGAGCGGAAGGAATATCCCTTCGACGAGCAGGGGAACTACCGCAAGGATTGGGTGAAGAGCAATTCCAAAGGGCACGACCGCTCCGCCTCCCGGACGGCGGCGGCGGAAGTGGCGGCGACCGGGACGACGGAGCAGGCGGCTCCCGCCTCCACTGGCTATCCGACCTATGCCGAGGCCTCCGCCGCGCGGGCCTCGGGCGGCGAGTCCGTTGGGCCCGAAAGCGCCCCCGCCCCTGCCGAGGGCGGAACCGTCCTAGCCAGTGCGCCATCCGACACGCCTCCCGCCGCTCCCGCGACGACCTACCACAAGGTCTCCTCCGGGGACACGCTTTTCTCCTTGGCGGGGCGCTACAACACCTCCGTCTCGGAATTGAAGCGCGTCAACGGCCTCAGCGGGAACGGCATCCGCGCCGGGCAGAGTCTGCGGATCCCGTGAACCGGGGGCGCGTCGGCGCGATCCCCGCTCAGGCGCTCCGTCGTCGATTCGTCGGCTTCGGGTCCGCGGCGGCTTTCGTCTTGGCCCTGACCTCGCGCCGGGCGATGCGTTTCTTCAATTCGGGCCAGTATTCCTCGCCCGCGATGTAGCCGACGCAGCGTGGCGAGCCGCAGCGGCAGGGGTGTTCCCGCCACGATTCGAGGTCGAATCCGTAGTTGTAGAAAAGTTCCTCGCCCTCCTCGATGTCGCGGAGCGCGGCGATCCAGATGCGGTCCTCCTCGATATAGGATTCGCAGTTCGGGTCGCAACTGTGGTTGATGAGGCGGGCGGAGTTCTGCGGCACGTTCCCGTCGATGTCGTGGTGGTCGTTCAGGGTGAAGATGTAGACGGCGGCGTCCCCGGTCTCCTTGGCGTAGGCGATGCGGGCCCAGCCGCGGCGGTTCGACTCCTCCTTGTCGATCCTGTCCCCGATGTATTCGATGATGGGCGTTCCTTGCGGGATGCGTTTTTTGGCGAAGAGACCGCGTCCGTGGATGCCGGAGCGGCGCACTTCGCACCATTTCGAGCGGCAGCGTTCGCCGGGAAGGAGGGCATTGTCTGTTTTCATTCGGGAAAGGTGCCCTTCGGCCAAGGGACGGAGATTTCAACAAAGGGGGAGCCGATTCCGGGCCAGCCGCCGGGGCAATGCAGCACGCCGGAGAGCGAGGAGGGCGCTTTCGGGGCGAACTCGGGCCGCGCGAGGGTGAGCCGCAGGGCGCCCTTCGCGGGGTCGGTCGCGGAGACCTGCTGCGGCTCGTCGGAATCGACCTGCATGTCGTCGCAGAAGAAACGCATCCGGGCCGCGGCGGCGGGATCGAGGCCGGGGATGACGAGGTCCAGCTCGATGCGGTCGGGCGCGGCGAGGCGCACGGCGAAGTTCCAGGAGGACGGGGCGGGCCGGGGCGCGGCGGCACGCACGTTGGCGAAGGCCTTTGTGATCGACTCGTCGCGCGGCGGCTCCGTTCCCGGCTTCGCCACGGGGAGGGTCAGGGAAAGGTCGGCGAACCCGGGATTGCAGGAGACCGCGCAGGACATCCACGAGGCGCGGGCCGTCACGGCGATTTCTTCCGCCTCGATCTTCGCGGGCGGGGCGATCTCGGTGAGCAGCAGGACGGGGGACTTGTAGCCATGGGCGACGATGCCCGCCATCAGCACCTCGGTGGGAGGCGGCCAGATCAATTCCCCCGCGACGAAGCCCTCGGGGAGGGTCCAGTCGATCTGTGTCGCCACACCGACGATGCCCGGCCCGCGCCAGTAGGTGTGGTGGCCGGGGAGCGGTTCGAGGAGCAGCCCGACGATGAAAGGCTCGCCCGGAACGATGGCCGAGACGTCGGTGACGAACTGCGCCCGCCGGATGCCGGGACGCTCGACCGGCTCGGATTCGAGGGCCGTCGAGTCGCCGATCCCGGCGAGGACCAAGCCCGCGATCAGGGCCGATGGGAGGGAGCGTTGCATGGGCGCGGAACGATGGTGGAATTGCGCAGACGGCTCAACCGCTTTTTGCGGGAAGCGCAAGGCGAGTTGAGGATGGCACGGGTCGAACCCAAACGATGCGGCGCGATCCGGTTTTTGGACACGCGATCGAAAGACGCAATTCCGTGAGGCGAAGGGGCTTGTCCCGAAAGGGCGAAATCCTTTACTCTTCCGAAAGGTCGCCGATGAAGACCGGAACTCGCTATCTCACCGCTTGGATGGGCGGGGGCGTTGCCTCGCTTCTGTGCGCGTTGTCGTCTTCGGGCGGCGAGGAGTTCGCCTTCTTCGAAAAGGAGATCCGGCCCATCCTCGTTGAGCATTGCTACGAGTGCCACGCGAACGACACCGCGCAGAAAGGCGGGCTCGTCCTCGACTCGCGCGAAGGCTGGATCGTGGGCGGCGATTCGGGTCCGGCGCTTGTGCCTTGGGACGCGGCGGGCAGCCTGCTGATCGAAGCGGTGCGCTACGACACCCCGCACCTGGAGATGCCGCCGAAGACGCGCCTCCCCGCCACGAAGATCGCGGCGCTGGAACGATGGGTCGCGATGGGTGCGCCGGACCCGCGCGAAGGCAAGGTGGAGAAGGCCGCCTCCGGCATGTCGGTGGAGGAGGGGAGGGGATTCTGGTCCTACCGCCCCCTCTCCGACCCGGCTCTGCCTTCGGTGAAGGACGTGGACTGGCCCGCGAACGGGATCGACCGCTTCCTCCTCGCCCGGATGGAGGCTGAGGGCGTGGCTCCCGCTGCCCTCGCCGCGCCCGAGGCGGCGCTGCGCCGTCTCCATTTCGATCTCGCGGGGCTGCCTCCGACGCCGGAGGAGATCGCGGCCTTTCTCGCCGATCCCTCGGAGGAAGAGTGGCGGCGCGAGGTGGACCGGCTCCTCGCCTCGCCGCGTTTCGGGGAGCGCTGGGGGCGGCATTGGCTCGACGTGGCCCGCTTCGGCGAATCCTACACCCTGCGCGGGCTGATCCTGCGCGAGGCGTGGCGCTACCGCGACTATGTGGTCGAGGCCTTCAACCGCGACCTGCCCTACGACCAGTTCCTCCGCGAGCAGATCGCGGGCGACCTGATGCCCTCGGACGCGCCGCTACGGGAGCGGCAGCGGCGTTTCGTGGCGACGAGCTTCCTCGCGCTGGGCAACCACAATCTGGAGGAGCAGGACAAGCGCCAGCTCGACCTCGACATCGTGGACGAGCAGCTCGACACCCTCGGCAAAGCCCTCCTCGGCCAGACCCTCGGTTGCGCCCGCTGCCACGACCACAAGTTCGACCCGGTGCCGACGCGCGACTACCACGCCCTCGCCGGCATCCTCGCGAGCACGGTGAGCCTTTCGCATTCGAACGTCTCCAGTTGGCTCGACCTGCCCCTACCGCTCGACGTGGAGGAGGAGGCCCGCGTCGCCGAGCAGGAATCCCGTCTCGCCGCGCTCGAAGCGGCACTGAAGGAGGCGGAGAAAGTCCGCGAACAGGCCGTCGCCGCCGATCCGGCGCGGGCTTCGTCGTCGCGGCCGGAGATCGTCGCGGCGGACGACCTGCCCGGTTTCGTCGTCGATGACACCGAGGCGGAGAAGGTGGGCGACTGGAAGCCCTCCGTCCTGACAAAAACCTACGTGGGCGAAGGCTACCTGCACGACAACAACGAAGGCAAGGGCCTGAAGACGCTCAGCTTCGTCGCCCGCGTGCCCAAGGCGGGCCGCTACGAGGTGCGCCTCGCGTGGGCGCCGGGCGCGGGGCGGGCCGCCTCCATCCCGATCATGATCTCCAGCGCCGAGGGCGATTTCCCCCTGCGCATCGACCAGAGCGGAACCCCGCCCGTGGAGGGGCGCTTCACCTCGCTGGGCGAGTATCGCTTCGAGACGAACGGGGCGAATTTCGTCCTCATCTCGAACGAGGGCACCGAGGGCTACGTCGTCGCCGACGCGGTGCAATTCCTCCCCGTCGGTCAAGTGGAGACGCCGGTGAATGTGACCTCGGAAACCCGCGACGACGAAACCGCGAAACGGCGGAGCGAAGCAATCGCGGAGGTCGCGAGGATCAAGAAGGAGATCGCCGCCCTGAAGGAGGTCGGGCCATCTCGTCCCAAATATCTCGGGGTGAAGGAGGCGGAGAAGCCCGCCGACCTGCCCGTGCTCGCCCGCGGTCTCGTCCACAATCCGACTGGCGATCCCGTGCCGCGCGGCTTCCTGCAAGTGGCGATGCACGCCGGGGAGACCGCGCCCGCGATCCCGTCGGACCGCAGCGGCCGCCTCGAACTGGCCGGTTGGATCGCCTCGCCGGAGAATCCGCTGACCGCGCGGGTCTTCGTGAACCGGGCTTGGCATTGGATGTTCGGACGCGGCCTCGTTCGAACGACGGACAACTTCGGCACCACGGGCGAAGCGCCCTCGCATCCCGAGCTGCTCGACTGGCTCGCGCGGCGCTTCGTCGAGGAGGGCTGGTCGGTGAAAAGGCTCGTCCGCGAGATCGCCCTGACAAAAGCCTATCGCCTCGCCGCGCCGGGCGACGAAAGCCCTTGGCTGGAGGCCGATCCCGAGAACCGCCTCTTCGCCCGCGCCCCGCGCCGCCGGATCGAGGCCGAGGCCATGCGCGACGCGATCCTCTTCGCCAGCGGACAGCTCGACGCAACGGCGGGTGGTCCCACGATCCGGCCCGGCGCGGCGAACGACTACACCTACCGTCAGGACAGCCTGCGCCGCAGCCTCTACCTGCCCGCCCTGCGCAACGCCCCGCACGAATTGCTGGAGGCCTTCAACATGGCCGACCCGAGCCGCACCACGGGACGACGCGATCTCGGCACGGTCGCGCCGCAGGCCTTGTTTCTCCTGAACCATCCCTTTGTCCTCGAACAAGCCGATGCCGCCGCGAAGCGTGTTTTGGCCGAGGGAACCTGCGACGAGAGCCGCTTGGAGCTGGCGACCCTGCGAGTGCTGGGACGCGCGCCCCTGCCGACGGAGCGGGCCATCGCCTCCAGTCTGCTCACCTCAATGCCTCAGGCGGAGGAGGAGGCGTGGAGCACGATTTTTCAGGGCTTGTTTGCGAGTCTGGATTTCCGATACCTCGAATAGAGTTTCAAGTTTCAAGTTGGGCCTGGGACCGGAAGCCGAAAGGATTTAGAGGAACTTGAAACTTAAAACCTCAAACTTGAAACCCATCCCCATGAACCGCCGCCATTTCCTTCATTCCGTCTCCTGCGGCTTCGGCGGCCTCGCCTTCTCCGCCTTGGTGCAGGACGCCGCCGCGAGCGTCCTCGCCTCCCGCCAGCCTGTCCTCCCGGCGCGGGCGAAGCGGGTCATCTTCCTGTTCATGCAGGGAGGGCCGAGCCATGTCGATACCTTCGACCACAAGCCCGAGCTGATCCGCCGCGACGGGGAGATGGCCGACTTCCACGACGCGCGGAAGATCGCCAACTCGGGGGTGAACGCGGCTTCGGCGCAGCGGCTCATGGCCCCGAAGTGGGACTTCTCGCCCTACGGGAAATGCGGACGCCAAGTCTCCTCGCTCTTCCCCGAGGTCGCCCGCCATGTCGATGATCTTTGCTTCATCCACTCGATGCACACCGAGGGCATCGCCCACGGGCCCGCGACGCTCTTCCTCCACACCGGGGCGACGAACTTCGTCCGGCCCTCGATGGGCTCGTGGATCACCTACGGGCTCGGCAGCGAGAGCCGGAACCTGCCCGGCTTCGTCACCATCGGCCCCTCGACCGGGAACGGCGGGGCGCGGAACTACGGCAGCGCCTTCCTCCCGCCCGTCTATCAGGGCACGCCGCTGGGACGGGCCGACGCGCCCGCTGCCCAGGCCGCGATCCGAAATATCGGGCATCCCGACCTCTCGCCGGAGCAACGCCGTCGCCGTTTCGACTTCATCCAAGCGATGAACGAAGCGCAGCGGGCGAAGCGGCCCGGCGACGCGGAGTTCGAGGCGGCGGTGGCGTCCTACGAGCTGGCCTGGCGCATCCAGAGCCATGCTCCCGAGGCGACCGACCTCTCGAAGGAGAGCGCTGAGACGAGGGAGCTCTACGGCATCCGCGACGGCGCCCCGACCGAGGACTTCGGACGGAAATGCCTCCTCGCGCGGCGGCTTTGCGAGAGCGGGGTGCGCTTCGTGCAGGTGACCTACGGCGACAACACCGCCAACCCCGCGTGGGACCAGCACGCGAACCTGCCCAAGCACGCCGACCACGCCCTCGCCGTGGACCGCCCCATCGCCGGGTTGCTGGAGGATTTGAAGCGGCGCGGTTTGCTCGAGGACACCATCGTCTGGTTCGGCAGCGAGTTCGGTCGCACCCCCTATGCGCAAGGCAACGGGACCGGGCGAGACCACAATCCCAAGGGCTTCACCACTTGGCTCGCGGGCGGCGGTTTCAAACCCGGCTTCGCGCATGGGGCGACCGACGAGTTCGGATTCATGGCGGTGCAGGACAAAGTCCACATGCACGACCTCCACGCGACCATCTTGCACCAGCTCGGCCTCGACCATGAGAGGCTGACCTACCGCCACGACGGCCGCGACTTCCGCCTCACGGATGTGCATGGGCATGTCGTGAGGGAAGTTCTGGCTTAACCCTCCTCCTCCTCCTCATCCTCCTACTCGTACTCGCAGCAAGTTGAAGGCGATCGAGTATGAGTAGGAGGATGAGGAGGAGTAGGAAGGAGTGGAGCCAATCCTCCAAACAAAGCCGTAGCGAAGTTCGCGGGAACTTCGACGGGCCTCCCTTGCAACGCCGATCCCGGCGATCGCTGATTTTTTTCTTGGGCATGGAAAAATCAGCGAAAATCAGCGAAAATCAGCGGTCCCGCCCCAATTCGGATTTCTGACTTCGGATTTTCCCCCATGCCTGCCCCATCCCGCGCCGCGATCTTCGGAGGCTCCTTCGATCCCGTGCATCGTGGGCATCTCGCCATGGCCGCCGCCGCGCGGGAGGCGGCGGACTTGGACCTCGTGCTGTTCGTCCCCGCCGCCGTTTCGCCCTTTAAGAGCGGCACCGTCGCGAGCGGCGGGCAGCGTCGCGAGATGCTCGACATCGCCTTGGCCGAGTCGGGCTGGGATTGGGCCGGGGTCTCGGACTTCGAGCTGGAGCGCCCCGCCCCGAGCTATTCGTGGGAGACGGCGCGTCATTTCGCGGAGGCCTTTCCCGGAACGGAATGGCATTGGATGCTCGGGACCGACCAGTGGGAGCAGATCGACCGCTGGGCCGAGCCGGAAATCCTGCGGGAGGCGCTGAGTTTCCTCGTCTTCACCCGGAGCGGCCAGACGGTGCGCGAGCGTCCCGGCTGGCGATACCGCGCCGTGCCCTTCGAGCATCCCGCCTCCTCCACCGCGATCCGCGCCGACTTCGCCGCGCATCGCGACTGGCTCACGCCCGGCGTGGCCGCCTACTGCGAGGGGGAGGGGATTTATGGGGGGTGAGGGTTGCCCGTAGAGAAGTTCGCGGGAACTTCTCCCCGCCGGAACCGCAAACGACGCTCGTCGAAGTTCCCGCAGACTTCGCTACGGTTCATCCCACGAACGCATTTTTCTGAAAGAGGAGGCCACCTCGTTCGTATTGAAAGGGATACCCTGTTGACTCCATGACGCGACCCTTTGCCCTTCTCCTGCTGCTCGCCGCGAGCCTGCCGTGCCCTCGCGCGGCGGCCCAGGCGACCTACGACGACATCGCCCGTTTCGTCGCGGGACAGCCGATCAGCCCCGGCAGCCCGTTGCGCGGCCTCGAAAACCTGCCCTCGGTGCGCAAGCACCAGACCGATTGCGCCGCGATGGCGCAGACTTGGCGCGAGCGCCGCCTCAACGCCATCCGCGACTGGGCCAAGGCGGAGATCCATCCGCGCATCTCCCGTCCCAAGACGATCAAATACCCCTTCGGCGGGCCGGACTTCGTCCACGTCGCGACGATCTTCCCCGGGGCGGATGAATACATTCTCGTCGGCCTCGAATCGCTGGGCACGCTGCCCGACCTCCTCGCCATGGACGACGTCCAGCTCGGCTCCTACCTCTCGCACCTGAACCACAGCCTCCGCAGCATCTCGGAGCGGAACTTCTTCATCACCACCGAGATGCGGGAGGATTTCGGGAAGCAGGGCATCGACGGGGTATACGCGGTGCTGCTCTATTTCGCCTCCCTGACGAACCACGAGGTGCTCGGCGGGCAGTTCGTGCGGCTCGACGATTCGGGCCAGGCTGTCGACGCCGACGCGGCCTCGGCCCAGGGGATCCGCCTCGAAATCCGCGCCCTCGACCGGCTCCCCTCCTTCCCGCCGGTGTCGAACCTCTACTATTTCAAATACGACCTCTCCGATTCGGGCTTCAAGGCGAGCAGCACGCTCAAGAAGTTCCTCGACCAGCGCCCCGGCGGCATCGGGTATCTGAAGGCGGCCTCCTACCTGATGCACCAGACCGGGTTCACGAACATCCGCAACTACCTCGTGGGCGACTGCCAATTCCTGCTCCAGGACGAGTCGGGCATCCCGGCGGAGTTCTTCGCGACCTACTACGACGTCACCTATTTCGGGAAATACGCGGGTCCCATCGACATGTTCAAGGAGTACGACCAGCCTTTCCTGCGCCAGGCCTACGCCACGGAGGCGGTTCGGCCCCTGCCCTTCGGCACCGGCTACCGGATGAACGACGGGGACTCGATCCAGATGTTCGGGGTGCGGAAGTAGCCGCTGCGTCCCGCGTCGCCGGGTCGCAACGGACCGGGCCGCGCCGTGGCGGAATGGGTCAAACGGGTGGCTCCGACCTCCGCGAACGCGGCGTTGCCACCGCCCGCGCGTGAGGCATTTTCCTTGGATGAAACGAATCGGCTTGGTCGGCCTCATCGTCTGCGTCGGCATGGCCCGCGCGGAGGAGGCCAGCCTGACTTTCGAGAAAGACGTGCGTCCGCTTCTCAAGGCGCACTGCACCCTCTGTCACGGCGAGGAGGAGAAGCCAAAGGGCGGGGTCGACCTCCGTCTGCGCCGCTTCATGGACGCGCCCCTCGACGGTGGGGCCACCCTCCTCGTGCCCGGCAAGCCCGAGGCCAGCGAGCTGGTCGCCATCATCGAGCGCGGCGAGATGCCGAAGAAGGGTCACCCCGTGCCGCCCGAGCAGCTCGACATCATCCGGCGCTGGATCGCGCAGGGTGCCAAGACCGCCCGCCCCGAGCCGGAGACGCTCGGCCATGGCCCGCTCATCACCGAGGAGGAGCGCTCGCACTGGTCCTTCCAGCCAGTGAAACGCCCCGAGGTGCCCGAGATCGAGGGCGCGGCGACTCCCATCGACGCCTTCCTCGCCACCGCGATGCGGAAGGAAGGGCTCGACTTCGCCCCCGAGGCGGATCGCGCCACCCTCCTCCGCCGGGTCACCCTCGACCTCACCGGACTGCTTCCGACGCCGGCGGAGGTCGAGACCTTCGTCGCCGATCCGGACCCGACGGCCTACGAGAAGGCCGTGGACCGCCTCCTCGCCTCGCCCGCCTACGGCGAACGCTGGGCGCGGCACTGGCTCGACATCGTCGGCTACGCCGATTCGAACGGCTACGCCGAGGCGGATTCGGCGCGTCCCCACGCCTGGCGCTACCGGGACTACGTGATCCGCGCCTTCAACGAGGACAAGCCTTGGGACGAGTTCCTCCGCGAGCAGCTCGCGGGCGACGAGCTCGCCGGGGCCACCCACGCCGACTACCAGGCCGCCGTGCTCGATCCGAAGAAGCGCGACCAGCTCATCGCGACCGCCTTCCTCCGCATGGCTCCCGATGGCACCGGCGACCCGAACGACGACGCCAAGCTCGCCCGCAACCAGGTCGTCGCCGAGCAGCTCAAGATCGTCAGTTCTTCCCTGCTCGGCCTCACCGTGGCCTGTGCGCAATGCCACGACCACCGCCACGATCCCATCTCCCACGAGGACTACTACCGCTTCCGCGCCATCTTCGAACCCGCCTACAACTGGGAGGCTTGGCGGCCCCCGGCGCAGCGGCTCTATTCGCTCTACACCCCCGAGGAGCGCGCCAAGGCCGCCGAGATCGAGAAGGCCGCCGCCGCGATCAACGCCGAGGCGCGGGAGATGAGCAAAAAATTCCTCGACGAGATCTTCGAGGTCGAAATCCTCAAGCTGCCCGAGGCCGAGCGCGAACCCTACCGGCTGGCTCGCGCCACCGCCGAGAAGGATCGCAGCCCCGAGCAGAAGGCGCTCCTCAAGAAATACCCCTCGGCCCTCGCGCTCTACTCGCTGAATCTCTACGACCAGAAAAAGCAGGACCTCGTCGATGCCAAAGTCAAGGAGGCCGACGCCCTCCGCGCCACCAAGCCGCCTCAAAGCTTTGTGATGGCCTTGACCGAGGTGAAGGGCCAAGTTCCCGAGTCGAAGCTCTTCAACCGGGGCGACCACGAGCAGCCCGTGCGCTCCGTGACGCCGGGAGAGCTATCGATCCTCGCCGCGCCGGAGATCGAGTCCTTCCAGCCCGCCGCCGTGTCCTCGGGCTCTAGCGGACGCCGTCTCGCCTACGCGAACTGGCTGACGAGCGGCCAGCATCCCCTCGTCGCCCGCGTCTTCGTGAACCGCTTCTGGATGCACCATTTCGGTCGCGGCATCGTCGCCACACCCGGCGATTTCGGCCTTGCCGGGGACCGTCCCTCGCATCCCGAACTGCTCGACTGGCTCGCCGACGAGTTCGTGAAGGGCGGCTGGAGGCTGAAACCGCTCCACCGCGCCATGCTCCTGAGCCACGCCTACCGCCAGTCCTCGGAAAATCCGCGCTCCCTGGAGGCCGATCCCGACAACCGCCTCCTCGCCCGCCACAAGCTGCGCCGCGTCGAGGCCGAGGCCATTCGCGACTCCATCCTCGCCGCCGCGGGCACGCTCGTGGACAAGCCCTTCGGCCCGCCCAGCACCATCGCCCGCGACACCGCCGGACGCATCGTCACTGGCATCGACAAGGGTACCATCACCGCGGCCAAGGTCGAGCCGGGCGGCGAGCAGGACTTCCGTCGCTCCATCTACATCGAGGTCCGCCGCAGCAAGCCCGTGACCGTCCTCGATACCTTCGACGCGCCCGCGATGGCCCCCCATTGCGAGATGCGCAGCCAGACCACCGTGGCCCCGCAGTCGCTCCTGCTGATGAACGACACCTTCATCCTCGACAGCGCCCGCCGCCTCGCTGACCGCGTCCACGAGGAGGTTCCCGGGGACGAGCGCGAGCGCCTGCGCCGCGCTTGGATGTTGCTCTTCGGGAGGGAGCCTTCCGAATCCGACATCCTCCGCTCCCTCGACTATTTGAAATTGCAAACCGCCACCCTGACCGTCTTCCACGCCCGGCAGCCCGTTCCCGCGCCCGCCAAGGACGCCCCGGTCCCGGCCCCGCCCGATCCCGCCCGCGAGGCCTTCGCCAGCCTCTGCCAAGTCCTTTATAGCTCGAACCGCTTCCTCTACGTCGAATGAACTCCGCCCGCCTCTGCTCGCGCCGCCATTTCCTCCAAGCGAACGGTTTCGGCCTCGGCTCCCTCGCCCTCGCCACCCTGCTGCGGAAGGACGGCCTCCTCGCTGCGCCGGTGAAGCCGAACCTCGGCCCGGACAACGACTTCAACCTCCTGCCGAAACAGTCGCACTTCGACGGCAAGGCCAAGGCGATGATCTCGCTCTTCATGATGGGCGGCCCCTCGCAGATGGACCTCTTCGACCCGAAGCCCATGCTGACGAAGTACGACGGCCAGAACTTCCCCGGCGAGATCAAGTACGACAACCTCGCCCAAGCCTCCTCGAAGGTCTTCGGCTCGCCCTGGCAGTTCTCCAAGCACGGTGAATGCGGCATGGAGTTGAGCGAACTGCTGCCCCATCTCGGCAAGGTCGCCGATGACATCTGCCTGATCCGCTCCATGGTCTCGGGCGTCAGCAACCACGCCCAGGGACTCTACGCGATCAATTCGGGCCGCATCACCGCGGGCAACCCCGCGCTCGGATCGTGGCTCACCTACGGCCTCGGCAGCGAGACCGAGGAACTGCCCGCCTACATGGTGCTCTCGCATCCCGGCGGACTGCCCACTTTCCAGGGCGAGCACTTCACCAACGGCTGGCTTCCCGCCCTCTATCAAGGCACCGTGGTCCGGGCGACCGAGCCGCGCATCCTCAACCTCGACCCGCCGCCCTCCCTCGCCGGCGACGGCCAGCGCCGCCAACTCGATCTGCTCCGCAGCCTCAATGAGGAGCATTCCTCCGAGAACCCCGGCGAACTCGATCTGCGTGCCCGCATCGCCAGCTACGAGCTCGCCGCGAAGATGCAGACCGCGGCCAAGGAGGCGCTCGACATTTCCGACGAGCCCGAGCACATCAAGAAGCTCTACGGCGTCGACGATCCCGTGACCCGCGACTACGCGACCCGCTGCCTCATCGCCCGCCGCCTCGTCGAGCGCGGCGTCCGCTACGTGCAGGTGCTCAACGCCGGGCAGTCGTGGGACCAGCACAGCTCGCTCCTCGGCTCGCTGCCCAAGCTCTGCGCCGCCACCGACCAGCCCAGCGCCGCCCTCGTCACCGACCTGAAGCAGCGGGGTCTGCTCGACAGCACCGTGGTCCACTGGGGCGGCGAGATGGGGCGTCTCCCCGTTCTCCAGAACGACGCCGGGCGCGACAAGTGGGGTCGCGATCACAACACCTTCGGCTTCAGCCAGTGGGTCGCCGGGGGCGGCTTCAAGGGCGGCCACGTCCACGGCGAGACCGACGAATGGAGCCACAAGGCCGTCGTCGATCCCGTGCATCACTACGACTGGCACGCGACCCTGCTGCACGCCTTCGGCCTCGACCACACCAAGCTCACCTACAAGCGCAACGGCCTCGCCGCCTCCCTGACCAACGATCCGGGGGCTAGGGTGGTGACGCAGTTGCTGGCGTGAGAGGAGCGCGGGCACTCCTCCCCGCAATTTGAAAGGTACGCGGCTTCGCCGCCATGATCTCCATCGCAGAGAACCCTGTAGGCGAGGGCATCGACCTCGCCCGGGCGTCGAAAGGAACTCCGTTTCAGCATTGACGGCAGGGAAGGGGATCTGGTAGAAAGCGGGAATGAAATGGAAACCATGGGTCTGGATTCTCGTGGGCATCGTGATCGGCGTCCCTCTCCTTTTTGCCTTGGTGGGGATTCTTGCCGGATTCTTCTTTCCCGCAGTGAGCGGCGCTCGCCAAAAGGCGGAACACGCCCACGCGGAAAGCACCGCCTACCATCTGAAAAATGCCATCGCCACCTTCCACACCGAATACCGCGACTATCCGCTGACCAGCCCGAGCGGGGACTTCACAACCGACTCCGGCCACACCCTGATGGACATCCTGCTCGGTGCCGCCCCGCACAAGGTGCCGGGCGGGCGCAATCCGCGAGGCATCGCCTTCTACGCCGACAAAGAGGCCAAGCCCATGGCCGGGGGGCGTTTCCGGAAGGGGATCACCTACCATCCCGCCACCGGAACCGGGGAACTCTGGGACCCATGGGGCAACCTCTACCGCGTCCGCCTCGACACCGACCACAATCGCCGGGTCGAAAACCCCGAAGTGCCCGCCACCTCCGCCTTTCTCCCCGAGACCATCCTCGTCTGGTCCGCCGGACCCGACGGGGACTTCGACACTTGGGCGGACAATATCAAGAGCTGGTGACGTCTGCGACGATCAACCATAGACGTCCCCGCGCGGGCCGATCTGAAGCACCTCAAGAGACGGCATCCCTTCACGGGTGACACACCGAAAGATCGCACGATACCCGCCGACGCGCAGACGCAGACAACCGGACCATTCGCCGGTCATCGCCTGCACGTTCGGATGGGCGAGAGGTTCGGGGAGAGCTGCGACTTCCGTCAACGCGGATTTCACCTGCGCTTTCCGGTCTTCGGGCATCCGGCGAAGATACCGGAGCGCGTGCCGATGGTAGAGGATCTCCCTCATCCTTCGTCTTCACGAACGAAGGCGGATCGGTTCCCATCAAGCGAATCCCGCATCGCTTCCCGCAGCTCCTCACGATCCTGCTCGGAGAGATCGAGACCGTTCGCCTCCATCAGATCCACAAACTGATCCCAAGGGATGAGCGCTGCGGAGGGTCTGCCGTCTTGGTCGAGAACGGTCTGATAGGTGAAGCTCATGGACGCATCCTAGCACGGATCGCGGATTCCCGCCACCTTCCCTTCGATTGCCTTCACCTCTCCCGCGCCCTTGTGATCTCGACGCTGACGCGGTCGCAATCCGGCAGGATGAACTTCTCCACCTCCAGCGTCACCGCGGAGACGCCGTCGAAGGCGAGCACGGCGGCGGCGAGATCCTCGGCCAAGGTCTCGATCAAGCGCCGCTCCCCCGCCGACGCGATTTCGCGGAGCCGTTTCGAGACCCGGTAGTAGTCGATCGTGTTCTCGATGCGGTCGTCGAACCCTTTGAACGATTTCGCCAAGGTGATCGACACGTTCGCCGCCACGCTCTGCGGCAGGGCGCGCTCCTCCTCCGGCACACCGACGCGGGTGACGAGGCGGAGACCTTTGATCTGGATGCGGTCGCTCATATCGGCGGAGCCTAAATCCGAAATCCGAAGTTCGCTACGCGGGACCACTGATTGGCGCTGATCTCCGCTGATTTTTTCTCCGGATCAGCGAAGATCAGCCAGATCAGCGGCCCTGCGAAGCAGATTTCGGATTTCGCGCCTCATCCCAGCCGGAAGCGGATCTCGCGCACCTTGTCCGCGCCGAAGCGTTCCTGCATCCGGGCGAGCAGACGGCCTTTCATCCGGTCCAGCTCGTAGTGGACGGTGGCGTGGAGCACTTGGATGGCGAGGACGCGCCGCTCCAGCGAGACGGGGCGGGCGTTCGCGGCGATGAAGCCGTCCACCATCGCGTTCCATGCCTCGAAGACCGCCTCCTCGTGGAAGCGCTCCTTCAGCCCGAGGCCTTTCATCGTCTTGCCGACGACGCTGTCGATCTTGTCCTCGAATTTCGTCGTGTCCTGCGGCTCCCAATAGCCGCGCCATTCGGCGAGGACGCGGTCTTTGAGGGGTCGGTAGGGGCGGCGGCGCATCGAAACAGGTTAATTCCAGAGGGTCGTCGCCGCCACCGGAAAACTGGCTGTTATTCATGCGGCACCCAATAGATTTGAAACATCCAGCAGACGTTCCGTGCGTTGGGTAGGGCGGTTCGGCTCGAACCGCCGGAAGGGCGCTCTTGGATCCCTGTGCGCCGAACCCCCGACCGGGCCGGTCGGGTCTACCTGCCCGCCGTTTTTGGAATCCGCAAAGACTTGGACGGCTCCGAAAAGAATCGATGCGGGAGCCGGGTTTAGTATCCCGCCACCAGCACCCCGGCGACGACGGCGGCGATGTGGCAGAGGCTGCCGCCGATCACGAAGAGATGCCAGACGAAATGCCCGTAGCGCATGTCCCGCTTCAAATAGAACCAGACCCCGCCCGTGTAGCAGAGCCCTCCCGCGACGAGCCAGGCGAGCCCCGCCGCGTTCACCGATTCGACGAAGGGGCGGAAGGCGACGCACACGAGCCAGCCCATCGCCACGTAGAGGGCCGTGCCTAGCCGATCGAAGCGCGGCAGGAACACCGCCTTCAGCACGATCCCGCCGAGGGCGAGCCCCCACACCACCCCGAGCAGCGACCAGCCCCAAGGCCCGCGCAGGTTCACGAGCAGCCAAGGCGTGTAGCTGCCCGCGATGAGGACGAAGATGAAGGCGTGGTCGAGGATCTGGAGGAGGCGCTTCTTCCCGTGCGAGGTCACATGGTGGTAGAGGGCCGAGACGCCATAGAGCAGGATGAGGCTGCCGCCGAAGATCGAGACCCCGGTGACGTGCCAGGCCGAGAGCGGCGCGGCGAGCCGGAGCATCAGGGCCAGCCCGACTGCGGACAGCAGCGCTCCGACGGCGTGGCTCAGCGTGTTCGCCAGCTCTTCGCCGTGGCTTTCGCACAGAGCGCTCCGTTCCTTCATGCCGACAATTTGCAATCGCCGTGGCATTTGCGCCAAGGAAAAAACGTCCCGCCGGAGGGACGAATTCGCGGTTTCAAAGCTCCGGATCGAGCCTATATTTCCGCTTCCTTTCGCGACATGACCTTCCCGATGCGCCATCTGACCGTCCTCTCCGCCGGCCTCGGGGTCGCCCTGCTCCTCGGCTCCTGCGAAAAGGCGGCGCCCTACCTCGACAAGGTGAAGAAAGCCCTCGACCGCGAGACCGAGGAGGAGATCGCCGCGCGGCAGCCGAAGCCGCCGACCGAAATCCCGCCGCCGCCGGCCCCTGTGAAGATGGAGCTGGTGATCAACAAGGAGGCCCGGGTCTCCGTCCTCGGCTATCACGACTTCACTGAGGGTGCCTCCAGCAACGACATGATCCTCAATGTCGCGGACTTCCGCAGCCAGATGCAAGCGATCCGCGACGCGAAGCTCCCCGTCATCAGCATGCGGCAGTTCCTCGACTGGAAGCAGGGCAAGGCCGATATCCCCGCCCAGTGCGTCATGATCACCATCGACGACGGTTGGAAGGCGACCCACACCCTCGCCCTCGGCGTGCTGAAGGAATTCGGCTACCCTTTCACCGTCTTCCTCTACAAGAACTACATCCACATCGGGGGCCGCTCCTTAACCCATGACGAGATCCGCGAGATCGCCGCGAGCGGGGGCACGATCTCCAGCCACTCCGTCAGCCACAAGAACCTCTCCAGCCGGGGCGGACGCTCCCCGGCCGCCTACGACGCCTGGCTGCGCGAGGAATTGGTCGAGTCGATGCGCTTCCTGGAGGAGAACTACGGCGACACGGGGGCGGTCGTGAAGACCTTCGCCTTCCCCTTCGGCATCTACAACGACCGCGTCCTCGAACTCGCTCGCGAGGCCGGCTACGAGGCCTGCTTCACCGTGAATGGGAAGAAGACCACCTGGGAGATCGAGGATATGGAGATCGGTCGCTACGTCGTCCACGGGACGACCCTCGCGAACTTCGATCCAGCCCTCGACTTCGGCGGTGGGGCCGTGACCACGGGCGGGCGCCGACTCCTCGCCGAACAGACCTCCGCGGACGGCGCCGCAGCGGGGCCGCTCGTGACGGTGAAGCCGGACGCGAACACCGTCCTCGGAAACCGCCTTCCCCTCATCGAGGTCGATCTCTCGAAACTGCAGGGCGTCGATCCCGCGAGCATCATCCTGCGCGTCTCGGGCTTCGGGCGCGTCGCCCACACCTACGATCCCGCGAGCGGCCGCCTCGCCTATCAAATCCCCCAACGCCTCCGCGTCGAGACCTGCGCCGTGCAACTCTCCTTCCGCCACGCGGGATCGAAGCAGAACGAGTCCATCGGCTGGACTTTCCGCATCGACCCGCTCGCCGACTACCTCTCCTCCGAGGCCACCGCTCCCGGGAAGAGCGATCCCGTCGCGGAGAAGGAGGAATCCGCCGCCCTTTCTCCGCCCACGGCGACGCCTTCGCTGTGAAGCTGAAGGCCCCTCCCTGTCCGGGCAGGACATCTGAGTTCCGGACCTTTTACCTTTTACTTTTCGCCTTTTACGCCGCGAAGCGGCCCTCCCCATGTTCGCCAACCTCTCCGACAGCCTCCAGCACACTTTCAAGAAACTCCGCGGCCACGGCAAGATCACCGAGTCGAACATCTCCGACGCCTTGCGCGAGGTGCGGCTCTCCCTCCTCGAAGCCGATGTGGAGCTTTCCGTGGCGAAGGAGTTCATCGCCCGGGTCAAGGAGAAGGCCCTCGGCGAAAGCGTCCTGCGCACCGTCTCGCCCGGCCAGCAGATCGTCAAAATCTTCAACGACGAGATCGCCGCCCTCCTCGGCGGGGACGCGGCTCCGCTCGACCTCAATCCGCCCGCCCGCATCCTCCTCGTCGGTCTCAACGGGGCCGGGAAGACGACGACCTCGGCCAAGCTCGCCCTGCACTTGCGCAAGCAGGGACGCCGCCCCCTCCTCGTCGCCTGCGACCTCTATCGCCCCGCCGCCGTCGAGCAGCTCTCCACCCTCGGAAAACAGATCGACATCCCCGTCTTCCGTCCCGAACCCGGCGAGACCGACGTTCTCAAGGTCGCGAAGGAGGCCCTGAAATGGGCCGAGCAGCAGGGTGGCACCGCCGTGATTTTCGACACCGCCGGGCGGCAGGAGGTGGACGAGGCCCTCGTCGAGGAATTGCGCCAGCTCCACCGTTTCCTCGTGCCGCGCGAGACCCTCCTCGTCGCCGACTCCGCCACCGGGCAGCAGGCGGTGAACGTGGCCAAGACCTTCGACGCCGCCGTCGGCCTCACCGGGCTCATCCTGACCAAGCTCGACGGCGACGCCCGCGGCGGGGCCGCGCTCTCCATGCGCAGCATCACTGGCAAGCCGATCAAGTTCGCCGGGGTGGGAGAGAAGCTCTCCGACTTCGAGGCCTTCGTCCCCGACCGCATGGCCGGACGCATCCTCGGCATGGGCGACATCGTCGGGCTCGTCGAGAAGGCCGCCGAGGCCATCGACGAGAACGAGGCCCTGCGCATGGCCGAGCGCCTCAAGCGGGCCGATTTCGACTTCAACGATTTCCTCTCGCAGATGCGCATGATGAAGCGCATGGGCGGCATGCAGAGCCTGCTCGGGATGATCCCTGGAATGGGCGACAAGCTGAAAGGCGTCGATCTCGACGAGAAACGCATGAAGCGCACCGAGGCCATCGTCCTCTCCATGACGCCCGAGGAGCGCGGCCGCCCCGAGATCATCAAAGCCTCGCGCCGCCGCCGCATCGCGATGGGCAGCGGCACCAGCGTGACGCAGGTGAACCAGCTTCTCAAGCAGTTCGGCGAGATGCGCAAGCTGATGCGCAACAAGGGCAAGATGGGCCAGTTGATGAAGCAGTTCGGCGGGGGGCGGAGGCCGTTTTGAGGCTTCGTTCGATGGGTGCGCCCGGTATCCATTCCCGCCCATGGATCCTCCGTGCACCAGTGGTCCATTCCAGCAAGAAGGGTGGATGGAGCGTGGCAAAACGCGCCAGCGCTGTAGCCGACCTCACTGAGGCGGCTACAGGCGCTGACGCGTTCTTCGGGCCAAAAAGAGGAAACATTCTCGTGGCCGAAGATGAAATGGCGATGGTCGTATTTGAGACCGGGAACGTGGGCATGCTGTTTCGCCCCAAGATCGCGGGAGGGCGCAGCTTGGGAAAGGGGACGTCCGAAGGATGCTTCAGAACCCGATCAAGACGCCGATGCTGCCGGTCAGGAAGGTGTCCTGCGGGTTCGTCGGGATCACGGAGTCGCTGGTGTGGTAGAAGGTGACGCCGGCGTTGAGGGCCCATTCACCGTATTGCTCCGGAACCGGAAGGGGGTAGCTGCCCTTCAGGCCGACCGAGGCGAAGCCGTAGCCGGAACCGCCGAAGGTGCCGGGGGCGAGGCCGGGGTGGTAGCTGTCAGGAGTGAAGCCGACGTTCACCGGAACGGAGACCGCGACCGGCCCGAGATCGAAGCCGGGGGCGATCCCGCCCACGAAGAAGACGCCCGTGTCACCCAAGGAAGCCCCCTCGTCGACACGATAGTGGACGGTGAAGCTGGGGTTCAGAGGAGCGTCGAAGGACAGGACGAGGTCGAGGATGTCCTCGGTGTCGCCGCCGTAGTTCCAGACTTGGTAGAGCAGCTTGGCGTCGATGAGGCCGAAATCCTTGCCGATCCCGAACCAGACGTCGATCTCCTGGATGCTGCCGCCGATGAGGGAGGGGGCCCGGTCGTTGACATCCCACCAAGTCCCCAGGACGAAGTAGGCGTCGTTGGGGAGGGCGAAGGTCAGTTCGAGCGAGGGATTGAAGAGGGTGTGCTCCCAATCGCCTCCCGCCCCCCAGACATCCAACCCGTAGGAGATGAAATGGGTGTTCACGTCGAAGGAGAGGACGCCGGAGATGGCGTCCTCGACTGGGACCACATCCTTGCCCACCGGGGCCTTGCTGTAGTAGTCGCCGGCCTGGGCCGCGACGCCGACAGAAAGGGTGGCGAACAGGGTTGATAGCTTCGCATTCAGTTTCATACAGTTTTTTTCAAGTAGGGTTCGTTTGTTTTTTCCCCTCCGCGGCCGATACCTGGCATAGGAATTCGAACGAAGGATTACTCCATCCAATCCAGCACCCTCCATGCCACGCCCGGTTTCTTTTGATGGTCGAATCCGGCGAATCAGCCAGTCTTTCCGGTGTCAAAATCCACCTCTTTCCTCCCGCTCAAGGAGTTATCGAAAATAGTGGTTTTCCGAAGGTGGTGAAAAAAAAATCATGCGCCATTCGGGAAACGGGAAATTTCATCGCCGGAAGGGCGAATCCCTTGATCCATCAGGCTTTTTCACGGCATGGGATGTCCTGTTTTCTCGGAAATTCCTGCGTTTTCGATACAAGCAACTGATGATGAGATAGTCGCGGGAATCGATCCGAAATCCGACAGTCGGGCCGATCTATCGAATGTGGCGAGAATGGAATCGTTTCACCCGTTCGTCGCCCATTGATATAGAACGAATTAACCGATCACCACTCACGGGGCGGCGCTCGGAAGCGGTCCGGCCATGGGCGGGGTTTCGAAGAAACGTCCTCCATCGACGAGGCGCGGGTCTCCGGTGCGGGCGAGTTCGTCCATGAGCTGTTTCTCAAACTCCGCCTTCGCCTCCGCGTAGGCGGGATCGTCGGCGAGGTTCTTGGTTTCGTGGGGGTCTTTCTTCAAATCGTAGAGTTCGCATTGGGGACGCTTGCCGTAGACCCAATCGAAATGCGCCCGCCATTCGGGCGTGTTGCGGACTCCGACGAGCCAAGCCTTGGTCGGCCCCGCGTCCTCGTCGGGCAGGGTGACGCGGGTCTCGTTCTCCAGCTCTTCCACCGTGGGCGCGTCACCGCTGTCGAGCCGGTAGGGATCACCCATGGGATGGCGGTCGGGGCGGAAGTTCACGATCAGAACATGGTCGGCGGTGCGGATGGCCCGTTGCGGATAGGGAGTGAAGTCGGCTCTTGCCTTCTCGACGTGACGCTCGCGCCCGGTGAAGACTCGCGTGCGCGTCTCATCGACGAGGCCGCTTTTCTCCGACCGCAGCACTGGCCAGAGGCTGCGCCCGGTCATGACCTCGGGGGCCTCCAGTTCCGCCGCTTCGAGAAAGGTCGGGGCGAGGTCGGTGAGCGACACGAGGTCGTCGACGACACGCCCCCCCTTCACGCCCGGGCCGGTCACGGAGAGGCAGACGTTCGTGCCGAAGCCGTAGAGGTTGCACTTGCCGTGGGGGAAACCCGGTGCCCCGTGGTCGCCGCTGATGACAATGAGAGTCCGGTCTTTCTCGCCGCGCTTCTCCAACTCCCCGAGGAGCACGCCGATGGCGGCGTCCCAAGCCGCGATCTCGCCGAAGTAGTCGGCCAGGTCCTCCCTCACCTCGGGCACGTCGGGGAGGTAGGGCGGCATTTTCCCTTTGAGATCGTCGGGTTCGATCCCCCAGAGGGCCTTGCCGCTCCCTTTGACCCACTGGCGATGCACGTTGGTTGGACCGAACCAGTAGAGCCAAGGCCTCCCCTTTTGGTTCGCGGCGAGGAAGTCCTCGAAATTGCCGCGCGTCTCCTCCAGCAGCTCCGCCTTCGCCTCCTCGAAGGGTCGGCCCTCGGCCACGGCTTTCGTCGCGTTCTGGGAGAACTGGTTGAAGCGCCGCCCGCGCTCCGCGTAGGCTTGCTCCTTTGTGAATGGCGCGTTCGCCGGCGTGCCAGGCCCCCAGACCTTGTGGGTGTAGCCGATGTGGTAGCCCGCCTCCTGCAACAGCAAGGGGAAGCTTGGCAACGAAGCGTCCCACACCGCGCCGCGCAGGATGGCCCCGGTGTTCGTGCGCCAGAAATGCTGTCCCGTCAGGAGGGCGCTGCGGCAGGGCGTGCACGAGGGCGCGCTGACGTGGGCGTTGCGGAAGAAGACCCCTTCCCCGGCGATGCGGTCGAAGTTCGGAGTGCTGACGACGTCGTTGATCGTTCCCGGCCCCTCGGTCCCGCGCAGGAGGGAGGCGTAGCGCCCCCAGTCGTCGGCGAAGAGGAAAAGGAGATTCGGCTTCTCCGCGGCGGCGGCGACCGGGAGCAGGAGGAAGGTGACGAGGGCAAAGAGGGTCGGGTGCTTCATGGGAGAGGGTTGGAAGGCGACGGGGAAATTCACCTCCACACCCCCGGCGCATCGGTCCACTCGGTCAGCACTTGGCGCTTCGTCACCGGCCACCATTCCTGGAGGCGGGCGGCGAGGCGGGCGGCGGTTTCGGGATTCGCGGCGGCGAGGTTGGTGGTTTCGTGAGGATCGGCGAGGAGATCGTAAAGTTGGGGCAGTTTCTCGGTGCGGGGATGGGAGTCGGCATGGCGGCCGACTTCGCCGTCGTAGGTGAGGAGGAGCTTCCATTTCCCCTCGATCACCCAGCGGTAGAGCAGGGTCGCCTCGGGGTCGTCGAGATCGGCGACATCGTGGGCGAAGGTCTCGCCGAAGACCTCCTTCCTCGGCGTCGCCTCGCCGGACCGGAGGATGGGCAGGAGGTTCAGGCCGGGCAGGTTGCCGGGTGCCTCCGCCCCGGCGGCGGCGAGGGCGGTGGGCACGATGTCGATGCTGGAGCAAAGCTGCCCTTTGCGGTCGCCGGGCTGGATGACGCCGGGCCAGGAGAAGAGGATGGGCTGGCGCGTGCCGCCCTCGTTGGCCGACTGCTTCGACTTCGGCGCGTAGCGCGGGGAGTCGGGATCTTGGATCCAGCCATTGTCGGCGAGATAGACGACGAGGGTGTTGTCGGTGAGACCCTTCTCGTCGAGCTTTCCGAGAAGCTGGCCGCAGGTCTCGTCGAACCACTCGACCATGGCGTAGTAGCGGGCGACGTGGTCCGAGGCGATCCCTTTCGCTTTGTATTTCTCGAAGAGGGCTTGCGGCGGAGTGTGCGGGGTGTGGGGCATGAAGGGCGCGTACCAGAGGAAGAAGGGCTTCTCCTCCTCGACGGCGCGGTCGATGAAGTCGAAGACCGGTTCCATGCCTTCGCGCCCGATCTTGAGACCGTCGTCGCCGTGGCGTCCGCCGGGCTGGGGGAAGCCGCGGGTCATGCCTTCGGTGAAGCCGCCTCGGGCGGGGCTGCCCTCCCACCATTTGCCCGACTGGTGGCTGAGGTAGCCTTTTTCGCCGAGCAGCTTCATGATCGTCGGCGGCACGTCCATTTTCGCGATGAGCTTCTCGCGCAGGGCGGCGTATTCCGGCGACTCGGGGCGGCTTTTGCCTTTCGTGTCACCGTCGAGGGGCGAGGGGTCGTTTCCGGTGACGCCGTGCTGGTGCGTGTAGAGTCCGCTCGCGAAAGTGGCGAGGGCGGGTCGGCAGAGGGCGGTGGGCACGTAGCCCCGGGAGAAAAGGGCGCTGCGCGAGGCGAGACGGTCGAGGTGAGGCGTCTCGATCTGCGGATGCCCCATGAAGCCGTAGTCGGTCCAAGCGTGGTCGTCGGAGATGAGGAAGACGATGTTCGGGCGCGGCTCCGCAGCGAATGACGAAACCCGGAACCCGAATGACAAAAGGGCGAGGGCGGTGGCGAGGTGAGCGAGGCGTCTTTTCATGGGGCAAGATTCGGGAAGGCGGAGGAAAGGTCGAGCGGGTCGTCGAATTCGATCTGGAGTTCGCGCAGTTTCGCGAACAGCGCTTTTGTCCGCTCCGTCTGCGCTGGATCGTCCGCGAGATCGGTTTGTTCGAGCGGGTCGTCCGCGAGATGGTAGAGCCGGGCGACCTTGGCCTTCGGATAGAGGATCAACTTCCATCCTTCGTGGACGACGGCTCGCTGGAGGTCGAGGTAGGCCGCGTAGATGGCCTCGCGGGCGGTGGCCGATTCGCCCCGCAAGAGCGGCAGGACGCTGCGGAACTCGACGCAGTCGGACGGCTCGCCCGCGATCTCAAGGGCCGTGGCCATGGCGTCCTGCAGGTAGATGGGTGTGGCGATCCTCGCGCCGGGTTCCACGCCGGGACCGTTCACGAGGAAGGGCACGCGCAGGCTGTGCTCGTAGAGGTTCTGCTTTCCGAAGAGGCCGTGGTGGCCGACGGCGAGGCCGTGGTCGGCGGTGAAGAGAATCCAAGTGTTCTCCGCCTCTCCCGAGGCGTCGAGCGCGTCAAGGATGCGACCGATCTGCGCATCGAGATGGGAGATGAGGGCGTAATACTCCCTCCGATGTGTCTTCACCGCGAACTCCGTCCTCGGGAAGGGCGCGAGCCGTTCGTCGCGAAGGTCGGGTCCGCAGCCGATGGTGTCTTTGTGAGGGTATTCGGGGAGGAAGTTCTCCGGCAGCGCGATGCGGTCGAGCGGGTAGCGGTCGACGTATTCCTGCGGCGACTGGCGCGGGTCGTGGGGCGCGTTGAAGGCGATGTACATGAAGAAAGGCTTCTCCGACGTCGCGGCCCGTTCGATGAATCCGACGGCGTCGTCGGCGACGACTTCGCTCCAGTGCTTCCCTCCCTCCCAGAAGCCGCCGAACTTCGGATCGCTCGGGTTCCACGCGTCCGGCACACCTTCGACGGGACGGTGGTAGTGCGAGACCCCGTCCTTCGGCATCCCTCCGCGGAGGTTGGCGGCATGGTCGAAGCACTTCGCCGCGTCGGTGTTGACGTGCCACTTCCCGGTGAACCAGGTCTCGTAGCCCGCCTGCGCCATCCGCTGCGGCCAGAGGCGGCCCGCCTTTCGCTCCTGGTCCGTGTCGGGGTGGAGCGCGTTCGCCCGCCACAGGGTGCGGCCGGTGGCGAGCATGGTGCGGCTCGCGACGCAGACGGCGGGCAGCCATGAGCCCATGTTGCAGGCGTGGGTGAAGGTTGCGCCTCGTGCGGCGAGGCGGTCGAGGTTGGGCGTGTCGATGTCGGTGTGGCCGAGCGCCCGGATCGTCTCGTGGCACTGGTCGTCGGCGAAGAGGAAGAGGACGCTCGGTTTGTCCGAGGCGACGACACTGGGGAGGAGGAAGACAGCGAGTAGGGCGGCGCGCATCGGAAGGCAGGTTAACAAAAACCCCGGCATCCGTAAACTGTCTTGCGAAATGACCTTGGGCATCTGCGGAAATCTGCGTTTCATCCGCGAAAATCTGCGTTTCTCTTTTTTTGACGCAGATGGCCGCAAATGGCCGCAGATGGCCGCGAATTTTCGCAGATGGGACGACTGCCCTGAATATCGAAAGGTTGATGTGAAGGAGTCTGTTTTTCGCAATAAAGGTCGAAAATTATGGTAAATTAAAAATCGAAACGCTCTTTTCGTGAACCCTGTTGCTCCAGCCCCCGCCCATTCGCCTGCAATGATCGACCCCGGTCATCGGGAGGCCTTGGCGGCGGCCCATGGGACGCCCTGCTACGTCTACGATGCCGACAGGATCGCGGCGCAGGCGGAGACCTTGCGCTCCTTCCTTCCGACGGCGGCATCGCCCCGGCTACTCTATTCCTTCAAGGCCAATCCGCTGCCCTCGGTCGCGGGAGAGTTGCGGAGGCATGGCTGCGAGGCGGATTTGACCTCCCCCGGCGAGATCGGGGCGGCGGTGGCGGCGGGCTTCGATCTCTCGCGGGCGCTCTACGGAGGTCCCGGAAAGGGCGAGGAGGAATACCGCACCGCGATCCGGGCGGGGATCGGACAGTTTTCGGTCGAGTCGGCGGTCGATCTGGAGCGCCTCGCCGCCGCGTCCCGCTCGGAGGGAACGTCGGTGAAGGCCCTGCTGCGTGTGAATCCGCATTCACCGCCGAAGGCGAAGCTGGCCATGTCGGGCGTGGCGAGCCAGTTCGGTTTCGAGGAGGACGAGTTGCGCCGCGACGGGCGCGAGATCCTGCGCCTCGCGGGAGGGACGCTCTCCGTCGTCGGCCTTCATCTCTATTGGGGCACCCAGATCGCGGAGCCGGAGGCTTTGCTCGCCTCCTTCGAGAAGACGGTCGAGATCGCGGAGGAACTCGCCGATGGTCTCGGCTTTCCCCTCGACATCCTCAACCTCGGCGGCGGTTTCGCTTGGCCCTACGCCCATGAGGGGAACGGGCCGGACCTCTCCCCCTTGCGCGAGGGGCTGGCCGCCTTGCACGCCCGTAGCGGGCTGGCGCAGCGGGCGCAATGGTGGTTCGAGTCGGGGCGCTATCTCGCCGGCTCGTCCGGCACGCTCCTGACCCGGGTGATGGAGGTGAAACGTTCGAAGGACGAGCGCCTCTTCCTGATCCTTGACACCGGCATCCACCATCTCGGCGGCATGGCCGGGCTGGGGCGCATCCCGCGATTCTCCATCGACCTTCTCGTACCGCCTGCGCGACGGGGGAACGAAACGATCCTCGTCGATGTGGTCGGGCCGCTCTGCACGCCTCTCGACTGTCTCGGGAAGAAGATCGAAATCCCCCGTGTCGATCCGGGCGACCTTCTCGCCATCCCGAACGTCGGCGCGTACGGAGCCACCGCGAGCGTGGGCGCTTTCCTGAGCCGTCCCGCCGCCGTTGAAATTTTGCATCGCGACGGCGAAGCGATCGCGGTCCACCGCCTCCGTGCTGGGCACGAGGCGATCCTTTGAATTCCCGACGGGGGCAAGTGGCCTCCGCCGATCAGCGGTCCCGCGAAGCGAATTTCCACAGATGCCCGTCGCTGCGGATGTAGAGCGATCCCTCGCCCAAGGCGGGGGTGCTGAGGATGGTCTCGCCCAGTTCGATCTCGCTGATGACGACGCCCTTCTCGCCGCGAGGATCGATGACTTGGCCGACTCCCTGCTCGTTGAAGATGTATAGGAGTCCGTCCCCGCCGGCGACGGGGCTGCCGCTGAAGGGGCCTTTCAGGCGGATTTCCCAAAGCGCTTCGCCGGTCCGGCGGTCGGCGCAGGTGAGGACGCCGGCGTTGTTGATGAGGAAGAGCTGCTCCCCGGTAACGAGCACGCTCGCGGTGCCGGGGCGCTGGTTCTTCTGGTTCCATAGCTTCGCCGGGGCCTCGCCGGGGGCTCCGATCCTGACGGCGGTGGTGCCGTTCGAGGGGATGAACAATTCGTCGCCTGCGGCCGCGGCGGAGGGAATGGTCGAAGCGCCGCCGCCGACTTGGAAGACGGAGGAGCCGGTCGCGGGAACGAGTCCGAGGATGCCCTCGCTCGATTGCAGGGCGACGAGCCGCTCGCCGTCTTTTTCGAGGACGGTGGGCGAGGTCCAGTTCGCCGCCTTGGGCCGGTCGAGCTTCCATTTGTTCAGCCCGGTGAGGAGGTCGAAGCCAGCGGCGAAGGATTCCGAATCGTTCTCGATCTGGGCGACGAGGGTGTCGCCGACGACGAGGGGCGAGGCGGCGAGGCCGAGGCTGTTCGAGGCGTTCGGGTAGTCGAGGGTGAGGCCCCGCATCCAGGCGGGGTTGCCCGCGAGGTCGAGGCAGATCAGGTCGTTCGAGGAGTAGAGGGCGTAGATCCGCTCCCCGTCGCTCGCGGGCGTGGGCGCGGCGACGTTGGTCTTGTTGTGAGACATGGTGCGCCCCGTCGCCCAGAAGCGGCGCTCCCAGAGCGGGGTGCCGTCGGAGGCGGCGAAGCAGAGGACGTGGAGCTGCTGCTGCTCGGGGCCGCTCGCGGCGGTGACGAACACTTTGTCCCCCACGACGACGGGACTGCCAAGTCCGCGACCGGGCAGAGAGGCTTTCCAAGCGAGGGTGTTCTCGCTGAGTTCGCCGACGGTTTTCGCGATCTCCGGGGAGTGGCCCGAGCCGTTGGGACCGCGGAAGTTGAGCCAATCGGCGCGAGTGGAGGGGAGGGGAGCAAGGAGGGAAAGGGTGAGGAGGAGAATGGGGGTGCTTGCTCTCATGATCGTGTTTTTCGTCCTCTTGCTCTCAACGGTTGATTTCTTCCCTATTTCTTCTCCTCCAAGGGATTTTCTGCCAGCAGCGACCCGATGAAGGGGAAGAGCTGCTTCTTGCGGCTGACGACGCCTTTCAGGATGAATAGATGCGAGTCCCGGCGCGGGTAGCCGATCTTCTGCCGGATCTCCGAAGGGGCCTCGATGAGGAGGAGGCTGTCGTTCAGGGTGATGTCGGTGACCATGAGGCAGGCGAGGTCGAGCCGATGCTCGCGGATGAGACGGCGCAGCTCCTCTTGGAGGGCCTCGCGGGCGGGCCAGAAGTAGTCGAAGCCGATCTCCTCCACCTGCGAGATGCTGACGCGGTAGCCACTCTCCTCGAACTCCTTGCGGTCCGATCCGACGGCTTCTTCGTAGTTGCCGCCGCGCAGGACCGACCCGGCGGAGAAGAAGTCCTCTTTGAAGCGGGCGACGTCAATCCCGGCGATCTGGCTGGCCCACTCCAGCACGGCGCGGTCTTCGTCCGTCGTCGTCGGCGAGGTGAGGTTGAGGGTGTCGGAGATGATGCCGGCGCAGATGCACACGGCGATGCCCCGGGAGGGTTCCAAGTTGTGCCCCCGGAAGGCGCTGCCCACGATGGTGCAGGTCGATCCCACCGTCTTGTTGATGAACTGGATCGGCTCCTTCGTGATGAGGTTCCCGCTGAGCCGGTGGTGGTCGAGGACCTCGACGATCCTGGCCTCCTCGGCTCCTGTCACGGCTTGGGAGAACTCATTGTGGTCGACGAGGATGAGACGCGGCCGCTCGGGGTTGACGAGGTCGGCGCGGGAGAAGACGCCGACGAGCCGCTTCGTCTCGGGATCGCAGACGGGGAAAAGGACTTGGTCGCGGTTCGATTTGAGGCGCTCCTTGATGGCTTGCAGCTTCGTCTCGGGCGAGAAGGAGATGAACTCGGTGGAGATCGCGCCTTGGATGGAGCGTGCCCCGCGCACGAGCTGGGTCGTCGAGGCGGTGTCCCAGTTGGTCAGGAGGATGGTGGTGCCTTTGAGTTTCGCGGCGTGGACGATGGCCTCGGAGGGGCGGTAGCCGCTGGTGATGACGAGGCAGCGCACCCCCGCCTCGACCGCGTGGAGCTGCACGCCGACGCGGTCACCGGTGATGAGGAGGATCTGGTCTTTCGGCATTTTCCCGATGCGTTCCTGCATGACGGGTTCGGACGACCCGGCCACCATCATGAGGAAGACCTGCTCCACCGTGGCCGCCTCGCCGAGGGCGACGACCTCGGCCTGCAGAATTTGCGCGATCTTCTCGGGCGAGGCGGTGACTTGGCGGGCGTAGACGTTCGAGTCGCCAGAGCCTCCGGAGGGGATGAGGAGGGCGAGCAGATCCTGCAGGGAGAGCATCCCGGTGAGGGTGCCGTTTTCATCGACGATTGGCAGGCTGCGGTAGTGGTGGGCCGCCATCTCACGGTAGGCCTCGATGACCGAGTCGGCGGCGCGGGCGGTGGAGACTTCGCGTCGGCAGATGTCGTCGGCGCGCAGATGGAGGTCGCTCACGAGCGGGGGGCGCGGCAGCCCGGCGGTCTGGAGCACCCATTCGGTGCGGGCGTTCGGCGGGCCGCAGCAGGCGGCGACGGCGTCGGGCAGACGGGTGCGTCGCAGCAGGTCGGCGTAGGCGAGGGCCGAGCAGATCGCGTCGGTGTCGGGGTTTTTGTGGCCGATGACCCAAGTGGGACGGGCGGGTTTGGGGGAATGCGGGGCGAAATCACTCACGGTCGGGGACTTTCCGCTATCCCGCGAGAGTTTCGACCGAAAAATCGGGGTTGTTTCCGCCCTCCGGGGTTTGGGGAAGGGTTCAGGTCTTGCCGCAGCAGGACTTGAATTTCTTCCCGCTGCCGCAGGGGCAGACGTCGTTTCGCCCGACTTTGGGGAGGTCGCGCCGTTGCGGGGTCTTCGGGATCTGGATGCCCTGCTTCGACGACGGCTCGCCGCCGCCGTCACTGCCGCCGTCGCCCTGCGCGAGGAGGTCGGGGCGGCTCGTCTGGATGCCCCGGAGGACGCGGTTGTATTCCTCGGGCCGGATCGTGGTGGTGCGGAAGAGGTTGCCCAGCACTTCCGTTTTGATCCGGTCCATGAGGCCGACGAAAAGCTCGTAGGCGTGGTGCTTGTATTCGATCAAGGGATCCTTCTGCGCGTAGCGGTAGTTGCTGATGGAGTCGCGCAGACTGTCCATCTCGAAAAGGTGCTCCTGCCAGAGTTGGTCGATGCTGTGGAGGATGACCCAGCGCTCCAAGTCCTCGCCTCGGGCGGGATCCTCGTGGCTCATCTTCACCTCGTAGGCGGCCTTCACGCGCTCGACGAGGAAGTCGAGGGTCTCCTCGTCGCTGCGGCTGTCGAGGGCGGCGTCCTCGGCGGTGAGGCCGAGGGGGAAGTGAGTGTTCACGACTTGGAGGACGGCCTCGGGAATGAGACGCCCGAGATCGGGGTCGAAGCAGTCGGAGAGGAGCTTGGGCATGGCGTCCTCGATGATCTCAAGGACGAGGGAGTGGGGATCCTCGGTCTTGAGCACCTCGTTGCGGTAGCCGTAGACGACGCCGCGCTGGTTGTTCATCACGTCGTCGTATTCGAGGATGTGCTTGCGCGAGAGGTAGTCGCGGGTCTCGACTTTCTTCTGCGCGTTCTCGACGGATTTGTTGAGCCAAGGGTGCTCCAACTCCTGCCCCTCTTCGAGGCCGAAGCGCTCCATCATCTTCGTCATGCGCTCGGCGGCGCCGAACTGCAACATCAGGTCGTCCTCGAAGCTGACGTAGAAGACCGATTTGCCGGGGTCGCCTTGGCGCGAACAGCGCCCGCGGAGCTGGCGGTCGACGCGGCGGCTGCGATGGCGCTCGGTGCCGATGACGAAAAGGCCGCCTTTCTCGGCGACGCCGGGGCCGAGCTTGATGTCGGTGCCCCGGCCCGCCATGTTCGTGGCCACGGTGACGGCTCCCTCCTGGCCGGCGCGGGCGACGATCTCGGCCTCCTGGAGGTGGAATTTCGCGTTCAGCACGGAGTGGGTGATCTTCTCGCGCTGGAGCATTCGCGAGAGGACCTCGGAGGACTCGACGCTGGCGGTGCCGAGGAGGATGGGCTGCCCGGCGAGGTGGCGCTCCTTCACCAAGTCGATGACGGATTTGAACTTCTCGCGCTGGGTCTTGTAGATTTTGTCGTTGAGGTCGATGCGGGCGATGGGCCGGTTTGTCGGCACCACGAGGACCTCCAGTTTGTAGATGTCGTGGAACTCGGCCGCCTCGGTCTCGGCGGTGCCGGTCATGCCGCCGAGCTTCTGGTAGAGGCGGAAGTAGTTCTGGATCGTGATGGTGGCGTAGGTCTGGGTCTCGCCCTCGATGGTGACGCCCTCCTTCGCCTCGACGGCTTGGTGGAGTCCGTCGGACCAGCGCCGCCCCGGCATCTTGCGGCCGGTGTTCTCGTCGACGATCATGACGCGGTTCTCCTCGACGACGTAGTGGACGTTCTTCTCGTAGAGGGTGTAGGCCTTCATGAGCTGCGAGATGGTGTGCATCTTCTCGGCTTGGGCGGCCATCTGCTGCTGCAGCTCGCGCTTGGCGGCGGCTTTCTGGGAATCGGTCAGGTCGGGGTTGCCGTCGATCACGGAGAAGGCCTCGGAGAGATCGGGGAGGACGAAGGCCTGGGGGTCGCCGGGGTTGAGGACCTGCCGTCCCTGCTCGGTCAGCTCGGCCTCGTGGGCCTTCGGGTCGAGGGTGAAGAAGAGCTCCTCCTTCAGGGCGAAGAGGGCGGTTTTCTGCGGATCGCGGTAGAACTCCAGCTCGGCCTTCTGCATGGCGTTGCGGACCTCGGTATTCTGCATCGCCTTCATCAAGGCGGCGTTCCGGGGCATGCCGAGCTTGATCTTGTAGTAGATGGTGCCGGCCTCGGCGGCGTTGCCTTCGTCGAGGAGCTTCTTCGCGTCGGCGGCGAGGCTGTTGCAGAGCTGGGTCTGCTTGCGGTAGAGGTCGCGGATCTGGTTTTTGTAGAGGTCGAACTGCTGGTCCTGCCGCACCGTGACGGGGCCGGAGATGATGAGGGGCGTCCGAGCTTCGTCGACGAGGACGGAGTCGACTTCGTCGATGAGGGCGAAGTAATGGTTGCGCTGCACCTGCTGGCTCGCGTCTTGGGCCATGCCGTTGTCGCGCAGGTAGTCGAAGCCAAATTCGCTCGCGGTGCCGTAGGTGATGTCCTTTTCGTATTGGGCTTTGCGCAGTTCGCCGCGCAGGTCGTTCTGGATCACGCCGACGGAGAGGCCGAGGTATTCGAAGAGGTAGCCCATCCACTCGGCGTCGCGGCGGGCGAGATAGTCGTTCACCGTGATGACGTGGACGCCGAGCCCGGTGAGGGCGTTGAGGAAGACGGGCAGGGTCGCGACGAGGGTCTTGCCCTCGCCCGTGGCCATCTCGGCGATCATGCCGCGGTGCAGGCCGATGCCGCCGATGAGCTGCACGTCGAAATGGACCATCTCCCATTTCACGGGGTGGTCGCAGACGAGCCATTCGCGTCCGCAGAGACGGCGGGCCGCGTTCTTCACCACGGCGAAGGCCTCGGGCAGGATCTCTTCGAGGTAGGCGGCGCGGGCGGCGGGGAATTCATCCTTCAGATCGTGGAAGAGGCGCTGCGCCTCCAGGATGCGGGGGGCGAGCTCCCCGGCGTCGAGACGGTCGGCCTCGTAGGGCGAAAGGAAGGAGGAGGCGGTTTTGAACTCCCCGGCGAGGCGGGCGAAGCGCTCCGCCCAATCCTTCAGGAGGGCGCGGTTCTCCTCCTCCGTGCGGGTGCCGAGGATTCGCTCGCTGTAGCTCTCGACGCGCAGACTGTAGCGGTCGAGATGGGCTTTCCAAGCGGTCGTCTTGTCCTTCAGGAACTGCTCGGGGTGGCGTTGCAGCTCCCTTTCGATCTCGTTGATCTTGACGACGACGGGCGCGATGCGACGGATGACGCGCGCGTTCCGGCTGCCGACGATGAGTTTGAGGAGCCACTGGACCATGGGGGAGAGGGAAGGAAAATGGGAATCGAAAAGGGGAAGTCTACTCCATCGCCGGGGTTTTTCAGTGATTTTTCCTCCCGGCGAAGCCGGGGCCACGAGTCATGGGTCAAGAGTTACGGGTC
>DDTJ01000077.1 GCA_002344525.1 Akkermansiaceae bacterium UBA2367
GTAGGCGGGGGACGGATGGGACATGGAGGCTCGGTCGTAGCGTCAGTCGGCCCCATCTATGACCGTCGCAGCGAAGGCCCGCAAGGCAAAAAGCGTCCGCCTCGGGTCCGGCGCGTGGCACGAGGCGGATGGGCGTCATGGGTCCGACTGGCCCGCCACGCGGAATCGCGCCTTTGCCCCCGGGGAGGCGGTGTGGGAAGATGGAGGCCGGAATGACTCGCGGCTTCCAGTTCTTGACGGCTCTGGCCTTCCTCGGCGGCGCTCCCGCCGGGCTGTGCGCCGGATTCTCCTCGCCCGAGGACGGCCTCCGCTTTTTCGAGGAGAAAATCCGCCCCGTCCTCGCGGAGAAATGCTATTCCTGCCACAGCGCGGAGTCGGAGAAACTGAAAGGCTCCCTCCAAGTCGACCACTTGGAGCACCTTCTCGCCGGAGGCGACACTGGTCCCACGCTCGTCGTCGGCCAGCCCGACGACAGCCTCCTCGTCGAGGCCATTGCCCACGGCAACCCCGACCTGCGCATGCCGCCGAAGGAGAAGCTCGCCGACGCCGTGGTCGAGGACTTCCGCCGATGGATCGCGGGGGGCGCCCCTTGGCCCGAGGAACCCGTCCCGCGAGTCGGCGAAAAAGCCGTCGGCGAGACCTTCGACCTTGAAAAGCGCCGCACCGAGCACTGGTCCTGGCGTCCCGTGGCCAAGCCCGAGCCGCCTACGGTGAAGGACGCCGCTTGGCCCCGCTCACCCGTCGACGCCTTCCTCCTCGCCCGGATCGAGGCCGCCGGGCTGCGTCCCGCCGAAGCCGCCGACGACCGCACTTGGCTGCGGCGGGTTTATTTTGACCTCATCGGTCTGCCACCGACGCCGGAGGAGATCGCCGCCTTCCTGACAGACCCCTCAAAGGATCGCCGCGAGAAAGTCGTCGACGCCCTTCTCGCCTCGCCGCATTTCGGGGAGAAATGGGCGCGTCACTGGATGGACCTCATGCGCTACGCCGAGACCCATGGACACGAGTTCGACTACCCCATCGCCCACGCCTTCGAATACCGCGACTACCTCATCCGCGCCTTCAACGAGGACGTGCCCTTCGACCTCTTCGCGAAGGAGCACATCGCCGGCGACTTGCTGCGGACGCCGCGCCGCCACGCGAAGGAGGGCTTCAACGAATCCGTCCTCGGCACCGGTTTCTGGTATTTCAACGAGGCCACCCACGCCCCCACCGACGTGCTCGCCGACGAGTCCGACCATCAGGCCACGCAGATCGATGTCTACGGCAAGGCCTTCCTCGGGCTGACCATCTCCTGCGCCCGCTGCCACGACCACAAGTTCGACGCCATCTCCACGGCGGATTACTACGCGCTGACCGCCTACCTCCGGAGCAGCGCCCGCACCGAGCGCTCCATGGACCCCGGCGGCAAACGCGCCGCGACGGCGGCGGAGCAACGGGCGCTGCTCGCCCAGGCCGACGCCACCCTTCCACCCGCCGCATCGCCCGGAGCGGCAACCGCCAGCGGCCACGCGCTGGACGCCGATTTCGAATCCGACGCCCTCCCGGCGGGCTGGACCACGGTCGGCGAAGCCTTCGCGCCCACCGGGACCGCGCCGCGCCTCACTCTGGAGGAAGGCGTGGCGTTCACCACCCCCGGCACCGTCTCCAGCGTCCGGCTCGGCGAAGAACACAGCGGCGTGCTGCGCTCCCCAACCTTCGAGATTCCGGGTGACACGATCCACGTCCGCCTCCGCGCCAAGGGCGGGATGATGCGCGTGGTCATCGACCACTACCACATGGCCGTGCATAGCAACCTCCTCTTCAACGGCACCCACCGCAAGGATCTCGACACGAAGGGCGAGTTCGCCTGGGTGCGCTTCGACGGCGACCTGAAAAAATATCGAGGCCACCGCGCCTACTTGGAGTTCGTCGATCCCGGCCCCGGCTTCCTCGAAATCGACGAAGTGCGTTTTTCCAAGGACCCTCCCGCCGATCCTCCGGCGAAACCCGCGCCCCCCGCTCCCGCCGACGAGCGGGCCACCGCGCTCCTCGTCGAGGGGCGACGCCTCGCCGACGCCCTCCCGCCTGAGCGCTTCGCCCTGACCATGGACGAGGGCGCGCCGGAGAAGGCCCGCGTCTACGTTCGCGGCAGCCATCGCAGCCTCGGCGAGGAGGTTCCTCCCCGTTTCCTCAGCGCCCTCGGCGGCCGCGAGGGCGACCGCCTCGTCCTCGCCGAGGAGACCGTCTCGCCCGCGAATCCCCTCTTCGCCCGCGTCGCCGTGAACCGCGTCTGGCACCACCTCTTCGGACGCGGCCTCGTCGCCAGCGTGGACGATTTCGGCCCCATGGGGCAGGCTCCGTCCCATCCCGAACTGCTCGACTGGCTCGCCTCCGATTTCGTCGAAAAGGGCTGGTCGCTGAAGCGCACGATTCGCTCCCTCGTCCTGACCGAAGCCTACGCCCAAGCCTCCGTCCCGCATCCCGGCATCGCCCCGTCCCTCCTCGCTGCCGCCGACCCGACCAACTCGCTCCTCCACCGCATGCCCGTGCGCCGCCTCCCGGCCGAGGCCATCCGCGACCAACTTCTCGCCATCTCCGGCTCCCTCGACCGACGCCTCCATGGACCCTCCATCCCCACCCATCGCACCGACTTCATGACCGGGCGCGGCGCTCGCGAGAGCGGCCCTCTCGACGGGAACGGACGCCGCACGATCTACGGTGCCGTCTACCGCAATTTCCTCCCGCCTTTCCTCATGACCTTCGATACGCCCAATCCCTTCGGGCCGAAAGGCGCCCGCAGCGTCTCGAACGTCCCCGCCCAAGCCCTCGCCCTGATGAACGACCCCTTCGTCGTCGATCAGGCGAGGAAATGGGCCGACCGCCTCCTCGCCGGGACCACCTCCGACGACCGCGCCCGCATCTCCCGCATGGTCGAGGCCGCCACCGGACGCCTCCCCGACGAGAGCGCCCTCGCCTCCCTCGCCGGATTCCTCGACGAACAATCCGCCCTCTACGGTGCGAGAGACGGGAAGGATGCGAGGGCGTGGGCCGATCTCGCCCATGCCCTGTTCAATCAGAAGGACTCCCTCTATCTCAGGTGATCCGGCGCGGCACCGTCACTCCCCGGCGCGGCAGGGCACGAGGATCGCGTCCCTCATGCCGTGGAGGATTTTCTTGTCCGAAGGGCAGATCGTCGCGAGAACGCCGCCGAGGGAGACCCGGTCGTCCGCGGCGGAGACGAAGTAGTAGGGGCAAAGGCGCACCCTGCCCTCCATGCGCTCGATCCGTCCCGTCTCCTCGTTCCACCAAGGATGGACAACGATGCGCCCGGCGTGGAAGCGTTGCAGCACATAGGGAGAGCGCTCGAATCCGGCGAGGGCCTCGTCGACGGCTTCACCCCATTCGGCCTGGGACACGTCCTGCCCCACCGTGACGCTGCGGGCTCCCCAAGCGCGCTCGTCGAAGCCGCTCAGTTTCAGGACCAGCTCGCGCTCCTTCTGGGTGAAGCGCTTCAACTCGGCGAAACTCCCGATCTCCAGCCCGGGAATGACGGCGTGGTGCGGCACCTCGGCGGGATCGACGACCCAGCTTTGCGGGAAAAGGTCGCGGAGCCGTCTCCAGTTCGACTCGCGCAGCTCGCGACGCCACACCTCGCGGAGGGGATGCGACCAGAGCAGGGCGGACCAGAGCTTCTCCTCCAGCCAGGGCTTGAAGGGGGCTGTGACCTTCATCCGACCCTGTGCGGTCGCGGCCATCAACCCGGCGGCGGAGGGAAGGTTGGGCAGGTCGAACAGCTCGAAGAAGCGGTAGACCTCGCGATCAGCCGGGGCGTAGGTCTCGGCCTCCGCGACGCGCCAGTCGCCGGGATTTCCGGGGAGTCGTACGGCGAGCCATTCCATCTCGGGTCGGTAGCCGGAAGCCTCGTGCGACACGAGGATGTCGGCCCCGCCCCCCGCGAAGATCGAGGCGAAGCCATCGACCATGCCGCGAACCCCGCCGACGATGCGGTGCGAGGGATCGAGGGAGGCGTAGACCTCGCCGAGCCAGGCGGTGAGACCGATCCCGCCGGGTACGGAGTCCAGCTCGGTCGCGGAGAAGCCGTCTGGCGTGAGGATGAGATCGGGCCGGATGACTCGCGGCGTCTCCCCGAGGGTGGCGTTGGCCAACCCGGTCTCAAGGAGCGGCCCTGGCTTTCCGCGGTCGAGGTAGTCCGCGATCCATCCGGGCAGGGAGCCGCCCCGGCTGCGGCGGTAGAGGAGGTCGCAGGCCCTCTGGAACCGCAGGAGGACGGGGCCGAGCGCCTCCAGTTGCCGCAGCTCGGCGGCGGAGAGGACGAAGGGCTCGGGGGAAAGACGCCACGCCTTCTCCGCGAAGAGCCCCCCTTGGGGCAGGGCGGCGCGGACGCGTTCGGCTTTGCGGTTCCAATCCGTCATCGAGGTTGGGGCGGGGGCGGAGGTCATCCCTGCAATAGTCGCAGCGCCGCCCGCAACATTTCATCCGGTCTCGTCATATCGGCGGGCAGCTTCTCGATGGCCTTCTGCGCCTCGACCTGCTTGTAGCCGAGGGAGATCAGGGCGAGGAGGGCGTCGTTCTTCGCGACGGCCTCGGGCGCGAGGGCGGCCCGGTTCGACTGGGCCTTCCACGCGTCCTTGACCCCGACCTTGTCGGCGAGCTCCAGGACGATGCGCTCGGCCGTCTTCCGCCCGAGCCCGCGGATTTTCGAGATCGTCGCGATGTCGCCGCCCACCACCGCCTCTTTGAAATCGGAGGCCGCCATCCCGCTGAGGATGGACATGGCGACCTTCGGGCCGACCCCGGAGACGTGGTGGATGAGGAGGCGGAAGAGGTCGCGGGCGTCCTCGTCGGGAAAGCCGTAGAGGGTCTGCTCCTGCTCGCGGATGTGGTGGTGGGTCAGGATGCGGACGCGCGCGCCGCCTTGGCCGAACTGCTCGTCGCCGAAGAGGGGCACGAGCACCTCGTAGCCGACGCCTCCCACATTGATGACGAGCCGGCCCGGCCAGCTCTCCTCAAGGGTTCCTTCTAGAAATGTGATCATCCGCGCTTAGTTTGCAGAGCGCATCGAACCCCCTCCCCCGCCGGATGGCAACTGGATTTCAAACAAGCTTTCTCCTCCTCGCCCTCGCGATGGTCGCCCCCCTCCCCGCGCAAGAGCCGCCGACGGAGGAGAAACCCGCCCGTCGCGCCGGGGTGATTTTCGGCGGGACCTTCGAAGGTTTCGAGGTTGTCGCCCCGCTCGCGGGGGCGCAGAAGACCCGGCTGGCCGCCCACTACGAATGGGACTTCGGGGTGCGGCCCTTCACCAAAAAGGTCTGGGAGGAGCGCGGCTTGGACTGGGACCGCTTCCTCCCCGCGGCCCGCGCCCTCGCCGACCGGATCGCCGAGAAAATCGAGCCGAAGCTCGTGCGCGACCATCGCGGCGTCGTGCTCTACGCCATCGTCGCGGATGAGGACCCCTTCCTCACTGGCGTGCTGCTCTCGCCGAAGCTGCGCGAGCGCTTCCGCGAGACTCTCGGCGACCGCATCCACGCAGTGCTGCTGGAGCGGAACCGCCTCTACCTCTTCCCCGCGACAGGAGGGACCCTCGCCGAGTTCGGCCCGGCCCTCGTCGAGGAATACCGCCGATCGAAATTTCCGGTGAGCTTGGAAATCTTCCTGCTCGACCACGAAGGGCCACGGGTCGTGGGAGAGATCGACCGGGACGGGGGAAGCGCCGGGGTGGAGGAGGCTCCTCGAAGCGACGCCGAGCCATGAGCCCGCGAGCGCGGTGGTCGAACGGCAGATTGTCTGTGCCTGGGAAAATGCGGGATGTTCTCCAGGCCCTTCCCTATGGATGCGGCGTGATGGCGATGATCGTGATTTCTTTCTTGTCGGGGCCGTAGAACCAGAAAATCCGATAGGCTGCCGGGGTTCTGTTCTCCGCGTAGGCCTCGAAGATCTCCTCCCTGTTCGGCCCGGTCAGGGCGCTGTATTTGTGGGTGTTGAGGCCGGGATGGCGTGGATTGGCTTCGAGGTAGCCGAGCGCCTTGCGCACGGCCTTCCAGCGCTTGGACAGGCTCTTGCTCCCTTCGAGCGATCTCAGGTCCGATTCCGCCTGTTCCGTGAATAGGAGGACGAAGGGCATGGGCTACTCGATATCCTCGTCGGCATATTGGGCGAAACTGCCCAAGGTGCGCGTCCTGCCCTCCGCCGCTTGGGCGAGTCCGGCCCTCACCGCACCCAAGGCGGAAGGGTTCTCGAACAGCCATTTCTCGCGGGCGGGGATTTCGGCGAAAGGCTCCAGAAGGATGTTGCCGTCCTCCGTGCGCCGCGCACGGAAGCTGCTGACGCCCTGCGCCAGCTTGCCGAGCGTGATCCGCCCTTTCGAGTCCGGCCTGAGCTGCTGAATCACCTCTTCCATGGCGTTTTCGTCCCTTGTCGCAGTCAGCATAGCAGGATGGTGGGAAATTGTCAATGTGGGAGAATCACCGTTTCCTACCTACACCATACCAATCCGAGAAGGAAGAGGATAGAAGGGATTGCCCGTATTGCGAAGAACCCGGATTTCGAGTTTGCACCTTGGTGCCGGGTTCGCTTAGGCTTGCGCTGCGGAGGCCGCCCGTTGCGACTTCCTCCTCACCGACCGACGACCGCCTTCTCCGCCGGGCCAAGCGTGCCGGACACGAACTGCAAGTGGTGGTCTTGAATCCTGCCGATTATCCACCATCTTGTCCTGTGCCATGACGACGCTCCACGAGATCAACCAAAAAGCCCGCTCGGCGCTCGTCGAGGCGCTGGGTCCCGTGGACCACACACGCTACCAGCAGCAGTTCAGCAGCGGTCGCGGCGACTACACTGCCGAGCGCCGGGAATCCGACACCGCCGCCATCATCCAGCGCGTCGCCGAAGCCAAGGCCGCTGGTCTGCTCCCAGCTCCGACCGGAGCGGAGGTGCGGGAGACGGGGGCGGAGGGTTTTGGGGACCGCTGATTTTTGTTTGGGTTGGGGGGCCGTTGTAGAACTCAACCGTTCCACTTGTAGTGAATTTAGCGTTTGTAGCGAATATTCGCTTGAAAGGTCAATCTTCGGGAAGGAGGCTTGAGCCAGTCTCTCCCTGAAGGCGATCCTCCGTCCGTCTTGACCCAGGACGTAAAAAATCGCGGACCACTCCCATGCTCACCACCCGAACCAACCGACTCGACCCTTCCCTGATCCCCGACGAGCAGCTTGCGGAACTGGCGAAGCTGTTTACCAAGCCGGACCATGTGGCCTTGATCGACGGGCAGGGCCACCGAACCCACATCCCCGAAGCCCTCTTTACCCATCTCGCCCGGATCGTCCGGCTGATGTCCGAGCGCAAGGCCATCGTGATGGTGCCCGAGGACGAGGCCTTCACCACGCAGGCGGCGGCGAACTACCTCGGGGTCTCGCGCCAGCACCTCGTCGATCTGCTCGAAGGAGGCGACATTCCCCACCACAAAGTCGGCACCCATCGCCGGGTGACCTTCGGGGACCTCCTCGCCTACGAAAAGCGCCGCGACTGGACCCGGCGCGAGGCCTTGGACCGCCTGTCCGACAAGGTCCTCGCCGCAGGGAAGTACGATTCCGATTACGTCGGCGAGGAATGATACCCAATCTAAAAAAGGTTTGGATGATTGGACCGTTTCCGGTCGGGAAATCCCATGCTGCCGATCCGAGAATCGGCGGTAGCCGGGTGGGGCGAACCGTCCCGGTGAGCCGCTGCGGAGTCACTGCGCGGTAGGCGAGAAGGGCGTTTCCCGACCGGAGACGGCTCGGCAGGGACGCCTCGCCCCACCTTCGTCGAATCTGCCGATGACCTTGGTAGGCGGTTCGGGACGATCCGGTGGCCGCTCCGCAATCGTCCAAATCTTTTCGGGATTTCGTATGAGGGCCGACTACAAAGTCGTCATCGACTCTTGCGTGCTCGCCAACTATGGCGTCTGCGATCTGCTTTTCATGCTCGCCGCCACGGTCAAAGGCGGCTCCCCGATCACCCCACCGCCTTCCCCCACAACTCGGCAAAGGCTCCGCCGCGCTCCAGCAAGTCTCCCGGCGCACCTTGCTCCACGACGCGGCCGTCTCCCATCACCACGACTTGGTCGGCGTGCCTCAGCGTGCTGAGCCGATGCGCCAGCACGAAGCTCGTCCGCCCCGCCATCAGGAGCCGCATCGCCTTCTGCGTCCTCTCCTCGGTCAGGGGGTCGATGGCGCTGGTGGCCTCGTCGAGGATGAGGATGCGCGGATCGGCGATGAGGGCGCGGGCGAAACAGACGAGCTGTCGCTGGCCCAGCGACAGGCCGGAGCCGCGTTCGCCGACTTCAGCGTCGAGCCCCTGCGGGATCGCTTCGATGGTTTCGAGGCAGTCGAGGGCAGCGAGGGCGGCGCGGACCTCCTCGTGGGTGGCGCCGGGTTTCACGATACGGATGTTTTCGAGGATGCTGCCGGCGAAGAGGTGGTTCTGCTGCGGCACGATGCCGAGGTGACGGTGCAGCCAAGTGCTCGACAAGGTGCGGGTGTCGTGCCCGTCGATGAGGACGGCACCGCTTTCGGGCAGGTGGAATTTGGCGACGAGTCCGGCGACGGTGCTCTTGCCGCTCCCGGTCGCGCCGACGATGGCGACGCATTGCCCGGCCTCCGCCGTGAAGCTGACGCCGTGGAGGACGGGGCGTCCGAGCACGTAGGAGAAACCGACGTCGCGCAGTTCGACGCGGCCTTCGAGACGGTCGGGCGCGAGGGCGTCGGGGGGGTCGGTCCATTCGGGCTCGGTGTCGAGGACGGCGAAGACCCGCTCGGCCCCGGCCATCGCGGTGAGGGCTTCGTTGAACATGTTCCCCAGCACGGTGATGGGGCTGAAGAAGAGCCCGGCGAGGAAAAAGAACTGGACCATGCTGCCGAGGGGCATGGGGTTCTCGGCGGCGAGGACGTGGCCGCCCCCGACGACGACGAGCAGGGCCATGAAAAGCTGGCCGTTCAGTTCGAGGAGGGGCAGGAAAGTGCCGCTGAGGCGGGCGGCGGCGAAGTTGTAGCGGGCGTGGTCCTCGGCGAGAGCGCGGAAGTGGTCGGCGTTGATCCGTTCGCGTCCGAAGCTCTGGGTCACGCGGATGCCGCCGACACTCTCGGCCATGGTCGCGGTGATGCGGCTGAAACTGTCGCTCTGTTTCCGGTAGGCTTGGCTGAGTCGTTTGCGGAAGTAGAGGTTCATCCCCCAGATGATGGGCGCGATGCCGAGGACGAGGAGGAAGAGCCGCCAGTCCTCCAAGGCCATGAACACGGCGCAGCCGAGCATCTGCCCGATCTGGACGAGGGAGACGAAGAGCACGTTCTGCACGCCGACGCGGACGTTCTCGGCGTCGCCGGTGAGGCGGCTGATGAGGCGTCCCACGGGCTGGCGGTTGAAGTAGCCCATGGTCAGGCCGAGCCAGCGGCGGAACATGGCGGAGCGCAGGTCGTGGATGACGGATTCGCCCACCTCCAGCGCCCACTTGATGCGGTAGCGGAAAGTGAGTTCGGTGAGGAGGACGAAGACGGTGAAGGCGGCGACGCTCCAAGCGAGCTGGCGCGTGTCACCACGGGCGACAGGCCCGTTGATGATCGCCCCGGCCGCCCAAGCGAGGATGGGAAGCTGGATGCCCCGCATCGCGACGGTGAGGAAGAGGCCGATCATCTGCCGCCGATAGGGGCCGGTGTAGCCGAAAAGGCGGCGGATGAGGCGGAAGGAGAGGGGGGCTTGGGCGCGGTCGTCGGTCTCGCCACGCTGGCGGCGGATGTCGTCGAGGATGTCCCGCTCGACGATGCCCGCGACGCGTGGCGATCGTCGAGCGCCCGACTGGTCGGATTTGTCAGACCCGTCCGACAACCGTGTTTTCAAGCAGCCACCTCCTCCCCGGTGCCGTTCTCGGCGAGAATGGCGTCGCGGTAGTAGCCGGGCTGCGCGGACAGCTCCTCGTGCGTGCCGACGGCGGCGATGCGGCCCCGGTCGAGAACGACGATGCGGTCGGCGCGGCGCACCGTGCTGAAACGGTGGGCGACGATGAAGGTGGTGCGCCCGGCCATGACGCGGTCCATGGCCGCGAGGATTTCGTGCTCGGTGCCCGCGTCGACGGCGGCGGTGGGGTCGTCGAGGATGAGGATGGCGGGGTCGAGGAGGATGGCCCGGGCGAGGGCGAGACGCTGCCGCTGCCCGCCGGAGAGGTTGCCGCCGTTCTCGTGGAGGAGGGTGTCGTAGCCTTGGGGCAGTTTTTCGATGAACTCGTGCGCGGCGGCGAGGCGGGCGGCGCGTTCGACATCCTCGCGCGAGGCCGAGGGATTGCCGAAGGCGATGTTCGCCGCGACCGGGGCGCTGAAGAGGAAGCTCTCCTGGAAGACGAGCCCCGTCTGCCGCCGCACGTCGTCGAGCCGCCAGTCGCGCAGGTCGCGCCCGTCGAGGAGGAGGCGTCCCCCGTCGGGGTCGTAGAAGCGCGGGATGAGCTGGATCAGCGCGGTCTTGCCCGCCCCGGTGGGACCGACGATGGCGATCTTCTCCCCCGGATTCACCGAGAGGGAAAGCTCGTGGAGCACGGTGTCCTCGGGCTTGAAGCGGAAGGAAACCTCTTCGAAGACGACCGCGCCGCGGGCGCGCTCCAGCGGGGCGGCGTCGGTGCGGTCGGTGATGCCGGGCGGGGCGTCGAGGACTTCGTAGACGCGGTCGGCCCCGGTCAGGGTCTGCTGGAGGTTGTCGGCGACGGCGCCGATGGCGTTGACTTGGGCGTTGAGTTGCTGGAGGATTCCGGCGAAGAGGATGAGCCCCGTACCCACGGGGATGTCGCCCCGGATCGCGAGCCATCCGCCGTAGCCGAGGAGGACGACGAGGCTGAGCTGGTTCAGCAGGGAGATGAGGGGATGGAGGATGGTCAATTTGCCGAAGACGCGACGCTTCTGGTCGCGGACGGAGGCGTTGGCTTCGAGGAAGCGGCTCTCGGCCCAGTCCTGCAAGCCGAAACTCTTCACCACGCCCATGCCCCGCGCGAGTTCCTCGAAAACGAGGACGAGGCGGTCGACGCGCTTGCGCCCCTCCTCGTAGTCGGGCCGGAGCCAGCGGGAGAAGAGGGCCACGACGAGGCCGAGGACGGGCAGGAAGGCGAAGCAGGCGAGGGTGAGGCCGAGGTGGATCTTGGCGAGGCAAACGACGTAGAAGACAGCGGCGAGGACGACGTTCAGCGCCTGCACCGCGACCCCGTCGATGAAGAGCCGCACCGACTGCGTGTCCCCGGTGACGCGGTTGATGAGCGATCCCGTCGCGTTCGCGTCGAAGAAGCGGAAGCTCATGCGCTGCATTTTCGCATAGATCGCGGAGCGCAACTCGACGACGATACGGCCTTGGCCGAGGCGGTTCGTGCTGATGGCGGTGAGTCGGGCGAGCCAGGCGCGCAGGGCGGCGGCGGCGAAAATCCAGAGTCCCAGGGCGAGGAGGACGGTGCGGGGCTCCCACGCGTCGGGCGGGTGCCAGCCGAAGGGGAACTTCGCCGCAGGCGCTCCGGGCTGGACCTGCTCGCGCAGGTAGTCCACGGCGAGGCCGACCCCGCCGAGCCCGGCGAGACCGAGGGCGAGGAGGGCGGTGTTCAGCGCCACCAGTCCGAGCGAGCGCCAGCCGTGGCGGGCGGTGAGCCGGAAAAGGCGTCCGAGGAGGTATCGCTGGCGGGCCGCGCTGCCGGGCGGTGGCGGTGGGGAGGGGGGCATCGAGTGCGTCCGATACTGTGCCACGACCGCGCCCCGGAGCAAGGGGACGTCGTGTCATGCGAGCGACCCGACAGGGTCAATCCCCGGCCTTGACCCTGTCGCGCAGCTTCTCGACGGTGGCGGGGCCGATGCCCTTGACCTTTTCGATATCCTCGATGGTGCGGTAGGGCCGCCCCTTGACGATGGCCTTCGCGGTCTCGGGTCCGACGCCGGGCAGGGTCTGGAGCTGCTCGACGGAGGCCCGGTTCAGATCGAGCGGTCCCGAACCGACCCGGCGCACCACGAGGAGGACGAGCACGAGAAGGGCGAAGCCCGCGACGACGAGAAAGAGGAGGCGTCGGCTGTTCCGGTCGGTGGCGGCCATCTCCTCGCGACGGCGCCGGATTCTTTCGCTGCGGGTTTCGCGGGGCATGGGGGAGTTTCCCTCGCGAACGCGCCCCGGCGCAAGCGGGAATTTTCCACTCCGCCGCTCACCCCGTCACCGCCCCGATGACATGCCCATGCACGTCGGTGAGGCGCATGTCGCGCCCGCTGAAGCGGAAGGTGCTCTTCGTGTGGTCGATGCCGAGCAGGTGCAACATCGTCGCATGGAGATCGTGCATCTCGAAGCGGTCGCGGACGGCCTTGTAGCCCCATTCGTCGGTCTCGCCGACGCTGACGCCTCCCTTCACCCCGCCTCCGGCCATCCACACGGTGAAGCCGAAGGGGTTGTGGTCGCGTCCGTCGGTCCCTTGGGCGAAGGGGGTGCGCCCGAACTCGCCCGCCCAGACGACGAGGGTGGAGTCGAGGAGTCCGGTGCGGCGCAGGTCCTTGAGGAGCGCGGCGATGGGCTGGTCGACGGTCCGGCAGTTCTTGCTGTGGCCGTCGAAGAGGTCGCCGTGCTGGTCCCAGCGGTCGCCGTTGCCGCTGGGGCAGGTCAACTCGACGAAGCGCACCCCGCGCTCGACGAGGCGGCGGGCGAGGAGGCATTGCAGACCGAAGACCTGCGTGTTTTTGAAATCCGCGTCGAGGCCGTAGAGCTTCTTCACGGAATCGGCTTCGCCGCGCAGATCCATCAGGTCGGGCACGGAGGTCTGCATGCGGAAGGCGGTCTCGTAGTTCCGGATCGCCCCCTCGATCTGCGGGTCGTGGCCACTCGCCTCCAGCGCCCCGCGGTCGAGCCCGGCGATGAGGCGGAGCTTGTTCCTCTGCAATTCGGGTTTCTCCTCCGTCGGCCGGATGTTGGCGATGGGCTGCTCGCGAGGGAGGAAGACGGAGCCTTGGTAGGCGGCGGGGAGGAAGCCCGAGCCGAAGCAGTCGAGTCCGCCGGGCGGGATGAGGCCGCCGTTGAGGACGACGAAGCCGGGCAGGTTGCGGTTCAGCGTGCCGAGGCCGTAGCCGAGCCACGCGCCCATGCTGGGGCGTCCCTGAAGCCCGCTGCCAGTGTGGAGGAAATAGTTCGCCGAGGTGTGCTCGGAGAACTTCGAGGTCATGGACTTGATGAAAGCGATCTCGTCGGTGACCTCGGGATCGGAGAGATGGGGGAAGAGGTCGCTGACCCATGCGCCGCTTTCGCCGCGCTGCTTGAAGGCCCACTGGCTCTTGAGAACCTTGCCGACCTTGTCGAACTGGGTTGGGGCGAGTTCGCCGATGACTTCGCGAGGGTCGCGGCCATGGTATTTTTCCAAATGCGGCTTGTAGTCGAAGGTATCGACCTGCGAGGGGCCGCCGTCCATGTAGAGGAAGATCACGTTCCGCGCCCGCGGCCGGAAATGCGGGGTGCGCGGCGCGAGAGGGTCTGCCGGGAGGGTCGCGGCGAAAGCCTCCTCGTGCATCAGCGCATGGAGCGCGACGCCACCGAAGCCGAGGGCGCAGCGGCGGAGCAGGTCGCGGCGGCTCAAGGGGGCGGGGTGGAAACGATGGCAGTGCATGGCGGCGGGGACGGTTTACGGCGGGGGCGCTTTGGCGGGACCGTCTTCGTTGCTCCCTTCCTCGCCGAGGGTGAAGGTGCCATCTTCGTTGAATCGCCATTGGATGATGGAGCCGACCTTGGACTCGTCGCCCAAGTCGCCAACTTCGTCTTTCCATTCGTATGAGTGGAACGGCCCTTCTACATGGAAGACGGCGGAGAAGATCAGAAGGGCGAGAATCAGCGCCGTCGAGGCCAGACCAAGAAATCCGACCCATCGACGCGGGCCGTAGGCGAGGAAGCGATTTAGATTCTCGAACGGCGAGACGACATAATGGATTTGTGTCGCCATGATACCGAATGACGGTTTCCCCGAGTCATCGGAAGTTTCCGGTGGAGGAAAGTTCTCCGGGAGTTCCTCCACCTCGGCGGGCTTCTCGAAAAGGCACATTTCGTAGAAGGTCCGGGCGACCGGATACAGCAATACGGCGACGAACCCGATCGAGATGGTTTTGGTCAGTATCATCGTCATCGTCGCACGGCGCTCACCCCTTTTTCGCCTGAGGGGTAAGAAGGGTGCGTAGCGTCGCGAAATCCTTTGCGAGGGCCTCAAGGAATCGCGGCGTCGCGGCCTCGTCGCGGTGGTCGATATATTCGAGGTGCAGGCTGACGGGACCAGAGAAGCCGCTTTCCCGGAGCACTTGGTAGAAGCCCTTGTCCACCGCGCCTTCGCCGATGGGTCCCCAGCCGAGTCGGTTGTCCTGCCAGGAGGGCTCTTTGATGTAAACGGCGTCGAGCCAAGGGCGGACCGTGGCGAAGTGGAGGGGCCAAGCCTTCGCCCCCTCGACGGTGGCGTGGCCGATGTCGAAGACGACGCCCACGTCCTCTGGCGAATGGTCGGCGAGGACTTCGGCGAGATCCCAGACCGGGGCGCCGAAGAAGTCCTTGCCGGAATGGTTCTGATAGACCGGCTTGATCCCGATCTCGCGGGAGAGGGCGACGAGATCCTTCAGCTTCGGGCGGATTTCGTCGAGCTGGGCGCGGATAGGGCGCTTCAAGTCGTAGCGGTAGTAGCCCATGCGGTAGCGCTTCACCCCGAGGGCGGCGGCGGCGCGCAGGACCGCCTCGGTGTGCTGCTCCGCGCTGACTTCGTTGATCCCCGAGGTCATGATGGACAGGGCGAGTCCCTCGGCCCGCAGCGCCTCGGCCAGCTTCGGCAGGTCGTCGGCGACGCGCTCGGGGAGGACGTGGCCGCCGGGGCGCACCGGGGCCTCGATCCCGGCGAAGCCCATCGCCGCGACGGTCTTCGCGGTCTCCTCGTAGGAGAGATACTGGAGCGGCTTGGTGAAGGTGCAGAACTCGTAGGGCGAAGCCTCCGCCGCCACGGAGGAGCCACGCGCCCAAGGCGCGAGGGCGAGAGCGGCGGTGCTTTGGAGGAAACGGCGGCGGCTCGGGGCGGGCGGGAGGATCATGCCTTTATCGTATCGGCGCTTGCCGGACTCGGCAAGAGTGGAGATATTACGGGAGTCGGCCCCTTTCCCATGCCTCCGTTCTCCCGTCGGCGTTTCCTGATGCTCGCGACCCTCGCCCCGGTCTCGGAGGTGGGGGCGCAACTGATCGGGAACGGCGGCGGATGGTCGATCCGGGGCACCGATCCGATCGAGCTTTTCCACGGGGAGCGCCGGGTCGCCTCCTACCGCTCCGGCGGCGAGGCGGGCCTGCCCTTGATCGATCCGGTGGTCGGCCCGACGGGTGGCCTCTACACGGCGGCGATGGAGAAGGGAGAAGCCACGGGGCTTTTCTTCGCCCTCGGCGACGCGAACGGCTTCGATTTCCGGTCGGGAAGCGCTTCGGGCCGACCACCGGGCCGCATCCTCCACAAGGGGATGAACGGAGTCCTCATCAAAGGCCCGGTGATCGCGATCCGCACGAAATCCGAATGGCTCGACGCGGCGGACGAGACGAAGCGTATCTGCTCCGACCGGCGCGAACTCTCCTTCACCTACCGCGAGGACGGCTCGCTGGTCATCGACTTCGCCTTGGAGTTGGCGGCGGACGCCGGAGACCTCGCTCTCGGCGTGGAGACGGAGGGCGCTTGGTCGATCCGCCTCGCCCCGGGCTTGGCATGGAAGGGAGGAGGGGAAAGCTCCGCCTTGCGCAATGCCGAGGGGCTCGCCGACGCGGCCGTGTCCGGCGCACGCTCCAACTGGGTGGCTTGTCAGGGGAAAGAAGCCAAGGGCGAAGCCGCGGGCGTCGCCCTGTTCGACCATCCCGCGAACCCCGACCATCCCGCCGCGTGGACCTTCGGCGAAGGAGGACTCGTCTCGGCGAACCCTTTCGGCGAAGGCTCGGACGCGCCCCGCCTCGTCCCGAACGGCGAATCGCTTTTCTTCCGCTATCGCGCGATCTTCTTCAAAGGCGGGATCGACGGAATCGATCCGGCGAAGGCGTGGGAAGCGTTTGCGGCGAGGTGAGCGGGGTGTCCCTCTGTGGCCGGGGTCATCGACCTTGGTCGGGCACCGAGGAGCTTTCGCCGGACGAGGCGTCGAGCGTCAGCGGGGCCGCTTCGAGCGTTTCGCCCGACGGAGGCGGGGCGAGGCGGTTCGGTGTCGATTCGGGAGGATCCGCTTTGCCGCCGACGATCCCGTCGACTGCGAGCGCGGGGAAGCGCCGCGATTCGAAGCGGAGGGCGTCGTCCGCCGCCGTCCCAACCGTTCCGCCCCGCCGCACTCGGGCACCGACCCCTACCCGGACCCTCGCGAGGCCCCGGTAGACGCTTTCCACGATTCCGTCCGGGCCGTCATGGACCAGGACGACGGTGTCCGTGTCGGCGAAGACGACGAACCCGTCGGCGGTGGCCCGAACCTCTTCGCCTCCCAGCGGGCTTCGTGGCGGGCCGGAGACGACCGCCGTGGGCGCGAGGACCAGTTCCGTCGGCGAGAGCGTCGCGAACGCGGGATCGAAGGCCGCCCCCGCGACCGGGCGCAGCAGCCCGATCCTTGCGCCGACAAAGTCCTCGCCGGGCAGATCGGCTCCTTGCCGCCCGGCACGGGTGACGATGACGATCACCATCACCAAGGCGCAGAGCAGGAAGAACAGGGGCAGTATCTGTTTGTGCAGCAACAGGAGGTGCTGCTTCAGATCGAAGGGGGGGGGTGGTTTGGGTGGCCTCGGCACGGGGGCAATGGACGGCGGCGGAAGCGATTTGGCAAGGCCCCGCCGGAAAAATAGGCTACCTTCGCCGCCTTCCGACGATGGACGACGCCCCCTTACCGACGCGCCGCTTTCGGCTCGACCTCGCCTACGACGGCCGCCCTTTCTCCGGCTGGCAGAGCCAGCGCGGCGGCGGCACCGTGCAGGATGCGGTGGAGTCCGCCCTCGCCGCGATCTGCCCGGCGGTGGTTTCCGCGCAAGGCTCGGGCCGTACCGACGCGGGCGTCTCCGCCACGGGGCAGGTCGCCCATTTCGACGCCCCTGCCGCCTCCCGCATGGGCGGGCGGGAGTGGCGGCGGGCGCTCAACGCCACGCTCCCCCCGACGATCCGCGCGACCGCCTGCCGCGAGATCGCCCCGGCCTTCCACGCCCGCTTCTCCGCCGTGGAGAAGACCTACGACTACGCCATCGCCATCGGCGAAGTGCTGCCGCCCCTGCGCCGCGGGCTCGCCTGGCACCAGCCCGGCCTCGGCCCGGCCGACGCGCTCGCCGCGATCCTCGCGCGCTACGAAGGCACCCGGGATTTCCGCCCCTTCTCCGCGAAGCGCCACGACGGACGCGACGAGGCCCGCGACACCCGACGCACCCTCCACGAGGCCTCCCTGCGGGAATCGGGGGATGGCGACGAACTCGTCTTGCGCTTCCGGGGAAACGGTTTCCTGTATAAAATGGTGCGTTTCCTCGTCGGCACAGCCGTGTATGTTCTACGCGGGCGGATCGCGGACGGGGCCTTTGACATCCTCCTCGACGGCGGCGGGGCGAAGGCCCCCTACTGCGCACCCGCCGACGGGCTCACCCTCGTCTCCGTCCGCTACCCGGCGGAGTTCGAGATGCCCCGGCCCGACGACGCCCGCTGAGACATGGCCCTGTTTTCAAAGACTGGAATCGCGGAAAGCCGCATCGAGAACTCGGGCCGCTGGCCCGTGCGCTTGACGCGTTTCCAGCTCATCGACGAATACGAATTCCCCGCGACGAACTTCCCCGAGATCTTCTTCGTCGAGGCGGGGACCTTCGTCCACGAGAGCGAGGCCGGCGCCCAGTCGGTGCGGGAAGGCGCGGCGGTGATGGCCAACCCCGGCCACCGCCACACCGTGAAGCGGCCCGACGGGGTCGTCCTGACCCGGGTGCGCTACCTGCCCGAGTGGTTCGCCCTCGACTACGAGCTCGTCGCCCGTTCGCCCGACCTGCTGGGGCTTTTCTTCGACCAGTCCTGGTTCCGCCGTCCCTGCGACGAGAGCATCCACGTCTTCACCACGCGCGGCGAGAACGCCGCCCGCATCCGCTCCGAACTCCAGTATTTGCAGGGACTCCTCCGCGAGAAGCGACACTTCGAACCCGTCGTCCGCGTCTCCATGCTGAAGCTGTTGGCCCTCCTCGCCGACGAGCACCGCCGCTTCTGGCGGGGCGTCCCGGACCTCGAAATCCTGCCCGAGGCCGCCCACGCCCTCGACCACATCGAGGCCTGCGTCCATCGCGGCGAACCCTTCACCCCGGGGAAGATGCCGCGCGGCGGCCACGAGAGGGAGGCCGTCGAGAAGGCCTTCGGCGACCTCACCGGCCTGTCCCTGGCCGACTACGCCCTGCGCCGTCGCGCCTTCCACGCCGCGTTCCGCCTCCTCACCGGACGCGAGGAACCGCGCCGCCTCGCCAAAGTCCTCGGCTGGTCTTCGCCCGGCGAGCTTTCGGAGCAGTTCGAGGCCGTCTTCGACCTGCCGCCCACGGTATACCGCGAGAGGTTCGGCCTGTCGGCGGCGGAGCGGAAAGAGGAGGTCGAGGAGGACTGACGCCGACCCGCCGTCGTCACGAGGCTTTCGACTTGAACAGGGTCCCCGCCAGCCCGAGCCCCGCCTGCAAAGGCTTGCTCTTCAGCTCGTTCTGCAACAGCGGGGAGATGATGCGGTAGGCCTCTCCGGTCAGATGGTAGGCGTCGGTCGCGGAGGAGAGGCTCCGTTGCCTCTTGATCCCGCCCCAGCCGCTCTTCGCCGCGAGGGAGACGAAATGCTTCAGCAGGGACACCCTCCGCTTGTCCAAGCCCGAGAGGAGCGCGATGGATTCCTCGGCCTGCTTCCCGCCCTCGGCCAGGTAATGGAAGCAGGCATCCCTCAGCTTCTGGTTGCCCATCACGTTGTAGAGCGCGTCGGCGAGCACGTTCACGACGGTGTTCTGCGTCCTCGACCCGTAGAATTTTCTCGCCAAGGCGAGCCGTTGCTGGGGCGTTGCGATCTCCATGCTCCGCAGCAGCCCGGCGCAGGTGTTGACGTCGCGGAGGCAGACCGTCATCCCCCCGCCAGTGAGCGGGTGGCGCATGTTCAGGGCGTCGCCCAGCACGAGGATGCCGTCGGCCGGGACCGCTTTCGAAGGCAGGTAATGGTTCGGCATCGCCTTGAACGCGCCCTCCTCCATGCAGGCGTCGAAGGCCGCGTGCATCCCTTCGGGAATCCGGGAGCGGACGCGCTCGTTCAGGTAGCGGACCAGCTCCCCGCCTCTCTTCGGTGGCTTCCCCTTCGGGAAATCCACGAGGAACCGGATCTCGTCGCCCGAGATCGGATAGCAGAGAAAGGGACTCGGATCGGTCAAAAACACATGCCCCCTCCCTTCGAAGGGCAGGGAGCAGCCCTTCAAGAGGAAACCCAGGAAATACCCGGTGACCTCCCCCGTCCCCCGGACGAGCTGCTTGCGGAAGGAGGAGAAGATGCCGTCCGCCACGATGGTGAGGTCCGCCTGGATCGCGAAACTCCCCCCCGTCTTTCCGGAGCACTCCACCCCCGCGACCCCGCCGTCCTTGTTGCGGATGAGCGATTTGGCCTCCGCCTCGAAGCAGCGGATGTTGTCGCCGGCGGAGAAAGCGCTCCGCATCTTCTGGATAAACTTGCCGTTCCGCATCCCCTTCCCGGTCTTGGAGCCGGGATAGTCGATGTGGATGGGGCGGTGGCTGTGGATGATCGTGTATCCGATGATGTCCTGCGCGTCGTAGCCTTCGAGCATCGGCTTCAACCCCATCTCGGCGAGCTGCTCGATGCCGTCGGGCTGCAACAGTTCGCCCACGATGCGGTCGGGCTCCTTCCAGTCCTTCTCGACCACGCAGACCTGCTTGCCCGAACCCGCGAGGGAGCAAGCCATCGCAGCGCCGGCCACCCCCGCCCCAATGATGCAAATGTCCGCTTGGCAGCTTTCCTCGTTCATGGACGGGACACCATCGAGTTTTTCATTTTCCCGGTCGATGCAAACCGAAGAGTCTCCCCGGTCGAGCCGGAGGAACCCTGTTCAATGATTGGAAAATAACCGCAAATCCCCGCGAATCCAGTCTGGAGGAAAGCGTTTTGCCACCGTTCCGGAAATTCGGACTTCAGATTTCGGATTTCCTCCCGCCGAGCCGCTCGGCGTGCGCGGGATGGCAGGTGAAGACGACGACCTGCTTCTCCTCCGCGAAGCGCCGCAGCATCGCGGCGGCGGCCTCCTGCCGCCTGGGATCGAGATCGACGAGTGGGTCGTCGAGGAGAAGGAAGCCGTCGCGGCCTTCGAGAAACCAACGCGCCATGGAAAGCCGCAGGGCGAGGCCGAGGGAGGCGCGCGTACCGGCGGAGAGGAGGGCGAAGGGGATCGCGGTCCCGTCCCCGCGCGAGGCGGTGCCCTCCTCGGGCGAGAGGCCGAGGTAGCGGTCGTGGGTGAGGGGCGCGAGGATCGCGGCGAGGTGCTCCCGCCATGGGGCGAGGGTGCCGCCGTCGAGTTCGGCCCGGAGCGCCTCGTAGTCGCGCTGGATGCGCTCGATGGCCTCGCCCTCGCGCAGGGCGCGGGCGAAGGCGGCGGAGGCGAGGTCGTGGCGCTCGGCGGCGGCGGCGGGCTCCTCGTCCGGTTCGTCGCGGGAAAGCTCGGCTTTCTCCACGAGGAGGCGGTTCACCTTGGCGCGGGCTTCGTCGAGCGACTCGCGTTTCGCGCGAAAGTCGCGGAGGAAGCTCTCGGCGTCGACGCAGCCCTCGGGGAGGGGCTGGAGCGATTCGTGGCGCTCCTTCAGCTTCCTGTGTCCGCCGCGCAGGTCGGCGAGACGGTCGATCAACTCGTCGAGCGACCCGAACTCCCCGACCCAAGCCGTGATGCGGCGGCGCAAGGTAGCGGTCTCGCGATCGGCGGCGGCGGCTTCGCTCTCGGCGCGGGCTTTTTCAGCGGCGACCTCGGCGCCGGACCGGGACGGGGCCGCCTCCCCTCCGCTCGCGGCGGCGGCTTCGGCGCGCAGCTCCGCGAGACTGCGGGAGCCGAGGGCTTCGGCGAGTTGGCCTTCGAGCAGGGCGGCCCGCTGCGCTTTCTCCAAGTAGGCGGCTCGTTTCGCCTTGGCCGCCGCGAGGTCCGCGACGCCGAGGGCGGCGAGGCGCTCCGCCAACTCTTCGCCCAAAGCATGGTGGCGCTCCGTGTCGGCGACGGCGTCGATCCCGCCGGAGGAAACCTCGATCTCCCACGCGCCCGAGGCCTCGCGCAGGAGGACGCGTCCGCCCGCCTCGAACTCCAGTTCCCCGTCCACGCCGAGCTCGTGAGTCTCCGCGTCGTCGAGGCCCGAGTGGGTCTCCACGCGCAGGGCGCGGGCGGCGGCGAGGCGCACCCGAAGGGTGGCGGCCTCGATGCGGGCGCGGAGACGGTCGCGCTCCTTTTCGAGCGATTCCAGCGCGGAGACGGCCTCGCCCTCGACCGCGCCGACGGCGTCCCGCTCCTGCCGCGCCGTCTCCACGGCGGAGGCGAGACGCTCCGCCTCCTCAAGCAAGCGCCGCGTTTTCCCCGCCGCCTCCCAGGCTTGGACGCGGGCAAGCTCCTGCCCTAGCAAAACCGCCTTTTCCCGCAGGGCGGCGGCGAGGGTTTCGCGTTCCTTCGCCTGGCTCTCGGCCACGGGCCATTCCTGCGAGGCCTGGCGCATCCCCTTGCCCTGCGCCTCGACCGCGGCGAGTTCGGCTTCCAAACGGACACGCTGCTCCGCGTCTCGGGCGGCGGACTCGTGCCCCGCGATCCACGCGTCGAGGGAGTCCTTCGCTTCGAGGGCCTGCTCCAGGGCGGCGTTGATCTCGTCGAGGCGGCGGTAGTAGCCTTCCGCCTGTTCCAGAGCGGATCGAGCGGCCTCGCGTTCATACCAAGCGTTGACGATGGAGCCGGCCCCGCGCGCCCATCGCTGGTCAAGACCACGATTTCCTTCGGGCCGTTTCATGGTGCGGTCCCAGCGCCCGAAGGCGGCCTCGCGGCGGGCTTCGAGGACGGCCCCCAGCTTCTCGATGGAGACGCCGTCGGTCTCGAAGGCGGCGCGGCGGAGGCGCTTGCTCAGTTCGTCGAGATCGCCCGGATCGCCGCTGTCGAGACGGTCGAGGCTCGCACCGACCTCGCCTTGCGCGGCGATGAGGACGTGCTCCCAAGTGCCCCGGGTGAGTCCGAGCAGTTCCGCGACAGCTTGATCGACCGCCGCCGCGTCGCTCACGATGCCTCCGTCGGGCCGCCGCAATTCGCAGGTGGAAGCACCAGCCGCCCACTGCTTCGCGAGCGTCCATATCGACCCGTCCTCGTCCAGCTCGACGGAGACGCGAAGGGTGTCGCCGCCAGTCAGAGGCAGGTGCGGTTTCACCTCGCGCTCCGCCTCGCGCTTCGTCAGCTTCGTGGAGACGAAAAGGGCCTGCCGCAGGGCGCGTCGCAGGGTCGATTTGCCCGCCTCGTTCGGTCCGAGGACGACGTTGAGCCCCGGCGCGAAGGACAGTTCGCGGTCGGCGGACCCGGCGAAGGGATGGAGATGGAGCCGACGCAGGATCATGACCTCGCCTCCTTCACCAGTTCCCAAGCGAGCTGCAAGGCCTCCGCGTCGCCCTCGTCGTCGGCGAGTCCCGAGAGGAGCCGATGGGGGAAGGAACCCGCCGAATACTCCCGCCCGATGTCCGCCGCCGTGATCTCGCGGAGGAGTCCGCCGTGGTCCGTCTCCAGATAGAGCGCGGCTTTCTCCAATTCGCCGAGCCATTCGCCCCGGCTCTCGAACAGTTCGCCGGGGAGGCGGCCCGAGAGGATCAGCTTCACCAGATCGCGTTCCGCGTCGAAGCCGCCGAACTCGCCTCGCAGCGCCTCGATCCCGGCCTCGCCCGCGAGCGTTTTCGCGACCGTGCGGAAGCGGAAGCGCCCCGTCCGCGCCGACTCGCCCGCGACCGAGCCGTCCTCGCCGATCTCCACGATCCAAGCGTGCCCCCCGTGGCGGCAGTCGAAACCGTCCGGCTCCGGCGTGGCGGGGAACAGGACACGCTCGCCCTCGAAGCGCTCGCGGTCGGGGAAGCGCACATGGGTGTGTCCGAGCAGCCAGACATCCATGCCCGACTCCTCCAGTTCGCGGCGCATCATCGGGAAGTAGTCCCCGCCGAAGTCCGGCGAAAGACCCTCAAGGCTGCCGTGGGCGACCCCGGCGCGGCGGATCTCCGGCGGCAGGTCGAGGGCGGCAAGGGCCTCGCCGACCCAGCCGACCGAGTTCGTCTTCGAGTGGCGCGAGCCGCACACGCCGGGGAAAAGCACGAGCGGGATTCCCTGCCCGCGCAAGTCGCAGGGCGTCTCGCGTCGGAGCACATGATGCCGCTCGCCGAGGGCGTCGGCGAAGACCGGCCAGAGCGGGTCGTCCTCCTGCGCGTAGTCGTGGTTGCCCGGCAGCACCGCGACGATGCCCTCGAAGCGCCCCAGCGCCGCCGCCGCCTCGCGCACCAGCCCTTTCGGAACGCGGGGCGTGTCGAAGAGGTCGCCCGCCACCACGATCAGCCCGCAGGACTGCTCCTCCGCCAGCGCGACCAGTTTGCGCAGGCATTCGAGCCGCCGCGCCGCGAGGCCTTCGCTCAAGGCGGGCGCGTAGCCGCCGCGGGTGAATTTCAGGCCGAGATGCAAGTCGGCGGTGTGGAGGAGGCGGATCATCGGGGAGGTTCAGGGTAGCGAGGCGCGGCGGCGAAGCAAGCCCGTCGCGTGCCCCATCTTCGCATGGGGGGTGGGACATTGGCGGGGCGGGGGGCAACATTTGTGGAAATACCCTTCTGCCCGTATACTTCCGCGCAAATGTCCCTTCCCGCTCCTACCGACTCCATTGCCCTGCTCATTGACGCGGACAATGCCCCAGCCGCAAAAATCGAGTTCATCATGGCTGAGCTAGCCAGCTACGGGGTCGCCAACATTCGCCGCGCTTACGGCAACTGGACCAAGCCCACCCTCAAAGGCTGGGCGGAGGCGCTTCAGGAGCACGCCATCGAACCGGTGCAGTTGTTCGACATCGTGAAGGGCAAGAACGGAACGGACATGCGGCTCGTCATCGACGCGATGGACATCCTCTACACGAAGGAGGTGCATACCTTCTCCCTGATCTCGTCCGATTGCGATTTCACTCCTCTATGCACCCGCCTTCGCGCCGAGGGAAAGCAAGTGATCGGTTTCGGAGGTCAAAACACCCCGGCGCCTTTCATCAACAGTTGCACGCGGTTCCTTTACCTCGATGACGACGACAAAGCGACCGAAGCTCGCAAGCAGCAACGGACTTCTACCAATCAATTGAAGGGAAACACCAAACTGATGAACACGCTTCGAGCCGCGATGCAAGCGACGGCCGACGAGGACGGATGGTCGCTTCTCGGTCCATTGGGGAACCATATCTCCAACCAGAGTTCCATCGACCACCGAACCTTCGGCTTCGCGAAATTGAGCGGCCTGCTTGGAGCGATCGATTTGTTCGAGCTTCGGAAAAGAACGGAAGGTGTCCGTATTTTCTACGAAGTCCGCGAGAAAAAGGTGGAAGCTCGATCAAATGAGGGCGGTTGATTTCTATGTCCTTCCAACTCCCCGTTGCCTGATGAGGGGAACCTGATTGCGAACGGCTGCGACCTGGAGTATCTGAAAACATGGTCAGCCGCATTGAACCTGACAGATATGCTGACACGGGTTTTGCCGTGAAGGACACGCCACCGGAGGTCAATGCGCGGCTTCTTTGCGGCGATGATGCGCAAGACGCCGGAGGAGCGCTTCCTGATGGGGCTGGACATGATGGCCACGGCCCGCCGACTGGTCTGGGCCAGCCTCGAAGGCGTCGGCACGAATGCGGAGCGGCGGGCGGCCTTCTTCCAGCGTTTCTACGGGATGCCGCTGCCGGAGGGGATGAAGTAGTGGCGGCCTCCACCTCCCATGTGGCATCGGCATCTTGCCGATGGTCCCGGCGGAACCATCACGCCACCCCGCTCGACGGACCCTTCACCGGATAATCCAACAGCGGCGCGGGCAGCGGATCGTGCGAACGGGTTCCGGCCTCCTCCGCCCGCCGCAACAGCACCGCGAATCCCCCCACCCCCGGCGAACGATGCGGGTAGTCGCGATACGCGGGAAAGTCCGCCAGCGGCGAACGCAATTCCGCGAGATGCGGCACTTCCACCGGGGTGAACTCCGGCGAGCTTTCGAGGAATTTCCCCGCCACCCCTTCGTTCTCGCGCGGGCTGAAGGTGCAGGTCGTGTAGAGGAGAAAGCCGCCCGGAGCCATCGTCTCCGCCGCCGCCGCGAGGATGCGGAGCTGCCGCCGCGCGTTTCCCTTCACCGTCGAGGGATGGAAGCATCCCGGATTCGCGATCCCCTTCGCCAGCAGCGACTGCCCCGAGCAGGGCGCATCGACGAGACAGAGATCGAAGGCTCCCGGAGCGAACCGCGCGATCTCCTCCGCCGCGAGACGCTGGGTGAAGGCCCGCTCCACCCGGCAGCGCGAGAGATTGTGCCGCAGCGGCCCGAGCCGCCTCCCCTCCACCTCGTTCGCGAGGATCAGGCCCGGACGCAGCAGGACCGAGGCGAGGATCGTCTTCCCGCCCGGCGCGGCGCAGAGATCGAGCACGCGCGGCTGTGGCGGCAGCGCCTCGCGGGCCGCCAGCATCGCCGACCCCGCCACCACCGAGGAGAAATCCAGCGGATAGACCTCCCCCGCCGCGTAGGCCGGGGCGAAGCCGATTTTCACCCCCGGTCGCACCAGCTCCACCGCGTCGGGCAGCCAAGGCGGCAGCATCTCGCGCGGGACTGTCTCGAACTCCCCCTCGCGGCGCGGCACCGTCCACAGGATCGCCCCACTGCGGGGAGCGGGTTCGAGCAGGGCGCGCAGAAAGGCCCCCTGCGACTCCTCCGTCTCCGGAAAGAGCGCCTCGGCCGCCTTGCGCATCAGGTTCGTCGCTTCCATCATTCCTATGTCTCCGCGCTGGACTTCGCGGCGTAATCGCCTATCGGGGAATCCCCTCCACGTCCACGGCCCATGATCAACGAAGAATCCGTTCGGGAAAAGCTCCGTCAAGTCAACTACCCCGGCTTCAGCCGCGACATCCTCTCCTTCGGCCTCGTCAAGCGCATCGAGGTCGACGGCGGCGACATCACCGTGCTCGTCAGCCTCGCGACCCGCGACCCCGCCGTCCCCCGCGCCATCCACCAAGGCATCGAGGAGGCTCTCGCCACCCTCGAAGGCGCGGGGAAGATCGTCATCGACTTCGACCTCAAGGACCCGCCCGAGCCCGTCGCCGGAAATCCCACCGCCGCGCAGATGTCCATTCCCGGTGTGAAAAAGATCGTCGCCGTGGCCAGCGGCAAGGGCGGCGTCGGCAAATCCACCGTCGCGACGAACCTTGCCATCGCCCTCGCCCGCACCGGGGCCAGGGTCGGCCTCTGCGACTGCGACCTCTACGGACCCAGCATCGCCCTCATGCTCGGCGCGGCCGACCAGCAGCCCATGGCCACGGACCGCAACGAGATCGTCCCCATCGAGGCGCACGGCATCAAGGCCATTTCCATGGGTTTCCTTCTCGAGGACGACTCGCCCGTGATCGTGCGCGGCCCCCTCGCGACGCGCTACACCCAGCAGTTCCTGCGGCAGTGCCTCTGGGGCGATCTCGACTGCCTCGTCCTCGACCTGCCTCCCGGCACCGGCGACATCCAGCTCACCATCGTCCAGACCGTGGCCGTGGACGGCAGCGTCATCGTCACGACCCCGCAAGAGGTCGCCCTGATCGACGCCCGCAAAGCCGTCTCCATGTTCCAGAAGGTCAACGTGCCCATCAGCGGCCTCGTCGAGAACATGGCCTGGTTCGAGTGCGACCACGGGACGAAATACCCCATTTTCGGCGAAGGTGGCGGCAAGGCCGAGGCCGAACGTCTCGGCGTGCCCTTGCTGGCGCAAATCCCCCTCGACATCGAGACCCGCGCCCGAGCCGACCGCGGCGAACCCGTTGCCCTGCTCGACCCGGCGGCGAACGCAATCTCGGCGGCGTTTGCAAGGCTGGCCGAGGGGGTGATGGCGGCGGTGAGGTGAGGCAAGAGGGTTGGGTCGGAGGCTGGACCCTGTTGGGGGCTTTCCCAAGCCCCCTTGACTCGCTAGTGGTTCATTCCAGCAAAGATAATGGATGAGGGGGGAAAAACGCGCCAGCGCTGTGGCTGGCCTCACTGAGGCCGGATCGGGCGTCCAAACGACGTTCGACCGGGGTCAATGACCCCGGCTACAACGCTCCCAGCCCGAAGGCCTCGTGGACCACGTTCGCGGCGCGGTCGATGTCGCCCTCGGCGACGGTCACGGAGATCTTGATTTCGGAGGTGGAGATCATCTCGATGTTCACCCCGGCGTCGGCGAGCGCCTTGAACATCTCCGCGGCGACGCCGGAATGCGAGCGCATCCCGATGCCCACGGCGCTGAGCTTGGCGATGCCGTCCTGCGCCTCCAAGGTGACGCCCTCGCCGAGCTCGGCCAGCACGGGGCGCAGGGCCGCCTCGGCCTTGGCCACGTCGTCCTTGGGCACGGTGAAGGAGATGTCGGTGATGCCCGTCTTCGAGACGTTCTGCACGATCATGTCGACGAGGATGTTCGCCCCGGCCACCGCGCCGAAAATGCGGCTCGCCGTGCCGGGGAGGTCCTTCACCCCTCCGATGGTGACCTTCGCTTGGGCACGTTCGAGGCTGACGCCGCGGATGACAACGGATTCCATGCTCATGGTTTCTTCTTTGACGAGGGTTCCCGGATTCTGGTTGAGGCTGCTGCGCACCTCGAAGGTGACGCCGAACTTTTTGGCGAACTCGACGGAGCGCGACTGCATCACCTTCGAACCCGAACTGGCCATTTCGAGGAGTTCGTCGTAGCTGATCTCGTCGATCTTGCGCGCGCCGGGCACGACGCGGGGGTCGCAGGTGTAGACGCCGTCCACGTCGGTGTAGATCTGGCAAAGGTCCGCGTCGATGGCGGCGGCCATGGCGATGGCGGTCAGGTCCGACCCGCCGCGACCGAGCGTGGTGATGTTCCCGTCCCGCGTCTTGCCTTGGAAACCGGCGAGAATGACGATGTTGCCCGCGTCGAGCAGTTCGTGGACGCCGTGGGGCGTGATGTTGGAGATGCGGGCCTTCGTGTGGACCCCGTCGGTCACGATCCCCGCCTGCGCCCCGGTGAGGGAGACGGCCTTGGCCCCCATCGAGTGCAGGGCCATCGCGGTGAGGGCGATGGTGGTCTGCTCGCCCGTGGCGAGGAGCACGTCCATCTCGCGCTCGGAGGGCTGCGCCGAGCCGGTGACCTCGTCGGCGAGCTTGATGAGGTTGTTCGTGACCCCGGCCATGGCCGAGACGACCGCGACGACCTGGTTGCCCGCCTGCTGCGTCTCAAGGATGCGCCGCGCGACGTTGCGGATCCGCTCGGGCGTGCCGACGGAGGTGCCGCCGTATTTCTGGACGATGAGGCTCACGGAGCTTTCTGGAGGAGGTGGGAGGAGGGATTAATGCCTCAGCTTGCGGGTTTGTCCAATGTCGTTTCGTCCTTGCCTCCCCGGAAAGGAAATGCGGGATTGCGTGCCTGTCGTCGTCGTGGCATTTTTCCCGCGAAATGGAGGCGGAGAAATTCAATCTGGAAACGGTCGAGGAGTATCTTGAGGCTGAGAAGACCCGCGATCCGAAGCACGAATATCTCGCCGGGACCGTCCATGCGATGAGCGGGGCGAGCCGGCGACACAACGTGATCGGAGGTCGCATCTATTCCGTTTTCGTCCAGCGCATGGGAAAAGGCCCTTGCGAAGCCTATCTCGCCGATGTGAAAGTCCGCGTCCGCACGAAGGCCGGCGTTTTCTTCTACTATCCCGACGTGATGGTGGGCTGCGACCCGACGGACCGTCACGAATACTATTTGGATCGACCCTTGATCCTGTTCGAAGTCACCAGCGCCTCGACCGAATCGACGGACCGCCGCGAGAAGCTGCTCGCCTATCAGGGGATCGCTTCGCTCCGGCATTATGTGATCGTGTCCCAGACGAAGCGTGCGGTCGAATGGTTCCGGCGGGCGGGGGATGGTTGGGAGAAGGTGCGGCTCACCGGGCCGGACGACGCCCTCGACTTCCCGGAGATCAGCGTCTCGCTGAGGCTGGAGGAGATCTACGAGGGGATCGAATTCGAAGAAGCGGGACGATGAAACGTTTCCTCTTCGCCGTCGCGATGTTAGCGGGCGGTTCCGTCTCCGCCGCCGAGATCGTGGTGCATTCCCCGGAGGAGCTCCGCGCCGCCCTCGCGAAGCTCGCCGACGGCGACACGCTCAAGATCGCGCCGGGCGAGTATCCGGGCGGACATTACGTCGCCGGGATCGCGAATCTCACCGTCACCGCGCTCGATCCCGCCGATCCGCCGGAGTTCGTCGGCGAGGCCAACGCGTGGCTCTTCTCCCGCTGTCCCGGCCTGACGGTGAGCCATCTGCGGACGCGCGGGCAGACGGCGAACGGCGTCAATCTCGACGACGGCGGGGACCGGGAGAACCTAGTCGAGGGGATCACGCTGGAGCGTCTCGAAATCCGCGAGGTCGGGCCTCGGGGCAACCACGACGGGATCAAGGGCTCGGGCCTCGCCGGGTTGACGATCCGCGACTGCCTCGTCGAAGGCTGGGGCGGGCAGGGGATCGATCTGGTCGGCTGCCACCGTTCGCTCATCACAGGCTGCCGTTTCGTGGGGAAGGAGGGTTTCACCGCGAGCGCCGGAGTCCAGATCAAGGGCGGCAGTTCGGAAGTGACGGTGGAGAACTGCCATTTCCAGAACGCGGGGGAGCGCCCCCTCAATCTCGGCGGCTCGACCGGGCTCGACTACTTCCGCCCGCCCGGAGCGAAGCACGAGGCCGCCCGTCTCGTCGCTCGCGGCAACACCATCGAGGGCGGCCTTTGCGCGGCGGCCTTCGTCGGGGTGGACGGGGCGGAGTTCACGGACAACACGATCCTCTTTCCCGAGCGGTGGATCTTCCGCATCCTGCAGGAGACGGCCGCGCCGGACTTCGTCCCCTGCCGGAATGTGCGGATCGCGGGCAACCGCGTCGTCTTCCGCCGTTCGCAGATTCGCGTCGAGGTCAATGTCGGGGGCGGGACCGCGCCGGAGACCTTCGCTTTCGAGGGCAACCGCTGGTTCGCCGAGGACCGCCCCGAGGCCTCGGCACTGCGGCTTCCGGTCGAGGAGAAGGACGGCGTCCACGGGAGCGATCCCCGGTGAGTCATCGGCCCGGTGGCGATTCGGTCGATACCCCGTTCCGCACCCAGCCCAGATAATCGGACGATCCGTCGGTGGGCGGGATCACGAGCAGTTCGGGCAATTCGTAGGGATGCAGCGAACGCAGCGAGGCCTCCAGTTCCGGCAGGCGGGCGCGGGTCGTCTTGACGAGGGCGAGGATCTCCGCGCCCGTCTCCACCTTCCCCTCCCAGCGATAGAGGGACTCGACCCCGGGGACGAGGTTGACGCAAGCGGCGAGCCGCGATTCGACCCAGTGTCCGCCGATGCGGTGCGCGCTCTCCTGGTCGGGAAAGGTTGTGATGAGGATCACGACCTCGTCCTCGCCGCCGTTTTGCCTTTCGATCATGGTCTTGGAGAAAGCCCATGGATGGAATGGAAGCGGCCTTTCCGCAAGCCTTCTCCGCTGCGGGACCCACCCCGAGGGCCGGGCGTGATTCCCCCGCGCCGCCTTTCGGTCACAAAAAAATCGGCGCGAACTGGGTGCTTGTCTTCGCCGCTCCGGATTCCTATGCTTCGCAAAAGCTTTATGAAAACCCTTCCCCGCGCCCTCGCCGCCTTCCTCGCCCTCGCCCTGTCCCTCGCGCCGCTCGCCGCGCAGGAGGGGAAAGCCCTCGAACGCGACTTCGTCGTCTACGGCGGCACCTGCGCCGCCGTCATCGCCGCGGTGCAGGCGAAGAAGATGGGCAAGTCCGTCGTCGTCGTCAGCCCCGACAAGCACCTCGGGGGCCTGTCCAGCGGTGGCCTCGGCTTCACCGACACGGGCAACAAGGCAGTCATCGGCGGTCTCTCCCGCGACTTCTACCACCGCGTCTGGCTCGAATACCAGAAGCCGGAAACTTGGAAGTGGCAGAAGCCCGGGGAATACGGGAACAAAGGCCAAGGCACCCCCGCGATGGACGGCGAGAACCGCACCATGTGGATTTTCGAGCCGAGCGTGGCCGAGAAGGTCTTCGAGGACTACGTGAAGGAATTCGACATCGAGGTCCACCGCGACGAATGGCTCGATCGCGAGAAGGGCGTCGTCGTCACGGACGGGGCGATCCGCTCGATCACCACGCTCAGCGGCAAGACCTACGCCGGGAAAATCTTTTTCGACGCCACCTACGAGGGCGACCTCATCGCCGCCGCCGGGGTCGATTACCATGTCGGGCGCGAGGCCAATTCGGTCTACGGCGAGGAATGGAACGGCGTCCAAGTCGGCGTGCTCCACCACCGCCACCATTTCGACACGATCGACACCCGCATCAGCCCCTACGTCGATCCCAGCGATCCTGCGAGCGGCGTCCTCGCCCGCATCAGCACGGAAGACCCCGGTGTGAAGGGCGAGGGCGACCACCGCGTCCAGGCCTACTGCTTCCGCATGTGCCTGACGAACCGTCCCGAGAACCGCATCCCCTTCCCCAAACCCGAGCGCTACGACCCGACCCAATACGAATTGCTCCTGCGCATCTTCGAGGCAGGCTGGCGCGAGACCTTCGGCAAGTTCGACCCCATCCCGAACCACAAAACCGACACGAACAACCACGGCCCCTTCAGCACCGACAACATCGGCTACAACTACGACTACCCCGAGGCCAGCTACGAGAAGCGCCGCGAGATCATCGCGGAGCACGAGACCTACCAGAAAGGCTGGCTCTACTTCATCGCCAACGACCCCCGCGTGCCCAAGGACGTGCAGGACGAGATGAAGCAATGGGGCCTGCCCAAGGACGAGTTCACCGACAACGGCAACTGGTCGCACCAGCTCTACATACGCGAGGCCCGCCGCATGGTCGGCCACTACGTCATGACCGAGAACGAACTGCGGAAAAAGAAACCCACGCCCGAGTCCGTCGGCATGGGTTCCTACACCATCGACTCGCACAACGTGCAGCGCTACATCACGCCGGAAGGCCATGTGCAGAACGAGGGCGACATCGGCGTGAGCACCCGAGGTCCCTACGAGATCGCCTACGGCTCGCTCGTGCCTAGGAAGGAGCAGTGCGTGAACCTGATGGTGCCCGTCTGCGTCTCCAGTTCGCACATCGCCTTCGGCTCCATCCGCATGGAGCCCGTCTTCATGATCCTCGCCCAGAGCGCCGCCACCGCCGCGTCGCTGGCGCTCGACAGCGGCGTCGCGGTGCAGGATGTCGATTACGCCGCCCTGCGCGAACGGCTCCTCGCCGACGGGCAGATCCTCCAATACGACGATCCCAACCAACGCGGAGCCAATCCGGCGAAGCTGCCGGGCATCGTGGTCGACGAGGAGGCGGCAGAGCTCGTCGGCAGTTGGGAAGAGAGCGCTTCGGCCAAGGAATACGTCGGCTTCGGCTACCACCACGACGGCAACGCCAACAAGCGTAAGGCCAAGGCCATCTTCACCACGACGATTCCCGAGGCGGGCACCTACGCCGTCCGTCTCGCCTACCCGCCGAACAACAACCGCGCCAAGGCAGTGAAAGTGCTGATCGTGAAAATAAAAAAACTGGGCGGTCCCGGCAGGCTCTTCGATGAGGTCGAGGTCGATCAGACCAAGGCCCCCTCGGACGGCCTTTTCCACCACCTCGCCACGCAGGAGTTCGCAGCAGGCGACAAGGCGGCGGTCATCGTCTCCAACGAGGACACCGAAGGCTACGTCGTCATCGACGCGGTGCAGTGGCTGAAGGTGGATTGAGCCACATCGGAAACGATTGGGGATCACCCCAGCGTGTAGACGAACAAGCCCGACCGCAGCTTCGGCTCGAACCAAGTCGATTTCGGCGGCATGATCTCGCCAACGTCGGCGATGTCGATGAGTTGCTGCACCGTCGTCGGATACATCGAGAAGGCCACGGCCCAGTCGCCGCTGTCGACGCGCTTCTCCAACTCCGCCGTGCCGCGGATGCCGCCGATGAAGTCGATGCGCTCGTCGGTGCGCGGGTCGCCGATGCCGAGGAGGGGGCCGAGGATATGGTCCTGCAAAAAGGAGACGTCGAGGCGGTCCACGGGGTTGGCGGCGTCCGGCATGGCCCATTGCAGGGTGTGCCATTGGCCCTCCAGATAGACGCAGACCGACTCGGAGCCCTCGGGGACTTTCCGCCCGTTCGAGTCGAGACGGAACTGGTCGACGAGCTGTTTCAGGAAGCCAGCGGCGGAGAGGCCGTTGAGGTCTTTCACGACGCGGTTGTAGGGCAGGATCTTGAGCTGGCTCGCGGGGAACATCACGGCGAGGAACCAGTTGTAGTCCTCGCTGCCGTCGTGGTCCGGATTGGCCTCGCGGCGCTCTTTGCCGACGCGGGCGGCGCTAGCGCTGCGGTGGTGGCCGTCGGCGACGTAGGAGAGCGGCACCTCCCCGAGGGCGGCGAGGAGCGGCTGGGCCTCGCTTTCCGCAACGCGCCAGACGGTGTGCCCCACCCCGACGTCGTCGATGAAGTCGATGGTCGACTCGTGCTCAGCCGACCAGCCGACGACGAAGGCGTCGATCGCAGCGGCGTCCTTGTAGGTGAGGAAGACGGGACCGGTGTTGGCGCTGAGCACGTCGGTAAGGCGGGTGCGGTCGTCCTCCTTCACCTTGCGGGTCTTCTCGTGCTTGCGGATGAGGTCGTTCTCGTAGTCCTCGATGTGGCAGGCGAGGGCGATGCCGGTCTGGGCGCGACCGTCCATGACTTGGCGGTAGAGATAGACGCAGGGCTCGGATTCGCGGACGAGGAAGCCCTCGCGCTGGAACTTCTCGAAGTTGGCCTTGGCGTGGGCGTAGACCTCCGCGCTGTAGGGATCGGTCTCGGCAGGCAGCTCCAGCTCGGCCCGCTCGACGCGGAGGAAGCTGCGGGGATTGTCTCCGGCGAGGGCGCGGGCTTCCTCGGTGTTGATGACGTCGTAGGGCACCGAGGCCAGCGGGGCGGCGAGGCCGGGACCGGGGACGAGGGCGGGAAAGGCTTTCACTCTCATGGGGCGATGGGAAAAGGGGGTGTTCGGAGGTGGGACACACTGCTACACGCGAGCGGCGCGATCACAAGGGGGAAGGAACCGGAATTCGGGGGTTAGGAGCCGCGTTGGAGGGGAAGGGCTGCCCACGGAAAACACGGAATTCCACGGAAAAGGATTCGGGAAGGAAACATTCCGTGAGTTTCTGTGGATTCCGTGGGCAGCCCCCTTCGACTGGAAGCCTCCACCATCTCCCGCACCGCCTCCGCGCTGGAAAAGCGCCCTCTTCGCTCAGTCTCCGGCCGCTTTCCGTATGCGCACCATCGGCTTTGCCGGTCCAGAAGGGCGGTTCACCCCGATGGCGCGGGTCGCGGCCACCATCTCTTCGAGCATGCGCAGCTTCTCACCCACCGGCAACATCGCGAGCTGCCGACTGCGCTCTTTCTTCCGGGCGAGAAGCTGTCGCATCGCATCGGTCATGGTTCGAGGTAGTCGCGTTCGAATTTTTGCCATTTCCCGACGAGGTCGTGGCGTCGCAGAATCGCTTCGAAGAGTTCCGTGTCAAGAACACCTGCCTCCACAAAACGGATCACCCGGTCATGGTCCCTAGGACGACCGACTTGCAGGCAGATAGCGGCGAGGTGTTCCGCGGTGAAAACCCGGGTGGAGATCCCGTTGACATCCCGCTCCACTGCTTGGGCGAGGGCTTCCTCCACCAAAGGCGTGGCCGGCGGCACAAACTCCACCGCCCACCCCTCGATGAGGATAAATTGACCTTCGGGAAGGTAGCCTCGTCCGGTCAAATAATCGTAGATCGGCCCCAAGCTGAGCAACGAGCCGCCCGGTGAAGAAGGCAGCATCACAAAAACATCCACGTCCTTCGTCGTGATCGGTTCCAGCCAGAAAATGGCCCCCACCGCGCCGCCAATAGCATAGCGGCCGATGATCCCATCAGTCTCCATGTCGTTGATGACGGCGAAGATTTTTTCCACGAGCCATTGTAGCTCCTTTTGAAACGGACCGAAAGGCTTGAACGGGTCCGTCGGAGCGAATCTTCACCCCAACAGCTCCCGCACCGCCTCCGCATCGACCTCGGCCAGCGAATCGACGATGCGGGCGGCACCGCTGGTCTCGAAGCTTTCGCGGGGATGCGTCGTGGTCACGGCGAGGGCTTTCATTCCTCCGGCGAGGGCGGCCTCGATGCCGACGTGGGCGTCCTCGACGACGAGGCAACGGACCGGTTCGCGGGCGATCTTGCGGGCGGCTTCGAGGAAGACGTCGGGATGCGGCTTGCCGCGCGTCACATCCTCGGCCCCGGTGTAGTGCGGGCCGAAGAAGCGGGCCAAACCCGTCGCCGCGAAGCAGACTTCGATGTTCTTCCGAGAGGTCGAGGAGCCGAGCGAGACCGGCACCCCGGCGGACGCGAGAGATTCCAGCAGGGCGACGACGCCGGGGAGCGGCTCGATCCCGTCGGCGGCGAGGAGTTCGCGGTAGAACTCCTCCTTGCGCTCGCCGAGGGCGTGGATGGTCGCGTGGTCGTCGGGAGCGGTCCAGCCGAAGACGTGGGGGATGGCCATGACGTTGCGCATCCCGAAGGACTCCTTGAATTGCACCTTCGTCAGCGGTTTGCCAGCCTCTTCGGCGAGGAGGAACCAGCTTCGCTCGTGCTGGTCGTGCGAGTCGATGAGGACGCCGTCGAGATCGAAGACGACGCCGATGTCGGAGAAGGAAAGGAGGCCGGGCATGGCGACGGACTATCGCGCGGACCCGCCAAAGGGCAAGGAGAGCGGAAAAAACACAGCACTGATCAAGAAAACACTTGCGTTCCGGCTCGTATGCCCATATTTACGGCCATATGAAGACAACGATCGAGATCGACGAGGTCAAGCTGGAGCGGATCATGAAGATGACCGGCATCGGCACCATGAAGGAGGCCGTGGACTGGTCCTTGAACGAGGCCCTGCGCATCGCGACGATCAACCGCGTCATGGAGGAGCCTTGGACTCCCGAGGAGGCGCGGTCGGCGGTGGATCCCGCCTACGATCTCATCGCCATCCGCCACAGCAGGGTGCCCGTCTCCTACGTGGAGGGCAAACGCGGCAGGAAACCCCGGTCCAAAAAGGCGGATTCATGAAGGAGACCGCCTGCCTCGTCGATTCGGCGGCCTACATCGATCTTATGCGTGCGGGCGAGGATCCCCGGCAGGTCCTCTCCCCCCTGCTGCGGTCCGGCCGCCTCTACAACTGCGGCGTCGTCCGTGCCGAGGTCCTGCGCGGCATCCGCATCGAGAAGCACTACTCGCAGATGGAGCAGTTCTTCGACATCGTCCCGGAGATCCCCACCGACGCGCGCCTGTGGCGGAGCGTTAGCCAACTGGGATGGGAACTTGGTCGCAAGGGCAAATGGCCTCCGGTCACCGATCTCGCCATCGCCGCCGCCGCGCTGCGCGTGCGGGCGACGCTCGTTTCGCCGGACGCCCATTTCCGGGACGTGCCGGGGCTGAAGGTGGTCCGGTCGCCGGGCGACCTGTGACTGCGGCGCAGAGATATTCCACCTTTCCAACTAATTTTGGCAAAGGCCGCGCCCTTGCGCTACGATCCGGCGATGTTCTGGCTGCGCTGGGTCTTCTTTTCGTCGCCGCTCTGGCTGGGCTTTGCGGGGGCTTGGCTCTTCCGCACGGTGGCGGAGTTCCATCTCGTGAGCGAGTCCGACGCGCTGGTCCATGCGATCAACCAACCCGTGGGCTGGCTGACGCCCCTCACCCCGGTGGACGGGATCGACGGGGAGATCGCGGACCTGATTTTCGAACCGCTCCTGCGCCGCGATGGAAACCTGAACCTGCGTCCCAACCTGATCGAACGCTGGACCTCGCGCACCGTCGTCACGATCCGCTGCGAGAGCGAGGAGGCGGCGGGCGAGGCGGAGGCCCGCATCCGCGCCGGGGAAGCCCCCGCGAAAGGTCCTCGACCCATCGCTTTGGAACGGACCGGGGACGTCCTCACCGCCGCCTTCGAAGGAGCCGCGCCGGACCTCGAAACGCCCCTGCTGGAGGGCTTGCCGGGCGAATTGCTCGCCGACGACACTTTGGTCCGGGTGACGGCGGAGCATTCGGTCGACGACTTGATCGGGGCTTGGCTGAAGGTCTCGGTGGAAAAAGCGCCGCTGCGCCTGCTGGAGTTCTCCGGCGACCGCGAAGCGAACCTCTTCGTGCGCGGGGACACGGAGCGCCTCCTGAAGGAACTGCGCCTCTACCTCGACGCGAACCCCTCCACCTCTCCGGCGCTGGAGATCCTCGGGCGCCGCAGCCATACGCTCGCGCGGGAAACGCTCCTCGACCTGCGCACGGACGCGGTCTGGCACGACGGACACCCCTTCACCGCGCAGGACGTGGCCTTTTCCTACGAGACCTTGACCCGTCCCGGCTCCCCGCTACCGCTGGCGGGCGGCTTCGCTTTCGTCGAATCCGTCGAGACGACCTCTCCCCATCGGCTCCGCGTCCGCTGCCGCGAGGCTCCGGCGACGATGCTGGAAAGCTGGGAGAAGCTCCCCGTCCTGCCCGCCCATCTCCTTGCCGGGGCGGGCGGCCCCGCCGCCTACGAGGCCTACGCCGCGCATCCCGTCGGCCTCGGCCCCTACCGCTTGGAACGCCGTCGCACCGACGGGGGCGTCGAACTGGTCGCGCACGCGGGCTACCACGCGGGCGCGCCGAAGGAGCCGAGGCTGCGCTACCGCCACTTCGCCTCGCTCGAATCCATCCTCCTCGCTCTGCGCACCGGGTCGCTCGACGGGATCGAGCCGGACGAGCGTTTCACCGAATGGACCTCGCGCCATCCCGGCCACGTCGAGACGGTCCGCGATGTGCCAAGGTTCCAGCACTTCGTGGTGTGGAACCTCGACCGCCCCCCCTTCGACCGGACTCCGGTGCGCCAAGCCCTCGCCCGCGCCGCCGATCCGGCATCGATCCTGCGCGACACGGCCGCGGAGTTCCAGACTCCGGTGGCGAGCCTCTTTTTTCCCGGTCTGCCCCATGTGGCCGAGCCGATGCTGCTGCCCCTGCACGATCCGCGCGGGGCGGAGAACCTGCTGGAAAAGGAGGGCTACGCCCGCGACGCGGAGAGCGGACGACGCAAGGATGAAGAGGGTCGGACGCTCGGCTTCACCCTCTTGGTGAACGAGGCCAACGCCGAACATCGCCGCCTCGCCACCGCCCTCGCCGAGCAATGGGCCGCGGTCGGGATCGAGGCGAAGGTGGAGCCGCTGCCTTGGGAGGAGTTGCTCTCGCGCCGCCTCGCGCCGCGCGAATTCGACGCCGCCTTGCTGAGTTGGGCGATCCCCTTCGGCCTCGACCGTCGCGAGGTCTGGCATTCCTCGGCGGCGGGGCCGGGCGGGGGAAACCTCGGCGGACTGCGCGACGCGGAGGTCGACGCCCTCCTCGACCGGCTCCGCGACGAAGCCGATCCGGCGAAGGTCGCGGAGACCACCGCCGCCCTGCAACGCGCCATCGCCGCGCTCCAACCCTGCCTCTTCGTCTGCGATTCGGGGCGAATCGTGACCTTGCGCACGGATGCGCTGGAGATGCGACCGCCCGGCGCGGAAAGTCCCTCACCCCTCGCCCTCGGCAAGGGCGGGTTGAAAGCCGCGCGTCCTTGGTGGATCAGGAAACAGGCTGCGCCGTAGTGGAAAATCCGAAACTCTAAATCCGAAATCCGAAGGCAAAAAAATCAGCGAAGATCAGCCAAATCAGCGGTCCCAAATCCCCCATAACCTCAGCGGTCCATGATCCGCCATTTCCTCCAGCGCCTTCTCGTCGCCACGATCCGCTTCGCCGCGGCGGGGATCGCGCTGCTCGCGCTGGTGGAGTTCTCCTTCGTGGTCCCCGGCGGGTCCGGCCACCATGTCTGGCAGGTCGAATCCTACGGCCTCGTCCCTCCCGAACTGGCTCCCCGTCCGCTCGCTTGGGGGGAACTGCTTCGCGAACGTGGATCAGCGACGGGGCGCGTCCTCTTCCTCGTGGTTCCGACCGTCCTCCTTGTCGGCTACGGCTGGGGCATCCTCGGGGCGAGGCTGCGCCGCTACCGCGTCGCCTCCCTCCTCGCCGCGCCCTTCGCCGCCTTCGCTTGCACGCCGGGCTTTTGGTTCGTCGGGCTGGTGGCGATCTACTCGTATTTCCACTGGCAGCGCCCTGGCTTCGCCGGGGACCTCGTCGTGGAGCGCGGCCCCGACCTCCTCGCGTGGTGGAACGCGGCGGTCGTGGCCCTGCCCGTGGCGGCGGCGGGAATCGCCTGGCAGATCCGAGCGGTCGCGGCGGTGCTGGAACGCGAGACCGCCCGGCCTTGGACGCGCGGGCTCTTCGTCGCGGGAGCGAACAACGAGGAGATTTTCTACGGCCATGCCCTCCGCCGCGCCGTGCCCGCCCTCGCCACCCTTGCGGACCGCCCTCTGCCCGCCCTCCTCGGTGGGCTCGTCGTGCTGGAGCCCGCCTTCCGCTATCCGGGGATGGGGTCGCTCCTCGTCGAGTCGATCCGGCTCGGTAGCTATCCCGGCGTCCTCCTCGCCTCGCTTTCCTTCGCCGCCCTCGCGACGCTTGCGACCTTCCTGCGCGAACTCGCCGTCCCGCCGCCCGCCGCATGAACGCGAACCGCCGCCAATCCAAACCCGCGCGAGCCCTGCTCCATCTCGCCGCCCGCCTCCGGCGGATGCGGCGGGCGCTGCTGCTGGCGATCCCCTACCTGCTCCTCCTCGGCTGGCTCCTCTCGGGCGGAGGCAAGGGCGACCTGCGGCCCGACGAGCTCTACGCGGCTCGCGAAACGCCAGTTTGGAAAGCGCCCGACCGCGAGCACTGGTTCGGCACGACGGCGGGCGGGGCCGACCTCTTCGAGTTGAGCCGCCGCGCCATGGCCGGCTCCGTCTCCGTCGCGGTCCTGGCCGTCTCGCTCGGGATCGGCCTCGCCCTGCTCGCAGTGTCGCTCTCCGTCTTCGACGAGCGCGAGAGCCGCTTCGACTGGATCGACCGTCTCGCCCGCGCCTTGGGAGCTATCCCCGGCCTAGTCGCCCTCGCGATCCTGACGGGCGGCGGAGGAGGAGGGCTCGGCCTCGTCATCGCGGGCCTCGCCATGGTTGTGGCTCTGCCCCTCTGCCCGGTCCTGACCGCTTGGTTCCGCGAGGGCGAGGCGGGATTCGACATCCTCGCCGCCGGCGTCGCCGGACTCTCCCGGCGCGAGATCGTGCTCGGACGCGTCCTCCCCCCGGTGCTGCGACGGTTGCCCGGCGTCTTCGCCGCGCTCGTGCCCGCCGCCGTGCTCGCGGAAATGGCCCTCTCCTTCCTCGGCTTCGCCGGGGGACGGCTCAGCGTCGGCGCGATGGTGGCGCGGGGGCAGGACTACCTCATCGAAGCGCCGTGGATGGCGATCTATCCCGGCCTTTTCGCCACCGCCGTCGTCCTCGTCCTCTCCCTCCTCGGCTGGCGGGTCTCGGTGGCCCTGCGCACCGGACCGCTCCCGCTCGTCCTCCAGTCACCCTGACATGAGCACCAAAACCGAAGCCCTGCTCGAAGTGAAGGATCTCACCGTGGAGATCCCCGGCGTGCTCGGCGAACGGCAGATCGGCCTGCGCAAGGTCTCCCTCGCCCTCGCGCCCGGCGAGATCGTCGCGCTCGCGGGCGAGGCGGGCAGCGGCAAGTCGCTCCTCGCCCGCCTCGTCGCCGGGATCGCCGATCCTCGGGCGAAGGTACTGGCGGGCTCCGTCGAATTCGAGGGCGCGTCCCTGACGGGAAAAAAACGCCGCGCCTTGCTGGCCTTGCGTCGCGGCCCCGTCACCGTGGTCGCGAGCGAAGCCTCGGCCCCGTCCGATCCCGACCGCAGCGTGCGCCAATGGCTGCGCGAAGTCCTCCGTCTCGCGAAGGGGAAGACTCGCGAGTGGGAGGACGCCTTCTTCCACGCCGGACTCCTCGAACCCGAGCAGCTCCTCCCCCGCCGCCTCGCCGACTTGGCGCCCCTCGACCGGAAGCGCCTCGGCCTCGCCCGCGCTCTGATCGTCGGTTCGCGGCTCCTCGTCTCGGAGGAGGCGGGGGCCGACCTCGACCCGCTCGCCGAAGCCGCTTGGTACGAATGGCTCGTCCGCGCCCGCGACGAATCCGGCCTCGCCGTCCTCGCCACGACCGGATCGCTGCGCGGAGTCGAGCGTTTCGCCGACCGCGTCGCCGTGTTTTTCGAAGGCGGCATCTTGGAAAGCGGGACGCCCGTCGAAATCGTCGCCGCACCGCGATTCGCCTACACCCGCGAGTTCCGCGCCTGCGAGCCGGACCTCGCCGACCTGCCGCGCGACCTGCCCGTGATCCGCCGCGCCGCAGTGCGCGAGGCCGAGGAGGCGGTGCATCAGGCCGCGACTTCGCTCGACGCGTCGTCCGACCGAGGCCGACAGCCTTGACTATAGTCCCAGCAAGGACGGTCTTCGGTGTTTCCGCCAGCTTCACCACATGGCTCCCATTGGAACCATGGCGGAGAATATGCGAAGCGGATAACCGAAGGCCACTTCGTGAGAACTCTCACTTCCCGGCGGCCTTGTCGAGGGCGGCTTTCACTTCCGCCTCGACTTCCGCGTAGAGGGATTCGTCGGCCTTGAGAACGTCCTTGGCGGCGTCGCGGCCTTGGGCGATCTGGGTGCCTCGGAAGCTGATCCAAGAACCGCGCTTCTGGAGGATCTCGTGCTCAATGGCGAGGTCGAGAAGGGAGCCGACGGCGGAGATGCCCTCGTTGAACATGATATCGAACTCGGCTTCGCCGTAGGGCGGAGCGACTTTGTTCTTCACGATTTTCAATTTGGTGCGGTTGCCGGTGACGGTACCGTCGGCGGCTTTGATGCTGCCGGTGCGGCGGATGTCGCAACGGACGGAACTGTAGAATTTGAGGGCGCGGCCTCCGGGCTGGGTCTCGGGGTTGCCGAACATGATCCCGACCTTTTCGCGGATCTGGTTGGTGAAGATGACGACGGTACGGGCCTTGGAAATGATGGCGGTGAGCTTGCGCAAGGCGGCGCTCATGAGGCGAGCCTGGGCGCCGACGGTGGCTTCGCCGATCTCGCCGTCGAGCTCCTGCTTGGTGACGAGGGCGGCGACGGAGTCGAGGACGATGACGTCGAGGGCGTTGGAGCGGACGAGGGTCTCGACGATGCGCAGGGCCTCCTCGCCGGAGCTGGGCTGGGAGAGGAGGAGGTTGTCGAGGTCGACACCGAGGCGGCGGGCATATTGCGGGTCGAGGGCGTGCTCGACATCGACGAAGGCGGCGAGGCCACCCTGCTTCTGCGCCTGGGCGACGACGGTGAGGGTGAGGGTGGTCTTGCCGGAGGATTCGGGGCCATAGACCTCGACGATACGCCCGCGGGGGAAGCCGCCGGCCCCGAGGGCGCGGTCGATGAGAAGATTGCCGGTGGGGATGGTCTCGACGTCGATGCGGTTGTCGCTGCCGAGGCGCATGATGGCGGATTCGCCGAAGTCCTTCTGGATCTGCGAGATGGCCAAGTCGAGGTTTTTCGCCCGGGCTTCGGCGATGCGGCTGGTCTCCTTGTCGTTGCTTTTCGGGGTGGCCATGTCGGATGCGGTTGGGGAGGAGGCGCGCGGCGTGGTTTTGCGCACGGCGGCTTTCGGGGTGGGGAGGGGTGAGGCCGCCGCTGCGCCCGCCGCAGGGAGGTGGACGGGGTTCGCGCCAGCTTCGGTTTCGGAAGGGATTTCGGTAGGAGATAGCAGTTCGACCATGGGATGACAAATGTTGTTTCAGCGATCTTACTTGGAAAGTGTTCACAAGTCCAGTAAAAAAGTGAACAGCTTTTGATTTTTCTTCAGAGCGACGGCGATTTGCTTTCGGGTGGACTCTGCGGGATGGTGCGGTTTCCGCCAAAACCATGCGCATTCTCTCCGGCATCCAACCGAGCGGCCGCCTTCACATCGGCAACTACTTCGGCATGATGGAACCCTCGATCCGTCTCCAGGACGAGGGCGAGGCCTATTATTTCATCGCCGACTACCATGCCCTGACCTCGACGCACGATCCGGCGGCGCTGCGGGAGAACGTGCGGAACCTCGCCATCGACTTCCTCGCCTGCGGGCTGGACCCTGGCAAAGCCACCTTCTGGAGGCAGTCGGACGTGCCGGAGGTGACGGAGCTGGCGTGGATCCTGAGCTGCGTCACGCCGATGGGCCTGCTGGAGCGGGCCGTCTCCTACAAGGACAAGGTGTCCCAGGGGCTTTCGCCCTCGCACGGGCTTTTCGCCTACCCGGTGCTTCAGGCGGCGGACATCCTCATTTTCGACTCGAACGTGGTGCCGGTGGGCCGCGATCAGAAGCAGCATCTCGAAGTGACGCGCGACATCGCGCAGAAGTTCAACGACCGCTACGGCGAGGGGCTGCTCGTCATTCCCGAGCCACGCATCCGCGAGGAGACGGCGATGGTGCCGGGGCTGGACGGGCGCAAGATGAGCAAGAGCTACGACAACGCCATCGACCTGTTCGAGGAGACGGAGAAGAAGCTGCGCTCGAAGATCATGAAGATCGTGACGGACTCGACGCCGGTGGAGGCATCGAAGGACCCGGAGGAAAGCTATATCGTGCAGCTCTACCGCCTTTTCGCGACGCCGGACGAGGTGGCGGAGATGGAGGCCTCCTTCCGCGCGGGGGGGCAGGGCTACGGCCACTACAAGCAGCAGCTCTTCGAGCATGTCCGCGACCATTTCGCGCCGATGAGGGAAAGGCGCGAAGCCCTGCTCAAGGATGCGGCCTATATCGACGACGTCCTCGCCGAGGGGGCGAAGAAAGCGCACGCCCAAGCGCGGCGGACGATGGACCGGGTGCGCGCGGCGGTGGGGATGTGAAACGTCCTGCGGGCGGTCACAACCCGGTCGGATGGTCGATGAACCGCGTCGCCAATCCCCCGAACTCCGTCGCCCAGCGCTCCGCGAGGGCCTTCACTCCGAAGGTCTCCGTCGCGTAGTGGCCCGCGTAGACGAGGTTGATCCCCAGCTCCTCGGCGGCGGTGTAGCTCCAATGCGGCCCCTCGCCGGTGAGGAAGGTGTCGATCCCGGTCGCGGCCAGCTCGTGGATCTGCGACCCCGCCCCTCCCGTGACGGCGCCCAGCTCCCGCACCCGCGCGGGGCCTCCAGGCGCGAGCTTCGGTTCGGCCCCGACCGCTGCGGCGACTTTCGCGAGCAGTTCGTCGCGGTCGAGATCGAGGGAGACGCGGAGGCCGAGATCCCTCCCCTTCCACGGAGCGAAAGGCCGCCCTTGCCCTTCGAAGCCGAGCGCTCCGAGGAGGCGGGCGTTGTTGCCGAGTTCGGGATGCACGTCGAGGGGGAGATGGGCGCTGTAGATGGCGAGGTCGCGGTCCATCGCCAGCTTGAGCTTGCGGTAGAGCGCGCCCTCGATGCGCTGCGCCCCCTGCCAGAAGAGGCCGTGGTGGACGACGAGGAGATCGACCCCGGCGGCGCAGGCCTCCTCGATCACGGGCAGGCAGGCGTCCACGGCGGCGGCGATGGACGCGACCTTGCCCGAGTTCGCGAGCTGGAGCCCGTTGAGGGCGCCGGGGTAGTCGGGGATCGCGTCGAGGTTCAGCCAGTCGTTCGCCGCGCGGACGAGATCGTGCAAATCAGCCATGCGGGACCGATACGCGAAGCGCCCGCCGTTTGGAAATGAAAAACCTCGTCGGCTAGGGCCTCTGTGCCGGGATCGCGAGAATCGACCGGGCTTCATCGGAAAAGGAGGCTATCGTGTCCGGCATCCGGTCGCCAGCCGGGCTCGCCCATGGGCAGAAGAAGACAACGCAGATCCGCCACCTCCTCCACGGGCGAGGCCATCCTCGTCAACCAGCTCAGCGTGCGCGACGCCGTCCATCTGGTGAAGACCGAGGGTGGATCGCTTTCGACCGGACGGATCGTCTTCCGCCTCGCCACCGTCGCCCTCGTCGCCGCCTTCACGGCGCGGGCCATCGTCTTGGGCTACGCGACGGCTTGGCATCTTTTTCTGCCGATGGTCGCCGAATATCTCGTGCTGCTCCTTTCGCTGCCGATCCTCAACCTGTTCCTCCGCGACGACGAGTTGAAAAGGGAAAGCCGCAAAAGCCTCGCTTGGCTTTTCGCCATGGCCATGGTCGCCTCGCTCTGGATCGCCTCGCGCTCCTTCGACGAGGGCAGCGCGTGGCCGACGCAAGCGAAGGCCGAAGCCGCCCGGCTCCTCCACTGGATCACCGGGCATCAGATGCACTGGCCCATCCTCGGGGCGGCGGCGGCCATGGCCCTCGGGATGCCCGGTCGCGTCGCCGCCTACCACCGGCACGGGCCGCCCTTCATGGCCGTGGGGCTCGGCTGCGCCATGCGGGTCGTCATCCCGCTCTTCGGCTGTTTTCTGATTCCCTACCTCGCCTCAGGGAAAATCCCCCTCGTCTGGGCGATCTGGTCTATCCTCCTCCTCGCCGAGCTCGGCGCGCTCTGGATGCACTGGGATCTGCAACGGCGTCTCGCCCGACGCGGGATCGCGGTGTGATTCCCGAGGGAACCTCGAAAAAAATCAGCGAAGTTCAGCGCCAATCAGCGGTCCCTGAAACCCACCCCAGCCCCCATCCACATGAACGTCCATCTCGTCGACGCGAAACGCTCCCCCATCGGCCGCTTCGGCGGGGGCCTGAAATCCCTGTCCGCCGCCGACCTGGCCCTCGCCGTGGCCGGGGCGGTCGCGCCTGAGGCCCTCCGCTCCGAAATCGATCAAGTGATCCTCGGGCAGGTCCTCCAAGCCGGTTGCGGCATGAACGTGGCCCGCCAAACCGGCTGGCGGCTCGGTCTGCCCGAGGCATCCCCCGCCTTCACCGTGAACATGGCCTGCGGCTCCTCGCTCAAGGCCGCGGCCCTCGCCGCCGACGCGATCCGGCTCGAAGAGGCGGGCCTCGTCCTCGCGGGCGGCGTCGAGTCGATGAGCCGCGCCCCACACTACGCGCTCGACGCCCGCTGGGGCAAAAAGCTCGGCGATGCCTCCCTGACCGACTCGCTTTTCCTCGACGGCCTCAGCGACCCCATGCTTGGTATCGGCATGGGCGAGACCGCCGAGCGCATTGCGGACCAGCTCGGCATCGCCCGCGCCGAGCAAGACGCCTTCGCCGTCCGCAGCCAACGCCTCGCCGCCGCGCATCGCGCCGCCTTCGCCCGCGAGATCGTGCCCGTGACGACGCGCGAGGGTCTCGTCGCCGAGGACGAGCATCCCCGGGCCGACACGACCGAGGAGGGGCTCGCGAAACTGAAGCCCGCCTTCCGTCCCGAGGGCAGTGTCACCGCCGGCAACGCCTCTGGCATCAACGACGGGGCCGCGATGGTCCTGCTCGCGAGCGACGAAGCCCTCGCCCGCCACGGTCTCGCCTCCCGCGCCCGCGTCGTCGCGACGGCGGCGGTGGGCTGCGACCCGGCCCTGATGGGCTTGGGTCCGGTCGGGGCGATCCGCAAGGCCTGCGCCTTGGCCGGATGGGAGCTCGACGAGGTCGGGGCCATCGAGATCAACGAGGCCTTCGCCGCGCAGACCCTCGGTTGCGCACGTTTGCTGGGCTTGGATGCGGAACGGCTCAACCGCCGCGGCGGTGCCATCGCCCTCGGGCATCCCATCGGTGCGAGCGGGGCGCGGGTGCTCACGACCCTGCTGCACTTGATGGAGGACGAGGGCCACCGACGCGGCATCGCCAGCCTCTGCATCGGCGGCGGCATGGGGATCGCGATGGCGGTGGAGAGGTGAAGGGCGCGGCCTACAGCAGCGCCGAATCGTCCCGCCCCTTCAGCCGGATCAGCTTCTTCTTGATCGCCTCCAGCTCGATGGTGAGCTGGTAGGCCGCCTTGACGACCTCGGCGGTGGTCTCCTCGTCGCCGAGGTGGCGGGCCGCGGGGGTGACCTTCATCATCTCAAGGGCGATGGCCTTGCAGGCCTCTTCGATCCTGGCGATAGCTTCGTCGCGGGTCATGGTCAGATCGAGTAGATCGCGACGACATCCTCGGGGATGGCCTGCGGCCTTCCTTTCGCCATGCAGACGAGGGTGTAGTCGAACCAGCCTTTCGCCACGGTCTTGCCGTCGGCTTCCTTGAGGATCTCGAAGGCGACCTTCACCCCGTGCTTCCTGATCTCGGAGACACGGGTCTCGACTTCGGCGATGTCGCCGAGGCGGAGGGGGCGCTTGTGCTCGATGTAGGAGGCGCGGACGAACCAGCTCAAGCCGCGTTCGAGGAAGGCGTCCATGGCCATGCCGTAGCAGCGCTCCATCTGGTCGTAGCGCGCCGCGAGGACGTAGTCGGCGTACTTCGAGTTGTGGACATGCCGGTTCATGTCGATGTCGTCCGGACGCACCGGGATTCTCGTCCGGAACGCGGAATAGCTCGACATGGCGGGAGCGGGCGGGCCGGAGTCAGCGGAAGAGCTGACGGACGCGTTGGTCGCGCCCACGCTCCAACGGGTCGGAGGACGAGGTCTTTTTGGCCTTTTTCACCGATGGCTGGCGATAGGCGCGGCGGTCCGTGATCCATTCGAACTGCACCGGGCCGGACTCCTGCTCGTGAGGGACGACGGCCGCGTCGGGACGGCGCGGCGCGGGCTCCTCGCTGAACTTGGCCCCTTCGGCGACCCATCCGGGCACGCCCCCGACGGTGACGGGGCGGTGCGAAGCGCAGCCGACGAGGGCGATGGAAAGGAGGACGGGGAGTCCGCAGAGCAGGAGTCGTTTCATGGGAAAAAGGGAGCTGAACCGTTGGTATGGTCGCGGAGGATAGGCCAAGTTCACCGCTTTGCTACGAGAAATACACGCCGTCGCGGGAGCCCGGCAAAGGCCGCCGCCTTCCGAAATTCGCTGGCGCGGGACGGGCGGAGGCTTAGACTTGGCCCCTTCCCCCCCCTACCATGGAGTTCATCGACCTGAAAAGCCAGCAGCGGCGCATCCGCGAACAAATCGACCGTCGCATCGCCGCCGTGCTGGACCACGGGCAATACATCCTCGGCCCCGAAGTGACAGAGCTGGAATCGCGGCTCAGCGAATTCCTCGGCTGCCGCCACACCATCGCCGTCGCCTCGGGGACCGACTCCCTCCTCATCGCGCTGATGGCTTTGGGCATCGGGCCGGGCGACGAGGTGGTCACTGTTCCCTACACCTGGATCTCCACCGCGGAAGTCGTCGCCCTGCTCGGGGCGAAGCCGGTCTTCGTCGATATCGAACCCGACACCTGGAACTTGGACCCGACGCGGCTCACCGCCGCCATCACCGACCGGACCAAGGCGATCCTGCCCGTCGGCATCTACGGGCAGACCGCCGACATGACCGCGATCAACCGCATCGCGGCGGAGGCGGGGAACCTCCCCGTGATCGAAGACGCGGCGCAGAGCTTCGGGGCGACCCACCACGGCAGACGGTCGGGAGCGCTCTCCCTCGTCGGCAGCACCTCCTTCTTCCCCTCCAAGCCGCTCGGCGGCTATGGCGAAGGCGGTGCCCTCTTCACCGACGACGACGACCTCGCCGAACGGATGCGCTGGATCCGCGTCCACGGGCAGCAGCGCAAGCACCACCACCCCGTCGTCGGCATCAACGGGCGGCTCGACACGCTCCAAGCGGCCATCCTCCTCGCGAAGCTGGACCTCTTCGAGGAGGAGATCGCGCTGCGCCAAGCCGTCGCGGAAGGCTACGCGAGGCGGCTCGCGGAAGCGCCGCTGACCCTGCCCTCCGTGGCCGAGGGGAACACCTCCGTCTACGCCCAGTACACCGTGCTCTCCGACGAGCGCGACGCCCTCCAAGCCAAGCTCGCGGCGGCGGACATCCCCTCGGTGGCCTACTACGCGGCCCCCCTCCACCTCCAGCCCGTCTTCGCCGGACTCGGCCACGCGCCGGGCGACTTCCCCGTGACCGAACGTATCGCCGCGACCGGATTGAGCCTGCCAATGAGCGCCTACGTCACGCCGCAGGACCAGGACCGCATCGCGGCGGCGATCCTCGCGTGAGGCGACACGCGGCGGCGCCATCTTTCCACCAGACCCTCTATCATCCACCCTTCCACCCTCTTCTCTTCCGAATGCGCCCTTCCTTATCGGCGTCCCCGGTCTCGATCCGCGACACTGCCCGCCGTTTCAAAAAACTCCAGTCGGGCAGATTCATCCTCTTCTGGAGGAACATTCGAATCTGAGCCTCTGGCCGGAACGGGGCGGAGGGCTGAAAAGGAAATTCCCTAGCAGTAAATGGGGCACATCACTTTCACAGCGGTAGCTTTGGAGGAAGCGCTCGTGCATCAAGCAAAGGTGCGTGATATTTTGGGGATTCTAGATCTAATATAAAAGGCTTTTGAAGCTTCTGGACGCCTTTCATGAGAGGCTGAAAATTGTTCGAGGAAAATGAATTGGAAGAAGCGCGTCGAAAAATATCACCGGTGGATGCACTCGTCTGGGGAATATGAGCTGGCAATCGGCAAGCCCGCCTCTAAGGAGGATATCCACGCAACATCAGCAAAACTGGACTTCATTTTTCCCCCGGATTTTGTGGAGCTCTACTCCGAAATGAATGGATTTGGAATTTGCTCCCCGGAGCATAGCGCAGAATGGTTTTTGCTCCCGCTCGACATGATCCTCGAAACCCAAAGGCACACGAAAAAAATGCTGGAGTCGCACACTGAAATCGGAAGTCGCTTTATTCCGATCATCGATTGGATGTGCGGGGACTTCACTGGTTTCCTCCGCCCCACTGAGAGAGGAAAAGACCTTCGATTGTTCACGTTGGAACACGAACGGTTCGAATATAATGCTGTTCAGAATCCGGACGACTTCCTATTTCCCCTCCATTCGTCGATCAAGGACTTTCTTACCCCAAGCGAATAAATTACTCCCATGCAATCCCTCGGCCAACTCCTCCTCACCGGCGTCCCCGGTCCCGAACTCGACTCCGACACCGCCCGCCGTTTCAAAAAGCTCCAGCCGGGCGGATTCATCCTCTTCGGGCGGAACATCCAGTCGCCGGAGCAATTGCGGAAGCTGATCGACGACCTCCGCGACCTCAGCGAGATCGAGCCCTTCATCACCATCGACCAGGAGGGCGGGCGCGTCTCCCGGCTGCGCCTCATCGGGAGCGAGCCACCCAACGCGCAGCAGTTCCGCGACAAGGCCGACCTGAAACTGATCGAAAGGCACGGCCGCCTCACCGGGCAGATCCTCCGCATGTTCGGCTTCAACCTCGACCTCTGCCCCGTGCTCGACCTCTCCTTCGACGACGAGGCCGACAACTCCCTCAAGGGCCGCTGCTGGGGCCGCACCCCCGACGAGGTCATCCGCAACGCCGCGGTCTTCAACCTCGCCATGCGCAAGGAGGGCGTCCTCAGTTCGGGCAAGCACTTCCCCGGCTACGCCTCGGCCTCGGTCGATCCGCACCACGAGCTGCCCGTGATCGACAAGACGCTGGAGCAGATGGAGGCCGAGGAGCTGCGCCCCTTCCGCGCCTTGCTGCCCGACCTCGACAGCGTCATGATCTGCCATTCGCACTACCCCTGCTGGGACGCCGACCGCCCCCGCTGGCCCGCCTCGCTCTCGAAGAACATCGTCGGCCAGTTCCTCCGCAACCAGCTCGCCTACGAGGGCCTCGTCATGACCGACGACCTCGACATGGGCGCGGTGCTGAACGAAGTCACCTTCGAGGACACGATCCGCGCCTGCATCGAGGCGGGCAACGACCTCGCCATGATCTGCCACCGCGTCGAACTCGTCGAGAAAGCCGCCGAGGTCATCGCCACCCTACCCGACCCCGTGCTCCACGACGCCCTCGTCCGGATTGAAAAGACGAAGGCGAAGATGGCCCCGCCCTACCCTTGGTCCATCGAGCGCTTCCGTCAAATCGACACCGAAATCTGGGATCTCCGCGTCGCCACCCTCGGCGAGGAAAGGGCCAAGATTCTCAGCGTCGAGGACGGGAAGCGTTCGCCGGTGGAGCTGTACTGAGCGGAGGAGCGAAGTTCGCGGAAACTTCGACGAAGGCGCGCTGGTCTTACCCGGACCTCAAGCGGAGCCACGTTGAATTCGTTCGGAACGGCATTACCTCTTCCCTCCCCATGCCGCAGCCCGTCGAACTCAGCCGCCAATACCTCTCCGACACCGGCGGGTGGAAGGAGATGAAGGAGGCCCGCGCCATCCATGCGGCGGGCAGGGTGGCCGGGGCCTCGTATCGCGATGGACTCCTCGAAGCCGAGGTGCGCGAGGGGACGAAGACCTTGAAGGTGCGGGTCGAATTCCGTTCCCGCACCGATGTGGTGAACCGCTGCCCCTGCCTCCGGGCGCGGCGCGACGGGATCGTCTGTGCCCACGCGCTCGCGGCGGGACTGGAGGTGCTGGAGCCGACCGCGCCGAAGGCGGAGGCCCGGACCGTGACCGAGACGCCAGGGAAAGTCGCTCCGCCCGCGAAGGCCACGCTCCATCCCGCCTGGCCCGTCTGCGTCGAAGAGGCGGACGACACCGCCCTGCCCGCGACGCTGCATCTCGTCCTCGCCCCGAACCTCGCGGCGGCTTGGGAGAAGGGCCGTCTCACCGTCGGCGTGGAGGTCTCGCGCGAGGACGGGGGACGGACCTTGTTCAAATCCCTGCCCGCCGGGACACGGCTTTTTCTCGAAGCAATCGACGCGTCGCTCTTCCGCGCGATTCAGGAACTCTCGCCGACGGAGGTGCCTGGGGCGCTGCTGCTGACACCTGACGATTTTTCGCGACTCCTCGCGGCGATTCCGGGGCATCCGGGGACCACGCTCGGCAAGACGACGGCATTGCGGGTCTCGTCCCGGCCTTTCCGCCCGGTCCTGCGCCGCGCCGGAGGGCTGCGCTTCCGCGTCGAATGGCCAAAGGGCCTCGTGCCGCTGGTGACGGCGGCGGGAAGCTGGATCTTTGACGGGAAGGACACGCTGCAACCCGTCGCCCACGGTCTTGAGGGGGCGGCGGAACTGCTGACGAGGGGCGCGAGCGTCGATCCCACCGCCTTTCCCTCGCGCCTCGCTTCGTGGCGTCTCCATTTCGACACCGTCGGGATCGAGGTCTCCCGCGCAACGCCTTTGGTGCGTTTGCTAGTCGAAGGTTCGCTCAACCACCTCGACGCCGATCTCGTCTTCGTCTATGGGACGCGGGAAATCCCTGCCGCGCCGGACCGCCCCCCGGTGTGGGAGGAAAACGACCGTCTCGTCCTCGCCGACACCGCCGCCGAGCAGGCCGCCATCGCCGAGATCGAGGCGGCGGGCTTTGCGCGACGAGGGGACGGAGGGCGCTTCGTCTTGAAGGACAAGGAGGCGATCCTGCAATTCCTTGCTCACGGCTATCCGGCCTTCCAGCGGCGCTGGGAGACGCGGACGGGCGAGCGCTTCGACCACGCCCTCGGCCAAGTCGAGCCGATCCAGGCGACGATGCGCTTCCGTCCGGGCGGGGAGGACTGGTTCGCCCTCGAAGTCGGCTTCGCCACGCCTTCGGGCGAGACCGTTTCGCGTCAGGAGATCCAGCGCCTCCTCGAATCGGGTCGTCACGGGCGTCCCGGGGCGAAGGGCAAAATCGCCGTGCTCGATCCGCGTTTCGCGGGGAATCTCGGCGAGATCCTCTCCGACTGCGATCCGCAGCAGATCCAACCCGGCGCTTACCGTATCGACCAAGTCCAAGCCGACTACCTGCGCGAGACCGTCGCCGACGGCGGGATTGGGGCCGAGGGCGAGCCGCCTTGGCGGACCGGGGGAGAGGAGACCGCCTTCCGCGATCTGGGCGCAGCCCTCGCCGCGACCCTGCGGCCCTACCAACTCGAAGGTGTGCGGTGGATGCAGGGACTCGCCTCACGCGGCCTCGGCGGCATCCTCGCCGACGACATGGGCCTCGGGAAGACCTTGCAGACCCTCGCCTTCCTCGCCTCGACCGGAGGCCGCGCCCTCGTCGTCTGCCCGTCCTCCCTCGTCCACAACTGGATCGCCGAGGCGGGGAAATTCACGCCTTGGCTGAAGGCCGTGGCGATCGAGGGACCGGATCGCGAGCGAATCCTGACAGAACACCCAGACGCCGATCTTTTCGTGACCAGCTACGCCCTCCTCCGCCGCGACGAGGCCCTGTGGAGCGGGCGAGAATTCGACGTCGTCATCCTCGACGAGGCCCAGCACATCAAAAATCCCGAGGCGCAGGTGAGCAAGGCCGCGCATCGGCTTCGCGGCAGGCGCCGCTTCGCCCTCACCGGCACGCCGGTGGAGAATTCGCCCGAGGACCTCTGGTCGATCTGCCGTTTCGCCCTGCCCGGCTACCTAGGGAGCCGCGAGCGTTTCGCGGAACGCTTCGTGAAGCCGCTCTCGGCGGGCGACCCTCCGGCTTCGGTGCGCGAGCGCCTCTCCCGTCGTCTGCGGCCCGTGGTGCTGCGGCGGCTCAAGCGCGAAGTCGCCCGCGACCTGCCGGAGAAAATCGAGCAGGTTGTCACCTGCGAACTGACCCCGAAGCAGCGCGAGGTCTATGCGAAGCTCCTGCGCGAGAGCCGCGCCTCCCTCCTCGAAGCCGAGGGCGGGCGGAAACGCATGCTCGCCCTCACCGCCCTGCTGCGCTTGCGGCAGACTTGCTGCGACCTGCGCCTCCTCGGCCTGCGCGACTTGCCCGAGGACGAGGTTTCGGCAAAGGTCGAGGCCTTCGGCGAATTGCTCGACGAAGCGATCGCGGGCGGGCATCGCGTCCTCGTCTTCAGCCAGTTCGTCGGCATGTTGCAGATTCTCGCGGGCGCACTCGCGGGGAAGGGGATCGCCTGCTGCTACCTCGACGGTCAGACGAAGGACCGCGCCGCCGTGGTGAATCGCTTCCAGACCGGGGACGCCCCCGTCTTCCTCATCAGCCTGAAGGCCGGTGGAGTCGGGCTGAACCTCACCGCCGCCGATACCGTGATCCACATCGATCCTTGGTGGAACCCCGCCGTCGAGGCCCAGGCGACCGACCGCGCCCACCGCATCGGGCAGGAGCGCGTCGTGACGAGCTACAAACTCATCGCCCGCGACACCGTCGAGGAGAAGATCCTCGCTTTGCAGGATCGCAAACGCGCCCTCGTCGAATCGCTGCTCTCCGAAGCGGGCGACGCGCATTTGTCAGAGGACGAACTGATGAGCCTGTTCGAGTAGCTCTGGCGCATCCGACCCAATCGCCGCTTGCCATGCCGGGCAAATGCGCCAAGGGTTGCGCCTCGAACCCCGACCTTTTTTGACATGAGCCAACTGAACGCCGAAGCCCTTTCCCGTGCCGCCACCGAAGCCCGCGGCCTCGCCATCGACGCCGTCCACGCGTGCAGCTCCGGCCACCTCGGCCTGCCTCTCGGGGCGGCGGAGATCGGGGCGGTCCTCTTCGGCAGCGAGCTCCGCTACGACCCCGCCGCGCCGAAGTGGCTCAACCGCGACCGCTTCATCCTCTCCGCCGGCCACGGTAGCATGTTCCTCTACGGCTGGCTCCACCTCGCCGGCTACAACCTGCCGCTGGACGAACTCAAGAATTTCCGGCAGCTCCACAGCAAGACCCCCGGCCACCCCGAGTTCGGCGAGACGGTCGGCGTCGAGGCCACGACCGGCCCGCTCGGTCAAGGCGTCGGCAACGCGGTCGGCTATGCCCTCTCCGGGAAGCTGGCGGCGGCGAAATACAACACCCCCGAGCACACCCTTTTCGACCACAGCGTCATCGCCCTCGCCGGGGACGGCTGCCTGCAGGAGGGCGTCGCCGCCGAGGCCATCGCCTTCGCCGGGCACTTCGGCCTCGACAACCTCATCCTCATCTACGATTCCAACGACGTCACCCTCGACGCCCTCGCCGGAGTCACGCAGAGCTACGACGCCCGCCAGCGCTTCGAATCCTTCGGCTGGGACACCGTGCGGATCGACGGCCACGACCTCGACGCCCTCCACGACGCCATCGCCACGGCGAAGTCGAACCGCAACGGACGGCCCAAGCTGATCGAGGCCAAAACTCTCATCGCCAAAGGCATCCCGCAGGTCCAAGGCACCGCCGCCGGCCACGGCGAGGGAGGGGCCAAGTTCTCCGACGAAGCCCGCCACGGTCTCGGCCTGCCCGAGGAGCATTTCTACGTCTCCGAGGCGACCCGCGCCTATTTCGCCGGGCATCGCGAGCAACTTGCCGCCGCCCGTGCCGAATGGGAGGCCACCTACGCCGCTTGGCGCTCCGCCAATCCCGAACTCGCGCAGCAACTCGACGACTCCCTCGCGGGCGGCGTGCCGGAGAACCTCCTCGACCTCATCCCCGAATTCCCCGCCGACTACAAGGGCGCGACGCGCGGCGCGGGCGGCGATGTGATCCAAGCTGTGGCCAAGGCCGTGCCTTCGCTCGTGACCGGCAGCGCCGACCTCTTCGGCTCGACGAAGAACTACATCAAGGGGGCGGGCGACTTCTCCCCCGACGACTTCTCCGGACGCAACGTCTGGTACGGCATCCGCGAGCACGGCATGGGCGCGATCCTCAACGGCATCGCCTACGACGGCCTTTTCCGCGCGAGCGGGGCGACCTTCGCCGTGTTCGCCGACTACCTGCGGCCCTCCATCCGCATCGCCGGACTCGCCCATCTCCCCGTCGGCTACATCCTCACCCACGACTCCGTCGGGGTCGGGGAGGACGGCCCCACCCACCAGCCCGTCGAGACCGTGAGCGGACTGCGCGTCATCCCCAACCTCGACGTGATCCGCCCCGCCGATCCCGAGGAGACCGCCGGGGCCTTCGCCGCTTGGCTGACGCGGCAGGACGGCCCCACCGCCCTTTTCCTGACGCGCCAGAACGTCGCCACGCTGTCGGCTATCCCCGTCAAGGTCCGCCGCGAAGGCGTCTTGAAAGGCGGCTACATCGCGAAGCAGGAGACTGGCGCTCTCACCACCATCCTCCTCGCCACCGGCAGTGAATTGCAACACGCCCTGAAAGCGGCGGAGGAACTCGGCGGCGGTGTCCGCGTCGTCTCTCTGCCCTGCTTCGAGCGCTTCGACCGCCAGCCCGCCGCCTACCGCGAGGAGGTCCTGCCTTCTGCCGTGACCAAACGCGTCGCGATCGAGGCCGGGGTGACGGGCCTGTGGTGGAAATACGTCGGCAGCGCCGGTGCCGTCGTCGGGATCGACCGCTTCGGCATCAGCGCCCCCGGCGACACCGTGATGGACGAACTCGGCATCACCGTCGCGAACCTCGTCTCCGTGGTGCGGGGATTGGGGTGAGCTTGGCAATTGACAGGCCGCACCGGGAGCGCCAAGTTAGCGTCCTTGCCCAACCAAGGCCTCGGTAGCTCAGTTGGTAGAGCAGTTGACTCTTAATCAATTGGTCCTAGGTTCGAATCCTAGCCGGGGTATCTCCTTCCCATCGAGCGATGGGGAAGGTCAGTGCAGAAACCAGACCCTCGAACGACGCGGCGGGTCCCTGTTCGAAATGGCAGCGGAACCCGCCTCGCCTCTCACCCCTTCCTCTCCATCGCGAGGAGCTGCGTCACGGTGACGAGCTGGTAGCCGCGGGCGAGGAGCTGGTCGATAGTCGTGGGCATCGCGTCGATGGTGCCCGCGTGGATGTCGTGGGCGAGGAGGATGCCTCCGGGCGACGCGCCCGAGACGAGGCGCGAGGCCACGGCGGAGGCACCGGGCTTCTTCCAGTCCAGCGGATCGACCGACCACATGATCGTCGGATAGCCGAACTCCTTGCGGATCCACGACTTCTGCGCCGAGGTGATGGCCCCGTAGGGCGGACGCATGGTGCGCGGGGCCACGCCCGTGGCCGCGACGATGGCCTCGTGGCAGCCGCGCAGCTCCTGCCGCACGCCGGCGTCGGACAGTTTCGTGAGATTGGGATGGTTGACGGTGTGGTTCCCGATCTCGTGACCCTCGGCGACGATGCGGCGCATGATCTCGGGATAGCGCCTCGCGTTCGTCGCGATGACGTAGAAGGTGGCCTTCACGTTCTTCTGCTTCAGGATGTCGAGCAGGCGCGGGGTGTTCACCGGATGGGGCCCGTCGTCGAAAGTGAGGGCGACGAAGGGCAGGCTCGTCGCGACGCGATTGTAGGAGTCCTGCGAACCCGTCGAGGTCGGGAGAGGTGCGGAGGCGGGCGCGATGGCGGCGGCTTCGTTCGCGATCGTTTTCTTTTTCCCCTGCTTCGTCGTGCAGGAAGCGGAAAGGGACGCGATTCCGATGCACAGGAGGGCGGCGCGGAGGACAGGGATGGCAGTGTTCAAAGCAGTGGCAGGTGCGGGTTGCGATCTCAATGGCATCGCAAGCTTAAGAAAATTTTATAAAAATGCAACTCGAAAATGAAAGTTCCGTTAAAAATTTATAAATCTTTTCAAAATAGGCGCGAGTTTCCGAGCCGTCGCCTCCGGCCAGATCGAAGGGTCGGTGAAGAGAGCTCCGTCGAGGGCGCGGTGCTCGGGCCAGTCGGCGACGAGGGGGATGCGGGGGATGACCGCTTGAAGGACGGCTTTGGCGTTGGCGGCGTTGGCTTGGACGTGCTCGATCACGGCGTGGGCGCTCACGGCCTCCTCCTCGACCTTCCAGCAGTCGTAGTCGGTGACCATGGCGAGGGTGGCGAGGGCGATCTCGGCCTCGCGGGCGAGCTTCGCCTCGGGCAGGTTGGTCATGCCGATGAGGTCGAAACCGAGCTTGCGGTTCGTCTCCGACTCCGCCCGCGTCGAGAAGGCGGGGCCGTCCATGCAGACGTAGGTGCCGCCGTCGTGGACGGGCTTCCCGAGCTCCCTCGCGGCCTCTTGGAGGAGCCCCCGCAGCGTCGGCGAAATCGGATCGGCGAAGCCGACGTGGGCGACGATGCCTCCGCCGAAGAAGGTGTGGTGCTCGCGGCGGCTCGTGCGGTCGAAGAACTGGTCGGGCAAAACGATGTCGCGGGGCCGGTATTCCTCCTTCAGCGAACCGACGGCGGTGACGGCGACGATCCAGCGGACGTTGAGGGAGCGCAGCGCCCAGAGGTTGGCGCGGTGGTTCAGTTCGGTCGGGAGGATGCGGTGTCCGCGCCCGTGCCGGGGCAGAAAGCAGACCTGTCGCCCTGCGAAGCGTCCGCGCACGATGGCGTCGGAAGGGTCGCCGTAGGGCGTCTCGACGCGGATCTCCTCCGCCTCGGTGAAGCCTTCGATCTCGTAAAGTCCCGACCCGCCGATCACGCCGATGGCGGGGATTGTGTCGTTCTCGCTGCTCATGCCCCCAGCCTAGAAGCGGGGGAGGGGGATTCCAAGCGGCATTTATTGCGCTTCCATAAACTTAAGTAAGCTTGATTTTTAAAAAATATGATGGAAAATTTTAAAAATGTTTCTCCGCCGCTCCCTCCTCCTCGTCCTCCTCGTCCTCCTCGGCGCTGGCGCCGCCCTGCCTTGGCTCGCCCGCGACTGGCTTGCCGCGAACTCCGCCTCCGCTTCCTCCTCCGCCCCCTCCGGCTGGCGCGAACGAATCCGGGGCGCTTGGCGGGGGGCCGAAAGCGCGGAGGCGGCACCCGACACCCTTGCGGTCGAGGAAACCGTGGAGCAGACCGAGGAGCGTCAGCCCTACCCCCTCGCCAAGCAGACTCGAAAGATGCTCGCCGGTTTCTTCGGCGAAAAGGGGGATCTGCCGGGTGCGCCTTCCCGCCCCGGCCCGCCCTCGACGCCGCGCTCCCGCGCCATCGTCGAGGAGGCCTCGCGCCGCCTCGCTCCGGAGTTGGCGAAACGGAGCTTGAAATGCGGCGACCCCCTCGTCCTGCGCCTCTTCAAGGAGGAGGGCGAACTCGAAATCTGGATGCGACCCTCTTCGGAACCGCACTACACCCTCTTTAAAATCCTCCGCCTCGCCGCGTCGGCGGGTCGGCCCGGCCCGAAACTGCGTGAAGGCGACGGGCAGGCGCCCGAGGGCTTCTACTCCGTCCCCGCCTCCGCGCTGCGGCCCGGCACGAAACACCACCTCGGCTTCGACCTCGGCTATCCGAACGAACTCGACCGCCATCTCGGGCGCAGCGGCAGCGAAATGATGATCCACGCCGGGGAGACCGCCGCCGGAGCCTACGCCTTGTCGCCGGCGGCGATGGAGGAGGTCTACGCCCTCGCCGACGCCGCCCTCCGCGCCGGGCAGGGCGCGGTCCCCGTCCACCTCTTCCCCTTCCGCCTCACCGACAAGCGGATGGACCGGGTCGCCGCCGCCGGCTCGCGCTGGACGCAGGAGTGGGCGAACCTCAAGGAAGGCTACGATTTCTTCGAGAACGTCCGTCTGCCTCCGGCGGTCGACGCGGAGGCGGAGCGCTACTCCTTCCGCATCTCAAGTGACGGGGAAAAGGAAATTTGAGGCGACCGCGCTTTTTTTGCTTCCAGTTCCGCGCGGATTCCACTAGCCTTCCCATCCCGGCTAACGCATGGCGCACCCGGCTTCCTCCTGGAGGCCGGGCCAACCCTGACAAACCGGCCACCGTCAACCTCCCCTTCGCGTTTTGTACTCCAACGAACCCTACCTCCTGGAGCTGTTGCAGGAAGCCCAGCTCGTGACACCGGCGGCGCTCGAAGACGTCCGCCACAAGAAGAAGTCGCAGGAATCGACGATCGACGCGCTGCTCTCGCTGAACCTCCTCACCGACGAGGCCATCGCCCAGACCCTCGCGGAGAACGCGGGGATGGACTACGTCGATCTGAAGCGGCTCGACGTGGATCCCTCCGTCGCCGCGCACGTCCCGGCGAACTCCGCCGTGCGCTTCCGCGCCGTGCCCATCATCGAGGGGGCGGGCACCCTCGTCATCGCGGTGACCGACCCTCTCGACTTCGACGCCATCGACTCGCTGCGCCACGTCCTCACCGTCGAACCCGAGTTCGTCGTCGCCTCCGACAGCGCGATCAAGCAGCGCCAGCTCGACTTCTACGCCTCGCAGCTCGACTCCGCCCAGATCGCCAAGCTCGACGCCAACGCCATCGCGGTGACGGAGACGTCGGCCGCCGAGGGGGGCGACGCGCCGGTCATCAAGATGGTCTACCAGATCCTGCAGGAGGCCTACCAGAACCGCGCCTCGGACATCCACATCGAGCCGACCGAGAAGGAGATGCGGGTGCGCTACCGCATCGACGGCGCCCTCCACAAGGTGCAGAGCCACCCGCTGAGCCTCCTCCCCTCCATCGTCAGCCGGATCAAGATCATGACCGGGACCATGGCGATCTCGGAAAAGCGCCTGCCCCAGGACGGACGTATCCAGGCGAAGTTCGGCGGCGGCGACCTCGACCTGCGCGTCTCCACCGTGCCGACCAGCTGCGGGGAGAGCGTCGTGATGCGGATCCTCGACAAGAGCTCCCTCTCCATCGGCCTGCCCCAGCTCGGCTTCTTCAGCGACGACCAGGCGACCTTCGAGGAGCTGCTCCGCCTGCCCGACGGCATCCTCCTTGTGACCGGCCCGACCGGATCGGGCAAGACGACGACCCTCTACGCCTGCCTCAACTCGATCAACAAGCCCGACCGCAAGATCATCACAGTCGAGGACCCGGTGGAATACCTCCTTTCCGGCATCAACCAGGTGCAGGTGAAGGAGTCCATCGGCATGACCTTCGCGGCGGCCCTGCGCGCCATCCTCCGGCAGGCGCCGAACATCATCATGATTGGGGAGATCCGAGACCTCGAGACGGCGTCGATCGCGATCAACGCTTCGCTCACGGGCCACCTCGTCTTCTCCACCCTGCACACGAACGACGCGCCCGCCGCCGTCGCCCGTCTCGCCGACATCGGCGTGAAGAAATTCCTCATCGCTTCGGCGGTGCGCTCCGTGATGGCCCAGCGCCTCGTCCGGGGCATCTGCAAGGACTGCGCCCAGCCCGCCGAGATGACGCTCAAGGAGATCCGCTCCCTACGCCTCACCGAGGAGCAGATCGCCAAGGCGGAGATCATGAAGGGTACCGGCTGCCGCACTTGCCGCATGACGGGCTACAAGGGACGCATCGGCTGCTTCGAGATCTTCAACATCTCCGAGGAGGTGCGCCTCCTCATCAACGGCGACGAGTCCACCAGCGGTCTGCGCAAGCGCGCGCGCGAGCTCGGCATGCGTACCCTGCGCGAGGACGGCGTCCGCAAAGTGCTCGCGGGCAAGACGACCGCCTCGGAAGTCATCCGCGTGACCATGGCCGACAGCGATTGAACCAGCTCACTGACGACACCGCCCGCCACCCCACCCTCCCTCCCCCTTCCTTTTTGTTTCCATGACGGTTGAAAGCGTAATCGACCTCCTCGTCTCCCGCGGCCTGATCGACGAATCCCAGCGCGAAGACTACATCGCCGCCGCCTACGGCAGCGAGCACGACATCACCTACGCGGTCGAGGAGTTCGGCCTGCTCCAGCGCGAGCAGCTCTTCCACCTCGTCGCCCAGGACATCGGCGGCGACTACTACGACCTCAGCGACTTCGAGCCCGCGCCCCAAGTGCTGCGGGCCGTCCCGGCGGGCACGGCGAAGCTCTACCAGTGCTTCCCCATCCAGTTCCTCGACCAGGGCCTCCAAGTCGCCATCGCCAACCCCCTCGACCCGCAAAACCTCGAAGAGCTGGGCTTCTCCCTGAACACCGCCATCGTCCCTGCGGTCGCCCCGCCCGAGCAGATCTCGGAGCTCATCGAGAAATTCTACTACGGCGGTGGAGCAAGCGCCGACAACGACGGGGCCGCGGCGGGCGAGAGCAACGCCCTCGCCGACCTGCGCAAGGAGATCGCGGCGATGTCCAGCGACGACGCCGAGGAGGAGTCGAACTCCGCCCCCATCATCCGCTACGTCGACCTCGTCCTCTACCAAGCGATCAAGGAGAAGGCCTCCGACGTCCACTTCGAGCCCTTCGAGGACGACTTCAAGATCCGCTACCGCGTCGACGGCGCCCTCTACGAGATGGCCCCGCCCCCGCAGCACCTCAAGCAAGCCATCATTTCACGGATCAAGGTGATGTCCTCCCTGAACATCGCCGAGACCCGCCTGCCCCAGGACGGTCGCATCACCAAGGAGATCAACGGCCAGGGCATCGACATGCGGGTCTCCACCCTGCCCACCATCTTCGGCGAGAGCGTCGTGCTCCGCGTCCTCGACCGGTCCAACGTGAATCTCAACCTCGAGATGCTCAACCTGCCGAAGGAGATGTTCGAATACATCACCGACACCATCGAGAAGCCGAACGGCATCTTCATCTGCACCGGACCCACCGGGGCGGGCAAGACCACGACCCTCTACGCCTGCCTCCGCCGCATCAACACCGAGGATGCGAAACTCCTCACCGCCGAGGACCCCGTCGAATACGACATCGACGGCATCATGCAGGTGCCTATCAACGAGTCCATCGGCCTCAACTTCGGGCGCGTCCTGCGCGCCTTCCTGCGGCAGGACCCCGACCGCATCCTCGTCGGCGAGATGCGCGACCTCGAGACCGCGCAGATCGCGATCCAAGCCTCGCTGACGGGGCACTTGGTGCTCTCGACCCTGCACACCAACGACGCCCCCGGTGCCGTGACCCGTCTCATCGACATGGGCTGCGAGCCCTTCCTCGTCGCCGCGACCCTCGAAGGCGTCCTCGGCCAGCGCCTCCTGCGCCGCATCTGCCCCGACTGCCGCGTCTCCTACAAGCCCTCCCAGGCCGTGCTCGCCCAACTCGGCATCGCCGCCGCCGACATCGGGGGCAACGAGTTCTACACCGGCCAAGGCTGCGACGCCTGCAACGACACCGGATACCGCGGCCGCCAAGGTCTCTTCGAGCTGCTCGACATGTCGAACCCCATCCGCGACCTCATCGCCCAGCGCGCCGCCACCGTCGTGCTGAAGCAGAAGGCCCAGGAGCTCGGCATGCGCACCCTGCGCGAGGACGGCATCCGCAACATCTTCTCCGGCATCACCACGATCGAAGAGGTGCTCAAGTACACCTGACCGAAACTCCCGAATTTTTCCATCGACAGCCGCGCCGCCGAAACGCTAATCTCAACACCCAAAGACAGAATCCACCGATATGGCAAACTTCGAATACATCGCCTTGGACGCGAAGGGCACGGAAACCTCGGGCTCCATCAAGGCGAACGACGAGGCGGACGCGATCAGCCAGCTCCGCAAGAGCGGCCTCTACCCCACCCAAGTCGTCCCCGCCGGCAAGGGCGGCGTCTCCAGCGCCGCGAAAAAACGCGCCAAGAAATCCCAAGCGGCGAACAAGAAGACGGGCGTGGGCGGCCGGGTCAAAGGCAAGGTCCTGATGATCTTCACCCGCCAGCTCGCCACCCTCGTCGACGCGGGCCTGCCGCTGCTGCGCGGCCTCTCCGTCCTCGGGAAGCAGGAGAAGAACCGCGTCATGGCCGGGACCATCAACCACCTCGCCGACTCCGTCGCGGGCGGCTCGACCTTCTCCGAGAGCCTCGGCCAGCACCCCAAGGTCTTCGACAAGCTCTACGTGAACATGGTCAAGGCCGGCGAGCTCGGCGGTGTCCTTGAGCTCGTCCTCGTCCGTCTCGCCGAATACCAGGAGAAGGCGCAGAAGCTGAAGAACCGCATCGTCGCGGCGATGGTCTACCCCGTCATCGTCATCGTCATCGCCGTCGCCATCCTCATCTTCCTCATGGCGGTGATCGTGCCGCGCTTCGAGAAGATCTTCGCCGAAATGCTCAGCGGCAAGGCGCTCCCCGGCATCACCCAGTTCGTCATCAACATCAGCCGCTGGATCCAGGACAAGTGGCTCATCATCCTCATCGGCGGCGCCATCCTCTACGCTGGCTGGAAGGTCTTCAGCATGACCAAGAACGGTCGCGTCGCCATCGACCGGCTCAAGCTGAAGCTGCCCGTCTTCGGACCGGTGCAGCTCAAAAGCGCCATCGCGCGCTTCACCCGCACCCTCGGCACCCTCGTCACCAGCGGCGTGCCCATCCTCCAAGCCCTCAACATCACCCGCGACACCGCCGGGAACGTCGTCGTCTCCAACGCCGTCGACCGGATCCACGAGGCGGTCCGCGAGGGTGAGTCCGTCGTCGCCCCCATGGAGGCGAGCAAGATCTTCCCGCCCATGGTCATCTCCATGGTCGACGTGGGCGAGGAGACCGGCCAGCTCCCCGACATGCTCCTGAAGATCGCCGACGTCTACGACGACGAGGTCGACAACGCCGTGGACGCCATGACCTCGATGATCGAGCCCATCATGATCGTCTTCCTCGCGCTCATCGTCGGGACCATCGTCGTCGCGCTCTTCCTGCCGATGATCTCCATCATCCAAGGAATGAACGAACAGAGCTGACCCTCGGGTCGGCGTTACGGGCGGGGAGGAGAAATCCGAACCGCCCGGCTCACATTGCGTTGACTCCGACCTCCCTTTCCTGATACACTTCCCGCATGAAGACATCCTCCCTCCCCTGCCCCCGCGGCTTCAGCATGGTCGAACTCATGGTCGTGGTGGGGATCATGGTGGTCCTCTCGGGCTTCCTCATCGCCGCCCTCCCCGGCATCCGGACGAAGATCAAGCGCAACCAAGTCGAGGCCTTCATCGCCGAGCTTGAGCGCGGGCTCTCCAGCTACCAGATCGACCACGGGAGCTACCCGCTCAACGAACCCTCGGGCGGAGGCGATGGCATGGATCAGGACGGCATCGAGGGCGCGAAAGTGCTCTACAAGCACCTCTCCGGCGACTATGACACCGACGGCAAAGTCGATTTCGAGAAAAACGAGAAGGTCTACGTGCCCAAGCTCGACTACTCCTCGAACCGCGACGTGGACGACGCCCGCTCCACCAACCTCGGCGGCGACTACATGGTCGTCGATCCCTTCGGCGATCCCGTACGCTACGTCGCCCAGCCGCCGAACATCCCGCCGAAGGATCGCAAGACCCGCAACCCCACCTACGACCTCTGGTCCATCGCGGGGAACGACCCGGACGTGGAAGGGGCCGAGGCTGGCTTCATCGGCAACTGGAAGCAGTAGGCCGGGAAGGGAGTTTCGGAGGGTGGACTTTCCAAATCCACTTTCAACAAAACGGGACTTGGAAAGTCCCCCTCCTTGTTGCGAGGTCTCGATTTCTTCGAGAATCTCTGAATCGTAACACGCACGGAAGCTCCGGGATAAGCAGGGGATCGCCGGGCGCCCCTGTTGTTTTGCGTCTTGTTTCGGCCTCGTGGTATGTTGAAATGCAGGCAGATGAGGCGCTTCTCCAAACGCATCCTCGAAACCGTGGTGCTGGTGCTTGTCCTCGCTCTGACCGGACATCTCGGAGACGCGCTCTTTTTCAAAGCGGCCCGCCTGAACCGCCCGGCGAAGCTGGCTCTGGCCGAGATGCATGGAGAAATCCAGATCGGCGACTCCGAAGCCGAGGTGGAGGAAAAAGTCGCTCGCAATCTCCATGAGCGGCATCGGATACGAAATGGCTGGCTCCCCGGCTCCCGGGAGATCGCCATGCCGCCTGAACTCGGTGCGGGGGACTGGGTGCTCTACATCGCCTTCGATCCGACCGGCAAGGTCTCGGCGGTGGCCATGCGGACGGACGACGGGATCTACAGACCTCCCAAAGGCGGGCCTCCCGACAAGGGGGTGTTTGCGCGCTGATAGCGATCACTTCTCCGGCCTGATCACCCGTCGCATTGGCCGACCGCCAAATCTGGCGAAACGGAACTATCATCGATCCTCCTCCGCCTCAAGCCCGTTCCAACTCTGCCAGCTCGTCGTGGAAGCCGCTGCTGAGAATGGGGAAGCGGCACCAAGTCTTGGGGTCGAGGTTCTTGTCGTCGACGTGGAAGCAGGGGGCGTAGCGCTCGCGCTTCCACTGGTTGCGGCTCCAGAGGCGGAAGAATTTGACCACCCAAGCACGCAACGCTTCGCGGTTGTGCCCGGGGTGGGTCTCGCACATGAGCTGCCAGACTTCGAGAGGCAGCTTCTTGTCGCGGATGGCGTGCTTCTCGATCGCGTCGAGGATGGGATAGGGCATCAGGTCCGACTCGTCGGTCTGGCCCTGCTCGCTCGGGCGCAGCTCGGCGGTGGGGGCCTGCGCGTTGATGAAGCGCAGCTCGGGGATCGGAGCCGCCGCCGGGGGCAAGCCCTCAGTCTCCATCCAGCGCAGCCATTGGCGGAGGAAGGCCTTGTCGATCCCGGCGATGGGGCTGAGCCCGCCCGAAGTGTCGCCGTCCATCGTGGCGTAGCCCACCGCCGCCTCGGAGCGGTTGCTCGTCGAGAGGAGGAGGGCGTTGCGAAGGTTCGTCAGCATCCACACGCCGGGGGCGCGGACGCGGGCCTGGATGTTCTGCAAGGGAATGTCGTCGGTCTCCCACGACAGCTTCCGCCCGATCCCTTTCTCGACCATCTTCCGGTAGCCTTCGACGAGGGCGTCGACGTCCCATTTCTGGTAGTCCGCCCCGATGGCGCGGGCCACGGCCTCGGCGGCGTGGCGGGTCGTCTCGGAGCTGTTCCGCGTCGCTTGGTAGACGCAGGAAAGGAGCTGCCCCATCAGGGGACGGCCATCGAGGCGGAGATGGCCCTGCTTTTCGCGGAAGCCCTCCTCACCCAGTTCGGCGAGGGCGAGGTCGGCCATGACCTTGACCAGCACGGCGACCGCGGCCGAGTCGGCCCCGCCGCTGAGGGAGACGACGAAGCCGCCCGAATAGCTCTTGCGCAGGTAGTCGAAGAGGCCGAGGGCCATGGCGCGGGCGAACTCCTCTTCCTTGCGGTCGGGCGCTTCGCTCGCCTCGCTCGCGGGAGTGGTGTAGGGGCCGCGCCATTCGGGGAGGAAGTCGCGGCGCACCGTCAGTTCGTCCGGCTCGCCGACGAGGGGGCGGTGGCTCACCTGCCGGGCGCGGTGGAGGCGGGTGCGGCTCAGGTCGATCGTCGCGGCGGTGACGAGATGGTCGCGGAAGGAGAAACGCCGTCCCTCGGCGATGTATTCGCCGCCGCAGGCGATCACCGTTCCGCCGTCGTAGATGATGCGGCCCGCCTCGTTGCCGAGGAGGTTCGCGTAGACGTAGCCGCAGGCGAAGGCCCGCGAGCCCTCCAGCACGAAGCGCTCGCGCACCCGCTGCTTGCCGAAGGCGAAGTGGCTCGCGCTGGGGTTGAAAATCAGATCGACCCCGCGCCGGGCGAGGCGGGTGCCGGGCCGGTCGGCGACCCAGGCGTCCTCGCAGATCTCGAAGCCGAGCCTCACTCCGCCGAGGTCGAAGACGAGGTCGCCGAGCGGCACCTCGCGCCCGTCGAACACGATGCGCTCGACCCGGCCCTCGGGCCAAGGCTTGAACCAGCGGGGCTCGTAGTGCAGCCCGTCGCCGGCGAGGTTCTGTTTCGCCACGAAACCCTCGACGAGGCCATCGACGATCACCGCGACGGCATTGTGGACCGAGCCTTCGAACCAGAGCGGCAGACCCGCAGCCACGACGAGGCCGCCGCACTGCGGGGCCAGCTTTGCGAGCGAGGCGAGGGCGCGTTCGCCGACCTCGGGAGCGAGGAACATGTCCTCGCAACCGTAGCCGGTCAGGGCCAGTTCGGGCAGGCAGAGCCAGCCGACCCCCAACTCCCGCGCCTCGGCCACGGCGGCGATGGTGCGGCGCAGGTTGCCCGACCAGTCGAGCGGGGTCTGGTTCAGTGCGGCGGCGCCGGCGACGAGGCGATTCATGGGGTGGGGGAGGCGGTAACTTCCCTCAACTGGCGGGGCGGGGCAATGGGGAGTTTTTCGGAGCAGACTCCGCTCGTTCCGGCAATTTCTTGAATCGCGCCATGCTTCGTGGCACCGTTTGCGACGAGGCGGAAACGGGAAAAGGGGGAGGCTGCTGATTGGCGCTAGAGGCCCGACCCGAAGGAATTTCCAGATTTCGAGCTTCGGATTTCCCCGAAGGGCCTTGCCCCTTCGGGAAAATCCGTGTTTGCTCGGGGGGATGAAGGACGCGCTCCGCAGGATGGTCGCCCACCTCGGGCAGCTGGGGCTGCTCGCGGGGGAGACCGCCGTCTCGCTGGGCTCGGCGGGGCTGCGGCTGCGCCCGACCCTCTCCCAGATCGTGGCGATCGGGATCGGCTCGCAGCTTGTGGTGATCGTGACGGGGGCCTTCACCGGGGCGGTCTTCGCGGCGCAGGCCTATTTCAAATTCCACGAGCTGGGGCTCGGCTCGGCCACCGGGCCGGTAGTCTCCATCGCGATGTGCCGGGAGCTGGGCCCGGTCCTCGCGGCCCTGATGGTCGCAGGCCGCATGGGCGCGGCCATGGCCGCCGAGATCGGGACGATGAAGGTCACCGAGCAGATCGACGCGCTCCGCGCCATGGGGACGGACCCGGTCGGCTATCTCGTCGTGCCCCGCATGGTCGCGATCCTCGTCTCCATGCCCGTGCTCACGGGCGAGGCGATCTGGTTCGGCATGGCGGCGGCGGAATTTCTCACGGTGAGGGTCTTCGGCGTGCCGGAGCCTTGGTACACCGCCCAATTGGTCGCGCACACGGGCGTCGGCGACGTGCTCGCCGGCTTGGCCAAGGGCACGGTCTTCGGCCTGCTCATCGTGCTCATCTCCTGCCATCGCGGCCTGACCGCTGCCGAAGGTGCGGTCGGGGTGGGCCGGGCGACGACGAGGGCGGTGGTGGACTCGTCCCTCGCCGTCCTCGTGGTGAATTTCTTCCTCTCCCTCCTCCTCGAGCGCTGGCTCCCCACTAGCTCGATCAACCTCTGAAACCCACCGATGGACAACCCGCCTTATTTCGAAATCGCGGACCTGCGGCAGGCCTTCGCCGGGCAGGAAGTGCTGCGCGGGGTCTCCTTCGCGGTACCCCGGGGTGGGACGACGGTCATCCTCGGGGGGAGCGGGGCGGGGAAAAGCGTCCTCCTCAAGCATCTCAACGGCCTCCTCAAGCCAGCCTCCGGCTCGGTGAAAGTCTCTGGCGTCGATCTCGGCCCGCTCCCCGAGCGCGAGCTGCGGCCGATCCGCCGCCGCATCGGGGTGCTGTTCCAGGACGGGGCCCTTTTCGACTCGATGAACGTCGGGGAGAACATCGCCTTCCCCCTGCACGAGGCGGGGGAAAGGGACGAGGCGGTGCTGGCGGCGCGCGTCGAAGAGGTGCTCTCCCTCGTCGGCCTCTCGGGGCAGCAGTTCAAAATGCCCGGCGCGCTCTCCGGCGGGATGCGCAAGCGCGTCTCCCTCGCCCGCGCCCTCGCCCCGCGTCCGGAGGCCCTCCTCTGCGACGAACCCACCGCCGGGCTCGACCCCATCCTTTCGGAGAGCATCACCCGGCTCCTCCGCCGCCTCCAGGAGGAGCTGCGCCTCTCCACGGTGATGGTCACGCACAACCTCGGCGCAATGCGCCACGCCGCCGACCAAGTCATCTTCCTGAAACACGGCGTCGTCCACTACGCCGGGTCGCCCGCCGGGCTCGACGAATCGGAGGACGAGGCGGTGCGCGGGTTCATCCGGGCGGACGGGATGGGCCGCGAGTGAATTTTTTCGGATTTGGTATCTAAGAGGGATCTGTGATAGGGAAAGAGGCGAACCCCGACCCCGACCGATCCATGAGAACGCTCCCCGCCCTCCTCCTCGCGGCCCTGTGCGCCGCCGCCCATGCGCACGAGCCCGCGCGCCCCGCCGCGACCGGCGATGGCCTCAAGGTGCTCGTCTATTCCGACACGGCCTTCTACCGCCATCCCGACATCCCCGGCATCAACCGCTGGCTGGTTCTGCTCGGGCACGAGCACGGCTTCGAGGTGGACATCACCGAGCATCCCAAAGACCTGATGCCGCAGGTGCTCGCCAAATACGACGTGCTCCTGCTCAACAACGCCAACGAGCTCGACAAGGTCATCCCCGAGGAGCAGCGCCAGTCCGTCGAAGCTTGGTTCACCGGAGGGCGGAAGGGCATCGTCGGACTGCACGCCGCGCTGGTGCGGCAGACGGGCTGGGCGTGGCTGAACCAACTCGGCGGCTGCGATTTCAACAGCGATTCGGACTTCCTCAAGGCGAAGGTGCTGGTCGATCCCGCCGTGCGCGAGCACCCCACGGTGAAGGGCCAGCCGGAGGAGTTCTGGATCGAGGCGGACTGGACCAACCACGACCGCAGCGTCACCGGACTGCCGGGTTTCACCGTGCTGCTGCGCGTGGACGAGACGACCTACGAGCCGGTGCGCGACTTTTTCAAAACCCGCGGCGGCAAACCGATGGGGGCGGACCATCCCATCGCGTGGACGAACGAACCCGCGACGGGCGGACGCTTCTTCTACACCGAGTTCGGCCACGACCTGCGTTCGCTGAGCACTCCTTTCGTCCGCCGCCACATCCTCGAAGGCATCCGGTGGGCCGCCGCCGCGAAGGCGGAGGAGAAAAAGGCGGAGGAATAGACGAATCGACCCCGACGCGCCCGCTCCCCATTTCCGCTTGAGTTCCCCCCTCGCGGAGGCGATGGATCGGGAGCATCCCTTTCCCCCCCCCTTTTTTCCCGACATGCCTTTGGAGAAAATCACCCTCGTCACCGGCCGCAGCGTCTATGTCCCCGGTTCGGACATCGACACCGACCGCATCATCCCGGCGCGCTTCATGAAGTGCGTGACCTTCGACGGACTCGGCGAATTCCTCTTCTACGACGCCCGCCACGAGCCCGACGGCACGCCGAAGGCCCATCCCCTGAACGACCCGCGCTTCGCCGGGGCGAGCATCCTCGTCTCGGGGATCAACTTCGGCTGCGGCAGTTCGCGGGAGCACGCCCCGCAGGCGATCAGCAAGGCGGGCTTCCGCGCCGTCATCGCGCAGAGCTTCGCGGAGATCTTCTTCGGGAACTGCGCCACTCTCGGCATCCCCTGCGCGATGGCTTCGGCGGCGGACTTGGAGACGCTCGGCGCGGCGGTGGAGGCCGACCCCTCCCTCGAAATCGCCATCGACGTGACCGCGTGCGAGGTGCGCTTCGGCGGGCGCTCCATCCCGGTCGTCATCCCGGACACGGCTCGCGAAGCCTTCCTCTCGGGCCAGTGGGACCCCATCGGGGAACTCCTCGACGGAACCGGCGAGATCGAGGCCACGACCGCGAAGCTCGCCTACATGGGCCGTTGAACGACGGAGCGCCGGGGCTCAGCGGTCGTTCAGCCGTTCCAGTTCGTTTTCAGCTCCGTCGCGCAGGTTGCCGACATCGCCCTTGAGCTTGTCGAATCCTTCGAGGGCATTCAGCTTCCTCTTCGGTTGCCCCTTCTCGTCGACGCCGGCATCGATGCCGAACTGCGTCCGGGGCAGCCAGTCGGGGCGGAGGCCCTCGGGCAGGTAGTCGAGGATGGCCATGCCCGGCTCAAGCCAGTCGACGACTTTCCCCTTCCATGCGGCGAGGGTTTCCTTGGGCATGAAGAAGGCTGTGCCAGCGCCGACCGCACCGAGGACGCAGATGACGATCAGCAGGCGGACGATCTTTTTCAAGAAGCGAGCGGCCCCCCGGGACTTGTTGCGGGCGTTCTCGTATTTGAAGAAGTTTTGGGCGAAGGCCTCCTCCTCCTCTTTGGTCATGGCCCGCATGGGGCGACCGTCGCCGTCGAGGATGGCGTTCACCTGGCCGTCGTGTTCCGGTGCGGCAGCCGGGGCGGCGGGGACGAAGGGTGAGGCGAAGACGATGCCCGCGTTGGTGACAGCGGACTCCTTGACCACCTTTTCGCGAAAAAGGCTTTCGGCGAAGCCTCCGCCGACGGAACCGGTTCCGAAGGGGGAAATGCTCGCGTGGGTCTCGCTGGGAACCTTGGTGCCCCAAGCGGTGGCGATCGAAGCGGACTCGCCTCCACTGGCGAACATGGAGGGCACGGGGGCAGTGGCTGGGGTGTCGAACGGCGAGGGGGCAGCCTTGGCTGCGGGCAAGGGCGCCGGAGCCGGGACGTCGGGACGTCGGGTGAAAAGGTTGTCGCTTTCGCGGGTCGGGAGGGGTGCCGCGAAGGCCGGAGAGCAGGAGGTGGCGGAGAGACCGGGAAATCCCCAGGCTGGGCCGGGTTCGGCAGGAGGAGAGGCGTCCGCGACGGCGCGGATGGCACCGCCCTCCTCCCTCGCGACGAGCGGCGTCCGGCAGTGGACGCACTGGCCGGGCATGCCGAGGTGTCGGCGCATCAGGTTCAATCCATCGCCGCAGCGGGGGCATGCAAGGCGCAGGGCTTCCTCGACGCCGACGGACGGACGCGGAGCGGGCTGGAGGACGGAAGTCTCGGTCATATGGGGAATTCGCGCGAAAGGTGGCTTTGTCAGGGTTGCTGAACGGGGCCGTGCGGGGCGCTGGTCAGGGCGGGGATCTGCTCCGGCGAAGGCATGGCCGGGGCGAGGCTCTCCTCCAGCCAGGCGCGCGCCGAGGCGATGTAGCGGTCCACCGGAAGCACGTAGGTGGCCAAGGCCGCGCCGCAAGCGAAGCCGAGGATCACGACCATGAGGACGAGAAACCCTTTGCGCATTTTCGGCACGGGCTTCGTCCCGAGCGGTCGCGACACCACGATCGGGGCGTCCGCGCCGACGGCGGCAGGGGCCTCCTCGACCGCCCTCGAGGGCTGGACGGTTTCCGCAATCGGTCCGGCGGTCGCTTGGGAAAAATTCGGGAGGAGCGGGGCCAGGGGAGCGGGTTCCGTCGAGAAGAGAGGGATCGGCTGCTCGACTGCGCCCGCCAAGGGGGAAAGCGCTGGAGAGGGCTCGTTTGTCGGCTCGGGAGCTGGACCGGGTTCGACCGCCGGGGGCAGGCTAGCCGGGGCCTCGTCCAAGGGCGACACCCCCCAAGGGAGGACCAAAGGGTCGGAGAAGCTCGCGCTCGAGCCCTTCCCCGCCACGGGGGCGGAGAAGGACGGTGGAACCTGCATGGAGAAATCGGAAAGGGGCTCGTCGGAGTCGGGGGCCGATCCCGTGCCGAAGGGGGCGTGGAAGCCCGGAGCCAAGTCGTCGATGGGCGAGACTCCGAAGGTGGAAGCGGCGGGCGGTGAGGACTCCTCCGCAGCTCCGAAGGCTGTCTCCCATGTCGGCGCGGCGGGTTCCGGAGCCGGGGGGGCGAAGCCTTGGAAATCCATCGGCAGCGGAGCCGGGGCGCTGTCGTCAGTCGCGGCGGCGGAGGGGGTCGGCTCGGGCGCGGGGGCGGCGGGACGGGCAGGAGGCCCCCAAGGAACCGGAGCCGCGAAACCGAAGGACGACGTTGCCTCCTCGACTGGCTTCGGCTCGGTTTGCGGATGCAGCAGCGTTTCGCCAAAACCCGTCGCCGGGGCCGGGAACTCCTCTTGGGGCGGGACGAACCCCCCGGTTCCATATAGAACTTCGAGATCGAGCGGTTCGGTTGCTGCCGGAGGGGCAAAACCCGTCGAGGGGAACTCCGCCGCCTCGCTGGTTTCCTCGACGGTCTCCATTTGGAAACCGGAGAAGGCCAAGGGCGGCTCCTCTTCCTCCTGTGCGATCATCAGCGTCTCAGGCATTTCCGGCATCTCCGGAGCTTCCGCCATCTCCGCCTCCGCAGGCGGCGGGGTTTCCGCGACCTGGGGAGCGGCGACCTTCACCCCGAGGATGGGGAAGACGCGGGCTTTCCCGTCCCGGCCCGATGCCGCCGCGACGATGGCGGTGTGGCACCAAACGCAGGCCCCCTCGATCCCGAGATGACGGCGTTGCAAGACCAAGGCCCCTTCGCATTCGGGGCATTGCAGATGCAGCAGATCGTCCTCCGCCGCTTCCGCCTTCACGTCGTGCTCCGGCATCCCTCCGTCGTCCGGCCCGTCCATCTCAGGAGGGCTGAAGGACTCGGGGAGGTTCAAGGAGAAGCCCCGCGCAGGCTCCGGGGCATCGACCGGAAATTCGAAATCCTCGGCCTGCGACGACAGCACCAGCCCTTCGTCCGCGGTCGGGTCGCGATCCTCTCCGGCTTCGTCGAAAAACCCCCGCTCGCCCATACCAAGGGAGTCGAGAAAACGGTCTTTCGTGCCGCCGGACGCTTCCCCCTCCCCCTGACTCAGGGTCAGATCGTAGTCGGATTCCATAAAAGAAGTTCAGTGGAGTTCGTGTTTCAGAGCCAATTTATTATAAAAAATAGAATATTTTATGAAAATTATCAAACGATTTTTAGAGTCGATTTGATTTTTTATATTCCTTAACGACCTTTCTAGAATGCGTCTCCGTTCCCTCTTCCTCCTCGCTTTCCTCGTCCTCGCGATGCAGGGCTGCGCCTCCGACGACTCGTTTACCGCCTCCTCGGCCTCCCCCGCGCCCATCGCCTCCGGCATCCGCCTCAGCGAACCCGACGCCGCCGCCATCGGGCGGAAAATCTGGCAGAACGAGTGCGCGGGCACCGTCGAGGGCCTGACCTCGTGGAACGCCGGGGAGGACTTCCCCTCGCTCGGGATCGGGCACTTCATCTGGTATGTGCCGGGACGGCCCGGCCCCTTCCAAGAGAGCTTCCCGTCCCTGCTCGCCTACATGAAGGAGCGTGGCACGGCGATGCCGGGCTGGCTGGCGGAAGCGAGGGGCTGCCCTTGGAACAGCCGCGCCGAGTTCCTCAAAGAGCAGCAATCCCCCCGGATGAAGGAGCTGCGCCAGTTCCTCGCCAACACCGTGTCGGTCCAGACCGGCTTCATTGTGCGGCGGCTGGAGCAGTCCCTGCCGCAAATGCAGGCCGCCACCCCGGCGGGGGCGGACAAGGAGCGGCTCCGCGCGAACTTCCACCTCATGGCCTCCAGCCGCAGCGGCCTCTACGCCCTCATCGACTACGTGAACTTCAAGGGCGAAGGCATCAAGCCCGAGGAGAAATATCGCGGCCATGGCTGGGGTCTGCGCGACGTGATCCTGGAGATGCGCCCCGTCTCCGGTGCGGGGGCGGGTCCCGCCGAATTCAGCGAGGCGGCGAAACGCGTCCTGCGCCGGCGCGTCGAGAACTCGCCTCCGGACCGCGGCGAATCGCGCTGGCTCGCGGGATGGATGAACCGCTGCGAGACCTACAAACGTGGTCTCTGATCCGCACATTTTTCCTTTCCTTCGGGCCTGATCCGCATACAGGTAGCGGCTCCACCGAAACACCCCCCCCCCTTTACAAGAAGAAGCCATGTCGACCGAACGCTCCCTCATCCTCCTCAAACCCGACTGCGTGCAGAAGTCGCATTGCGGCGAAGTGATCGACCGCTTCGAGAAAGCCGGCTTCCGCGTGCGTGGCGCGAAGATGATCCGCCTCTCCGACGAACTCCTCGCCGACCACTACAGCCACGTTGCCGACAAGCCCTTCTTCCCCAGCATCGTCGCCTTCATGCAGTCCGCCCCCGTCGTCGCCCTCGTCCTCGAAGGGGAGGACGCCGTCGCGAAGGTCCGCGCCATGCTCGGCCCCACCAACTCGAAGGAGGCCGAACCCGGCACGATCCGAGGCGATTTCGGCGAGGACATGATGGTCAACGTCTGCCACGCCTCCGACTCCCCCGAGAACGGCGAGATCGAGGTGAAGCGCTTCTTCCGCGACGACGAGGTCTTCGCGTATTGAACAGGGTCGGGTCCGTGACCGGACCCTGTCTATCGACCGGGGGAGGGCGGCTGGCCGCGACCGCCCCGCGCCTTCACGCGAGAATCTCGCGGATCACGTCGCCGTGCACGTCGGTGAGCCGGAAATCCCGGCCCGCGTAGCGGTAGGTGAGGCGCTCGTGGTCCAAGCCCAGCAGGTGCAGCATGGTCGCGTGCAAGTCGTGGACGCTCACCGGGTCCTTCTCCGCCTTGAAGCCGAATTCGTCGGTCGAGCCATGCACGGTGCCTCCCCGGACGCCGCCGCCCGCGAGCCACACGCTGAAACCGTAGTGGTTGTGGTCCCGGCCCATCTGGGGCTTGCCCGCGCCGCTCAGTTCGACGGTCGGGGTGCGCCCGAACTCCCCGCCCCAGAGCACGAGGGTGTCCTCGAAGAGGCCCCGCTGCTTCAAGTCGGTGAGCAGGGCGGCGATGGGGCCGTCGATCTCGCCGGCGAGTTGGCGGTGGTTTTTTTCAATGTCGTTGTGGTTGTCCCAAGGCTGCCCGGCCCCGTGCCAGAGCTGCACGTAGCGGACGCCGCGCTCGAGGAGGCGGCGGGCGATGAGGGTCTGGCGACCGTGGACGGTGTCGCCGTAGAGTTCGCGGATGGCGGCGGGCTCCTTGGAGAGGTCGAAGGCGTCGCTCGCCTCGGCCTGCATACGAAAGGCCAGCTCGTAGCTGTGGATGCGCGCGTCGAGCCGCTCGTCGAGGCGCGATTCACGATGGCGGGCGTTCCACCGGGCGAGGAGGTCGAGCTGGCGGCGCTGGTCGGTGGCGGCGATATGGGGATGGTCGATGTTCTCGATGAGCTTCCCGAGGGCCTCGTGCTTCGAGTCGATGTAGGTACCTTGGTAGGCGCCGGGGAGGAAGGCGGACTGCCAGTTCTCGTGGTCTTTGATCGGCATGCCACCCGGGCACATCGCGATGAAGCCCGGCAGGTTCTCGTTCTCCGTGCCGAGCCCGTAGAGCGTCCACGCGCCGAAGCTGGGGCGGGCCTGGACCGAGTCGCCGCAGTTCATCAGCATCAGCGAGGGCTCGTGGTTCGGCACTTGGGCCTGCATGGAGCGGATCACGGCGATGTCGTCGATGTGCCGCGCGGTCTTCGCGAAAAGTTCGCTGACCTCGATGCCCGATTCGCCGTAGCGCTGGAACTGGAACGGCGACGCGAAAGCCGCCCCGGTCTTCCGCTCGGTCGTGAGGGTGTTGGCGAGGGGTTTGCCGTCGTGTTTGAGAAGGGCGGGCTTGGGATCGAAGGTGTCGATGTGCGAGGGACCGCCGTTGAGGAAGAAATGGACGACGCGCTTCGCCTTGCCGGGGAAATGGCTCCCCCGCGCCGCGAGGGGATTTTCCGAGGCGAGGAGCCCGTCGTCGCCGAGCAGACCGCTCAAAGCGAGGGAGCCGAGCCCGAGGGAGGATCGTTGGAGGAGGGAGCGGCGGGAGAGCATTGGGGAGGGTTTGGCGTTTCAGGTTGAATGCCCGCTTGGGTCAATCGACGAAGAGAAACTCGTTCGAGCACAGCACCGCCTGCGCGAGCTGCTCCCACGCGGTCAGCGGCGTCGCGGTGTCGAGGGGGAAATCGCGCTTCGCGTCCCAAGCGAGCGGGGGCGTCTCGCCATCGTCGACCGGGGACGCTTCGCCGAGGGCGATGCTCCAGAGGAACTGGTCGCTGTTGAGCCCGTCGCCGATGTCGACGAGGAAATCGATCGTCTCCCCGGCCTCGACCGCGAGGGTTGGCACGTTCAATTCCGCCGCGTCCGAGTGGAGCTTCGCGGACCCTAGCAAACCCACCCTCGAACTCACCACGAAACCACGGATGCCGTCGCCGGGCTTGGGTTCGTGGACGAGCTTCGTGCGGATCGACACACTCATGCCACGCGGCGCGGTCCAGCGGCGCACGGCGGCGTGGGCGCGGTCGTTGCCGGGATGCCCCCCGGTCGCGGTGAGCTGCACCCAGCCGAGCTTGGCGTCGGGCCACTTGGGACCGCCCTGCCAAGCCGTCCCGGTGAAGTGGGGCAGCGGGGTGAACCCGGTGACGCGTTGGGCGGCCTCGTCGAAGGCGCCGTGGCCGTAGGTCCAATCGGCTGCGGTGGGCGGGGGCAAGGGCAGGGAAAGGTCGGCGGCGGCATCGACCAAAGCGAGCGACTCCGCGATTTCAATCCCGGAGGGATCGCGCTGGAGGACGCGGCGGAAGAGTGCCCGGACGCGCTCGGGCGGAGAGGGCGCATCGGTCGTCGCCTTCGCCACGGCGCGGGCGCGGTCGAGGACGAAGGGGTGGTTGAAGAAGAAGAGGGCCTGCTGCGGCACCGTGGTCTCGTTGCGCTTCGGGATGTGCAGGTCGGGATTGGCGAAGTCGAAGACGCGCAGCGTGCCGGGGACGAACTGCCGGTCCACCCGTCCGTAGAGGGCGCGGCGCTTCGAATAGGGAGGCGTGTGCGCCTCGACGGCGGGGCCGCCAAGGGTCAGGTCGAGATCGCCCGAGGCGGCGGTCATGGCGTCGCGGAACTCCTCGTATCCAAGGCGGTGCGGATTCATGCGCCAGAGGAGCCGGTTGCCGGGGTCGGAGGCCACGGCCAAGTCCCTCGCCGCAGGTTCGGCGGGACCGGACGAGCTCTGCCGCCAAGTCGCGGAGGTGAGGAGGAGCCGATGCAGCTTCTTCAGGCTCCAGCCCTCCTCGACGAAGCGCGAGGCGAGCCAGTCGAGCAGCTCCGGATGAGTGGGCGGGTCGGTGCGCGTGCCGAAATCGCTCGGGGTGTCCACCAAGCCCGTGCCGAAATGGTGCGCCCAGACGCGATTCACCATCACCCTCGCCGTGAGCGGGTTCGCCGGATCGGCGATGGCGCGGGCGAGTTCGAGCCGGCCGCTGCCGGCGGAGAAGGGGTGGGCATCCTCCCCTGACAAAACCCCTAAAAAGCGGCGCGGCGCCTTGTCCCCGAGGTTCATCGGATTGCCCCGCAGGAAAACGCGGGCTTCCGAGGGCAAGTTTCGGTCGGCGAGGCCGAGGGCGGCGGGGACCGGGGGCGAGGCGGCGAGGATCTGCTGGTGGATCGCGTTCTCCAGCTTCCAGAGTTCGTTGATCGTCCCGGTATCGAAACAGGTCTCGACATTCACGATGGGACCCTCGGGCACTTCGCAAGGTGAACCGGGTCCGCGCACCACGGCGCGCAATCCGGGATCGTCGTCCCCTTCCACCAGCACCTTCGCGTAGCGGGCGGTGACCTCGGCGAAATCCTCCGGCACCGTCGAGAACGCCTTGGCGAGGCGCGGGTGGGCTCCAGCGACCACGACTGCCGCATACTGCCCCGGCGTCGTGGACCGATAGGCGTGCCAGTGGGCGAAGATCGGATCGTTCCGCTCCCCGGCATCGCGCAGGTAGTCGCGCCAGGCGTGGACGAAGGCGGGGAGCAGGTCGGTCTTCTGGAAGATCTGGTCGAATCCGTCGGCGGGGTATTTGTCGAGCTCGGCCTGGGCCATCAGGTAGTCGGCGAGCCGTTCGCGGACGCGATCGGCGGCTTCGGCGCGGGCCTTCTCCATCGCCTCCCCGAGCTTCGCGACGCGCTCGGCGTGGCCTTTCCAGAACGCCTCGTTCCCGCCCCTGCCGAAGGTCGCGAGCCGCTCCACGCTGCTGTCGAAGACCCCGTAGAGGGCGTAGTAGTCGGCGGCGGGGATGGGGTCGTATTTGTGGTCGTGGCAGCGGGAGCAGCCGACGGTCAGCCCCAGCATCCCTCGGGTGAGGACGTCGATCTGGTCGTCGATGATGTCGCGCCGCACCCCGAGGAAGCGGCGTCCGACCGTGAGGAAGCCCATCGCCGCGAGATCCTCCTCGCGCTTGCCCTCGACCTGGTCGGCCGCGATCTGGAGCATGAGGAAGCGGTCGTAGGGCAGATCCTCGTTCAACGCCGAGGCGACCCAGTCGCGGTAGGTCCAGGCGTGGGGCCAGTTTTTCTCCTCGCGGGCGTAGACGTAGCCCTTCGTGTCGGAATAGCGGGCCACGTCGAGCCAATGCCGCGCCCAGTGCTCGCCGTAATGCGGCGAGGCGAGGAGGCGGTCCACCTCCCGCGCCCATTCGTCGTCGGCGAACGGCGCCGACGGCTCATCGATGGCCGCGTCCGGCGGCAGACCCGTGAGAGTGTAGGACAGGCGGCGCAAGAGGGTGCGGCGGTCCGCCTCGGGCGAGGGCGTCAGCCCGGCCTCGGCGAGGCGCGCGCGGACGAAGGCATCGACAGGATGCGCAGCTCCGCCCGGCGGCTCGGGCACGGAGGGCTCGCTCACGGGTTGGAAGGCCCAATGGCGTTTCCCCGCCTCGGCACGATCCGCCTCCGAGACGACCGTGGCGCGCTCCGGCCACGGCAGGCCGGATGCAATCCAGCGTTCGAACAAAGCCGCCAGTCGCGGTTCGAGGACGCAGGCGGCCGGGGCGGTCCCGGCTCCCCGGATCGTCGTCGAGAGGAGGCCACCTTCGTTCGACGCCGCAACACCCTCGCGCGAGTCGAGCCGCGTGCCGCCCGCTTGGCGCTCCGGCCCATGGCAGGAGACGCAGCGGTTCGCGAGGACGGGCCGGATCTCCGTTTCGAAGAAAGTTTCCCCCTCCGGAGTCGCGGCGGAAAGCGACGGCACCACGACGGTCAACGCCAAGACGAAGACAGCGGGACGGCTTGGACGACGGACGGCAAACATCGCGTGGCTCTCAACAAGTGTACCCATCCTAAGCGACCGGCCTTCGTTCGACCAGCCTCCCCTGCGGCGCGAACGAGTATCCTTCGGCCCCGCCAGCCCGATCCGTTTGTCGGCAAAGCCATGGCGATTGATTACTCCCCTGATCCCGTCTTTGCCCCCCGTCCGTCCCGCACCAAGCTTGTCCTCCCCTCCAAAAAAGAAACGCCATGCGCCCCGCTTCCCGCCCTTCTTCCGTCCTCCCCCTCCTCCTCTCCCTGCTGCTCCTGCCCATGGCACTCCGGGGAGAGAGCGTCTTCACCTTCACCGTGCTGGACATCCCGGACATCAAACGGGGCGCGGGGCTGGCGGTGATCATGCAGACGCCTTCGGGAAAAACCTTCCTCTACGACACCGGGAGCGGCTACCCTATGGAACTTTCGTCAGACGGCTGGTCGGGGAACTTCAACGCGGGCCGTGATCTGATCGCCCCCTTCCTGAAAAAGGCGGGCATCGAGAAAATCGACGGGGTGCTCATCAGCCACGGCCATTACGACCATTTCGGAGGCTTGCTGTGGCTGGACGAGCATTTCCGGCCCGCGAAGCTGATCGATCCCGGCTTCACCTACCGGGGCGATTCCGACAACGCCTATCTGACCGAGTTGACCGACTACGACAAGCTGCGCGACAAATACATCGAGCGCGGCACCTATCAGGCGGCCAACACCGGCGACCTCCTCGAACTGGACGAAGCCCTGCACGTCGAAGTCATCGCGCCGCCCAAGACCTTCTTCCCCGACCATCAGGTGGAGACGCGCTCGAAGCAGGACTCCCCCGCCCATTATCTCTTGAACGCGAATTCGCTGGGCGTCCGCATCCAGCACGGGGACATCGTTTTCTACCTGCCCGGCGACATCCAGACCGAGGACATCGACCTGAGCCTGCTGCCCTCCATCGACCACGCCAAGATCAAATGCCATGTGCTGGTCGCGCCGGGCCACGGCATCCACTGCACCCCCGCCTTCGCCGAGGCCACCCGGCCCGAGGTCTCCATCGCCAGTGTCTTCGAGCGCTACGCCAAGGGGCTGAAAAGCACGCCCATGCTGAAAGCGGTCGGGGCGAAAACCTACATCACCGGACTCCATGGGGACATCAAGATCGTGAGCGACGGAAAACGCTACACCGTCGAAGCCGCGAGGCCGCCGGAGCAAGGCAAAGAATGAGCGCGGACTGAAAAGCCAATGCCCTACTGTCAACCGCAGCGACCATGAACGATCCGACGAAGCACCAAATCCCTCGCCGCCGCATCCTCCAATGGACCGTGGCGGGCACTGGCGCATCCCTGCTGCCCGACTGGGCGAGGGCGGACAAAGGCACGGGCCAGCCGCTCCGCTTCGGCGTGATTTCCGACATTCACCAAGACATCATGCACGACGCGGAGGACCGCTTGCGGGCGTTCATCCAGCACATGAGCGACGAAAAGCCGGATTTCATCGTGCAACTCGGCGACTTCTGCGTGCCCATCGAGCGCAACCGCCGCTTCATGGAAATCTGGAACCAATTCCCCGGTCCGCGTCATCATGTGCTGGGCAACCACGACATGGACGGCTTTGTCGAACGGAAAGGCGCCTACGCCTTCTCGACGCAGGAGACCGTGGAGTATTGGGGAATGCCGTCTCGCTACTACGGGTTCGACGCTGGCGGCGTCCACTTCGTGGTGCTCGACGCCAACGATCCGCCCCCGGACCATGAGGGTCCCCGGAAAGGGTATTCGAGCCATGTGGCGAAAGACCAAGTCGAATGGCTGGAGCAGGAACTCGACGCCTCCCGCCTCCCGGTCGTCCTGTTCAGCCACCAGAGCTTGGAACGGGGCCGCGGCGGCGTGTCGAACCAAGCGGAAATACGGAGCGTGCTGGAGCAGGCGAACCGGAAGGCTGGATTTCAAAAAGTCATCGCCTGTTTCAGCGGGCACCATCACCGCGACTATGTGCGGGAGATCAACGGCATTCACTATGCCCAAATCAACAGCGCGTCCTACTTCTGGATGGGGGCGGACTATCCTCACGCCCGCTACAGCGACGAGATCCATCAACGCCATCCCAACCTGCGATTCGTCGCCCCTTACCAAGACCCGCTTTGGGCCATGGTGACGATCGACCGGGAAGCCGGTCTCCTGACCATCGACGGGCGATCCAGCGATTTCGTCGCGCCATCCCCTTGGGAGCTCGGGGCGGACCACGAAGCGTTCGACAGCGCGACGCTGAATCCGGCGATTTCGGATCGCAAGCTGACCCTTCCGGCCCTCCGCGAATAGACGCGGGCGCATGGAATTCGCGTTGCTCCTCAATGGTGGGCAGGCAGGTCGAAAATCTGGAATTTCTCCACATGGAATGCTCCATCGGATCGTCTCTTTGAAGGATGAGCATTTTCCAACCGAAACGCCTCGGGCTGATCGCCCTGAACTCCCTGTTGCTGGCCACGGCGACAGCGCAAGACGAGGCGGGAGGGGCGAAGGCTCCTTCCGACACCGTGCTCTTCGAGAACGACAGCATCCTGCTTACTGACGAAGCCAGGGAGAACCTGCGGGGGCTGGCCGCTTGGATCCGGAACGCGGCCAGCAAGGAGACGAAATACCAAGTCGAAGGCCACACCTCCGACCTCGGACCCGCTCCGTACAACCGCGCGATTTCCCAAAAGCGGGCCGAGGCGGTGCGCGAGTTCCTCGCCACCGAAAGCGGTGCCGACGCGGGACGTTTCTCCGTCGTCGCGTTGGGGGAATCGCAGCCCGCCAAGGTCGTCCGCCGACGGAACAGCGCTTCGGTCCGCGCCTCGAAACGCGCGGCCAACCGACGGGCTGTGGTCCGCAGCCTCGACCCGGACGGCAAGCCCGTCGCCCTGAACGCCCTGCCGGAGTGGAAACTGGCGGCTGCGCCCCCCTCCCCCCAGACCCGTGGCATGGCGAAAACGACTCCCGGCGACGGAGTGGGGCCAAGCGCACCGAAGGAGAAGAAAACGGAGGACGACGCGCCCCGGATCGGTTCGCTCGTCGACGCCTCTAACCACCTCGCCGCCGATCTGTTCCGGGAGCTTGGGCAGGCCAATCCGGGCGGGAACCTCCTTATTTCGCCCCTCAGCATCTCGGAAGCCATGTGGATGACCATGGTCGGGGCCGCCGGGGACACCGAGACGGAGATGCGCCGCACCCTCGGTCTCGAGGATCTCGACGGGCAGGCCCAGAAGGAGCAGCTCGGGAACCTCCACCGACGCCACGCCGCTCTGGAAAGCAGCGGAAAAACCACCTTCCGCATCGCCAACGCGCTCGCTCTTATCGGCAATGCCGGCTCCGCGCTGCCCGCCTACAAGCAGACGCTGGCGGACGACTTCGGCGCGGAAACCCTTGAGAAAGTGACGGTGGACACGATCAACAGATGGGTTGAGAAAAAGACTAGCGGGAAGATCCCCGAACTGATGGAGTCGCTCGACCCCGACGCCCGTCTCGTGATCCTCAACGCGCTCTATTTCAAAGCCGACTGGAACGCCCGCTTCGCGAAGGAGGAGACGAAGCAGGAGACCTTCACCCGTCGTGACGGCACCGAGAGCCAAGTTCCCATGATGCGACTCACCGCCAAGTTCGGCCTTTCCGTCACCGCCGACTGGGAGGCGGTCGGACTGCCCTACGCGGGCGGCGACTTCATGATGGTGGCGCTGCTGCCCAAGCCATCGAGCCAACGGAAGCTCTTGGAGGAAGGACTCGACGAAGGCGACTGGAAGAGCCTGCTGAAAGAGCTGGGCCGCCAGCAGGAGGTGGCGCTCGGCCTGCCCCGGTTCTCGCTGGAGGAGAAGCAGGAACTCAGCCGCCCCTTCCAGGAACTGGGGATGCGCAAGGCCTTTGGCGAGGAGTCGGACTTCGCCCGGATGAGCGAGGAGGCCCTGCAGATAGCCCAGATCGTCCACGCCGCCCGCCTTGATGTGAACGAGGAGGGCAGCGAGGCGGCGGCCTCGACCGCCGTAGTGATGAAGAGCCGGGGCCTCTCGCGTCCGGTGCCGCAGATCACCTTCAATCGGCCCTTCCTCTTCGGCATCCTCGACGTCGAGACCGGGATGGTCGCGTTGAGCGGTCGGGTGATGGAGCTTTGAGCGCGGCTCCCGATCCCGCGAGGAAGGCGGTGTTCGGCTCGCGTCCTGCCGTTTCCCGCTCGTTTCATCGGTGGTCCCACTCTTTTGGTCCTTGAGAAAGATCTCGTTTCGTGCATGTTTCGTGCATGGCGACGAAGACCATCTCTTTGGAGCTGGATGCCTACGACAAGCTCCGCTCCGCGAAAAAGTCCGGCGAATCCTTCTCCGAGGTGGTCCGTCGGGCCGTGCTTCTCGATTCCCCGATGACCGGAGGCAGGCTCCGGGAGCATCTTGCTAATGGCGGTGGAGGTGTGTCCGACAGGTATCTCGACTCCATCGAAGAAACCTCGCAACACGACCCCATCCCGGAGGATCCATGGGATTGATCCTGGACACGAACTTCGTCATCACCGCCGAACGCGAGGCGAAGCGCCGGGTCCCCGCGAGGACCGATGCCTTTCTGGCGGCCCACGCCGAGGAGGCGGTCTATATCACCTTCACCATTGCAGGCGAACTCGCCTGCGGACGGTCGGCGGGTGCCTGCAGGGATTGGGAGCGACTTTGTCGTCCCTATCCGATTTTGCCGTGGACGCCGGAGATTTTGTGGGAATACGGGGAGATCTACCGCCATCTGGCTGCCCAAGGCCGTCTCATCGGCGGCAACGACCTCTGGATTGCCGCCACGGCGCGGGTCACAGGACATGCGCTGGTGACGAACAACCTCGACGAATTCCAAAGGGTGGACGGCTTGACCGTGATCGGATATTGAAAGCGCGGCCTCCGAGGCGGGCCGCTTCCGAGTGAAGATTGGCATGTCCGCGGTGAGAGAAAATTGACGAATCCAATTTGTGCATTAAATTGTGCTACATCATGAGAACTGCGACCGTCCGGGACCTCCGCAATCATTACACGTCCCTCCTGCGCTGGATCGCGGCGGGCGAGGAAGTGGTGATCACCCAGAAGGGGGTGCCCGTGGCCCGCTTGGTGCCACCTCCGGCGGAAGCGCCCTCGCGGGTGAATTGGGCGGATAGCCCGGAAGTGAAACGCAAGCGGCAGCTCGAAAGCCAGCTCACGGCGGAAGAATCGGCGGCCCTGATCGCGGAGGCGGGGGGACAATGGTGACCTGCTCGGACACGAGCTTTCTCTTCTCGCTCTACGGGAACGACGCCAACTCCCCGAGGGCGGTGGCGTGGGCGGCGGCGGCGACCCGGCCAATCACCCTGAGCCCCTACAATCCGTTTGAGTTGGGAAACGCGCTGCGATTCGCGGAGTTCCGCAAGGCGATTCAACCCGGGGAGGCCGCGCTCTATGGGTCCCAATTCGAGGCCGCCCTGAGGCAGGGGCGGTTGGTCGCCGCCGTCTGCAATCTGGCCGACATCCTCGACGAGGCGACAAGGCTTTCCTCCACCCACACCCTTGCCGGCGGGCACCGGGCCTTCGACATCCTGCATGTCGCTTCCGCTCTCGTGCTCGGGGCGGACGAGTTTCTCACCTTCGATGGCAACCAGAAGCGGCTTGCGGAAGCGGAGGGGTTGAATGTGACGGTGTGAGGGAGCTTTCGGGGCAGCATCTCCAAAAGGGCCACCTATTGCTGCGGTCGGACAAGACACACGGTGGGAAATGAAGAAAGTTGTCGATTGACCCCTGTCCCCATCCCGTCAGAGGTAGGGTTCGGGGGAGCAATTTTGGGTTCTTCGTCGATTCGAGTGGGTCCGAGAATAAAGCATCCCCGCGGCAAGCCGCGGGGTATTGGCCCGGCGCAGATCGAAGGATCGATCCGCGAAAAAGGTAAGCGTCCGATCCA
>DDTJ01000095.1 GCA_002344525.1 Akkermansiaceae bacterium UBA2367
CGGTATTTATGAGATGGCTTCTAGACAAGTATCGCTCAAAAGGGACTTCGGATGGCATGAGCTCCAAGATCTTCAACCGATCATTGCGGCATCGAATTCATGGAAGGATTTCCCGGCGAAAGGACTTGAGCTCGTGGGGGCGGAAACCAAACCGGGCGATGAAGAGCAGAGGGTAGATCTTCTCTATCTTCGTGATGACGGCGGCCTATTTCCCTGTGAACTCAAAATTGGCGGGGAGTCGAAAGATACGCACGGTCAATTGATCAGGTATATGGCGGATATTGCGTTCCAAACGGTGAATATCCCCTATATAAGGAAGTTGCGTGCCACGATCGAGAAGTGGGATACTGGCCTCGGAGTCTCAAAAGAGAAATTCGAGGGGTTTCTTGAATCTAACAGGATCGACGACAAATTCCTTCGATTGCTACCCAAAACAGGATTGATCATTGATGAAGGATTTCCATCCCAGCTCTTGAAAGCGGTCCGATTCCTGAATGCGGACTGTGGATTTTCGATCCGGTTAATTGAACTCCAGACCTTTGTGGATGAAAACTGGGATGCCAGCCAAGACGACTACTTAGCTCGCATTGACTTTGTGGAGATCCAATAATCCGGAGATCGGGGGCGTGGGATCGAAGTCGGAACCAATTCCCAATTTCATCCCCCTCACGGCATCCGGCCCGTCACTTCGGACTCGACATCGAGTGCTTCGGACGGATGGAGGCGGAAGAAGCTGCCGATGGCGGGATGAAAACCCGGCATGGACATGGAAATCCGGCACCCGACAGGGTCGTATCCCATCCTCGACCCTGTATGATCCCATCAAGCCGCCCGCTCAAGCGGCCACGAGCGCTAAATCCCATTGATTTTCCGCAACTCCCCGAGCGCTCCGCGCCCCTCGTAGAAGGCCAGCTCCTCGCGTTTCGCCCCGGCGGCTTCGGCGCGGGGTAGTCGAGGGCGAGCTGCTTGATGCTCCGGTGGATGGAGCCGGGAAGGCGAATGACAAGGGGCGCCCCTGCCGCAACCGCCTCGTCCGTCACGGCCCTTCCTCGTTTCGTTTCCGGAGACAAATCGTGAGACGTTGCAGCAGGAGCGCTCTCAGCCCGGTATCCGTCGCAAGCTGCAAGTGGCGCTCCAATCGAACAGGACCGATCAGCCGGAAACGAAGCAACCCCGCCACGTATCCAAGATCCTTCGGACGGCCCGCCGCCAGCTTGGAATACGCGAGGTCGTAGGGATCGAGGCACCATCCGGTCGCTCCGCGAGTCTTTTCGCTCCGCACCGGAACAAGCCGATCCTCCCATCCGCATGGCAAGACCGCCGTCTCCGGACCAACTCCGTCGGCGTGGTATCCGAAAGTCTGGTCGAAAAGGGAGAGGGCACCGAGACTCCCTTCGATTTCATCGGCCAGATCTGGACGATACTTGGGGAAAACGTCGAGTTCCATCGACTTCCGGAGCGCTCTCGGCGCGTCTGGATGCCTACCGAGGATCGACTGGCTGCCGACGACGACGAAATCCGTCTCGCCGGTGATCTCCCTACACGCCCGCAGGATGTGCTCCAGCTCGGATCGGTTCATTCTGTCGGTAGCGCCGCAAAATCCGCATCCGTTCCTCCTGCGGCATGAGGATGGCGAAAGGGGTGTTCTGGCGGAGGCGCTGGCCCTCGTCGCTGCGGTCTTCGAGCACCGAGAGAACGCGGTCCAGCCCGTCGGCCACGATCCCGCGCCATTCCCGGACGCAGTCCTTGAGCGATTCGCTGTAGTCCGGGTCGGCGAGGCGGGTGTCCATCTGCCGCGCGACCAAGTCGAGGCATGACGGATCGGCACTCAAGATCCGCGCGATGACCCGGTGCATCTCGTAGCTGCGTTCGTCGATGAGTCGGTGGGAGTTCATTGAGGCTCGCCGTGGAGAACAGGTAGCACAGATCCACCCCTTCGTCGCTGGAAGCTTTTTTGTTCGACGGTGACAGGCATTTCCAGAGGGACGTTCACCCCGCTGGCACTGCATGCAGCTTCAACCCCAGCGCTTGGACGACCTTCAGGATCGTGTCGAATCCGGGCGTCCGCTCCCCGGAGAGGGCTTTGTAGAGGCTTTCGCGGGAGAGGCCGGTCTCGCGGGCGATCTGGCTCATGCCCTTGGCGCGGGCGATGTCGCCGAGGGCCTTGGCGATGAAGGCGGCGTCGCCTCCGGCCTCCTCGAAGCAGGCTTCGAGGTAGGCGGCCATCTCCTCCGGCGTGCGCAGGTGTTCGGAGACGTCGAATCGGGTCGTTTTCAGCTTTTTCATTTCAGGTCCTCCAGTTGCTTTGCCATCCCTTTCGCCCTCCGGATGTCGCGGGCTTGGGACTTCTTGTCGCCGCCCGCGAGGAGGACGACGATTCCGGATCCGATCCTCGTGAAGTAAACCCGGTAGCCGGGACCGGCATCGATCCTCAACTCGCCGATCCCGTCTCCGACGGATTCCCAGTCACCGAAGTTCCCTCCCCGCAAACGCTCGATTCTCGCAAGGATGCGAGCGCGTCCGCGAAGGTCGGAGAGGCCATCCAACCATGCGGCGAAGGCCTCCGTTTTCCGAATTTCAATCACCACTGATCGTATCCCATTGGCTACAACGGGTCAATCTCGAAACACGCGGGAAGTGCGAATCACGAGAGGATTGGAGAGGCGGAAGAGGTGCGCTGTCGCCGCGAACTGGCCGACCCAAGATGCACGCGAACTCATCGAGCGCTTCGGACGGATGGGACGGAAGAAGCTGCCGATGGCGGGATGAAAACCCGGCATGGACATGGAAATCCGGCACCCGACAGGGTCGTATCCCATCCTCGACCCTGTATGATCCCATCAAGCCGTCCGCTCAAGCGGCCACGAGCGCTAAATCCCGTTGATTTTCCGCAGCTCCCCGAGCGCCCCGCGTCCCTCGTAGAAGGCCAGCTCCTCGCGTCCCGCCGCCTCCAGCCTCGCCCGCACCGCCTCGGCCCCGTCCGCGGCGACGAGGTGGTCGCGGATCGCCGCCATTTTCGCCTCCTGCAGGGCGAGGAAGGCGGGATCGACCGCCGGCGTCGCGGCGTAGCGGCCCTCGGCCTGCCCGGCCTTGAGGATCTCGGTGAAGGCGACGCCCTCCCGCTGCCCCAGCAGCTTCGCCTCGGCGATGTCGGCGATCCAGTCCCGGTGGAGCAGGACGAAGTAGTCGCGCATGGCCTGCTTGTTGTAGTGGATCGCGAAACGCCCCGCCGCCGTCTCCAGCGCCATCGTCGCCCGGATCGAGTCGGTGTCGATGGTATCGACGAAGACCAGCTCGTCGCCGTCCTTGGCGAACTCCCATTTCAAATCCCAAAGGCGCAGACCGATCTCCTCGACGAGGTCGCGCACGGCCCACGCTCCGAGCACCGCAAGCGTGCCGCTTTCGGCGAACTGCGCCCCGCTCAGGCCGCTCATGACGAGGGCCTCCTGCTTGCTGACCATGCGGTCCTCCGGCTCGAACTTGCTCGTGAAATCGCTGATGGGCCGCTCCAGATACTGCCATGCCTCCAGCGGGCGCGTCGCCCCGAGTTCGCGCTCGAAGGCCGCTTTCACCCTCGCCTCCATCGCCGCGTATTTCTTGAAGACCGAGCTGGCGCTCGTGATCCCGAAGCGCACGATGTATTCCAGCGGAACGACGAAGCCGTCGGCGTGGGGGAATTTCGCGTAGTCGAAAAGCGGCACGCCGAGGAAGCGGGTCCGCTCCGGCTTCAGGATCTGGAACTTGCGCACCACGTTGCAGGCGCTCGGATTCGCCGGCACGCCCGAGCGCACGACCTCGCCGGTGAGCGCGTCGAGCATGCCCTCGTGGTGGGTGCGCGCGCCGCGCTCGCAGCAGCGCTCGAGGAGCGGGCCGAGCAGCTCCGCCCGGTAGGACGGGTCCAGCTCCGGCGCGGCCTCGATCGCCCCGCGCACCCGCCGCCACACCGCCGCATCGCCGAGGCGGGAGTAGAGGACATGGCGGAAGAGGGCGCGGTTCACGTCGTTGCCCGAAATTTCGAAGAGCGCCCCCACGTCGAAGACCGACCCCCTCGACGTCGTCCGCGTGACCATGATCGAATCGTCCCCCGGCACCGCGTGGAGACGCTGCACCGAGCCTTCGTAGAAGGGTTCGCCGAGTTCGGAAGGGAGAAGGGCTTTCACGCCGTGGAGCAAAGCGCGGGCGGCGGGATTGTCACGGGAAAAGTGGGGGAAGAAGGTAGCCCCGACCGGCCCGGTCGGGGAGGGCACGGCGCTGGCACGCTCCCCGTCTTGGCGGAAAACCATCTTCCCGTATCCTGATCTCATGAAAACCACCATCGACCTCCCGGAGGCACTCTACAAAAAGGCGAAGATCCGCGCCGTCGAGACGGGGCGGACGCTGAAGGATCTGGTGGTCGCCTCGCTGGAGAAAGAACTCGATCCGCCAGCCAAGGTCGGCGAGGCGGAAGTCTCCTACTGGGCGAATCGCAAGCTGAGGCCGGACTACGAAGCCGCCCTGAAAGCCGGAGCCTTCTCCGGGGGCACGGACTCCACCGTCATCATCTCCGAAGACCGGTCCTCCCGCGAAGATGCTCTACTTTGACAGCACCTGTCTTTTCAGAATCTATTCCGCCGAGCCGGGGCACGAGAAGGTGAAAGCCTTGCTCGCAAAGGCCAATCGTCCGGTGGCGGTCGCTTGGCATGGTCGGGCAGAGTTCGCATCCATTCTGTTGCGCAAACGCCGCGAAGGCGCCGATACACCGGAGCAGCTCGCCAGCCTCGCCAAGCAGTTCCGGGAAGACTGCCGAAATGGACTCGTCCATCTCCTCCCACTCACCGAAGCCGTCATGACGCGTCTCGAAAGCGTCCTGGCCAAGGTCCCCGCTTCCACCTTCCTCCGGGCCGCCGACGCCCTCCACCTCTCCTGCGCCGCGGAGCACGGCTTCACCGAGGTCCATTCCAACGACCGCCATTTCCTCGCCGCTGCCCCGCTCTTCGGATTGCACGGCGTGAATGTGATCCCCCCGGCGTGACGCCCGCGCTCCATCCCGCGCACCGAACATGAGCGAATACCAATACTACGAATTTCAGGCTCTCGACCGTGCCTTGGACCGGGAGGAACAGGCGGAACTGAGGGCGGTCTCAAGCCGTGCCGCCATCGGTCCCCGGCGGTTCACGAACGAATACCATTGGGGCGATTTCAAGGGGAATCCGGTCGAGTGGATGAAGCGGTATTTCGACGCGCACCTGTATCTGAGCAACTTCGGCAGCCGCGCCCTGCATCTCCGCCTGCCGCTCGCGCTGGTGGACCGCGAGGCCATCCGCCCCTACGAAGTAAAATACGTTCTCGAGGCACGGACGACGAGGACGCATCTGGTGCTCTCCTTCCACAGCGACGAGGAGCCCGGACGGGACTACGACGAGTTCGACGGCAATCCCTCCGGTGCGCTGGGCAGGCTGCTGCCGGTCCGCGACCTGCTGGCCCGGGGCGACCTGCGCCCGCTCTATCTCGTCTGGCTGCTGGCGGTCCAGAACCGGGAGATCGACGACGACACCCCGGAACCTCCCGTGCCGCCCGGACTCGGGCAGCGGGACGGCGTGCTGGGAGACCTGGCGAATTTCCTCTGGCTGGATCCCGAGCTGGTGGAGGTCGCAGCGTGTGGCAGCGGAACCATGGGAGAGCGCGTCTCGGACGAACGAATCCAGACATGGCTCGCGGGACTTTCCGAAAAGGAAAAAGACCACTGGCTCCTCCGTCTCGTCTCCGAGGAGGGGCAGGTCGCCGCGCTGGAGCTCCGCAAGGCCTTCGCCGCCACGATGAAAACGGACGCCGTCTCGTCGGGAAGCTCCCAGAAAGCGGGCGAGCTGCTGTCCGCGGCGGAGGAGCTGGCGACACAGCGACGCGAAGCCGCCGCCCGCAAGGCCGCAACCGAGAAGGCGGCTCGGGAGAAGAAGAAGCAGGAGGAACGTCTCGCCTTTCTCCGCTCCCTCCAAGGAACGGAGCCGAAGCTATGGAAATCCGTGATCGAGCTGACGGAGACCTCCATCCAGTCGAACTACGACACAGCCGTGAAACGGCTGGTCGATCTGCGGGACTTGGCGTTGCTGACCGGAGAGAGCATCGCGTTTTTCGAGAAACTGGAGGGACTGCGGGAGCTACGCCGCCGCAAATCCAGCCTGCTCGCCCGCTTGGACAAGGCGGGGCTGAAGCCGTAGCGGGTGCCTTTCCCGACTCGAAGACATGCGGGAGAGGAGCACGGACACTGTCCGCATCGGCAGAAAGGCAAGCGGATGGACTCAACGGTGCGGACAGGAGTGTCCGCGCTCCCTTCTCACAGCCGTTGGCACCATACCCCAATCGGATCGGCTATCACTTCGACAGATTGCCTGTCCCCGGAAACTGGATAGTGGAAGCGGAGTCAAGACGGGGCGGACGCTGAAGCAGATCGTGATCTGCCCCCGCTCGCCACGTAATTGATCCATCCGCAACTCAAAAGAACATCACCCTATATAGGCATCCGGCGTGGGTGACAGACGGGTTGGCTCCGGGCATACTGGTCCGAACTCAACCCCATGGTCATGCGAATCCTCACATTCCTTCATCTTGCACTGCTTGCCTCCACCGTCACCAGCTTCGGCGATGACGCACAGCGAACTCCCAACCGATGGGAGGATTCTCCGATCTGCCTGGGCGCGAACGACCTGTCGATCGCGACGGGCAGCCCTTCGCTGGTGCTGATGTCGAGCGGCTCCACGCACATTCCGGTGTGGTCCTTGTCCGGTGGCACGACCGGGCAGTCCGTCGTCGGCCTCGTGTCCGGCCTCCCCGGCGAGTGCGCCGCCGTGAAGGTCGAAATCGTCGTCACCACGACGGACGAGGAGACGAGTCCAGACCATGAGGATGTCTACCGGGTCCACCTGTCGCAGGTGGTGAAGGATGCGGCCTTCACGGACCGGAACGCCACGGGCACGCCTGTGCGAACCGCGCTTCCCGTCTCGCCGCTGCACTCCCGCACCATCGTCCTGGAGTCCTGCTACCAGGTGGACCCGTCCGCGCCGCTGGTGGTGCGCGTCCAGCGGGAGCCCTCCGATCCCGCCGACACGTTCACCCGTCCCACGGGTCTGGTGATGGTCAAGGTGACTCCCTTGGAAGCTCTCTCGGAACCGCACGTCGTGCAGGATGTGCCCGGCTACAATTCGTGGCCGATGATCCAGGCGCTCGGGGAAAAACTGGTCTGCGTCTATAGCCGGGGCTCGGGGCACACGATCCATGAGCACTCCCGCGCCGTCTACGCGCGCACCTCCACGGACGGCGGAAAAACATGGACGGACGAAACAGTGGTCGCCGATACGGACGGCTATGGCGAGGTCGAAGTGGGCAAGGGGCTGGACTCCGACGGGGCGATGCTCCTCTGGGTGCGCCGGGTCGGAAAAGAGTGGTTCCAAGATCTCTATCGCACCACGGATGGCGTCACCTTCACGCTTGTGACAGCGACGCAGTTCCCTGTCCGTCCGATGCAGATCACCGATGTCTTCGCGGTGCCCGCGGTCGGTCTCATGGCCCTGTGGTTCGCCGGAGACTATGGAGATAAGCCGACAAACGCCTGGGGTACTGTGACCAGTAGCGATAACGGCACCACCTGGGTGCAGACGCCCATCGAGTCCGGGCTGACCAAAGCGCAGTGGCCCACCGAACCCTCCGCCGTCTATCTCGGCGATGGCAGGATTCTCGCGATCGGACGGATCGAAACGGGTGGCACTCAATTCCAGTTGGTCTCGACGGATTACGGCAAGACGTGGGCGCGTGCGCAAACCAACATCGGCGATGTCCATGCCTCCACCCCGAGCCTGATCCTCGACGCCGAAACCGGATTGCTGAGCAACTATTACTACCATCGCGGCGCCGGGGTGCTGCGGCGGCGCGTCGTCGATCCCGAGCGCGTCTTCAGCCATCCGCTCCGCTGGCCGGCGTCCGAGCCCGTCGCCACGGGCAGCCGGATCACGTTTGACGCGGGCAACGCGAACGCCACCGTGATCGGGGACAAGCACTATGTCGCTTTCTACTCCGGCAAGGCTCCCGACACGGGCGTCTTCGTATCCGTGCTCCCGGCTCCGGCAAAAAGCGGCGGCGAGTGATGGTGCCGACAAAGCCGTTGCCGAGTTTTGGGGGCAAAGGCTAAACTGCTGCCCATGTCTCCCCCGCGTCTCCAGTCCGTCCTGTCGAGCCGGTCGCTTTTCCGGCTCCTGCTGATAGCGGGCGCGCTGGGGTGCGCTTGCCCTGTCGGAGCCGGGGAGACCATCCGCACGGCCTTGTCCTTGCGGTCCTTGTCGCCCGAAGACGCGGCGAAGCAACTCCCGGTGGAACTCCGTGGTACCGTGGTCTTCATCGAGGGGCCGGACGCGTCCATCGTCATCCAGGACGACACGGCGGGAACGTATTTTCTCGGTCAAAACGAGCACTCCCTTCGTCCCGGTGACGAGGTGGTGGTGACCGGCGTGACCACTCCCGGCACCTTCCTGCCGGGGATCGGCGGGGCGAGCTATGAAAAGCTGGGGCATCGCGGACTGCCGCCGGGCATTCCGGCGACCTATGCGGATTTCGCCTCGGGTCGCCATTACTTCCAGCGTGTCGTGGTGGAGGGCATCGTGCACGAGGTCAAACCTTCCGCAGACGGCGGGCGTGCGGTGCTGTCGCTGGCGATGGAGCAGGATTTTCTGGAGGTCCGGATCTGCGCTCCGCTGCATGACCAGCATCTGCTGGTGGACAGCCGGGTGCGGCTCGAGTGCTTGGCTTCGGGAGGCGTCAACCAACGCCGCCAGCTCGTGCAGCCTATCGCGTGGATGCATGATTGGAGCGGGCTGCACGTGGTCGATGCGGCCCCGCCGCTGGACGAGGTGCCCTTGATTCCGGGCAGCCGCCTTCTGGCATTCGAGGCGATGGGGCGGGGTGGCCACCGGGTGCGTGTGGCGGGCGAGGTGCTCGCCGCTTTTCCCGACGGGGATGTGTTCCTCCGCGACGACTCCGCCGCGCTGCATGTGCAGCTTTCCCAAGCACTGCCCCTGAGTCCCGGCACGAAAATCGAGGCGGTGGGCTTTCCAAAAATGCAGCGCTTCAGCGCCTCCTTGGTGGGAGCCAGCATCGTGAAGCAGGAAGCCGCGACCCCGCCGCAAGCGGTGGAGGTGGGTTTTTCCGAATTGCTGAGCGGTGGTTTCGACCACGAGCTGGTCACGGTCGCAGCGGAACTCTCCGGTCATTTCCAGGAGGAGAACGGTCAGGTGCTGGTGCTGCAAGAGGCGGGCTGGACCCTGCGAGTCCAAGCGCCGCCGTTGGACCAGATGTTGCCGCGTGGAGCCAGGGTGAGCGTTACCGGCATCTGCCGGGTCGAGTCGAACACCTCGTCCGGCGTCACCTCGACGCCGCGCACGGTGAGCCTGCGCAGCCGCACGGCCGATGACGTGAGATTGCTCAGCACCCCCTCGTGGTGGTCGGCCCGGCGACTGGCTCTCGCCGTGGGAGTGCTGTTGCTGCTGGTCGCCGCCGCCGGATTGTGGATCGTCGCGCTGCGCCTGCAAGTGCGTCGGCAGACGCGGGCCTTGCGGCGACAAATCGAACACGAAGCCGCCTTGGAGGAACGCCAGCGCATCGCCCGGGAATTTCACGACACGCTGGAGCAGGGGCTGACAGGGTTGGCCCTGCGACTGGAGACGGTGCAGGCGCGTGGCACGGATGAGAAAAGCGGCCAACTGCTGCGGGCCTCCCGAGGCCTGGTCTCACAAATCCACGAGGAAACCCGCAGTCTCGTGTCGTCGCTGCGACGCTCGTCCCGCGACGGACTGAACCTCGTGGACGAACTGAAACAAATCGTGGCGGAATATCCCGCCGGAGCCGGACCCGCGCTGGAATGGCAGGCCGAGAGGGCATTGCCGGACCTGCCGTCCCATTCCGTGCATCATCTCAAAATGATCGCCAAGGAAGCCGTGACCAATGCGATCAAACACGCCGGAGCCACGCGCATCCGCATGACACTGGGGATGAAAGAAGACCATCTGCGTCTATGCATCGCCGACGATGGATGCGGTTTTGATCCATCAGCAAAGCGCGAGGGGCAAAGCGGGCAGTTCGGCTGCATCGGCATCGAGGAGCGCTGTGAAAAACTGGATGGCAGCGCACGTTGGAGATCCGGGTCCGGCGGCACCACTCTGGAGGTTCTCGTGCCTGCGGCATCCGTCTCCGCCAACGCCCATCCCGCCTGAATCCGGGCCTCTTGACATGGCAACTCCTCTGACCCTTCTCATTGTCGACGATCATTTTGTCGTGCGCAGCGGCCTGGCGACCGCCTTGGAAATCGAGGACGACATCGCCATCGTCGGCGACGTGAGACGCGGCGACCTGGTGCTGGATGCCTATGAACGCCTGCGTCCCGACATCGTGCTGATGGACCTGCAACTGCCCGGACTCGGCGGTGTCGCCGCCACGGAAATCCTCTGCGAGCGGCATCCGGAGGCCAGGGTTCTGGTCTATTCGACCTTCATTCACGACGACGAAGTGCAGGCGGCCCTCGATGCCGGGGCGATGGGCTACGTGCAAAAATCCTCCTCCCGCGAGGAGTTGCTGACAGCCCTGCGACAAGTGGGGGCCGGGCGATCGCATCTCCCCCGCGACCTGGCCTTGCGACTGGCCCATCAACGCTTGTGCGCCTCGATCACCCCGCGGGAGCGGGAGGTACTGGAGCAGATCGCCAAAGGCCAGGCCAACAAGCAGATCGCCGCCAACATCGGCATTTCCGAAGAAACGGTGAAACGTCACGTCCGGCACATTCTGGAGAAACTCGGCGTCAACGACAGAGCTCAAGCCACTGCCGAAGCCATCCGCCGGGGGATCATCAAGGTATGAACTTGCCAATCTTCACTCCGCCACTTCCGCCGACTCCAGCATCACCTCCACCCTCGGGGATTACCTGCCCCTGAAAGCTCGGGCTTCACCGATGCTCCGGGAAATCCTCGCGGTAGCGCGTCAGCAGGGCATCGACCTGGTTGGGCAGAAGGTAGATGACCCCGCGAACCTGTTTGGTTTCGCCGGGCTGGAGACCGGCGATGCGGAAGTCGCTGTGCAGGCAGCGCGCGACGCCTTGGAACAGTTCCTGATAGGGTTCCCAAGCGGTGGCGAACAGGTGCGTTTCGCCCTTGCTGAAGCAGCCGATCAGGCCGTTGGAGGGCACCACCGGACTCAAGGGGCGCGGATTGACGTCGGTGCGCGGCACATGCGCGGGACACCAGACTTGGCCGGGGGTGTAGCGCGCCTCCTTGGCCCATGGCGAGAAGGGCATCCGCGTGAGCTGGCCATCGACGAAGACGAAGCATTGGGGCAGGTAGTCGTCGAGATCGGCGTCCTTGCCGAAGACATCGGAGAAGCCCGTGAAGGCGGCGAGACGGACGCAGGGCTGCGCCCAATGGGCTTCGGACGCCTTGTCTGTGGGGTTGTGCAGGACGACGCGGAACCGCACATGGTCGGCCTGCGCCGTGATCTCGTGGCGGGCCTCCACCCCGTCGGCGAGCCGGTCCAGCAAGACGAGACGGCTGCCGTCCGGTGCTTGCTCCAGCAACTCGCTTTGATGGGGAATCTTGGTGTGCTCCACCCAATCGGCGTCGGTCGAATTCGCGCGGCAATAGGCTTCCATGTAGTGGATGCGGATCTCCTCTCCCGGCAGCCAAGGGGCATGGATAACGAGCCAATTCTGATCCCGCCGGAGGCGCAAGGGCTCCTCGGCGGCGGCATGGTCCGCCCCCGCGAAAGGCAGGGAGAGGACGGCAAGGGCGATCAGAAGGGAGAAACCGTGTCGATTCATGTTCTCGCTTGTATCACAGGGCGGCCTGACGGCGCCAGAAGAATTTTGCGACCATGCCCCGGGTTTCCTCCCGAGGTGGAGGAGAGGGATCAACGTGAGGTTTTCTAATCGGTGGCAGATAAATAAAGGGCCCCATAGCCGTACTGGCTGCCGGGATCTCCCTGAAAAGCGACATAATCGGCACCTGATTGCTCAAGGATCAGAGGGAGGATTTCTGAGAACGTTCCCCCTTTCGACAGATTCAATCTTTTATCAAGCATTTCAGTGGAAACATGCCCCGTGCCCAACCATGTGAACCCGCATCTCTGCGACATGATGCCCCATATTCCTCCAAAGGAGTTGGCTTTCACTTCGTCGTCCGAGAAGACGAGGTCCCGGAATCGCGCCCAGCTCTTCGGGGCTTCTCCGCCTTTATTTCTCACCGAAATCACATAGAACGTTTCGGTCAGTTTGACTGTATCGAATTGAAATTTTCCATCGGACATTCCGTTTAGGAACCCATCCAATGACATTCCTTCGAAATTCGCATCGTTTGAATCCCCGAAGAGGATGGGAATTCCCACTGCAATATCCATCGCAAATTTGATTCCACGATTTTGGCCGAATTTCACCACTCGATTGAGGTCGAAACCATTGGCCAAGACATGCTCCTGCAGTTTGGCGCGATCAACGGGCAAGCTTGGGTGGTTTTTGGGGGCTTCATCAGCCCCTCCCTTGGGCGGGAAGAGCAAAATGCTCCCAAAACAACAACTGAAGAACACGAGCTTTTTCATGACCGGCTGTGTGGAGGATCGCCCGGTCCGGGCGGCGGGGTCAAGGATTTTCGGGCGGATCATCCGTGTGACAGGCGGCCCGTCCGGGTCCATCGTCCTCCATGGACCCGCCCCATTCCGATCCAAAGCCTTCGTGCAAGCTGCAGCCCGTCATCATCGCCTACCTCGTCATCGCGGGAGGCATCACCGCCGCCCTGCTCCTGATGTGGATCAGCTCCGCCATCAAAGGCAGTCCCGCCTACCAGGCCACGTTCGAGGCGCTACGGTCCCACCCGGAGGCGATCGCCGCCTTGGGCGAGCCTATCGTCCCCGCCTTCATCACCACGGGGAGTGCGGGAGGCTCCTCCCATGCGAATCTGTCCATCCCGGTGAAAGGCCCCAAAGGAAGGGGGCGCGTCTATGTGCAGGCAATTCAGGAAGAGGGCAGCGCCGAATGGACCTACTTTCAATGGGACTTGGTCCTCCCGGGCCGCGAGGACCGCATCCCCCTCGGCCCCACTGTCTCCTACTTGGAATGGTCGGAAAAACGGTTTCCATCCAAGCCCGCGTCCCCCGAGCCCGCCCCCTCCGGCAATACGCCCTGAGCGCCCTCCACCGCATGGGATCGGCGGCGCGAAAGCAAGGCGCGTGGCGAAGAAACCCGTTGCGCGGCGGGGGATCGCGGTTTGAGTAGCGTTTTTTACCCATGGGGACTCGAGCTGTATTGATGTTCGCCGGCCAAGGCGCCCAAACCGTCGGGATGGGACGGGATCTCGCGGAGCGTTTCGACGCGGCCCGCGACCTCTTCGCCCGCGCCGACGCGCAGCTTGGCTACGCGTTGACGGAGAAGATGTTCGACGGCCCGGCGGCGGAGTTGACGCGCACCTCGGTGTGCCAGCCGGCGCTCTATGTCCACGGCCTCGTCTGCTTGGAATTGCTCAAGGAACACGTCCCCGATCTCGAGATCGCGGGTTGCGCGGGCCTTTCCCTCGGCGAATTCACGGCCCATGCGGCGGCGGGTACCTTCTCCTTCGAGACGGGCCTCGACCTCGTCGCGAAGCGCGGGGCCTTCATGGAGGAGGCGACCTCGGCGACGGAGGGTTCGATGGCGGCGCTGATCGGCGGGGAGGAGACGGACATCCGCGCTCTCGCGGCGAAGTGCGACGTCGATGTGGCGAATCTCAATGCACCCGGCCAGATCGTGGTCTCGGGGAGGAAGGCGGGCATCGCCCAGGTCGTGGCGGAAGCCCAGGACCACGGGGTGCGCATCGCGCAGGAGCTAGACGTGGCCGGGGCCTACCACTCCCGGCTGATGATGCCGGCGCAGGAGAAGCTCGCGGAGGTGCTGCGCGGCGTCCCCTTCCGCAATCCCCGCGTGCCGGTGGTCTGCAACGTGGAGGCCGTCGAGGTCTCCGAGCCGGACGAGATCCGGCGCACCTTGGAGGCGCAGGTGAGCGGCTCGGTGCGGTGGAGCGAATGCGTGCGGCATTTCCTCGACCGGGGCGAGACCCTTTTCATCGAGCTCGGCCCCGGTCGTATCCTCGCCGGGCTGATGCGCCGCATCGATCGTGGCGCGACGGCGCTGAGCTTTTCCGACGTGGAGGGTTTCGAGAAGACCCTCGCGGAGCTGGGCCTTCACTTCGACGCGGTTCCGGCCGGACGATAGGCGAGGGCCTTTCCATGCTCCGGGGAGGGAAGGAGGACGTAGAGGTCGAGCACGGCCTTGACCCGCGCGAGATACTCCCGCCAGCGCACCTTGCGCGAATCGCCGTAGCCGACTGCCTCGCTGCGCAGGGCGATGGCGTCGAGGCCGCAGCGGGCGGCGATGAAGAGGGCGCGGTTCACATGGAAGTCGTCGGAGACGATGGTGACGCGGTCGAAGCCGAAGACCTCCTTCACCCGCACCATGGAGTCGAGCGTGCGGGCGCCGCGATCGTCGGCGAGGATCGCGGCGCCGGGCACGCCGAGTTCGCGCAGCTTCGCCGCCATGTCCCGGGTCTCGTCGTAGTATTCGGAGTCGCGGTGCCCGCTGACGAGGAGGCGCTCGACCTTGCCTTCGTGGAACAAGGCCGCGGCGGCGGCCATGCGGTTCTCGAAATGGCGGTTCGGGGTGTCAGGTCCGGTCTTTTTCGACGTCCCCAGAACGACTCCGATCTCCCTTGTCTCGATCTCCGACACCAAGTCGCGGACGCGCTCCCTCGTCGAAAGCACAATCCAGAGGTTGCATCCGGCGACGAAGGCGACGAGAAGCAGGGCGGGGAGGACCGCCGTCCAGAAAAGGATGGAGCGCCAGCGTTTGCGGGCCATGGTGGGTGGATGCGACCGGGGGACGCCGGTATGTTCAGTATTTCCGAAATTTCCGACCTTTCAAATCGTTTGATCGCCGCATGAGCACCGTTTTCCGGGTCTTCTCCTATCTGAAGCGCTACCCCCTCCTCGCGACGGCGCAGATGGCCTGCGCCATCCTCATGACGGTGCTCGTCATCGTCTTTCCCGGCGTGGCGCAGACGATCACGGGGGAGGTGATCCCGCAGCGCGACTTCGACCGGCTCGTCCCGCTCGCCCTCCTCGCGGCGGGGGCCTTTTTCGCGACGAACCTCTTCAACGCGTTGCGCATCATCCTCAACAATACGTTCGAGCAGAAGGTGATCTTTGACATCCGCTCGGATCTCTACTGGAAGATCCAGCGGCTCCCGATGCGGTGGTTCGACAACCAGCGCACCGGGGACGTGATGACCCGCGTGACGGAGGATGTCACCTCGATGGAGCGCGTCCTCATCGACGGGATCGAGCAGGGGGTCGTGGCCCTGCTGCAAGTGCTCGTGGTGGGCGGCTACCTTTTCTATCTCGACGCAAAACTCGCCCTCATCACGATGATCCCCATGCCCTTCCTCATCGGCGGTGCCTGGGCCTACGCCAAGACCTCGCCGCGCCGCCACCGCCGCGTCCGCGAGGCCACCAGCGAGATGAATTCGCTGCTGCACGACAATCTCGACGGCATCCAGCAGATCAAGGCATTCACCCGGGAGGAGACGGAACTGGGGCGCTTCAACGAATCGAGCCACCGCCTCCGCGCGGCGACGCTGCACCTGATGCGGATCTGGGCGCTCTACCAGCCCTCCATGGAGTTCTGCCGGAATTTCGGCTACGCCCTCGTCATCGCTTTCGGGGCCTGGTCGGTGATGCAGGCCCCGGACGACGCCACGCTCGCGGCGCGGACGGGGGTCTTCGTCGCCTACCTCGTCGCCCTGAACCTCTTCTACGAACCCATCTCGCGCCTCAACGGACTCAACCAGATCCTTCAAGCGGGACGCGCGGCGGCGGCGCGGGTCTTCGAGATCGTCGACGCGGAAGAGGAGCCCGGTCTCGACAAGGGCGGCGAGTTGCCGCGCCCGGTGCGGGGCCGTGTCGTGCTGAACAGGGTGCAGTTCTCCTATGGAGAGGGTCTGGCGACTCTGAAAGGAGTCTCGATGGAGGCACAACCCGGCGAGATGGTCGCCCTCGTCGGCCACACCGGGGCGGGGAAATCGACGGTGATCAACCTGTTGACGCGCTTCTACGAGGCGGACTCGGGCGAAATCTCCATCGACGGCGTCCCCATCGACGCGGTGAAAAAATCGTCCCTGCGCGACGCGATGGGCTACGTGACGCAGGAGAGCTTCCTCTTCAACGGCTCGGTGCGCGAGAACCTGCTCCTCGCCAAGGCGGACGCCGGCGACGGCGAGATGTGGGAGGCGCTCCGCGCGGCGAACGCCGCCGCCTTCGTCGAGGCCCTGCCCGAAGGGCTCGACACGAACGTGGGTGAGCGCGGGGTGAAGCTTTCCGTCGGGGAGAAGCAGCGCATCGCCATCGCGCGGGTCATTTTGAAGAACCCGCCCATCCTCCTCCTCGACGAGGCCACCGCCAGCGTCGATACGGAGACGGAGAAATTGATCCAGGGCGCCCTCGAACGGCTCATGGCGAACCGCACCAGCTTCGTCATCGCGCATCGACTTTCCACCGTGCGAAATGCCGACCGCATCTACGTGCTCGACCACGGCGAGGTGGTCGAGGAGGGTGGCCACGAGGCCCTGCTCGCGCGGGATGGCACCTACGCGATGCTCTGCCGCCAGAGTTTGATGGCGTGAGAGGGGGAATGTGGAAGCGGCGTCCCGCCGCTTCATCCCGCAAAAAAAGCGGCATCCCGCGAAGGATGCCGCTTTCGGGTCAAAAATGGAAGGCGATCTCAGTAGCGGCGCTCGCGTCCTCCACGATCATAGCCGCCTTGGCCGCGTCCGCCGCCGTAACCGCCGCCGCCTCGCTCCTCGCGGGGCTGGGCTTCGTTCACTTTGATGGGGCGTCCATCGATGTTCTGGCCGTCGAGGTGTTTGATCGCCGCCTCCATTGCGCCGCGCGAGTCCATCGTTACGAAAGCGAAGCCGCGAGGGCGACCCGTTTCGCGATCCGAGGGCAGATGGACATCCGTCACCGCACCGTGGGTGCCGAAGAGGGTTTCGAGGGTTTGTTTGGTTGTGCTGAACGCGAGGTTTCCAACGTACATTTTCATTTTCTAGTGGTGGGTTCCTGCCAGGCGCCGTCTCCATAGACTGCTCCCAATTGCGGGTTTCAGATCACCACCGAATGCAAATGACTCACCTGGCAACACTTCAGACCTTGATTTTGCCAAGCACCGAACCGACCCGGCCAATCAACGCGCGATTTCGTAAAAAGCGAGCGATCTTTTCTGGGACCTCGGTCAATCTATTACCCACCTCGCCGACTCACACCCGCACAGGCCGGGGCGGTGCTTGCCGACTCACTGGCCTTGGGCGATCAGTTCGATCCGGTGGATCTCGAAATCGTCGAGGTTCTTCCCGTCGGCTCCCGGGACGATCTCAAGAACGTTCATTCCGTCCCGAAAGGCGGTTCCCTTCAGCTCGATCTCAATCCGATCGACGTTGGCGGGGCTCTCGCTCACCTTGGCAAGCTTGTTAAGCACCACGATTTCCTCATGATTGATCAGCACCTTCGTGCGATATTTCCCGTCGCGGTAGGCCTTTGCCCGGTGCTTGTCCCTCGGCATCACAAGGTCCGCGATCGAAACCACCAGAACAAATGAGTCGGCGACCGAATGTTTGACGTGCTGCGGCATCTCGAACTCCGCCCGGTATGCCTTCACCTCGGGCCGGGGGTGCTGGTAGGACTTGATATGATCGTCCCCGACGTGCAGGGGGCCCTGAAGCAGAACCACCGACCACGGTGCCTTTTGGGCGATCAGGACCGTCGAAGCGAGCGCCGACAGCAGGCAAAGGCGGAGGGTCCTGAATCGAGTGCGGAGAGACGGGTGGGTCGTCATGAGGAAGCGGGGCAACGGCGTATTCTAGCGTCGATTCCGCCGGAAGAAAGCGGGATTCGAGAGGAGAGGGGCAGGGGAGAGGGAACCAATTTCAAATACTCCAAAGAACTAAAGTTCCCGGGTTCCCGGGGCAGGAAATCTGTCGTGGGCACCGTCTCCATGGAAGCCGGGTAGGGCGAACCGTCCCGGTGAGCCGTTGCCGGGAATGCGCGTAACTTCCGGGGAGGGCGCTCTTTGGCCGGAGACGGCTCGGCGGGGACGCCTCGCCCCACCTTCGCCGAATTCGCGACCAAGCCGGAAAGGCGGATTCGACGGGTGGGGCCGGGCGATTCGGACACTTCTCCGCCAGAGTTTGATGGCGCGAGGGGCAAAGAAATGGTTTGTTCCGCGCGTATCCCGGTCATGCCTTCCGCCTTCCGTCCCCTTGTTCTCTCCCTCGCCCTGCTGGTCGTCTTGGCCCCGGGTGTGGTCATGAGCGATTGGCGGATCGAGGACCAGTCCCCTGCCCAGGCTCCGGACGCGCCTTTCGTCCACGAGCGGAAGCTGGTGAGCCGGGAGGGAGCCGGGGGATCGGCCCGACAGAAGGCCATCGATCTGGTCTGGTTCCACGCCTCGACCCACACGTTCGCGATCATCGACAACGGTCCGGCCGGGGCGACGCGCTACTCCGGCCTCGCCGAGGCGATGCGGAAGAACGAGGCCCTCGCCGGTTGCAACGGCGGATTCTTCCATCCCGACCACTCGCCTTCGGGGCTGATGGTCGCGGGCGAGGAGGCGACGGGCCGCTTCGGCCAAGGCGGGCTGCTGAGCGGGGTGCTTCTCTCCAGCGGGCGACGCAATCCCTACCTGCTCCGCCGTGCCGAATACGACGCGGGGAAATACAAGGCCACCGACCTGATCCAGTCGGGGCCTTTCCTCGTCGATCGCGGCGTGACGGTGAAGGGACTCTCGCCGGAGAATTCGCGGCGGCGGACCTTCGTGCTCCACGACGGGGGCAAGTGGTTCGCCCTCGGCCTGAGCGACGCCTTCACCCTCGCCGAGCTTGGGGATATCCTCGCCCAGCCCGGTCTGTCCCCGGCCCGCAAGGTCCACCGGGCGCTGAATCTCGATGGGGGGACCTCCTCGGGCCTCTATCTGGACCGGGGTTCGCCGGGGGGCGGCATCGCCGTCGAACCGGTCAAAACGGTGCGGAACTTCGTCGCCATCGTGCCAAGGTAGGGTTCACGGGTCACGGGTCACGGGTCACGGGTCACGGGTCACGGGTCACGGGTCACGGGAAACCCGAAACCGCTTCGTGGGATCGCTGATTTAGCTGATTTCCGCTGATTTTTTCGAGGCCAGCAAAATCAGCGCAGATCAGCGCCAATCAGCGGTCGCCGGAGGCTGAACCTGAAACGGTGGTCGTTGACGATCCTTGTCACAAACCCAGCGGACCGGGTTATGTTATGATGTGAACGACCGAGCGACAGAGGACGAACTCGTCATCCGCGTGCAGCAGGGGGATCTCCCGGCCTTCGAGGGGCTTCTGGAGATGCATGCCTCCCACCTGCGCGGCTTCGTCGCGATGAAGCTGCCCGTGCCCCATCTCATCGACGAGATCGCTCACGAGGCCTTCGTCTTCGCCCACCGCCACATCCTGGAGTTCAAGCCGGGGACGGACTTCGGGAAGTGGCTCCGGGCCATCGCCTTCAACCTCATCCGCAAGGAGACCCTGCGGCACCAGCGGCTCTCCAGGAACCGGGAGAAATTCCTTGAGCACCACCTCGTGCAGGAGTCGATGCGCGGCGACCACTCGCCCGAGCAGCCGCTCGTCGCCGTCCTTGAGGAATGTCTCGCCCGCCTCCCCGAGCAGCAGCGCCACCTCTTGGAGCGGAAATACACCCTTTCGGAATCCTCCCGCGAAATCGCGAGTGCCTTCGGCCAGAGCGAGGCGTGGGTGAGGACCACCCTGTGCCGCGTCCGCACCGCCCTGCGGCATTGCATCGAACGCAAACTCGAGGGCCGCCCGCCGGGCTCGCCCGAACCCGCCTGACACCGTGGACTCGGAACATCTGGAAGCCTATCTCGCTGGCGAACTCGACGAAAAAGGCCGGGGGCAAGTGGAACATGCCCTGCGCCACGACGTCGACCTGCGAGCCAGCTTCGTCGCCCAGGCGCAGACCGACGCGGCTTTGCGGGCGCTCCTCGGTCCGGGCCGCGAGGCATTCCAGCAGGGCGTCCTCGCCCGGCTGCGCTCGGAGGGGGCGGGGGATCGCGGCTTCGCCAAATCGGTGCTCTTGGAGATCGTCGAGGAGCGCGAGGGCCGCCGTCCTGTCGCCTGGCCCGATCTCGTCAAGGCGGGCTTGATTTCCGCGGCGGCTTCGGTCGGGTTGCTCCTCCTGCTCCAGTCCATCATCCTTCACGAGAGGCCGGTGCCGTCCGGGGGAGGGGGCGAAGTGGCCTTCGCCGCCCGGATCGAACGGAGCGAGAACTTGGTCTGGGATCCCGCCAGCCTCGGCAAGGTGAGGGAGGACGGCTGGCTCGCGCCGGGCCTCCTCCGTCTGGAATCGGGTTCGGCCGTGGTCGTCTTCAACTCCGGGGCGACCGCCTTGGTCGAAGGCCCCGCCGAACTCAGCATCGAGTCGGGCAACCGCATGTTCCTCAAGTCGGGCCGCCTCGCCGCCGACGTCCCGCCACAGGCGCACGGCTTCACGGTGAACACCCCCCGCCTCAACGCCGTCGATCTTGGAACACGCTTCGGGGTGGTGGTGGACGAGGAGGGGAACTCCGAACTCCATGTGATGGAGGGCGAGGTCGCCGCGAGCCGCACCAGCGGGCGCTCCGTCGCCACCGTCGTCCGCGAGGGCCTCGCCCTGCGCGCCGACGGGCGCACCCGCAGCGGGCTGGTTTCGGTGGCCTACGGCGGCGACACCTTCCGCCTCCGGCTCGGCTCCCCCGCCGCCGTCCATCCCGCGCTGCGCTACGCCTTCGACGAATCCTTCGGCGCGACCCTCGAAGACACGGGGAAGGACCGCCGTTTCGACATCCCCCTCGTCGCCCCGGGCGAACTGGACCGCTCCCCCCGCCGCGCCGCCGGGCGGACCGGGGGCGGGCTTGTCTTCCAGCCGGGGGAGACTCTGGACGCGCCCCTCTCGCAGGAGTTCCGCCTCGACGAGGCGCACACCGTCGCCTTCTGGGTGAAGCTGCCCGCCAAGGTCGGTCGGGAAACGCCGGAGCGGCTTCTCGAATACGGGAGCGAAGGCTCCTCCTGGCTCGTCGCGTGCCATTCCGGAACGGACGGAGGCATCCGCGGCGCCCTGCGAGTGGATTTCGGCGGAGGCCACGTCGTCGGCAGCACCGACCTCGCCGACGGGGACTGGCACCACGTCGCCTACCGCTACCTCGGCGGAAAGGGCGACCCCGCTTCCCAGCTCCACCTCTTCGTGGACGGGAAGCCCGAGACGATCAGCGGTTCATGGCCGGGTTCCCTTCCCAAGGGGGGGGCGAAGAAGCTCCGCCTCGGCGGCGACCGCGAGATGGGTTTCCAAGGCTGGATCGACGACCTCATCCTCTTCCAAGAAGCCGTCTCCACCTCGAGCATCCAGGCGCTGAGCGAATCAGGCAATTGAAGAATCCATAAAAATCATAAACTTAGTTATTTTAAAATTCCCGTTCGCGCTTTTCTTTCTTGTCACAATTCGACCTCCCACTTGTTATACTCCGATAGAAGAAGCTTTCCGATTTCTTCGAAACCTTCCCATCTCCCATGAAAAACCGAACCCTCCACCGATGCCTTGCCGTCCTCCTCACCGGGGGAATCCTCCTCGCCTCGAACTCCCTGCGCGCCGAAGCCCGCACTTGGACCTCGGCCGACGGACGCACCCTGCAGGCCGAATTCGCCGGCACTTCCGGGGCGGGGGCCAACGCCACGGTGAAGCTGAAGATGGCTGACGGCTCGGTGATCGACTATCCCATCGCCAAGCTCAGCGAGCAGGATCGCCTCTTCGTGAAGGGGAACCTCCCCACCGATCCCACCGCCCTCGCCGCCGAGATCGACAAGCTCGTCATGAACAAGCTCAAGGAGAGCTACTACGGCCTCCAGGCCGAGCTCGCCGCCCTCCCGCAGAAGACCAACCTCACCCCCGAGGAGAAGGCGAAGCGCAAGCAGGAGATCGAGCGCGAGATGCAGATGTGCGCCCCGAACCCGATGACCAACGACAACCAGTTCCTCCGGCGCATCTATCTCGACCTCGCGGGACGCATCCCCACCTACGACGAGGCTGACGCCTTCCTCAACGACCGCTCCCCGGACAAGCGCGCCAAGCTCATCGACAAGCTCCTCGACTCCGAAGGATTCGTGATGCGGATGTACAACTACTATTCCGACATCCTCCGTATCCGCGAGGGCATCGTCATGATGGGCAACGGCAGCCTCAAGAGCGACCCCTACATGGAGTGGGTGAAACAGAGCATCCGCGAGGACAAGCCCTTCGACGTGATGGTGCGCGAGCTGCTCACCGCCCAAGGCAAAGTCTGGGAGTCGCCCGCCGTCGGCTACCTCGTCACCGACCAAGGGATGCGCCTCTGCAACCTTTCGAACACCTTCACCATCTTCATGGGCACGGAGATCACCTGCGCCCAGTGCCACGACCACCCCTTCGAGGAGGTCTACCAGATGGACTTCTTCAAGATGGCCGCCTTCATGGGCCAGACCGAGACCAACGCCAGCGGTCGTGACATGATGGCCATGGGCGGCGGTGGCGACTACCGCGCCGAGATCGACCGCATGAACAAGGTGCTCCTCGATGCCGGCCGGCTGGGGCGCAACCAGACCGTGGACCAGAACCTCGGCCAGTGGATCAGCACTCACCGCATCCAAGTCGTGGAGACCGCGAAAAACACCATCGTCCTCCCCCACGACTACAAATACGACGACGCCGAGCCGAACGAGCCGGTGAACGCCGACACCTACTTCGGCGACAAGATGGATCTTTCCAAATACGAGACCCCCCGCGAGGCCTTCGCCGACTGGGTCGTCTCGCCGGGCAACCCCCGCTTCACCATCAACACCGTGAACCGCTTCTGGAAGATCGCCTTCGGCCTCGCCCAGATCGAGCCGGTCTACAACATCCCCGGCCACCTCGACGGCCAGGCGCAGAACTACGAACTGCTCGCCTTCCTCGAGGAGATGATGAAGGATCTCGACTTCAGCGTGAAGGGCTTCTTCCGAGTCCTCTACAATACCCAAGCCTACCAGCGCGAGGCCGAGACCCTCACCCCCAGCCTCACCCAGGTGGACCAGGGTTCCTACCACTTCCCCGGACCCATCCTGCGCCGCATGAGCGCCGAGCAGATCTGGGACTCCCTCGTCGCCCTCACCACGGCGAATCCCGAGTCCGTCCTCCGCAAGGGGGCCGACTCCTACAAGGAAATCATGAACATCGACTTCGCCTCCCTCAAGACCGCCGACGAAATCGAGAAATGGAAGAAGGACTGGAGCAACGTGAGCCGGCTTGAGAAATACAATGGCGAAGTCGTCTCGCGCGACGACAACGTGGGCGGGGCGCAGATGTTCCGCGCCTCCGAGCTCCGCCAGCCCATGCCGCCCGAGCACTTCCTGCGCATGTTCGGCCAATCCGACAAGCAGCTCATCGAGAACTCGTTCACGACCGGATCGTCCCCGCAGGTGATGGCCCTCCTCAACGGCGAGATCACCAACCGCGTCCTCACCAGCCCCGACGCCTACCTCATCAAGGAGATCGCCTACGGCAAGGGGTCGAAGCGCGACAACATCGACAAGATCTTCCTCAGCGTCCTTTCCCGCTACCCCACCTCGCAGGAAAAGAGCATGGCCCAGTCGGGGATGCGCGCGAAAACCGACCGCGACATGAGCGACCAGCAGAAGATGCAGGCCGAAGCCCTCGCCATCGGCAACGTCATCTGGGCGCTCGTCAACACTCGCGAGTTCATGTTCATCCAGTAATCCCCACCATCCCGAATCCGATTTTCAAAACGCCAATCCAAACGCCCATCCCATCATGAAAGACCAGCTCCATCGACTCGACCAGCTCAACCGCCGCCAATTCGTGGCCCGCGCCGCGAAGACCGCCCTCGGCGTCAGCATCCTGCCCATCGGCGCGGCGAAGCCCCTCCTCGCGGCCGGCGGAGGCAAGGCCCAGCACTGCATCTTCTTCTACATGTCGGGCGGCATGACCCACATGGAGACCTTCGACCCGAAACCCGGCGCCGAGACGGGCGGGCAGACCAAGGGCATCCCCACCGGCGTCGCCGGCGTCCAGCTCGCCGAATACATGCCTGAACTGGCGAAGCGCTTCAAGGACATCGCCGTGGTCCGTTCCATGACCCAGAAGACCGGCGACCACCGCGGCGGCGCCTACTGGATGCGCACCAGCTACGAGCCCAAAGCCACCATCATCCACCCGTCGATGGGTCCTTGGGCTCAGACCCTCCTCGGCAAGCGACACGACACCCTGCCCGACTCCGTCGTCATCGGCGGCGGCGGAGAGCACCCCGGCGCGGGCTTCTTCGGTCCCGCCCTCTCCCCCCTCCCCATCGGCGACCCGGACAAGGGCGTGCAGAACGCCAAGCCCTACAACGGCGTCGGCGAAGACCTCTTCAACAAGCGGATGGACTTGATGAACACCTTCGACGACTCCTTCCGCCGCAAGTTCCAGACCGACGAGGTCAAAGCCTACACCCAGTTCTACGAGGAGACCCTCAAACTGATGAAGAGCGAGGATCTCGAGACCTTCGACCTCGCCAAGGAGAAGGGCTACGACGAGAAGGTGCAGCGCTACGGCAACACCCGCATCGGCAAGGGCGCGATGCTCGCGAAGCGCCTCGTCGGCTCCGGCGTCCGCTTCGTCGAGGTCGTCTCCGGCGGCTGGGACATGCACAACGACCTCTGGAACGCAATCCCGCGCACCGGTGGGGAGCTTGACAAAGCCCTCGCCGCGCTCATCGACGACCTCAAGGCTGAGGGTCTCTTCGAGAAGACCCTCATCGTCCTCGGCACCGAGTTCGGGCGTACCCCCGTGATCAACGCCAACGGCGGTCGCGACCACCACCCGCGCGTCTTCTCGACCCTTTTCGCCGGCGGCGGTATCGTCGGCGGCCAGGTCTACGGCAGCTCCGATGACAAGGGGATCGCGGTGAAGGAAAACCCGGTCGAGGCGCCGGACTTCAACGCCACCATCGCCCACGCCATGGGGATCGACCTGAACAAGGTCGTCTACGCGCCCTCGGGCCGCCCCTTCCTCGTGGCCGGGCACACCCTCGACACCAAGACGCAGCAGATCGTCAGCGAAGGGAAACCCCTCCTGCCGCTCTTCTCCTGAGCCAAGCGAAGAAGCGGGGGAACTCCGCGAGGGGTTCCCCCGTTTTCGGAGTTCGTTCGCGCGGATGCCACCATTTGGCGTTCACCGGGGCCGACCCAACGCCTCGACGACGCCTTCCGCAGGCACGGCGCGTTCGGCTCGGCTGGCCAAGTCCCGCAGGGTGAGTTCGGGGAACTCCACTCCCACGATCACGGCGAAGCGTGCTCCCGACTGCTCGGCGGCTTGGAATTGCTTCGCCACTTTCGCCGACGACAGGGAGGTGAGGACGCGGAACCCGGCGTCGCGGAGCGTTTGCACCATCGAGGCCGCCTCGGCCTCCTTCGAGGGGTCGGCGAGCACGACGCAGGCATCGACGCGGGCGTTTTCCTCCACCGCTGCGGCGAGCCGCTCGGCGGGTCCCTCCGTCTCGCGGATCAGATCGGTGATGACCATGTCGCCCATGGCGAAACCGCAGGCCGCCATCTCGACCCCGCCGACGAGGCCGACGAGCTGGTCGTAGCGCCCGCCCCCGGCGACGGCCCGCATGCCCTTGCCGATGTCGAAGATCTCGAAGACCGGCCCCGTGTAATAGGCCAGTCCGCGCACGATGCCGAGATCGACCTCGACATAATCGGCCAATCCCCGCGCCGCGAGGTCGGCGAGGATGCGGGCGATGGCGGGCGAGGCCTCCGCGCCCGAGGCGATGAAGGCGCGCACCTCGTCGAGCGCGAGACCGAGCGAGCCGAGCTGCTCGACGACCTTCCCTTCCGGAGTGCGCTCCATCTTGTCGATGACTTGGAGGAAGGTCGCGACGCCGGCCTCGTCGAGGCCTTTGCCCGCAGCGAAGCGGACCCAAGCGTCGCGGTCGCTGATGCGGAGGCGGAAATGCGAGGCGGTGAAGCCGAACTCGCGCATCAGGTCGATGGCGAGGGCCATCAATTCGGCGTCGGCGAGGGCGGACTCCTCCCCGAGGATGTCGCAGTTGAACTGGTAGAACTCCCGCCCCCGCCCTTTCTGATGCTTCTCGTAGCGGAAGAACTGGCCGATGGAGAACCAGCGCAGGGGCTTGCGGAAGTCGCGCTGCCGCGCCGCCGCCATGCGGGCGAGGGTCGGGGTCAGCTCGGGGCGCATCGAGACTTCGCGCTCCCCTTTGTCGGTGAAGCAGAAAAGCTGGTTCACGATCTCGGCTCCGCTCTTGCGCCGATAGAGCTCGGTCGGCTCAAGGATCGGACCCTCGTATTCGACGAAACCGTAGCGCCGCGCCACCCGCCGCCAGATGTCGAAGACGTGGTTCCGCGCCGCGCAATCCTCGGGATAGAAGTCACGGAATCCGGGCAGGGTCTGGAATCGGGTCGCCATGGTCGCAAAGGGAGTCACCCGAAGACGACGGTGCGGTTCGCGTGGACGAGGGTACGCCGCTTCAGGTGGAGCCAGACGGCGCGGCTCAACACGGTCTGCTCAAGCGCCCGACCCTTTCGGATGAAGTCCTGGACCGTGTCGCGGTGCGAAACGGGGACGACCCCCTGCACGAGGATGGGGCCTTCGTCGAGATCCTCGGTGACGTAGTGGCTCGTCGCCCCGACCAGCTTCACACCGCGCTGGTGGGCGGAATGGTAGGGCCTCGCCCCGGGGAAGGCGGGGAGGAAGGAGTGGTGGATGTTGATGATGCGGTGGGGGAATGCCTCCGTCATCAGCGGGCTGAGAATCTGCATGTAGCGGGCGAGGACGACGAGATCGACGCCCGCCTCGCGCAGCAGGGCGATCTCGGCGCGCTCCTGCGCCGCCTTGTTCCCCGCCGCGATGGGGAAGTGGTGGAAGGGGATGCCGAAGCGCTCCGCGACGGGCTTCAAATCCTCGCGGTTGCTCACGATGAGGGGGATGTCCATGCGCAACTCGCCGCTCTCGTGGCGCGAGAGGAGGTCGTAGAAGCAGTGGTTCTCCTTCGTCACGAAGAGGGCGGCGCGGGGGATCACGTCGGAGAAGTGCAGATCCCATCGCATCTCGAAGCGCTCCGCGAGCGGGGCGAGGGAGATCGCCAGATTCTCACGGGGGATGGCGAAGCCGTCGAGCTCCCACTCGACGCGCATGAAGAAGACGCCCTCCCCCGGATCGACGTGCTGGTCGATGTCGACGATGTTGCCCCGGTTCTCGTAAAGGAAGGCCGAGAGGGCGGCGACGATGCCGGGGCGGTCGGGGCAGGAGACCAGCAGGATCGCCGTCGGGGAATCTTTCGGTGGGGTGCTCAAAAACGGAGGGACCGGACGATCTTTTGCGGAAGAGATGCTCGAGGGGGGACTCGAACCCCCACAGGTTGCCCCACAAGATCCTTAGTCTTGCGCGTCTACCAATTCCGCCACCCGAGCGACTTCCCAAGGCCGGAACAGGGTTCCGGCTCGGAGGGTGGAACGAATAAGTTGGAAAGCGCGTTTTCGCAAGCGGATTCTTCGGGCAAGATGAGGTCGGGCAGGGCTTACGCATGAAGTGCGGGCAAAGTAGGCCGACGGTGCCCGTAGAGAAGTTCGTGAGAACTTCTCCCCTCTGAAGCCCGAGAAACGCCTGCCGAAGTTCTCACGAACTTCGCTACAAGGCTTCGTTCTCGCAGCGTCTCGATTTTCCATCGTTTGATGTGAATTTCAGAAATTCAGGACTAGCAGTCTTTTTTGTCGCGAAGTTCGCGATGGCACTTCGAAGAGCGTCCGTCAGGGGGTGGAATGGGAGAAATTCTCACGAATTTCTCTACTTGGAATCTCTGGAAACTGGATTGTCTGACCGGGAGGGTGACTCGGCAAGCCCCCCTCCTTGGCCTATTGCTTCCGCTATGCCGAAGTGGAAAGGGCGATCACCGTTCCCCACCTTGCTTTTTCAGCCGGATGCCTCTGATTGATCGGGTTCCCTGCCATGACGACTTCCCCCCACCTGCCGAACTGCCTCACCCTATTGCTCGCCCTCGCGATCTCCTTGCTCTTTCAACCGCTGGTGCGGGCGGAATCTCCTGCGCCGCGTCCGTTTCAGGAGCTGACGCCACGGGACGGTCTGCCCAATTTCTTTGAAAAGGCCAAGTCTGGCGGAGAGATTACGGTCGCCTACTTCGGCGGCAGCATCACCGCCGCTCCGGGCTGGCGGGTGAAGTCGCTGGAATGGCTCAAGGAACGCTATCCCGACGCCACCTTTCGCGAGGTCAACGCCGCCATCGGCGGCACCGGTTCGGATCTGGGGGCCTTCCGCGTCCGGCAGGACGTGATCGACCACGAGCCCGATCTCGTCTTCGTGGAGTTCGCGGTGAACGACGGCGGCACCGCGCCGGAGCAGATCCAGCGCACCATGGAGGGCATCGTCCGCCAGATCTGGAACGCCGATCCCCTCACCGACATCTGCTTTGTCTACACGCTGGCGGGGTCGATGCTCGGCGATCTCCAGGGTGGGCATTTCCAGCGCTCCGCCTCGGCGATGGAGGCCGTCGCCGACCACTACGGCATCCCCACAATCCACTTCGGCGGCGAAATCGCCAAGCAGGTGACCGAGGGACGGCTGATCTTCAAGGGCACCAAGGAGCAGGCCGACGACAAGGGCGGCACCCCGGTCTTCTCCACCGACGGAGTCCATCCTCTCGTGGAAACGGGCCACGCCATCTATCAGGAGGTGCTGGCGCGCAGCCTGACCCAACTGGAGACAAGCGGCCAGCCCGGTCCCCACAAGCAGGCCGGCCAGGAACCGCTCCACCCCGACAATTGGGAGAACGCCCGCATCTTCCCGGTGACCCGCTCCATGCTCTCCGGCATCTGGGAGGAGGTTCCGACCGGGGACGCCGACCCGTTCAAGGGCTTCCGCCACCGGCTCGGCAAGATCTGGTCCACCCGCACGCCCGGATCGGCGCTGGAGTTCACCATCGAGGGCAAGCACGCCCGCGTCTACGACATCATCGGGCCCGGCAGCGGCATCCTCTCCGTCACCGTCGGCGAGGCGGCTCCGAAAAAGGCCACGCGCTTCGACAGCCATTGCACCTACCGTCGGCTCTCGAATGTCTCCGTCGCCACATTTCCCGAATTCGACCGCCAAGGCATCCGCGTCGAGCTGACCGAGGAGAGTCCTGACAAAGCCAAAATCCTCGGTCTCGAAAAGGCGGCGGACATCGAAAAGAATCCCGCGCGATACCGAAGCAATGGCTGGCACATCGGAGCCATTCTCGTGATCGGCGAAGTCGTCGACTACGAACCCGACGAGGAGGCTCCCTGAGCACGGCATCCATTCGAAGGATCGGATACACCGGATTGTCGGCGGCCTCGCCCTCGAGTTCTATACCGCCATCTCGCCCGCATCCTCGAAAGCAAACCCTCGTCCGTCCCCTTATCCTAGCGTCTATGGGCAGGTAGCCCGCATCGAGAAATCATGGCGGCGAAGCCGGTTGAACCGAGATGCGGACAGGAATCCCTGCGCTCCCTTTGGGCATCGTGCCGGGAGGGAAACGAAGTTACTTCGATTACTCCGAGGCGGATCAGGCGATCTCCTCGATCTTCTCCGCGCCGCCGTTCTTCTGCACGCTCTTGATCCCGTTGGCGCAAGCGGCGGCGCTCTCGTAGAGCTCGCTCTGCCCGATCACTTGGTGGTTCGCGGCCTTGAGAACGAAATAGGGTTTGCCGTTCTTGCTCTCCTTGGTCTCGTAGCGGGCGGCCTCGGGTGAATTTTTTTGCGCCGAAGCGATGCCAGCGAGGGCGCTGCGCTTCGTCTTGTAAAGTTCGCTCGAAAGGATCACCTCGCCGTTGGAGGCTTTGAGGCTGAAGTGGAATTGGCCGTCTTTGGCTTTCTTGAGTTCGAATTTTGCGGGCATAGCGGGTGGTGTGGTGGGTTGACGGTGGCATTCAATCAAAGTCCGCGGTCCCAGTCAATCCCTTTTCCCGGTTGCCACGCCGCAGCCGCCGGTCGATGATCGGTGCGAATGCTCCTCCGCATCTTCGTCGATGTCTGCCTGCCCATTCTCGCCCTCGTCGGGTTGGGATGGGGGCTCGACCGGATCTTCGGCCTCGACCTGAAGACCCTCGTCAAGCTCAACCTCTACCTCTTCGTCCCCGCCTTCATCCTCGTGCGGCTCTCGACCTCAGACCTCTCCGGGACGGTCGGATTGAAGGTCGTGGCCTTCACACTCTGCGTCATCCTCGCGATGGGCGCGGCGAGCTGGATCGCCTGCGCCCTGCGAAGGCAGCCGCCCGGCCAACGCTACGCGATGAAGCTGAGCACGATGATCTACAACTGCGGGAACTGGGGCATCCCCCTGATGACGCTGGCCTTCTCCGAACTCGGTCCGGTCGTGCAGGTCTTCGTGCTTGCGACGATGAACCTCACGGGCTTCTCCCTCGGGGTCTTCCTCGCGAACGCGGGCAGCAGCGAGCGGAAGGGGCTCTTCCTCCCTATCCTGAAGCAGGCCTCGCCCTACGCCATCCTCGTGGCCCTCCTCCTGCGCGCCTCCGGCAATCCGCTGGAAAACGTCGTCTTCATCTGGGTGCCGCTGAACTACCTCGCCGACGGACTCGTCGGCATCGCCCTCATCACCCTCGGAGTGCAGCTTTCGCAAACGAAGCCGCCACCACCCGTGGGCAATCTCGGCATCGCCCTCGCCATCCGCTTGGTCGGAGGTCCGCTCGCAGCGGTGGCGCTCACTTGGATTTTTGGATTCCGGGGCGAGATCGCCGCCATACTCATCCTCGGCGCGGCCGCCCCGACAGCGGTGAACACGGCCCTGCTCGCCCACGAGTTCAAGGCCGACAGCCGTTTCGCAGCGGCGGCGGTGCTCTATTCGACCCTGCTTGGAGCCGTCGTCGTGGCTCTGCTGCTGGCCGCGCTGCGTGCGGGGTGGGTGCCTTGGGCGGTGGGGTGAGGTTGCCCACGGAAGGCAGGAAACTCATGGAAAGGAAATCTTCCGTGTCGTTCCGTGTTTTCCGTGGGCAGCCCCTGGCAAAGCCCTCATTCGTATCGCATCCGCAGCACCCGGTCGTTGTAGCTGTCCACGATATACAGCCACGCCCCGTCCCGGCTCAGCCGCACGCCGTGGGGCCGGTTCAGCAAGACGGCGTTTTCGCTCAAGTCGTCGCCGACTTTTCCCGGCGTCCCAGCGATCAACTCGATCAAGCCCGTCGCCGGATCGTAGCGGCGGATCGTGTGGTTTTCCGCGTCGGCGATCACGACGCGCCCTTTGCCGTCCACGATGGCGTGCTTCGGCCCGTTCAGGGTTGCCTCGATGGCCTTGCCTCCGTCGCCCGTGGCTCCTTTCTGCCCGGAGACGTTGACCACCGTCTTCAAGCGCCCTTCCGTGTCCACATGGATCAGGGAATGCCCGTCCCGGTCCACGAGGTAGACGCTGCCGTCGCGTGGATCGACCGCCACGGCGCGGGGATTTTGCAAGGGCTGGCCGAGAGCAGGTTCGCCATCGACTGGGCGCCCTTTCTCCCCCGTTCCGGCGAAAGCCTCGACCTTCCCCGAGCGCAGGTCCAGATAGCGCACCCGCCGGCTCGCGATGTCCACAAGGTGGAGCCGCGATTCGTCAGGGCTGAGGGCGCAGGCGAAAATCTGCCGGAAGTCTGCTTCCGTCGCAGGTCCGCCGTCGCCTGAACTGCCGCTCCGTCCCGTGCCCGCGACCGTTTCGATCAGGCCCGTGGCCGGGTCGTGGAGCCGGACCCGCCCGACCCAACTGTCCGCGAGATAGACCTTCCCGGCGCGGGTCACGGCGAGATCGTGCATCCCGCTGAAAAGGGCTTCCGAAATCGGCCCGCCGTCGCCCTTGCCGTTGTCCTCCTTGGGGGCGACCACGCCCTTCTGCCCGCCGAGGAAGGCGAAGCGTCCTTCCGTGTCGAGGCGGAAGACCCGATGGCCCGGCTCGAACTCCACTCCGTAGAGATTCCCGGCCTCGTCGAAGTCGATGCAGAACGGCACGGCCAGGGCCTCCGTTTTCGGCGCGCCGAGGACCAGTTCGAAGGCGGAGGACGATTGGGCGAGGCCCAGCAGCGCGATCAGGGACAGCGTGGTTTTCATGAGTCTTTGGCGGGGAACGCTTCAGACTACTTGGCAATCTCGGAGATGCAATCCGCGTTGATGGGGAGGCTTCCTCCTACTCGTCCTCGTCCTCGTCCTCGTCCTCGTCCTCATCCTCATACCCCCCGGATTTTGAGTAGGAGTATGAGGATGAGGACGAGTAGGAGTATGAGGATGCGGCATTGACGAAGCCATCCCCCTCAAGCAGGGTCCGCAGGGCTTGAAACAAACTAAGGCCCGACCCTCACCATGAAGCTGCGTATTTGCTACGGATCTATCCTCGCGGGAAGCCTTTGCTGCGTCCCGTCCTCACCCGCCCAGATCGGGGACAGCCAGGACAAGCCCGGCGTGGTCCAAAAGTCACTGGTGCCCAAGGAACAGATCCCGCCCGCCCCCGTCCTCACCCCCGAGGAGGCCTTGAAAACCTTCAGAGTGGCCAAAGGCTACCGCCTCAAGCTGGCCGCCTCGGAGCCGCAGGTGCAGGAGCCGGTGGCGGTGGTCTTCGACCCCGACGGATCGATGTGGGTCGCGGAAATGCGCGGATACATGCCCAATGTGGATGGAACCGGGGAGGACGAACCCAACGGGCGCATCGTGCGGCTGGAGGACCGGGACGGGGACGGCTTCTACGAGCATTCCACGGTCTTCATCGATGAACTGGTCATGCCCCGCGCCCTCCTGCGCGTGGCGGACGGCCTGCTCGTGGGCGCTCCGCCGGAGCTGGCCTTTTACCGCGACACGGACGGGGACGGCAAGGCGGACCAGAAGGAAATCGTCGCCATGGACTACGGGGTCAAGGTCGATCCGGCCCGCCCGCATCTGGCGAACCCGGAGCGCGCTCCGAACAGCCTGCTCTGGGCCTTTGACAACTGGATCTACAGCGCCGCCTACACGCGGAAGTTTCGTTACCGCGATGGCAAATGGGAGCTGGGCGCGACGAGCTTTCGAGGCCAGTGGGGACTCGCGCAGGACGCCCATGGCCGCCTCTACCACGGATCGAACAGCGATCATATCCGCGTCGATGTCATCGATGCGAAGTATCTGGCGCGGCAGCCGCATTACCCCTCGCTGTCAGGCACGAATGTGAACGCGGCGGCGGACCAACTTGTCTGGCCGATCCGCGTGAATCCCGGCATCAATCGAGGCTACCGCCCGGAGATGCTGCGCGACGGTCGCCTTAAGGAGTTCACCGCCGCCGGAGGACAAGGCATTTACGGCGGGGACCGCCTGCCCGAGTTGCGAGGCAACTACTTCATGCCGGAGCCCTCCGCGAACTTCGTGCGCCGCAGCGTGCTGCGGATGGAGGGCGGCACCGTGAAAAGCGAGAACGCCTACGAGTCGTCCGAGTTCATCGCCTCGACCGACGAACGCTTCCGCCCGGTCAACATCGCGACCGGACCGGACGGTTCGCTCTACGTGGTCGATCTCTATCGGGGCATCCTGCAGCACCGCATCTCGCTGACGAGCTACTTGCGCCAGCAGATCCTCGACCGCGAACTGGACAAAGGCCTGCACCTCGGTCGCATCTACCGAGTCGTCTCCGAGGATGGGACGGCAGCCAACCCGCCCGCCAAACCCGGTAGTCTGGTGGAATGGGTTCCCTTGCTCGACCATCCCAACTCGTGGTGGCGCGAACAAGCGCAGCGCACCCTCGTCGCGGCGGCGGAGAACTCGGTGGCTGGGGCGGTGCGGGCGTTGGCGAAGGACGGCAAAACGGCGATCGGACGAATCCATGCCCTCTGGACCTTGGAAGGCATCGGAAACGACGCCCTCGATCTGGCGACTGTGCGCACGGCCTTGGAGTCGGACGACGCGCTCGTCCGCACGCACGCGGTCCGTCTCGCCGAGCCTTGGCTGGAAGGAGAAAAGCGGAGCGATCTGCTGCCCTTGATCCTGCCGCTCGCCGAGTCCGGCCCGGCGGAGCTGCGCCTGCAAGCGGTGCTGAGCCTCGGCGGTCTGGGTGACGAGACGGTCGAGGATTCTCTGGCGGAGCAGGTGCGCCGACACGCGGACCAGCCCTTTCTGCTCGACGCCCTGCTGAGCGGCCTGAAGGATCGGGAGGCGGCTTTGTTAGGGCGCTTGGTCGCACGCAAGGACTGGTCCCCGGACGCCGCCGCGGCGAACCGCCTCCTGTCGGGTCTCGCGCAAGGCGTCATGGGTTCCCGCGATTTGGAGAATCTGGCAGCAGTTGTCGATTTGGCGGGCGAGGCGCTGAAGCGGGGAGAGGGCCGCAGGGCGTCCGCCGTGCTGAGCGGCTTGGTGCCCGTCGCCGGATCGTCGCGCCGCCCCATCGTCTTCGATTCCGAACCTGGGGCTTGGTCGGCCTTGTCGCAAGACGCCGCGACCAAGGCGGTCGTCGCGAAGCTGCTCAACACGGTCGTGTGGCCGGGCAAAGAGGGTGTGACCGCCGTCACCGAGGCCCCGCCTTTGACCGAAGCCCAGCAGAGCCTCTTCGATCTCGGCGGCACGCTCTACGCGGCGGTCTGCGCCTCCTGCCATCAGGCGGACGGTCGCGGGCTGGAGGGACTGGCCCCTCCCCTGCTCGATTCCGAATGGGTCTTGGGACCGGCGGAGCGGCCCGTGAGGATCGTCCTGCACGGCGTGCGCGGCCCCATCCGCGTGCTGGGCAAGACGCACACTGGCGACATGCCGCCGCTGGGAGTCCTCCCCGACGAGCAGATCGCGGCCATCCTGACCTACGTTCGCCGCGCTTGGGGCCACATCGCCTCGCCCGTGGAAACGGAGGAGGTGCGGCGCATTCGCGAAGCGACGGCGGGCCACACGGATGCATGGAGTCCCGAGGAGCTGATGCGGATTCCGTAGCGGGGTTGTTGGTCCGACGGGATGCTCTTCAACGCGGCAACTGCCTCTACCGGGCGGAAAAGTCGCGCAGCCGAGACGGTTGCATAACTTTCCTTCATTCGCGGCAATTTCGCGTTTTCCATCTTTTTCAGGCGCGAATGACCACAAATCTCCACGAATCCGGTCCAGCGAAAGGAGTTTTGGTAGTCGCCCCGACCTATTTCACGAACTGCGAGAAATCCTCCCGAGCCAGCCTGTCCAGCACCTCTTGGCGCAGGGTGGCGAAGGTGTCGTGCAGGGGGCAGGGCGACCCGGTGCCGCACCAATGCGGGCCGAAGGGACACATCACCTGGCTGCTGTCCACGTCCTCGAAGACCCTCACCACGTCGAGCAGCGAGATCCGGGCGGGATCGCGGGCCAGTTGGTAGCCCCCCGCAGGCCCCGATTTTCCGCCGACCAGTCCGGCGGCGGAGAGTTGGGTGAGGATCTTCGCGACCAGCACCCGCGAAAGCTCCCGCGCCTCGGCGATCTCGCCGCTGCCCGCCAGCCGATGCTCCGCGCTGATCTCGGCGAGGTAGCTGACAGCGGCGATGCCAGCTTGGGCGAGCTTGCTGTAGGTGAACATTGCTGGAGTTGAAAGGGATGGGTTGAGAGTTGAGAGTCGCGGAACCAGCGAGCAGTCACGCTCCTTGAATCCCTCTCCACTCTCAACGATCAACTCTCAACCTCGATCTACTTCCGATCCTTCAACGACCATCCGGTCTTCAGGCCGAGCACGAACCAAGCCAAAGTCACCGTGCCGATGGCGAAGATCGTGTCGCCCACCACGCGCAGCCATTTGAAGGTGTCCATGATGCCGGTGCCGAGGAACTCCTCGCTGCGGGCGTACCAGAGCCCGTGGTTCACGCTGGCGACGGTTTGCAGCAGGCCGAGGGGCAGCAGGCTGAGCAGCGCCATCAGGAGCAGGCCGATGTTGATGGCCCAGAAGGAGAAGCGGACCAGCCCCTCCTTCCACTGCCCCGGCGCGGCGAGGCCCTTCGTCACGAAGAGCATCAGCCCGATGCCCAGCATGCCGTAGACGCCGAAGAGCGCGGTGTGGCCATGCAGCGGCGTGGTGTTCAGCCCCTGCATATAGTAGAGCGCGATAGGCGGATTGATGAGGAAGCCGAAGATGCCCGCGCCCAGCATGTTCCAGAAGGAGACCGAGAGCATGCACCAGATCGGCCACTTGTATTCGCGCACCCATTCCTTGGCCTGGCTCAGTTTGTAGTTGTGCCAGGCCTCGAAGCCGATCAGCACCAGCGGCACCACCTCCAGCGCGCTGAAGGTCGCGCCCAGCGCCAGCACCGAGGTCGGCGTGCCCGCGAAATAGAGGTGGTGGAAGGTGCCGAGGATGCCGCCCGCGAGGAAGATCGACGTGGCGAAAAGCACCGCGACCGTGGCCACGCCGACGCGGAGCAGCCCCATGCGGGTGAACATGAAAGTGATCACCACCGTGGCGAAGACCTCGAAGAAGCCCTCCACCCACAGGTGCACCACCCACCAGCGCCAGTAGGTGGCCATCGACAGGTGCGTCTGCCGCTCCCACATCAGCCCGGCGGCGAAGAACACCGCGATCGCCACGGAGGAGAGGAAGAACAGCACCAGCAGGTTGCGGCTTTCGCTCGGCCGACGCAGTGCTGGCCACATCGCCCGGCCCATCAGCGACAGCCACAGGATCAGCCCGACGAAGAGCAGGATCTGCCAGAGCCGCCCCATCTCGGCGTACTCGTAGCCTTGGTGGCCGAACCAGAAGTTCTCCGCCAAGCCCAGCTTCTGCATGATGCCCATCCACTGGCCCGCCATCGAGCCCAGCAGGACGAAGACCACCGCGCCGAAAAGCACGTTCACCCCGAGCCGCTGGAATTTCGGCTCGTGCCCCGACACCGCCGGCGCGATGTAGAGCCCCGTCGCCAGCCACGCCACCGCGATCCACAGCACCGCGAGCTGGACGTGCCAGGTCCGCGCCACCGAATACGGCAGATACTCCGCCAGAGGCAGCCCGTAGAAATGCTGGCCCTCCACGCCGAAGTGCGCCGTCACCACGCCCAGCAGCACCTGCACGAGCAGCAGGGCGCAGACCACCCAGAAATACTTCAGCGTCGCCCGCATCGACGGCGTCGCCACCTGCCCCAGCAGCGGATCGCTCTCCGGCATGAACTCCGCCTCCGGCAGTTCCTCGTCGCTGCCCCGCGCGTAGTGGAAGGCCAGCAGCGCCACGCCCACCAGCAGCATGATGACGCTGAAGCCCGTCCACAGCATCAGGCTGCCCGTGGGCACGTTGTCGATCAGCGGCTCGTGCGGCCAGTTGTTCGTGTAGGTCACCGGCAGTCCCGGCCGATCCGTCATGCAGGACCACGAGGCCCAGAAAAGGAACGCGTTCAGCGGCTGGAGACGTTCGGGATCCTTCACCGTCTTCTCCATCATCGCATACGCCTCGCGCAGCTTCGGCAGATCACCGTCCGTTCCTCCGCCGAAGAGGCCCGCGTAGTGCGCCGAGTTCGCCTTGATCGACTCCGCCCGGTCCGCGCTCACCGTCAGGACTCCGGTCGCCACGTCGTAGCGGTTCGTTCGCAGTTCGCGCTTCAGCCGCGCCTTCAGCGCAGCCTGCCTCTCCTCGTCGAGTGACTCGTAGGACTCTGCGCCGTCCGCCTGCGCCCATCGGTCGAGTAGGAAGACCGCCTCGCGGTGCAGCCACTCCGCCGTCCAGTCGGGAGCGACGTAGCTGCCATGCCCCCACACGCTGCCGAGCTGCTGCCCGCCCGTGCTCTGCCACACATTCTGCCCGTCCTTCACCTGCTGCTCCGTGAACAGCACCTCGCCCGAGCCCTCCACCACCACCTGCTTCGCGATCGGCGGAGCCTGCCGGTAGATCTCGCCCCCGAAATAGAGCAGCACCGCGAAGGACACCACCACCACGACACCCAACAGAATCCACAAACGCTTGAGATTGTTCATGTCGGACGACTACGACGAGCCCCGCAAATAATCAACGAAAAAAAATTCTTTAATTATCCAACGGGCCGTGTAGCGTGACTTTGGTCAAACGACAGGAACCCATGAACGGAGACAATCCCCCCGCCACCGCCAAACCGGACCTCCAGGGCCGGGCCGAGATCGAGCAGCTCGTGAACGCCTTCTACGGGAAGGTCCGCAAGGACGAGATGCTCGGCTTCATCTTCGACGACGTCGCCAAGGTGGACTGGGAATCGCACTTGCCGAAGATGTATTCCTTCTGGGAGACCGTGATCTTCGGAGCGGGGACCTTCCGTGGCAATCCGATGGCCGCCCACGCCAAGCTGGTGCCGCAGACCGAAATGGGGCTGCCGCAGTTCCAACGGTGGCTGACCCTCTTTCGCGAGACCGTCGACACTCTTTTCGAAGGCGAAAGGGCCGCGCACATCAAGAACTGCGCCGAAGACATGGCCAACGTGATCTACTCGCGCATCAACGGCGTGCCCGATCCGCGCTTCGATCCCGCCAACCTCACGCCCGAGCAGCGCGAGCGATACAGCCGCTACCGCGAGCAAGCGGCGGAGGCCGCCCAACCGTCCGCGTGAACGCGAGATGAGCTTTCCCGCCTGCAAGCACCGCCGCTGTCCGCAGGGTCGGGCCACCGGACTCCGCTGGCTCGCAGCCGAGCCCTACCGAGTCTTCTTCGTGCTCGGCACCGTCTGGAGCGTCGTCGGCGTGGCGCTGTGGCCGCTCTTCTACCAAGGGCTGCTCGCGACACATCCATTGCTGAGCCACACCCGGCTCATGATCGAGGGCTTCGGCGGAGCCTTCGTCGTCGGTTTCCTCGGCACGGCAGGGCCGCGGATGGCCTCGGCCCCGAAACTGACGCCTCTGGAGCTGGGCTGGCTCGTCGCCCTGCATACGGGCAGCGCGGTCGCGCATCTGGGCGGGTGGCATGCGGTGGGTGACATGCTTTTCACGACTCTCCTCCTCTCGCTGATGGCTTGCCTGATCGTCCGGGTGCTGCGCTTCCGGGCGGAGCCTCCGCCGCCTCAGCTTCTCCTCGCCCTCGTCGGCCTGCTCTGCGGAGCGGTCGGAGCGGCGATGCTGGCTTCGGCGGTATCGCTCTCGGACCTGCGAATCTACCGCCTCGCGTCCCTGCTGCTGAACCAAGGCTTGCTCCTGCCGCCCGTGCTCGGGATCGGCTCCTTCGTGTTTCCCCGCATCCTTGGCGGAGGCTTCGGCGAGGGCGCGACGGAGGACGAGACAAAGCGCAAACGGCGGCGGACGGTCTTGGCGGCGGCTCTGCTGGTGGGCAGCTTTATGGTGGAGGCGTATGGCTCCTCGATGGCGGGAGGCCTGCTCCGCGTGGCGGTGTGTCTGGTCTACCTGATGTTGGAGGTGCCGTGGAAAAGGCAGCCGGGGCAAGGGACGCTGGCAGCAGGATTGAGGGCGTCGCTCGTCGTCGGATTTCTAGGCATCATCCTCGCCGCCTTCGCCAATCCCTCGCAGCGGATCTCCGTCGACCACCTGCTCTACATCGGCGGCTTCGGGCTGCTCATCCTCGTCGTCGGCAGCCGGGTGCTCTTCGGCCACAGCGGACAGCTCGCCGATTTCGCGAAGCGCTCGTGGCCGGGGCGTTTCCTAGTCGGCCTCGCCCTCCTCGCCGCCGCGACCCGCGCCGTTCCCGCCCTTGCTCCGCAAGTCGCGGTTTCGCACCATCAATATGCCGCTCTCACTTGGGTAGGGTTGGCGATTCTTTGGCTGGTGTGGCATCGGAGGCGTTTCCGCGAGCGCGAGGAGGAGTAGAAGAAGGGGGCAGCCGAGATTTCCCGCACGATGTGATAGGCTCGCAGCAAGATGAAACGACTGCTTTTTCTGGCAATCTTCACCTGCCTGACCGTGGCGCAGGCGGAGGCGGGCTGGTATCCGAAGACCCATTCGCCTTCGGGGTCTGCTGGCCTCTTCGATTGGTTCGAGCGCACTCCAGGTCATCGGAGCATGCGTCTTGGGAGACCATGGAGACTCCCGGAAGGGCCATCGATGAGAAGGTCGTGGTCGAATTCGACTTGGAAGGCCCGCAGCCTAAGATACAAGCCGCCGAAGGCCAGAGGAAACGGATTGCCGGGATTCTCGACGACGCCGATGAGAATGCCGAATCTGGCATGGCCATTTGGACCGAAGAAGCCCTACTGACTCCGGGAATCGGCTCTGGTGGAACGCCTTCCATCGGGAGCGTCGCGTGACTGACGGGTGCCGCCACACCCGCTCTCAAGGAAAAGATCGGCATTTTCCGGAGATCCGAGCTATCCTCGCGGCGATGAGTCCGGTCGCCTCGATCTGGAAACGCGCCAGCATGGTCCTCGCCGTGCTCCTGCTGGCATGGCTGCTGTTCGCGTGGCTTTTCGACTACCCGCCCGTCGATGACAGCGATCTCGCCTTCGTCGAGCGCGAGGTCGATCCCTCGCGAAACCCGCATCCCGAGATCCTGGAGTTGGAGTGGACGGAAGAAGAGAAGGAGGAATTCCGCCGCGTCGCCGAAATGCTCTACGGAAGGGAACCCATCGACATCGCCTTCCTCGAAGGGATGCTACAAAAACACGCTCCAGTTCTTGAGCGATTCGCCCGCTATGCGGCGATGGACGATTGGCGGATGGATGAGGAGGCGGATGGACGCGAGCCAAGCACCTATTACATGGTACATGGAGAATTGGCGCACCTCACCCCGCTGATACGTGTGGAGGCCGCTTCCTTGGCGGCTCGTAGCGAACCCTGGGCCGCGCTCGAAAGGGCCGTTTCAATGTTGGATTTCGCCGCTGCTCACACGAGGGTGCGCGAGGCCGATGTGATCATTGCCCGCTATCTTACGGTCGATGGTGGCAAATGCCTCTTGGGATTGCTCGAACATCACCATTTGGATCGCGAAACTCTCGATTGGCTTGCAGACCGTCTTGAGAGTCCGAGTCTCTCTCGAGACGATCTCGAACCCGTTCTGCGATCGATCTATCAACGCAGCAAGACAGGCCTTGCCAAATTCGAGGAAGCTTCGAAAACGCGGCGGTATGGCAACTTGGGTTACGAGACGCCCGAGTGGCTGCCGCACTCGCTCGTCTTCAAGCGCCACCGGACCCATGCGATGCTGGCGGACATCTATCGTGCCGCCATCCAAGCGAGCGGAGGGAGTGCCAAGGAGGTGGGCGATGCCGTTTACGCAGCCGTGCCGCGCGACACTCGCGCCCGATGGGGCCATCGTTTGAGCGGGAATTCGCTCGGTTTTGAATTCGCGGCCAATTGGCAAAGAATTTTGGCCAACATCGTGGTGAAACTTCATCGGGCGAACCAAGCCGACCTGCGTCTTCTTCGCGTGCGTGTCGCCTTGGAACGCCATCGCCTCGACCACGGGGTATGGCCGGACGATCTCGGCGAACTTGTGCCCGCCTATCTCGACAGCCTGCCCTTGGACCCCTTCGATGGACGCCCCTTGCGCTACGACAGAGCCAAGCGGGTCATCTACAGCATCGGTCCCGATTTGGGGGACAACCGAGGAATTCCTCTGAAAGACCTCTTTGGGTCGTCAAGCGAGACCGGAGACATCGTCATCGAACTGGAACCGGAGAAACCCACGCCTTGGCCGCAGTTTCCCTCGCCTTGACGGGAGACCTCCTTCGGTAGATTCTTTCCCATGGACAAATCCCTGATCGAGGAGCTCGTCGAGGCGAACCGTCCCTTCCGCATCGAGACGGCGGCGGGGCGGGTCTACGACATCCCGCATCGGGATTTCGTTTCCTTCTCCCCGCGCAAGACGGCCTTGATCGTGTCTTTCGAAGAGGACGGGGAGGAGCATTTCTCGATCGTCCCTCTGCTGACGATCACTTCGGCATGGGCTGCCGTGGGGGCTTGAGGGAATTTCCCCGAAAGCTTCCCCTTGGAAAGCGCGTCCGACCGCTTACCTTCTCCCTCTCCATGGACTGCGCCCAGCGAAATCTCGTGAACGCCCTTCTCGACTCCTACCACGAGGTCGGGGGGATCAACCGCATCGACAGCGCCAACCTACCGTCGAAAGGGACGGTCACGTCCGTCTGCGAGCAGTTGCTGCAGCTCCTCTTCCCCGGTTACCACGACGAGGAGCCGATCCCGTCGGACGAGCTGGAGCCGATCACGAGCGAGCGCATCGCCACCCTCGTCGACACCCTCAAGGTCGAGGTGGCGAAGACCCTGCGCCTCCGCGACGACGAGACCGGCGAGCACCACAACGGCCACGGGCAGCAGGCCCGCGAGCTGGTCTGCGAATTCCTCGGCAAGCTGCCGCGCATCCGCACCCTGCTCCAGAGCGACGTCGAGGCGGCCTACGAGGGCGACCCGGCGGCGAAGAACTTCGACGAGATCATCCTTGCCTATCCCTGCATCGAGGCCATCGCGATCCAGCGCTGCGCCCATTGCCTCTACGAGCTGGATGTGCCGCTGATCCCGCGGATCATGACGGAGTACGCCCACAACCTGACCGGCATCGACATCCACCCCGGAGCACGGATCGGGTCGCACTTCTTCATCGACCACGGCACCGGCGTCGTCATCGGCGAGACCTGCGTGATCGGAAACCATGTGAAGCTCTACCACGGCGTCACCCTCGGCGCGCGCAACTTCCCCAAGGACGAGAACGGCCGCATCGTGAAAGGCAACAAACGCCATCCGAACGTCGAGGACCATGTCGTGATCTACCCTCACGCCACCGTGCTCGGGGGGAGGACGACGATCGGAGCCCGCTCCACCATCGGGGCGAACGTCTTCCTGCGCGAGAGCGTGCCGCCGGACTCCTTCGTCACGAACGCGGGCGAGGAACTGAACCTGATCAACAAGGTCACCGGCGAGGCGGTCGAACCCGTCGGCGAAGCCGCCGATTCCTGAGGCGATGCCCCTCCCTTGGACGCCTCCGCGCTCCGGCCACGACGCGGCCCTCTCCCTCGTTGCCGCCGATCTCTGCCGCGAGCGCAGCCTCGCGGCCCTCGCCGGGGCGGTGAAGGTCTCGTGGAACCCCCGCATGCGCACGGCGGCGGGCCGCGCCTTCGCGAAGGAATGGCGCATCGAACTGAACCCGCGCTTGCAGGACCTGCCCGAGGAAACCCGCGAGACTGAGTTGCGGGCCACCTTCCTCCACGAGCTAGCCCATCTCGTCGCCTTCGCCCGCGCGGGACGGCGGCGCATCGCCCCTCACGGCCCGGAATGGCGCGAGGCTTGCCGCGACCTCGGCATCCCCGGCGAGGACCGCTGCCACGCCCTCGATTTCCAACCTCGCCGCCTTGAGAGGAAATACGCCTATACCTGCCCAAGCTGCGAGACGGTGATCCGTCGCGTGCGCCGTCTGCGCCGTCGCGTCGCGTGCTACGCCTGCTGCCGCCAGCACGCGGGCGGGCAGTTCGACGCGAGGTTCCAATTGGTCGAGACGCGGCTCGGGTGAGGGGGCAGCTCAACCCCGCTCCTTCACCCAAAACGTGAGTCCTTTCCGGCTCGGCTCCGTCTCGCCGATCTCCTTCCACTCCAGCTCGCAGCGCAGTTCGGGCCGTTTCGTGTAACCCAGACGCATCCAGAAGACGTCTAGCGGCACGTATCCCTCGGGGCGCAGGGTGTGGTCGACGGGTCGGTCCACGGCGCAGAAGGCGGTGTGGCGGAAGGGGCCGACTCGTTGCGCGTGCTCCTCGCGGCGGCGGAAGAACTCATGCCCCGCTCCCTGTCCGCGGCACTCGGGCAGGATGATGGATTCGCCGAAATAGAAGACCTCGCCCAGATCGTATCCGGCGGCGAGGAAGGGAGCCTGGAACTCCGGCGATTCGTCACCCATGGGCAGGCAGGTCGTCGCCCCGACGAGGCGGCCCTCGTGGCGCAGCAGGACGACGAGGCTGCGCGGCGAGCGCACGTAGGTTTCGAGGTAGCGTTCCTCGTAGTCGAGGTCGCCGTCGTAGAGGTAGGGATATTCGCGAAAGACGGCGATGCGCAGCCCGCCGAGTTCGCGTAGATGGGGGCGAATGGCTTCGCCGTGGAGCTCTTCGTAGGTGAAGGGGGAACTCATCGTGGCTAAGAAACATTTGAAAGATGAAAATTCCAGCGGTCCATTCGTCCCCGCGTTTCGCCCCAGTCCAGAAGTGCCTTCTGTTTGGCGCTGCTTCCCCGCCCAAGTTTTCGCTCCGCGTAACCTAGATCCACCGTCCATCGCAGTCGACACCCAAGCTGAAAAATAAAGCATCCCCGCGGCAAGCCGCGGGGTATTGGCCCGGCGCAGATCGAAGGATCGATCCGCGAAAAAGTCTACTCGCTGCAAGCAGCGGGGAATCCGACCCGCTGAGATTGAAACCCCAGCTTAGCCGGAGGCAAAAGCTGGGCGCATGCGCTTTGTTGCCTCAAAAGTAAAGTGGAGCGGGGGTGCGATCTTCGCCCCTGTTCCGGGCTTGCCTTGCATCTGGAAAGCTCATAATCTGCCATCGGACCGCTGAGGTCTTGGCCATCATGTCGTCACTCCGATCCCTCCCTGAATGGTTTCTCTTCGGAGTGATTCTGCTCGCGACGCGAACGGGGTTGACCGGGGAGATCCCGCCCCTGCCCTTGGATCAGCCCTTGGAGCCACCGCAAAAGGACGTGTGGTGGGAAAAGGCGTTCGGGAAAGGCCAGCCCGCGCCGGATGAGCCTGCCACATTGGTTCGTAAAAGCGACCACGAGATCGAGATCCGAGGCTCCCATCGCTTCGTGGAAAACGAGGCGGAGTTGGTCTTCGCCGACGCGGAAGGCCGGTTTGTGGCGAGCTGGTGCAAAGGACGTTTGGGCTTCGCCTCGCTCGTCCTGCCGCAGACGGACGGGCAGGGCGCCTTGCTCGAAGAATGGACGATTCCGATGTTCGACCTTTCCGGAAAAACGATCGTTGACGGGGAGCGCGAAGCATTCAAGCGCGCGTTCTCCGGTTCCTGGTTTCTGCCCGAAGGCCGGACCGAGGCAGTGCTCGATTACGATGGGTCGCGTTATCCCTTCACCTATGTCGTGGCCATGCTCCTCGTCGAAGAGGCCGGGCGCGAATGGACGGACGGAGGCTTTGCCTGCTTCGACGCGGGGAACCGTTTCGGGTCGCATTCGAGCCACGGTTCCCGTTGCGGCGACGCCATCGTCGGGGAAGCCGAGATGTTCCTCTGGCATCGTGCCGCGACACGGCTGGCTTGGGATTTGTACGCCGACGGCGATTTCGAGAGCGACCCGGTTCCGCTGAAGGCGGGAGCCTCCTTCCGCCGGGGTGGATTCCACATCGAGATTGTCGGCATCGAGGAGGGGGAATTCCGCCGGACCAACGGAGGGCGGGAAATCACGCCCGGCGAACCCGCGAACTACACCCGTGTCGAGGGAGGCCCGGTGGCCCGAACCGCCTTTCTCGCTGGCTCGATCCCGAGGCGGTCGATTCGCCGGATCGAGGGACGGCGGGAGGGAACTCCGTGGGAGGAGCTGCCCTACACTCCGGAGGAGGACGGTCTCATCGTCGTCGATTTGCCGGAGGAAGGCGTCCTTTCGGAGCTACGCGTGATCTGGGCTCCCCGGACTCTGCGGGTGGTCGTAAACGTACCCGGAATCGGGGGCGGGTTGCCCGAGAACGAAGGGATCGCGACCTACAACGAGGTCTCCTTCCGGCTCCATCAGCCGCAGATCGACAATCAGGGGATCTTCGCGCGTCTTTGGCAACTCACCGGACGATTCCCGAGGATCGAGAGCGAACGCTACGATCAAGACCGCAAAGACAGCCGTCCCGTCGATCCGATGAAACTGCACCGGGCCGACGATCTCCTCGCGATCTGGCAGGAAATGAATCCCGAACTCCGCCTCGAATGGGAGGAGGAATTCGGCGGGTTCGTCTTGCGGGATCGGTGATCCGACGCGGATCGCATCGGAATCACCCTCTCACGCCTCCCCGGCGGACCCCACCTCAACAGCGTCGTCCTCGGCGGAATCGACGCCTTCGGGGCGGAAGGTGAGGTATTTCTCGTCCTTCTTGTGGGTGATCTTCACGGTCTGGCCGGCCTTGACGTCGCCGCGGAGGAGGTGCTCGGCGAGCGGATCCTCGATGTGGCGCTCGACGGCGCGGCGCATGGGGCGGGCGCCGTAGTTCGGATCGTAGCCCTGCTCGATGAGGAAGTCCTTCGCCTTCTTGTCGAGCTTCAGGTGGATGTTCTTCGCGGCAAGGCGCTTCAGGACGGTGTCGATCTCGAGGTCGACGATCTTGATGAGGTTGTCGCGGTCGAGGACGTGGAAGACGATCTTCTCGTCGAGACGGTTGAGGAACTCGGGCTTGAAGGCCTCCTTGGCCCGTTCGAGGATCTTGTCCTTCATCGTGCCGTAGTTCTCGTCGCCGCCGCCCATCGCCCCGAAGCCGAGGCTGACCTGGCGCTTGATGACGTCGGCCCCCACGTTGGTGGTGAGGATGATGATGGTGTTGCGGAAGTCGATCTTGCGCCCGAGCGAGTCGGTGATCATGCCCTCCTCGAGGATCTGGAGGAGGAGGTTCATCACGTCGGGGTGGGCCTTCTCGATCTCGTCGAAGAGGACGACGGAGTAGGGCCGGCGACGCACCGCCTCGGAGAGCTGGCCGCCCTCCTCGTATCCCACGTAGCCGGGAGGCGAACCGATGAGTCGGCTGCTCGTGAACTTCTCCATGTACTCCGACATGTCGATCTGGATGAGGGCCTCCTTGTCGCCGAACATGAACTCGGCGAGGTTGCGGGCGAGGTAGGTCTTGCCGACGCCGGTGGGGCCGAGGAAGATGAAGGAGCCGATGGGGCGGCGCGGGTCCTTGAGGTCGGCCCGGCTGCGGCGCAGGGCGCGGGAGATCGCGACGACGGCCTCGTCCTGCCCGATGACGCGGGACTTCAGTTCGTCCTCCATCTTGAGGAGCTTCTCGGTCTCCTTCTCCTCCATACGCTGGAGGGGGACTCCGGTCCATTTGGCGACAACGGTCATGATGTCGTCTTCGTCCACGGTGACGATCTTCTCCTCGTTCGTCGCACGCCATTGGGCGAGGATGTCCTCGACCTCCTGCCGCTTGTGCTTCTCCTTGTCGCGCAGGGCGGCGGCGATCTCGAAGTCCTGGTTCTTGATGGCGGACTCCTTCTCCGTGACAATGCGCTCGATCTCGGCTTCGAGATCCTTGACCTGGGGCGGACGGGTCATCGAGGCGATGCGGGAGCGCGCCCCGGCCTCGTCGAGGATGTCGATGGCCTTGTCGGGAAGGAAGCGCCCGGTGAGGTAGCGGGCGGAAAGCTTCACGCAGGCCTCGATCGCCTCGACGGTGTAGAGGGCCTTGTGGTGGGCCTCGTATTTGGAGCGCAGCCCCTGGAGGATGAGGATGGCGTCCTCGACGCTGGGCTCCTCGACTTTGACTTGCTGGAAGCGGCGCTCGAGGGCGGCGTCCTTCTCGATGAACTTGCGGTATTCATTCAGCGTGGTCGCGCCGATGCACTGGAGCTCGCCTCGGCTGAGGGCGGGCTTGATAATGTTCGAGGCGTCCATCGCCCCCTCGGCCGATCCGGCCCCGACGATGGTGTGGAGCTCGTCGATGAAGAGGATGACGTTCTTGGAACGCTTGATCTCGTCCATCACCGCCTTGATGCGCTCCTCGAACTGGCCGCGGTATTTCGTGCCGGCGACCATAAGGGCGAGGTCGAGGGTGATAACGCGCTTGTCGCGGAGCAGCTCGGGGACGTTCCCGGAGGCGATCTCCTGGGCGAGGCCCTCGGCGATGGCGGTCTTGCCGACCCCGGCCTCGCCGATGAGGACGGGATTGTTCTTGGTGCGGCGGCAGAGGATCTGGATGACGCGCTCGATCTCGCTGCTGCGTCCGATGACGGGGTCGAGGTCGCCGTTGTTCGCCAACTCGGTGAGGTCGCGACCGAAGGCCTTCAAGGCGGGAGTCTTGCCCTCCTTGCGGCCGCTGCCGGGCTCGTCGAAGTCGCTCTCGTCGTCGTCCGCGCCGCCACCGGAGAAATTCGGATCGAGCTCGCGGAGGATCTCGTTGCGGGTGCGCTCGATATCGACCTCCAGATTCTTGAGGACGCGGGCGGCGACGCCGTCGCCTTCGCGGAGGAGGCCGAGGAGGATGTGCTCGGTGCCGACGTAGCTGTGGTTCAGGGCCTTCGCCTCCTTTCCGGCGAGGGCGAGGACCTTCTTCACGCGGGGCGTGTAGGGGATGTTCCCGACCATCTTGGTCTCGGGACCGTTGCCGACCTGCTTCTCGACTTCGAGGCGCACGGTGTCGAGGTCGAGGTTCATCTTTTGCAAGACGTTGACCGCGACGCCTTGGCCGAGCTTGATGAGGCCGAGGAGGAGGTGCTCGGTCCCCACGTAGTTGTGGTTGAAACGGTCCGCCTCCTTGCGGGCGAGAGCCAAGACCTGTTGCGCTCTGGGGGTGAAATTATTCATCGTCGTCGTCCCTGTCGGTGAGTATACTGCGAAAATCCGGCGGCGTCAGCCCAATTAAGCTCTTGCGGATGATGTCGGCACGCAAAATGTCGCGTTCCTCGGCGGAAAGTTTGCATTTGGCCGAGATCTGGAGGTGGGCGGGCTGGATCTCGGTGAGGAGCACGGTGATGGTCTCGCGCTCCTCTTCGGGGACGAAGCCGAGGTCGCAGCCGAGGCGGATCATGGAGAGGTGGTTCAGCGCCTCCTTCGACGAGATGATGTGGGCGTATTTGAGGACGGCATAGGCGCGGCCGATCTGGTCCTGCATCATCGTGGGCCGGTCCTCGAGGATTTTCATCCGGGCGTTCTTCTCGTTGGCGATGAGCTGGCCGATGACGCGGTCGAGGTGGGCGATGATGTCCTCCTCGCGCATCCCGAGGGTGTTCTGGTTGGAGATCTGGAAGAGGTTGGCGAGGGCCTCGGTGCCTTCCCCGTAGAGGCCGCGCACGGCGAGCCCGATCTTGTTGGCCCCCTGGATGGTCTGGTTGATCTGCTCGCCGAGGACGAGGCCGGGCAGGTGGAGCATGGCCGAGGCGCGCATCCCCGTGCCGAGGTTCGTGGGGCAGGCGGTGAGGTAGCCGTACTGGTGGTCGAAGGCGTAGGGCAGGTCGTCCTCCAGCTCGGTGTCGATCTGGTCGAGGGACTCGTAGGCAGCGAGAAGCTGGAGGCCGGGCCGGATCGCCTGCATGCGGAGGTGGTCCTCCTCGTTGATCATCACGCTGACGGTCTGACGGCGGTTCATCACCGTGGCGCAGCCGGGGCCCTTGGCGGCGTGCTCGCGGCTGATGAGGTGGCGCTCGACGAGGACCTGCTTCTCGATGGCGGTGAGCTGGGTCATCTCCTCGGAGAAGGAGTCCTTCATCTCCGCGAGTTCTTCGAGGACGGGGCGGACCCGCTCCATGACGCGCGTGCGGTCGTCCTTCTTGGCCCAACCGGGGAAAGGGTGGCCGACGAGGTTGCGGGCGAGGCGCACCCGGCTCGTCATGACGATGTCGTTCTCCGGGCCGGGAGTCCGCATCCATTCGGCGGGCTTTTTGAGGAGGGTGGAGAATCGCATCGCCTCGTCGGGGTCGTTGATGGGTGGGATAGCAGTCGCGGTGCCAGAGGTTTTCGGAAGATGGAGGAAGCTACACTTCGCCGATCAGGGTTTCGAGGCGAGAGATCGCGTCGCGGAGTCGGGCCGCCTCCTCGTAGTCCTCGTCCTCGACCGACTTCGACAGCGCCTGCCTCAATTCGCTCAAACGCGCCCGCGGATTCGCCTCGCCCGGCATCACGGGGCTGGAGGCGGAGCGACGGTCGCCCGGATCGGGGCAGGAGCCGGGAACCTTGCCGACGTGGCGGGTGTGCTTGTGCATCGCTTCGAGGAGGCCGTCGAGCCCCTCGTCGAAGACCTGGTAGCACTCGGCGCAGCCGAAGCGGCCCGTCTTCTTGAAATCGCTCTGGGAGAAGCCGCAACTCCCGCAGACGAGCTCGTGTGGCTTGGGCGCGGCGGTCTCGACGGAGGTCTGCTGGCCCATGCCTTCGAGCATGTCGGCGAGGGCGAACCCGGTCGGGTCGGTGACGCCTTTCTCGTCGGCGCAGACCTTGCAGAGGTTCACCTTCTGCAGCTTGCCCTCGGCCATCTGGCTGAAGAAGATGGTCGCTTTCTCGCTCTGGCAGATGTCGCAGTTCATGGAATGGCAGGAGGATGCCGCTCCAGCCCCGCAGGGACGGTCCGCCGCATCCGCCGCAATCTACGACACGGAAGCCGCTTCGTAAATCGGCGTCCCGGTGGTTTGCACCAGTTTTCTGAAATCGGCGATGAGCCGGCGGGTCACGGGACCCGGCTCGCCCGTGCCGATGACGCGCTTGTCGTATTCGGCCACGGGCACGACCTCGGCGGCGGTACCAGTGAGGAAAAGCTCGTCGGCGGTGTAGAGGTCGTAGCGGGCCATCTCGACCTCGCGCAATTCCAAGCCCGCGGCGGCGACCAGCTCGATGACGACCCCTCGCGTGATCCCGTAGAGCGATCCCGAGGCCACCGTCGGGGTGTAGACGATCCCGTTCTTCACGGTGAAAATGTTGTCCCCGGTGCATTCGGCGACGTAGCCGGCGGCGTTGAGCATCACGCCCTCCTCCGCGCCGGAGGCGATGGCCTCGACCTTGGCCATGACGTTGCTGAGGTAGTTCAGCGACTTCACCGCCGGGGAAAGGGCGTCATGGTTGGGGCGGCGCGTCGCACAGGTCGCGAGGATGAGGCCCTTTTCATATTTCTCCGCCGGGTAGAGCGAGATGGTCGAGGCGATCACGATGATGGAGGCGCGCTTGCAGCGGTAGGGACTGAGCCCCAGCTCCCCCACCCCGCGGGTCACGAGGAGGCGGATGTAGCCGTCGTGGAGGTCATTGCGGCGGATGGTCTCGAGAGTCGCCTCGATGACCTCCTCGCGCGTCGCGGGGATGGTCAGGTGAATGGCCTTGGCCGAGTCGAAGAGCCGGTCGATGTGCTCCTCCAGCCGGAAGACGCGGTCATTATAAAAGCGGATGCCCTCGAAGACCCCGTCCCCGTAGAGCAGGCCGTGGTCGAAGACCGAGATTTTCGCGTCCTCCTGGGGAAAAAACTGGCCGTCAATGTAGATCTGGAGGGGCTGGTCGCTCATGGGCAGGGTGGTGGAATCGGCTAGTTTGCGCGATGCGGTGGGGAAAGCAAGCGATTGAATGAGTCACGGGGCATGGGCCACGGGGGGGCAGAGCTCGCGCAGGACGCGGGGGCGGGTGAAGATCAGGCGGCAGCGCACCGCGTCCGCGGGCAGTCCGGTCATACGGCGCAGGACTTCGCGATAGGTCTCAAGCTGCGGGCGGTATTTCTCGACGGCGGCGGCGATCTCCTCCTCCGTGGCGACGCGGTCGGTCTTGAAATCGAGGATGGTCGCTCCGGTGGCCCGCCCCGCCATGTCGCGGTCGAGCGCGACGCGGTCGAAGGTGCCGGAGAGCCATTCGTCGCCGAGGAGGATCTCGAAATTCCGCTCTCGCCAGATTTCGGCCTGTTCGCCGGGACGGGCGAAGGCGGCGCGGAGGCCCGGCTCGTCGAGAACGCCGCGCACTTGGGCCAGGGCGTCGTCGAGGGCGGTGGAGCCGGGGCGGCGGGCTTTCCAAGCGGCCTCGATCCCGGCAAGGTCGGCGGTCTCGATCCATTCGATCTCCTCGAAGATCGCGTGGACGAGGGTGCCGAATTCGCGGGCCTCGCCTCCGCGACGGCTGAAAAGCTGGGCCGCGCTCACCGTGACGAGCTCCGACCCGCTCGGGGTGCGGCGGCGGGGACGGAGACGGGCGAGGGCGGGATCGACGCCAGCGGGCGGCCTGGCCTCTTCTTCCGGCGGCGCTTCGTGCGGCGCGAAGGCCTCGAACCAGCGCCGCTTCGTGCGGGGGGTGGCGCTTTCGTAGAGCACGGTCGCGGACACGCCGCCGAAGGCGTCCTCGCGCGGCTCGCCCGCGAGGGTGTCCTCCAGCAGCTTCACGAAATTGCGCGATTCGGACTTCGGCCCGCGCGGCTCGGTGATGAGGTAGTTCGCGCGGCTCGCCCGCGTCATCGCGACGTAGAATTTGCAGAGCGCCTCGTAGGCGGACTCGGCGGCGCGTTCGGTGGCGTGGGCGGCGAGGACGGGATCGGCTTGGACGAAGTCCTTGCGCGGCATTTCCAGGACCCACTCGATCTCGCGGGCCGCGTTCTGCTTCGCCCCGATCTCCCGCCGCGCCGTGTCGAGGGAGTTCCCGCCGAGCTCGGGCAGGATGACGGCGTCGAAGGTGAGGCCCTTCGACTGGTGGATGGTCATCACCTGCACCGCGTTCCCGGCGGCGGCCTCGCGGATGCGGCGCTTCCCGACATAGGCGAGGAACTCGTCGATGTCGCGGCTGCCGCTCTCGTCAAAGACGCGGGCGGCGAGGGCGAATTCCTCCGCCCGGCCACGGGTGAAAGCGTCGAGCGGCGCGGCGAGGGCTTCCTCAATGTTCGCGATCCAGTGGCGGACGAGGGATTCGAAATTCGACTCGAAGAGCGCGGCGAGGAGGCGGCTCGAAAATGCGGGCGGCGTGAGATCCCCTTCCTCTAACAAAGCTCCCAAAGGCCCCATCTTGAGATGCTCCCACGCGAAGCGGTCGCCGGGATGTGCCGCGACTTGGAAGAGGCTGAGGAGGGCGCGGTTGAGCGGGTTGTCCGAGGCGATGAAGATCTCCGACTCGCCCACCACGGGGATGCGGGTGCGGGCGCGGAGGGCGTCGACCAGTTCCTCGCCCTCGCGGTTGCGTTGTACGAGGATGGCGCACGAGAGGCCGCGCCGAACCGGGTCGATCTCCTCCAGAATGCCGGCGACGAGGGCGTGGATGTCCTCCTTCTCCGGCTTCCCGCCCGCGGGCGCGATCGGGTTGAGGAGGTAGGCGACGCCCTCGTAGGCTTCGCCCTTGGGCGAGACGCGATGGTCGTGCCATTCCCACTGCGCGAGGGCGGCCTCGGGAAGCTCCAGCGCGGCGAGGGCGGCGCGGTCGCCGAAGACTCGGTTCACCGGGTCGATCACGTCGTGGCCGGAGCGCCACGAGACGTCGAGATGCCGCCGCCGCACCCGCTCCTCGTGGACGTTGTAGCGCTTCGCGAGATCGGTGAAGAGGCGGGTGTCGCCGCCGCGCCAAGCGTAGATGGCCTGCTTCAGGTCGCCGACCTGGAACAGCGAGCGAGTTCCCGAGGTGTCCTGCACGACCTCGTCGACGAGGTTCTCGATGACGCGCCACTGGAGCGGGTTGGTGTCCTGGAATTCGTCGAGGAGCCAGTGGTCGTAGCGCGCGTCGAGGCGGTAGTCGATGCGCAGCCGTTCGTCCTCGCCGGGGATCTGGCTGAAGAGGGGCGAGTCCTCCGCCTCCCCGTCCCCGCCGCGTCCGGAGAGGAGGATTTGCACGTCCTTGAAGGTGAGCAAGCCGCGCCGCCGCACCTGCCCGGCGTAGGCCGATTCGTAGTGGTGGAGCAATTCGCGCACGCCTCGGGTGCGGTCGAGCTTCCTCCGCAGTTCGCCGCCGACGATCCATTGGAAAAGACGGCGCAGGGGTTCGCAGGCGGGGGGGCCGAGATCCTGCACGGTGCGGTCGAATTTGATCGCGGCGGAGCCAGCCGAGACCTCGCGCCAGATCGGAAGGACGATTTTGGCCACATATTCCATCCGCTTCGTGAGCGGCAATCCCGGTTTGAAGGTCGCGATTTGATCGACGAACTCGTCCCAGAATTTCCAAACGATCTTGCTGCCCGAGGCCTCGATCGCCTTCAGCGCCTCGATCAGCCGACGCCCTTCCTTGAGGGGATCGATCTCATCGACGAACCAGTGTTTGCCCCCGTCGCCGGGCCAGACCGACTCCGCGCGGCCCCAGCGCTCCGCCGAGGGGGCGTCGAGATAGAGCTCGTGGAGATCGTTGAGGTAGCCGTCGAGCTGTCCGACGACGCGGTTTTCCTCCGACCCGAGGGTGGCGAGGCGGAAGGCTTCGAGAAAGGCGCGCTGGGCGGGGTCCTCGCCCTTGCCGGACGCGGCGCGGCGCGAGAAGACGGCCTCGTAGACCCGCGCCCGCGCCACGGCGGACTGGTGGTCGTCCATCGTCTCGAAGTCGTCCGTCAATCCGAACTCGGCGGGGAAGGCGCGGAGCAGGTTCGCGAAGAAGCTGTCGAGGGTGCCGAGGAAGAGCCGAGGCATGCGCGAGACGAAGACGCGGAGGAGGCGGGCGTAGTCCTCCGGCGTCAGCGTCGCGAGGACGGGGGCGAGGGGATCGTCCCGGTCGCCCGCGAGGGCGGCGGCCTTCTTCGCGTCGGACGCGGCCTCGGCCAGCTTCACGAGGATGGAGTCGAAGAACTCGCCCGCCGCCTTGCGCGTGAAGGTCGCCGCGAGAATGCGCTCCGGCGCGACCTCGGTCCCGCTGCGGAGCTGCAGGGCCATCAGGGCGATGTAGCGGTTCGTGAGCTGCCACGTCTTCCCCGAGCCCGCCGAGGCGAGGATCATTTCGTTGGGGAGTTCCATGGGCGCGGCCTTGGGCATGGCCGGAACTGTGGGACCTTGCGCCGGAACGGTCAACGGGCGGCGGCGAAAAATGCAGCCAACCCCTACGCCAGATACGGGCAGGAGTGCCCGCGCTCCCATGCGCCACAGGAAGGCCGCGCCCGATCGTCACCCAGACCGCAGCCTTCGCCTTCCATTGACAACGGCCCATGCGTCACACATAGTTGCCATATGAGCACGACACTGAGCGTTCGTCTGGGCGAGGATCTAGCCCGCTGGGTGGAGGAGCAGGCACGGGCCACCGGCCGCTCCCAAGGGAGCTTAGTCAAGGAAGCGTTGGAAAAGGCGCGGCAGGCGGAGCGCGGGAAGCCTTTCATGAAACTGGCCGGGAGCGTGGACGGACCAAAAGACCTTTCCCGGCGCAAGGGCTTTTCCCGGCCATGACGGGGATCGCGGACACGGGTTTCATCGTCGCGTTTCTGAACCGACGGGATTCCTTCCATCCTTGGGCGGTGCGGCTCGCGGAGCAGGTGGATGCGCCGCTGGTGACATGCGAGGCGGTGCTGGCGGAGGCGGTCTTCCACACCAGGTCGGCAGAGAAGGTGCTGGCTCTGGTGCGGGCCGGGCTGCTGCGCGTGGAGCTGGATTTCGCCGTCTGCCAGCCCCGGCTGGAGGTCTTCGCCAAGCGCTACGCCGACCGCTCGCCCGATCTGGCGGACTTGTGCCTGATCTGCCTGAGCGAGCGCCATCCCTCCCTTCCCGTGATCACCGTGGACGGGGATTTCCGCATCTACCGCAGGCATCAGCGGGAGACGATCCCCGTGCTCATGCCGCCCACGTAGGCCGATTCCGCCCTGTCGCGATCCGGCTGAAACCAGTGAACAGGGTTGCCCCGCCGAGGCAACCCTGTTCCGTCCGAGGGGAGGCGATCAGTCTTTCTTCTCGTCTTTGTGGTCGTGATCGTGCTCGCAGATGCAGGCGTATTCCTTGTATTCGCAGGTGGGGCATTGGGCGAGATTGACGGTGAATTTTTCGGTCACGGTCTCCGCGTCGGGGGTCAGCTTCACTTGCAGGACGATGGGCACCATGTCACCCTCGGGCAGGGCGGCGTCGGAGACGAGGGCGCCGTCGGCCTCGGCGAAGGCGAACTTCGTCGGGTTCGAGCGCTCGCCGCCCACGGCGGTGACGGTGGCCCCGCCGGGGGCGACGGCCTCGCCCTCCTCGGAGAGGAAGGTGATCTTCAGCTTGCGGTCGTCGAGGACGAGGAACTCGAAGTGCGGCTCGGTCGCGGTGACGACTCGCCCGCCGTTCGGCCCGACTTTCCCTCCGTGGTTGTGATCATGGTCGTCGTCATGGTCATGGTCGTGCTTGTGGGCTTCGTCATGCTTGTGGTCGTGATCATGATCGTGGTCGTGCTTGTCTCCGCACGAGGGGAGGGCGATGGCGAGGAGGGCAGGGAGGAGGAGATGGCGGATGCTCATAGGTGGTGGTTGGTTGGTTTTTGTTGGAGTGGTCGAGACGGTCCATTGGGTGAGACGAACCGTCTCGACAGAAATGCGGGGTTCAGTGGGCGGCGGGACGCCGCCTCCACTTGTCGGACAGCAGCCGCAGCGAATTCACCACGACCAGCAGGGTGGCCCCGGTGTCGGCGAGGATGGCGAGCCAGAGGCTGGCGTGGCCAGCGAAGGTGAGGATCAGGAACAGGGCCTTCACCAGCAGGGCGAAGGCGATGTTGAATCGGATCATGCCGAGGGTGCGGCGACCGAGTCGGATCGCATCGGCGAGCCTCCCGAGATCATCTTGCATCAGGGCCACGTCGGCGGTCTCGATGGCGGTGTCGCTGCCGATCGCGCCCATGGCGATGCCGACGCTGGCGACGGCGAGCGCGGGGGCGTCGTTGACACCGTCGCCGATCATCCCGACTTGGCCGTGTTGCCCGAGCAAAGTCCGGACCCGCTCGACTTTGTCCTCGGGCAGGAGGTCGCCGAAGGCTTCGTCGAGTCCGGCCTGTCCGGCGATGGCATCGACGGTGCGCTGGTTATCGCCGCTGAGCATGACGACGCGCTCGATCCCGACCTCTCGCAAAGCGGCAAGGGCTTCCCTGGCGTCCGGGCGGATCGTGTCGCCGATGGCCAGCACGCCGAGGAGACGGCCCGGCGCATCGGCGGAAGGCCGCTCCCCCACGACGGCGAGCGAGAGGCCCCGGCTTTCGATTTCCGCGAGCCGGGCTTCGAGCGCTTCGCTGCAAAGCCCCGACTCGTGGGCCATGCGGTGATTGCCGATGAAGCAGACGCGGCCTCCGACAAGGGCCTCGGCTCCCTGCCCCGTGACCGCCCGGTATCCGGTCGAATCAGGAGGGGTAAGGCTGCGCTCCCTGGCGCGGGCGACGACGGCGAGGGCGATGGGATGCTCCGAATGGGCGTCGATGGACGCGGCGATGCGGAGCAACTCGTCTTCGTCTTCGGCGTCGATGGGGATCAGCTCCACCACCTTCGGGCGGCCTTCGGTGATGGTGCCGGTCTTGTCCACGGCGAGGGCCTTCAGCTTTCCGAGGGCCTCCAGATGCGCCCCGCCTTTGACGAGGACGCCCCGCCGGGCCAGCGCGGTGAGTCCGGAGACGATGGACACCGGCGTGGCGATGACGAGGGCGCAGGGACAGGCGATGACGAGCAGGGCGAGCGCCCGATAAACCCAGTCGCCCCATGCGCCGGAGAAAAGCAGGGGCGGGAGCAACGCCGTGAGCAGAGCGACGACGAACACCGCCGGGGTGTAGATGGCGGCGAAGCGATCGACGAAGCGCTGCATGGGGGCGCGGCTGCCCTCGGCCTCCTCGACCAGCCGGATGATGCGCGAGAGGGTGGAGTCCGAGGCGGATTTGCCGACCCGCACCTCCAGCGAGCCTTCGCCGTTCACGGTGCCGGCGAAGACCTCGTCGCCCGGCCCCTTGTCCACCGGCACGGATTCGCCAGTGATGGGCGCTTGATCGACCGCGGAGCGCCCGCCCGTCACCTCGCCATCCAGCGGGATACGCTGCCCGCTGCGGACGAGGATGGTCTGCCCGATGCCGACCGCGGCGGCGGGAATCTCCTCGGTGGAACCGTCCTCGCGCCGGAGTAGGGCGGTCTCGGGCGCGAGCGACATCAGCGAGCGGATCGCCTTGCGGGCGCGTTCGCCGCTGAGGGATTCGAGCCATTCGGAAAGGGCGAAAAGGAAGACGACCGCCGCCGCCTCGGCCTGCTCGCCGATGACCCACGCGCCCGAGACCGCGACGGCCATGAGCACGTTCATGTCGAGCCGCCGCTTCCGCAGCGAGCGCCACGCGGCGGGGAAGACGAGCATCCCGCCCGCGAGGGTGGCGAGGGCGAAGGCCGTCGTTGCGAGCGCGGCGGGACCTTTCGTCCAATGCAGGACAAGGCCGAGCCCGGTCAGCAGGCCGGAGGCGGCGATCAACGTCCGCGCGGGCAGGCGGGAATCGTGATGCTCGCAGTGGTCGCAGGTATCCGGTTCAGGGGCCATCGGGCGGTCTTTTGCGGGGAGGCGAACGCGTCAGGGAATCCAAGGAGGGCCGACATTCTTGTCGGCCATCAAGCCCCGGTGCGGCAGGACCAGCAGGCCGACAGGAATGTCGGCCCTCCTTGAGGCAGCGAACAGGGTCACCTCGCCGAAGCAACCCTGTCCGGTCACAGAGGAACGGTCAGCCCTTTTTCTTCTTCTCGTCTTTGTGGTCGTGCTCGTGATCATGGTCATGATCACAGATGCAGGCGTACTCCTTGTATTCGCAGGTCGGGCACTTCGCGAGGTTCACGGTGAATTTCTCGGTGACGGTCTTCGCGTCGGGAGTCAGCTTCACTTGGAGAACGATCGGGATCTGCTCGCCCTCGGGCAGGGCGGCGTCGGAAACGAGGGCGCCGTCCGCTTCGGCAAAGGCGAACTTCGTCGGCTTCGAACGCTCCCCGCCCACGGCGGTGATGGTGGCTTTTCCGGGGGCGACGGCCTCACCTTCCTCGGAAAGGAAGGTGATCTTCAACTTTCGATCCTCGAGGACGAGAAACTCGAAGTGAGGCTCGGTCGAGGTGACGACGCGCCCGCCGTTCGGTCCCACCATTTTCTCGTCGTGGTCGTGATCGTCGTCATGCTTGTGCTTCTTGTCGTGTTTGTGGTCGTCGTGCTTGTGCTTCTTGTCGGCTGCGGCAGGGAGCGCGATGGCGCACAGGGCGAGGAGGAGGGGGAGTCGGATTTTCATGGGCTTGGATGTGTATGGATTTGGTTTTCGTTGGGATTGTCGCGGTGGTCCATCAAGTGAAACGGACCGCCGCAACGGAAATTCGGGGTCAGTGGGCGGCGGCGGACCCGAGTTCCAGGGACCGGGCGGCGGCCTTGCGCCCGAAGAGCCAGAACATCGCGGGGGTCACCGCCATATCGAGGAGGGTGGAGGAGACGAGGCCGCCGACGATGACGACGGCGACGGGGTGGAGGATCTCCTTGCCCGGCTGGTCGGCGGCGAGGACGAAGGGGATCAGCGCGATGCCGGCGGCGAGGGCGGTCATGGTCACGGGCACGAGCCGCTCCTTCGTCCCTCGCACGATCATGGCGCGGGTGAAGCCCTCGCCCTCGTGCTTCATCAGGTGGAGGTAGTGCGAGATCATCATGATGCCGTTGCGGGCGGCGACGCCGCCGACGGCGACGAAGCCGACGAGGGTGGCGATACTGATGTTGTTCAGCTTCAGCCAGGTGAAGGCGAGCCCGCCCATGAGGGCGAGGGGGATGTTCACCAGCACCTGGAGGGCGAGGGCGGCGCTTTTGAAATAGCCGTGGAGCATCATGAAGATGGCGACGAAGACGGCGGCGGAGAGGATCGCGATGCGCCGGGTCGCCTCCTGCTGCGCCTGGAACTCGCCTTCGAAGGTGATGAAATAGCCCTCCGGCAGCTTCACCTTTTCGGCGACCTCCTCCTGGAGCCGGACGACGAGGTCCGAGACGCCGCGCACCTCGGGCTTGATCGCGATGGTGAAACGGCGCTGGCCGTCCTCGCGGAAGATCACGTTCGGCCCCTTCGCCTCGCGCACGTCGGCGAGGGCGTGGAGCGGGACGTATTGGCCCTCCGCGACCTGGATGGGCAGTTGCGCGATCTTTTCGGGGGAGTCGCGCCACTCCAGCGGCAGGCGGGTGACGAGGTTCACGGCGCGCTGGCCTTCGCGCAGTTCCGCGACCTCCTTGCCGCCGACGAGGGTGGAGAGATCCTCGTTGAGGCGGCCGGGGGCGATGCCGTAGGCGCGCGCGCGGTCGCGGTCGGCCTCGATGCGGAGCTGCGGGATGCTGGATTGCACGTCGAGCTTCGCCCCTTCGAAACCGGGGATGGTCCTGGCGACTTCCTGCACCTCGACGCCGAGGGAGCGGATCTTGTCCAGATCGGGGCCGAAGACCTTGACCGCCACGGGCGCGGCCACGCCGCTCATCATGTGGCCGATGCGGTCCGAGAGCGGCCCGCCGACCACGGCGAAGACGCCGGGCACGGTGCGGACCCTGGCCATGAGGTCGTCGAGGATTTCCCGGCGGCTCCGGGGGGGGCTGCCGTCTTCGCTTTCGATTTCGCGAAAATCGACGTCGAACTCCGAGGTCGAGACGGGCACGACGTGGTCGCCGCGCTCGGCGCGCCCGAGGCGGCGGCCGACGATGCGCACCTCAGGCACGCCGAGGATCTGCTCCTCGAGCACGTCGGAGATGCGGTTCATCTCGTCGAGCGAGGTCCCGGGGTTCGCGGAGACGGCGACGAGGGCGGTTTCCTCCCGGAATTTCGGGAGGAAGTCCTTGTTCATGATGGGATAGAGGGAGAAGGCGGCGACAAGCAGGACGAGGGCGATGGCGAGGACGAGGGCCGGCTGGCCAAGGGCGAGGCGCAGCAGGGTCTTGTCGAGCAGCCATTTCATGCCGCGGACGAGGCGTCCGTCCTTGTGCTCGTGGCCTTCCTTTGGATTCAACAGGAAGGAGCAGAGCACGGGGATGACGGTGAGTGAGACGACGAAGGAGGCGACCATCGAGAGGATCGTGGCGATGGCGATGGGCGCGAAGAGCTTGCCCTCCACCCCCGAAAGACCGAGGAGCGGGACGAAAACGAGGACGATGAGGACGGTCGCGTAGAGGATGGAGTTCCGCACTTCGCCGGAGGCCCGGGCGATGACGGTCAGTCTCGGGAGCGGGTTGGCGAGCGCCGCGTTTTCCCGCAATCGCCGGAAGACGTTCTCCACATCGACGATGGCGTCGTCCACGACCATGCCGATGGCGACGGCGAGGCCGCCGAGGGTCATGGAGTTCACGCTGATGCCCATGCCGAGGAAGACGATCATGGTGATGGCGAAGGACATGGGCATCGCCATCAGGGTGATGAAGGTGGTGCGGAGGTTGAGAAGGAAAAGGAACAGCACCACCGTGACCATGACGGCTCCGTCGCGGATGGCCTCGGCGAGATTGCCGATGGCGTGGTCGATGAAGTCCTTCTGCTGGAAGAGCAGGGCCGTCTCCACGCCCTCGGGCAGGGCCGGCTGGAGCTCGGCGAGGGCCTCTTTGATCTTGCCGGTCAGTTCGCGGGTGTCGAAGCCGGGCGACTTGGTCACCGTCATGATCACGCCGTAGGTCGGCGTTTTCTCCGGGCTGCGGCTCACGGTGGCGTCACCGCGCATGGGCTCGACGCCCCACTCGACCCTCGCCACGTCGGAGATGGCGATGGCGCGGTCGCCGATCTTCTTCACCGCCGTGTTGGCGATCTCGGCGAGATCGACGGTCATGGAGAGATTGCGGACCATGATCTCCGTCGGTCCGGTGTCGAGGAAGCCGCCGGTGGTCGTATTCGCGGCCTCTTCCGCCGCCGCCTCGAGCTCCGCGAGGCTGACGCCGAGGGCCTGCATCCGATGGGGGTCGGGCTGGATCTCGATCCGCTTGATCCCTCCGCCCATGTTGAGGATTTCGGCGATGCCGGAGACGCTGAGGAGACGCCGACGGATCGTCCAGTCGGCGATGGAGCGGACTTCGCGGGGCGGCAGGTAGCCCGCTTCGCCCTCCGGCACAGTGGAGCGCACGCCGACGAGCAAAATCTCGCCCATGAGCGAAGCGACCGGGGTCATGAAGGGTTCGACGCCCTCGGGCAACTGCTCCCGCGCGCCTTGGAGACGCTCCTGGACCATCATACGGGCGCGGTAGATGTCGGTCCCCCAGCCGAATTCGGCATAGACGAGGGAGAGGGCGACGTCGCTGTTCGAGCGCAGGCGCGTGAGTCCGGCCACGCCCATCAGGGCGCTTTCGAGCGGCTGGGTCACGCGGGTTTCGACCTCCTCGGGCGCGAGTCCCGGCGCTTCGGTCAGGATGACGACGGTGGGCTTGGTGAGGTCCGGCAGCACTTCGACGGGAAGGCGGGTGGCGGTGTACAAGCCGAGCGCCAGCAAGAGGATCGAGACCGCGAGGACGGCCGCCCGGTTGGCGAGCGACCATTGGATCATTCGGTTTAGCATGGCTCAGCGATCCTCGGTTTGGGATTGGGTGTCGGGGGCTTCCTCAACGGCGGGGGCTTCGTCGGCGGCGGGACGCCGGCGCGGCCCGAAGATCGCGGCGAGGAGCAGGACGAAGAGAGCCGCACTGACATACTTCCACATCGGGCTGCCGCCTTCTTCATGGTCGTGATCGTGGCTGCCGCCCTTTTTCGCGGCCTCCATTTCGGCCTTTTTCTCCGGGGTGAGTTCGGACCCGTCCTCGGCGTGCTCGTGTCCGTGGGCGGCGTCGAGGGCTTCCTTCAGGGAGATGCCGCTGGCGCCTCCGGCGAAGGAGAGCGAGTAGGCTCCTCGGGTCACGACTTCGTCGGCGGGGAAGAGGCCCGAGAGAATCTCCGCGTCTTGGGCGTTCACCGAACCGACCTCGACGGAAGTGCGCACGAAGGCGTTGGGCAGGTCGAAATGCTTCACGAAGACGAAGCGTCGGCTCGGCTCGCCCTGCAAGGCGGCGCGCGGGACGGAGGTCACGTTCTCGCGCCTGCCGAGGACGACGGCGTATTCGGCCCTCATGCCCGGACGGAGACGGCCGCTTTCGTTTTTCAGTCGGAAGATCCCGGCGAGGGTTCCGGTCCCCCGGTCCACGGTGGTGCCGAAGCGGATCAGGGTCCCTTTGAAGACTTCGCCGGGCAGGGCGGCGACGCGGATGTGGCTCTCCGCCCCCGCTTCGAGTCGGCCCGCGAGATCCTCGGGCAGGCTCGCCACGGCATCGACCTCCGTCAGGTCCGCGATTTCGACGAGGATCCTGTCCGGCTCGACGGGTTCGCCGGGGCGGGCCGCGACGGCCATCACCAAGCCGTCGATGGGGGACTTGAGGTCGATCACCGGAGGCGGATCGCCGGGCTGGCGGCTCTCGACCTTCGCGACGACCTGTCCTTTTGCGACCATGTCGCCGGGCGCAACCAGGACTTCGGCGATGCGACCGGGGATGCGGCTGCTCACGACGCCGGACGAGCCCGGCACCGTCTCGATGCGCCCGAGGGCAAAGGCGGTCTCTTCGAAATCACGCTCCTCGGCGGTGATGGTCTCGATGCGCAGGTTCTTCACCCCGGTCGCGTCGAGGATGACGACGTCCTCCTGGGCGTGCGCGGAGAGTGCGAGAGCGAAGGCGATGTTGGATATTAATCCGGTCCCCAAAGAGATTCTTTTCGGAACCTTCCCAAGTCTTGCAAATTCCGAAAACGATGAGCAGGTAGACCCGACCGGCCCGGTCGGGGGTTGGGCGCACAGGGATCCCGGAGCGCCCTTCCGGCGGTTCGAGCCGAACCGCCCTACCTGACGCGCGGAACATCTGCCGGATGTTTCGAAACGATTTGCGTGCCGCATTAATAAAAAGAGTCTCATTTCTGGTTCTGTGAGGACGATTCGAGTCCGGGATAGGCGCCGGTGGCGAGACGGACGCGGGCTTCGGCCAAGTGGTAGTCGGCGAGGAAATCGAGGGCGGCGCGGCGCACTTCGAGCAACTGCTCCTGCGCCTGCCGCACTTGCAGGAAGGTCGCCTCGCCCTGCGCATGGGCTTTGCGGACCTCGTCGAGCTGCTCCTTGGCGAGGGCGGGCAACTCGTCGGCGGCCTCGCGAGCGAGCTTCCATGCGTCGAGGCGGGCGCGGTAGGCCTCCTCGCATTCGCCACGGATTTTGAAACGCGCCGCCTCTACCCCCCGCGACGCCTCCTCGCCGTCGAGCTTGGCTTGCTCGATGCCGCCTTGGTTGCGGTTGCGCAGAGGGAGGGGGATGGAGATGCCGATGCCCCCGAAAGTGTTGCGCTCCAAGCCGTTCGGCGCATCGACGGCCCTCTCCCCCTCGACGAAGAGCCTCACCGAAACATCCTCCCAGCGTTTCGCCTCCTCAAGGACGAGGGCGGCGCGGGCTTCGTTGATTTTCGCGAGGGCGAGGACATGGTCGGGACGACGCGAAAGGATCGTGTCGAGGTCGGCTTTGCCGGACGGGGTGGCCGCGGGTAGGTCGAGGGCCACGTCGAGACGCAGGTTGCTCGTGGCATCAAGACCGAGGTGGCGGAGCAAGGCGAGACGCTGCTGCTGCTCCTGCGCGGCGAGGCGGTCGCGCTCCTGCCCGAGGGTACGGGTGGCGAGCTTCGCCTGCATCGCGTCGAGCTTCGAGACCTCGCCGCCGGCGGCCTTCTCCTCGAGGAAGCGTAGGATTTCCGCGTTCAGGGCAAGGCCCTCCCGGACGAGGCGCTCGCGCTCGCGAGTGGCGAGCAGTTCGACGAAGGCGCGGTCGATCTCCCCGGCTAGCTCGCGGCGACGTTCCGCGATCTCGGCTTCAGCAAGGAGAATCTGGTGGCGGCGCAGCCCTTTTTCATGACGGAGACGCGAGGTCAGGGGAAAGCGTTGGGCGAAAGCGACCTCGTAGTTCCGCTCGCCCTCGTTGCGTCCGATGCCGTCGTCGCTCACGTTCAGCTCGAATTCGGGATTCTCCAAGCGCCCCGACCAGCGTAGGCGCGAGGTGGCGCGGTCGATCGCGACGGCGGCGACCTTCAGATCGGGATGGTTCGCAAAGGCCGTGCGGATCGCCGCGTCGCGCGTGAGCGTGCGTGGTTCGGACGCGGGCAGGCAGGTTCCCGCCGCCACGAAGGCGAGCAGGAGGAGGAAAGGGATGGATGGATTCATGAAGCGTGTGCAAGGCGATGTCGGGAACGCGTCCGAAGGGACGCGGACAGGGGCGACCGGGCCGGAACTCGACAAGGAAGCGCGGCAAAAAAAGCGCACGCCGCGTCCTCCTCCCGTCGAAAGGGCCGGGGAAGCAACGGGATCAGATCAGAAAACGCCCCGTGAACGTCGGGGCGGAGAGCGCCGGGCCTCGATCCGGCGGATCGGGGATGGCGGAAGGAACGTCGCCCGAGACCGCGACCGTGGCGGCGGGAATCTCGAAGGTGACGGGGGCGAGGATCGCGACGGTGAGAGCCGGCACCTTCACCAAGCCCGGCGTCGGCGCTTCGGAGAGGCGGAGCTCGCAGGATTCGGGGCAAGGCACCGATTCAGATTCATGGTCATGGCCTTCCTCCTCGTGGGATTCGAGGCAGAAGGAGCCGGAGTGACCCGCACCGTCCCCGTCGTGGTGGAGATGATGGTGGGCTTGCACCCCGACCATTGAAAGCACCGCGCAAAAGGTCGTCTTCCCCCCCACCCCGAGCAGGGCGAAGAGAAGCGGCAGAACGAGGACTTGGAGGGCTTTTCGCACCATGTCAGCGGGAAACGGTCGCCGAGGAGGGCCGGGTGTCAATCGGCGATTGGGTCACCCGTGCCCCGGCTTGCGTTTGTGGATGCAAAGGGCGTTGCCGTCGGGGTCGAGGACGAAAGCCATGCGGCAGACGGGCGTTTCGAGGGGTTCCATGTGGAAGGTCGTGCCGCGCTCGCGCAGGTGGGCGATGGCCGCGTCGAAATCCTCGACCTCCAAACCGACGGAGCAACCCGAGGAGGTCGGCGACCAATCCGGCGCGCCCGCGCCGATGGCGAGGGTGCCGTTGGCGATGTCGTATTCGGTCCACTGCATGCCGCCCGGCTCCTCGGCCACCATCGTGGGGGAGAGGCCCAGCACGCCCTCGTAGAAGGCACGGGCGCGGGCCATGTCGGTGACGGGATAGCAACTGAAGGCGATTTCGGTGATGTTCATGGCGAAGAGGGTATCACAAACTGTGATACCAAGCCCAGCCATTTCGACAAGGTCGGAATTGGAGATCACACGTCGTGATCTCCAAGGAGGGCCGACATTCCTGAATCCAAAAACGTGATGAAGAGCCTACGCCGTCGGCGCATCCCCCGGCAATTTCGGCGGCGTCACCGTCTTCGGCTTCGGCGGACTCTGCTTGAAGTGCCCTCCCTGCGAGGAATTCCGCCATCCCAGCCGCAGCCAGCGCACCAACGCGGCGGCGAGCCAGAGCGCCCACAGCAGCATGGCGAGTCGATACCACCAGACCGAAATCGACGCGTAGCCCGGCTGCGGCAGTTCGGCGGGGGTGCGGGCGGCGTACCATGCGAGGCGCGAGGCCGTCGAATCGTTCCCGACGACATACATCTCGGGATCGCCGAGCAGGCCGGAGGAGGAGATGCCGATGAAGATGCCGAGAGCGATGAGCGTGATGAGGATCAAGGCGACTTGGCAGAGGTTGTACGCCCAAGCGGGCAGCTTGCGGAATCCCTCCGTCCCGCGCCAGCGGATGAAGAAGAGCCACGCGACGACCAGCAAAGCCAGAGGCACCGGCACTTGGGTGAGGCCGAGCGAGAGGAGGAGCCACTCGTGCAGGCGCAGGGGCGAATCGGGCACCCGCGCGAGGACGACGGTGGCGACGAGGGCGAAGGCGAGCACGCCCCAGAAACGGAAGGCCGGACCCTGCCGGGGTCCCTCCGACCAAAGGAGCCAGCGGTCGCGCGAGGGATGGATCACGGTGGAGACGTTCGCCGCCTCGACCGGAAGGACGACGGCGTCGGCGCGGGTCCACGTCCGCCCTTCGCTCGGGAGACGCCATTCCACGGCGAGGGTCTGGGCGCCGGGCTTCAGCGGCACGACGACGGCGTCGCCCTCCTTGCGCACGGGGATGGAGCGCCCGTCGTGGTTCAGCGAGGTGACTTCGGCTCCGGCAGGGAGGCGGATGGGGAAATCCTCGCCGAGACTGGTGCGCAGGGAGAGGCTGAGAGTCGAGGCCATCTGGCGGCGACCGGGGTTCACACGATGCTCGGCCGAGTCGATGGTGACGGCGGCGCCCTCGACCGCCTTGGGCCGCGAGATGGTGAGGGTCGCGCTCTCGCCGGGCCAAGGCTGCCAGAGCGGGACGAGCTGGCCCTCGAGATCCTCGAAGACGGGGGCAACGCCGGAAAAGCCCACGTTCCACACCGACGAAGCCATGAGACGCCATTGCTCGGTCCAAGTGTCGGACTCGCGCGTGGCGAGGGCGAGTTCGTTCGCGGAGGAGAGTTCGCCTTCCCAAGTGGCTTCGTTCGCGTCCGGGGCGAGGCGGATTTCGATGGCTCCGCCCGTGACGGTGCGGCCTTGGCTGACGACTTTCTCCCCGGCGAGGAGCGGCACGCGGATCGCGGCGGCGCGGCCTCCCGGAGAAAGGCGTCTCACCGTCGTGACGACGCGCCAGACGAGGCCGAACTCGATCTGCCGCTCGACGAGGAGGGCGTGCTTCGTGTCGGGGCGGTCGTAGGTCGCGGCGGCAGCCTCCTCGCGGCGGGCGCGGGCGAAGAGGAGCTGATCCTCGGCGGTGCCGTCGGGGCGCAGACCGCCGACGGTCCAGCCCTCGGCCACGACGGCGACGCGGCGCGGCTTCTGCGAAAAGCCCCATTCCCATTCGCCGAGGTCGCGAAGATGACCCCGCACGGTGAGGACGTGGATGCCGGATTCGGGGAGCAAGGTCCACAGTTGACCGTCACGGCGCAGCAGGGCGGCGGGTTTGCCGCCGCCAAGGTCGGCCCCCGCAGGAACGAGGGCGGCGAAGGGCAGCGGCACCGGCACGGCGGTCCGCGCGGCGGCGTGGTAGTGGAGGGTCAGGGTGAAGGCCTCGCTCTCGATCTTCAAATCGGCCGAGGCGAGGTCGGCGGCGCCGGGGAAGGCGTCCGGGGTTTCGGTGAGGCGTTTCTTCAATTCGTCGAGCAAGTCCTGGCCCGGGAACTGAGCTTGGGCTGGTCCGGCCAAGGCGAAGAGCAGGAACCCTGACAAAGCCACAAGAGCCGCCGCCGGGGTCGGGGCGGGCGCAGGTTCGTCGGCCTTCTCCGGCGCGGGTTCGGCGGGAGGCACGGCCTTGCGTCGCTGCGCCAGGAGAAGGGCGGCGAGGAGGACGAGGCAAAGGACGCGGGCCACCCCGAGCGGACGGGAGAGGGCGGGCGGAATGAGGAGCGGCCGCACCGTCTGCGAACTGGAGACGGGACCGTCCCAGCCGAAGGTGACGGTGCGCCAACTCCAAGTCGGCACGCCCGGCCCGGTCTGGATGACGGCCTTGGGATCGGCCTTGAGGTTGTCGGCGTCTTTGTAGAGCTTTTTTTCCTGCTGGACGGAGGATTTTCGCGAAAGCACGGAATCGCTCGGAAGAGCCACTGCATCCTTTGCTCTCTCCATCGCGTCCGCCGCGACTGCGGCAGGAGCCATTGCCGCGCCTTCGAGGTAGTCGTTCCACCCTCCATAGCTCGACACCCGCTCCAACTGCGGGAAGATCGCCGCTTGGATCTGCCGCGCCGCGAAGGGCGCGAGGGAGAGCAGGAGGATCGCCGCCGCCGCCCACTTCCCGGCGTTCGCGACCTTCCGCCAGCGTCCCGCCGGGAGCACCGTGACGAGGGCCACGGGAATCAGCAGGATCAGCCACGCGAAACGCGGCGCGCCGGGCTCGTGGTAGGCGAGGCCGAAGGCGGCGAAGGCGAGCAGGCCCGCGAGGAAGCCGCGCAGGCGGAAGACGGCGAGAGTGAAGAGGAGCAGCAGGAAAAGATCGAGCAGCGACCAGGACGTGAGCCAGTCGCCCCGCGAGTGGTCGGCCCCACGCAAGGCGAGGATGCGGTAGCCGGGCGGCAGGTGCAGAGTCGCATTGAGCCGATCCGCGTCGGCCTGCCATCCGGTGGCGGGAAGGCTGCGACCGAGCTCGATGCGTCCGGTGGCGACGGCCTCCAGTTGTGGGCTGCGCACCTCGAAGCCGGAGGCACCGCCGTCGGGATTGTGGGTGATGAGCTGCGGCTCGCCGTTCACCGAGACCGACCCCAGCAGATGTCCCTCCGCCGCGTCGAAACGACGGATTTCGCGGAGCGGGCCGGAGAGACGGTCCTGGAAGGTGAGGGCTTTTCCATCCTCGTCGAGCCAGAGGGAGCGCTGGATCGCGACGGGGGCCGCGCCGCGCTCGCCGGGGCCACGGACGCGCTCGACGAGTTGGAAAGCCGCGCCCGTCTCCCAGCGGTAGACGGGCAGGGAGCGCCAAGCCTCGGGCACCTCGGTCTGGGCCGCGTCGATCTGCGGCAGGCCGGTGATCTCGGCTTGGCGGAACTCGGGCCGGGCGCGGTAGGCGAGGGCTTGGTCCGCCACCGCCGGGGTCGCGCCCTCGGCGAAGGCGACCGACTCCGGCGGATCGGTGCGGAAGGCGCGGAGGACGACGGCCCAGCGCCCGGCGCGGAGCTGGCCTTTCATGAGGCCCGCCTCGTCGATGGCGACGGGCAGGGGCGATTCGACGGAGGCGAGCTGCCAGCCCGCGGGCAGGACCGTGCCGAGGGTTTCCTCGCGGCTCTTGCCCGCCACGATCAACTCGATCCGCGTCTCGAACCAGAGGGGGATGCCGTCCTCGATCAGGGAATGGACCTTGGTCGAGAGGAAATCCTCGTCAACCGGCTCGGTCGAGGCTTGGCGCTGGAGCCACAGGGTGCCGTCCGCATCCCAGGAGGGTGCGGTCTGCGACTGGCCATTCACGCTCAGGGCGAGCAAGCCGATCTGTGGAGACAGGGCGATCTGCTGCGGCAGCTCGGGCCACGCGAAGGCCCCGGCGACAGTGTGTTTGCCGGGTTCGAGATGGATCGCGGGACGCCCCCCGCGCTCGACCACGGGGACCGGTTTCGCGTCGAGCGTCACCTCCGCGGGCCAGCGTCCCACTCCTCCGGGGAGGGCGAGCCAAGTCTTGGAGAAAGCCTCGACTTCAAGGGAGAAGGCCGCGCCCGTCGCGGTAGCGTCGAATTTCAAGCGCGAAGGCCAGAGCGGCAGTCGAACCTCCGCGTCATCGAAGGCCGGAGGCGCTTTGCGGTCGGGGATGCTATCGAGCACCCATCTGCTCCATGCCTTGAGGTCCTCGGGAACGTACATGGAAGGGCGGCCGGGCGCGGAGCTTTGCGCCGGAGCGGGCGCAGGCACGGGTGGAGGCGCGGGTGCCTCCTGCGCCGGGGAGCGTCCGAAACTCGAAATGAGGAACAAGGTGAGGAGGACAACCGGACGACAGGCTTTCATCCCGCGATCATGCGACAATCCGGGAAGACTGGCAAGCCCGGCGTCGGAGCCTCCCCCGCTTTTTGCGTCTTGCCTCCCGGCGCGGACTTCCCTACGCTGACGCATCATGACCCGCACCCTTTTCCGCCTCGCCATCCTCGGCCTCCTCGCCTCCCCTCCCCTCGCCGCCTCGGAGCGCGACGAGATCTTTCGCGCCACCATCGACGAACTGTTTCCGAAGCTCGTCGAAACCCGCCGCACCCTCCACGCGAACCCCGAACTCTCCAACCAAGAGGAGCAGACCGCCGCCTTCGTCGCGGAACGGCTCCGGGAACTCGGGCTGGAGGTGAAAACCGGCGTCGCCAAACACGGCATCGTCGCCCTGCTGCGGGGGACGGCGGGGGAAAGCGAACGCTGCGTCGCGATCCGCGCCGACATGGACGCCCTGCCCATCACCGAATTGAACTCGAAACCCTACCGCTCGCGCAATCCGGGAGTCATGCACGCCTGCGGCCACGACGTCCACACCACCGTCGCCCTCGGCGTGGCCGAAGTCCTGACAAAACACAAAAACCAAGTCCGGGGCACGGTGAAGTTCCTCTTCCAACCCGCCGAGGAGAGCATGCCGACCGACTACAAGGAGGACTGGGGGGCAAAGCTCATGGTCGCCGAAGGCGCGTTGGAGAATCCCCGTCCCGAGGCCATCTTCGGCCTGCACTGCCGCCCCGCGATCTCCCCGGCCAGCGGATTGCTGGAGGAGACGCGCTTCCTCGAAGCGGGCCAGCTCGCCTACACCGTCGGACCCGACAGCGCCAACAGCGACACCTTCGAGGTTATTATCCGGGGGAAGATGGCCCACGGCTCGGCCCCGCAGCGCGGCGTCGATGCCATCGTCGTGGCGGCGGAGGCGATCACCGCCTTGCAGACGATCCGCAGCCGCCGCACCGACACGCGTCAGCCCCTCGTCGTCAGCGTCGGCACGATCCGGGGCGGACAGCGGCACAACATCGTCGCCGAAGAGGTGCGCTTCACCGGCACGGTGCGGACCTACGACGAGGCCTTCCGCGACTCCGTGATCGAGATGATGCGCCAGATCCTCGACGGCGTCACCGCCGCGCACGGGGCGAGCCACACCTTCGACTACCGCAAGGGATACCCCAGCATCATCAACAACGCCGGCCTCGTGGAGTCGACCCTGCCGACCTTCCGCCGACTCTTCGGAAAGGAGAACGTGATCGAGGCGGTGCCGGGGATGGGCGGCGAGGATTTCTCCTACTTCGCGAAGGTCGTTCCCGGCTTCTACTTCCGCCTCGGCGTGGCGAATGAGGCCAACGGCATCACCGCCGAGATCCACACCCCAGCCTTCGACGTGGACGAGGAATGCCTCAAAACTGGCGTGGCGGCGATGGCCGGGGCGCTTTGCGATTTTCTGGGGCGGGAGTGAGGGAGGACCGCTGATTTGTGGGGCGACGCGGTCCGGCCAATCGAGAATGAGCAAGCTTCATAGCTTGCATGAGAACGATGAGCAGGCCCTGATCGATTCGATCCGCCGTCTGGCCCGAATGACACAGGATTAAGCGATGTTTCCGATAAGACAGACGGTTCGCAGGGACGGAGGAACGAAGCCGGATCCTCCGCGCCAAAGGCGCGGGCCATCGCAGACTTGGGCCGGCGGCCCAAGTCTGCGGGGTTCAACCTGACGAAGGGCTGAAGGCCCGACCTGTCTTGCTCGGCATCCACGCGGATGGGTCGGGCCTTCAGCCCTCGTCCGTTTTTCGGATCCGGTTTCCCAGGCCGCTGGCCTGGGCTGCGATGGACCGCGCCTTCGGCGCTGGGTTTTGGGGCGGCTCTCAGTCAGGATGCCGATAGCAACCCTTAGAACTTATCCGTAAATAGTGATAGTTTGCCTCCAGCAGATCAATGCGGCGGCCAACGACAGCAGGCCGGTATAGGACGCCTCGGTCTTCTCGAAGCTCACCAGCAGCTTGCGCCAGCGGTTGAGCCACGAATGGGTGCGCTCCACCACCCAGCGGCGGG